>JBFXDK010000150.1:0-12109 GCA_050181195.1 Acetobacteraceae bacterium | reverse complement strand
CGCGCACCATCTGCGCGCCCATGTTCTCGAACTTGTCGGAAAGTTCGATTTCCTTGGCGACGGTCACGCCGTCCTTGGTGATGCGCGGTGCGCCGAAGCTCTTGTCCAGGACCACGTTGCGCCCCTTGGGGCCGAGCGTGACCTTGACGGCGTTGGCGAGAATGTCGACACCCTGAAGCATGCGCTGGCGGGCGTCGCCGGCAAAGCGGACTTCCTTTGCGGCCATGATGTATTCCTTCGGTTCTGCGGGTCAGCGTTGGGTTCAGGCGGCCGCGAGGACGCCCATGATGTCGGTTTCCTTCATGATCAGGTATTCCTGACCTTCCAGCTTGACCTCGGTGCCGGACCACTTGCCGAACAGCACGCGATCGCCGGCCTTCACATCCAGCGGCACAAGCTGACCGCGCTCGTCGCGGGCACCCGGGCCGACCGCGACGATCTCGCCTTCGATCGGCTTCTCCTTCGCGGTGTCAGGAATGATGATGCCGCCCGCGGTCTTTTCCTCGGCTTCGATGCGCCGCACCACGACCCGGTCGTGCAGGGGGCGGAGTTTCATACGGATGCTCCCTTGAATCGTCCAAATATGCACGCAGTCCGGTCATGAACCGGGCTGTTGGCACTCTCCTATCGAGAGTGCCAGCCATCTAGGAGCATTCGCGGATCGGTTCAAGGCGTGAAAACGCGGAATGCCCGGACCGTCACGGGGGACGACATCAACCGCCAACTCGCGCAGACAGCAGGTTAACCGCAAGGCGCGACACCATCCGCGGACCGGCTCGCCTGCAGATCCCGCGGAGTTCACGATCCCGTGACACGACCTCGCGAGTTCTGCCGGTGGCCCGAATTTCATCATACGGGGAATGACGACGCATTCCGACCTCGTCCGAGGCTTGGTCGCCCGGTCATTGGCCATGACCGCCCGGGATTCTTGCCAGAACGCGGTGCACCGATTATCGCCCCGACCAAACAGAACCGGTCCGGAGGGCATGGCACGAGCTTTGGGTATCCTTGCCGGCGGAGGAAGCCTGCCGTTTCAGGTCGCGGCGGCGGCGCGTGCTGCCGAACGCGACGTGTTCATCGTTGGGCTCGAAGGGTTTGTCGATCGGCGTAGCCTGGCCCCCTGGCCGCACGAGATCATCCGGATCGGCGCGGCCGGGCGCATCCTTGGCGCGTTGCGGGCGCATGGCTGCCAGGATCTGGTGCTGATCGGCGCGGTTCGCCGTCCCTCCCTGTTCGATCTGCGGCCGGATACGGATGGCGCTCGGCTGCTGGGACGGATCGGACGCGCCGCGTTCGCCGGCGACGACGGGCTGCTGGCGGCGGTGATCAAGGTCCTCGGCGATGAGGGATTTCGTGTCCTGGGCGCCCATGACATCCTGACCGAGGCGCTGGCGCCGATGGGGCTGCTGACGCAGGCGGCGCCGGATGCTGTCGCCATGTCCGATATCGAACGCGGGATCGCCGTGGTGCGGGCCCTCGGCGCGGCCGATGTCGGGCAGTGCTGCGTCGTGCAACAGGGCCTGGTCCTGGCGGTCGAGGCGGTGGAAGGCACCGACGCGATGCTTGACCGTTGCGCTGCCCTGGCTCGCCCCGGTCCCGGCGGGGTCCTTGTGAAACTGGTGAAGCCCGGGCAGGAACGGCGGGCGGACCTGCCGACCGTCGGCCCGGATACGATCCGGCGCGCCGCGGCGGCCGGACTGAGAGGGGTTGCGTTCGAAGCCGGAGGCACCATCCTGGCGGAGCGTCAGGCAAGTATCGAGGCGGCGGACGCGGCCGGGCTCTTCCTGCTGGGTCTCGATCCCGCAACCATCCACACACGGAGCGAGTGACATGAGTCGGTACCTGCACACCATGCTGCGCGTCGGCGACCTGCAACGCAGCATCGATTTCTACACCAAGGCGTTCGGGATGAAGGAACTGCGCCGGCGCGACGTGCCGGATGGCAAGTACACCCTGGCTTTCCTCGGCTACGGTGATGAGGAGAGCAACACCGCCATCGAACTCACCTATAACTACGGCGTCGAGAAATACGAACTCGGCACCGCCTTCGGCCATCTTGCGATCGGCGTGCCGGATGTCGCGGCGGCCTGCGACGTGGCGGCCGCGGCCGGCGGCACGATCACCCGCCCGGCCGGCCCGGTAAAGTTCGGCACGACGATCATTGCCTTCGTGAAGGATCCGGACGGCTACGCGATCGAGCTGGTGCAGCGGCCGTAGGGCAATAGCCGGGGACGGCCCTTTCCTATCGCAGAGAGCGTCCCCGGGTGACCGCGGCGTCGCCGAACCGCTTGCGCAGCGCATCGATCGCGGCCTGTGCGGCGGCACGCTTCGGCGTGTCGGTATCGGCGAGATCACCGTGATCGGCGTCCTCGGCCGGAAGCAGCGGGCTGGCGCCGATGCCGATCAGCCGGAAGGCCGTACCCGTCGCTTCCTTCACCAGCAGCGTCCGCGCCAGATCGAACAGGCGATCGGGAAGCACGGTTGCCCCGGAAAGACGCGCCGCCCGCGTTCGCGTGGCGAAGCCCGCGGTCTTCAGCTTCAGCACCACGCCGCCGGCCGCCAGATCATGCTCCCGCAATCGTCGGGCGAGTTTCTCCGACATCCGCCAGAGATGGCGTTCCAGGTCGGGCAAATCGGTCAGGTCCCGGTCGAAGGTCGTTTCCGCGCTGATCGACTTGGTCTCGCGGGAAGGATCCACGAGACGCGAATCCTCACCCCGGGCCCGGCGGACAAGCGAGGGACCATCCTCCCCCAGCACCCTGAAGGCATCCCGCTCATCCAGCACCTGCAGATGGCCGAGGCGGGTGATGCCCTTGGCCTCCAGCCGGCGGGCCAGCGCCGGCCCGACGCCGGGCAGCAACCGGACCGGTTCGGGCGCCAGCAGCGATCGTGCCTCGGCCGCGCCGATCACCGCAAAGCCACGCGGCTTGTCGCGGCCGGCGGCGATCTTGGCCAGCAGACGGTTTGGCGCCAGACCGATGGAAACCGTAACGCCGACGGTTTCCTCCACCTGGCGGGCGAAACGAGCCAGCGCGATGGCCGGCGGGACGCCGTGCAACGCCTGGGTGCCGGCCAGGTCCAGCACCGCCTCATCGATCGACAGCGGTTGCAGCAGGGGGGTCAGCGCCTGCATCAGCCCGCGGATCTGGCGCGACGCGGCGACATACTTGGCGAAGTCGGGCCTGATCACCACGGCATCGGGGCAGGCCTTCAGCGCCTTGAACATCGGCATGGCGCTGCGCACGCCGTAGACCCGTGCCACATAGCAGGCGGCGGTGACGACGCCGCGCACGCCGCCGCCGACGATCACGGGACGGGAGGCAAGATCCGGGCGGTCGCGCTTCTCCACACTCGCGTAGAATGCGTCACAGTCGACATGCGCGATCGTCAGGTCGAACAGTTCGTCATGGCGGACCATGCGCGTGCCGCGGCAGGCCGTGCAGCGCGGGTCCGCGCCGGCAACCAAGAAGCAGTCGCGGCAGAAGGCGGGCATCTCACACGGCCGGCCACAGCCAGGCAGCACCGCGGACGCCCGACGAATCGCCATGGACATTCTTCAGGATCGGCGTCGCGATCACGTCGCTGAAGACATACTGCGGCAGGCGACGCGGCAGCTCGGTGTAAAGGTGGTCCATGTTGGACAGCCCGCCGCCCAGCACGATCGCATCCGGGTCGAGCAGGTTGATAACCTGTGCCAGCCCGCGCGCCAGCCGGTCGGCGTGCCGCTCCAGCGCGGCGCCCGCCCGCCGGTCCCCGGCAGCGGCGCGGGCCGGCAGGGAAGCGGCGTCATGCGCATCGGGACCGTCGCAGTCGCGCGCCAAGGCCGGGCCGGCGACATAGGTTTCCAGGCAGCCCCAGCGTCCGCACCAGCAGGAATTGCCCGGCACCTCGTCCAGGCGTGGCCAGGGCAGCGGGTTGTGCCCCCATTCCCCGGCCACACCATGCGGGCCGCGGTGCACGCGGCCGAAAGCCACCAGTCCGCCGCCGCAGCCGGTGCCCAGGATCACCCCGAACACCACGCCCAGCCCGGCGGCGGCTCCGTCCACCGCCTCGCTCAACGCGAAGCAGTTGGCATCGTTCTCCACCCGCACTGGCCGTCCCAGGGCGTCGGCCAGGTCGCGGTCGAACGGATGCCCGTTCAGCGCCACCGAGTTGGCGTTTTTCACAAGGCCCGTCGCGGGGCTGATCACGCCCGGGATGCCCACACCCACCGTCGCGGTACTGCCCAGGCGCGACTCGGCCTGCCGCACCAGATCCGCGATAGCCGCCACACGGTCGGCATACAGGTCCGGCGTCGGCATGCGCTGGCGCAGCGCCTCGGTCCCGTCGGGAGCGAGCGCAACGATCTCGATCTTCGTGCCTCCCAGGTCGACGCCGATGCGGTGTTGGGTCATGGCGATGAGAATGGCCGACCGGGGGCTGCTTGCTCAAGACGCTTCACCACCCCAGGATAGGTGGCATGAGCGAGACTGTGCTTGACGTGAAGGGCATGAATTGCCCATTGCCGGTGCTGCGGGCGAACCGCGCCCTGCGCTCGATGCCGTCCGGAGCACGCCTGCGTGTGCTGGCGACCGATCGCGCGGCCGTGGCCGACTTTCAGGCGTTCTGCCGGGAAACCGGCCACGCCTTGCTGGCCTGGAGCGAGGAGAACGGCGTGTTCAGCTTCGTTATCCGCCGGCGGGCGGACGACCCCGACCCGAAGGATTGACATCGTGACCACCGCGCTGATCACCCATCCCGCCTGCCTGGAGCACGATCCGGGACCGTACCACCCCGAGTGCTCGGAACGGCTGCGTGCGGTGCTGGACGCGCTGGAAGCCGAGACCTTCGCCGATCTGCTGCGCGAGCAGGCGCCGGAGGCGACGGTGGAGCAACTGTCGCGTGTCCACCCCAAGGATTATGTCGAGGCGATCCTGGCGATCAGGCCGGATTTCGGGGAGACGGTCGCGCTGGATGGTGACACGCTGATGAGCGCCGGTTCGGCCGAGGCCGCGTTGCGCGCGGCGGGCGGCGCGGTCAAGGGCGTGGATGCGGTGATGGAAGGCTGGGCCCGCAGCGTCTTCGTGGCGGTCCGCCCGCCCGGCCACCACGCAGAGCCGGCCCGGGCGATGGGCTTCTGCTTTTTCAACAATGTCGCGGTGGCAGCCCTGCATGCCCGCGCGCAATGGGGCGTGCAGCGCGTCGCGGTGGTCGATTTCGACGTGCACCACGGCAACGGGACGCAGTCCATGTTCGGGGCCGACAAGGACCTGTTCTACGCCTCCTCCCACCAGAGCCCCTGCTATCCCGGCACCGGCGATGTCTGGGAACGGGGGGTGGCGAACAACATCGTCAACGCGCCGCTTCGCCCGCGCGACGGCAGCGCGCAGTTCCGTTCGGCTTGGGGAGACCAGATCCTGCCGGAGCTCGACCGGTTCGCACCCGGGCTGCTGATCATCTCGGCCGGGTTCGATGCGCACAAGGCGGACCCGCTGGCGCAGTTGCGGGTCGAAACGCAGGACTATGCCTGGCTGACGGACGAACTGGCGGGAATCGCCGACCGGCATTGTGCCGGACGTCTGGTGTCGGTGCTGGAAGGCGGCTACGACCTGGACGCGCTGGCTGCGTCGGCGGCCGCGCATGTGCGCAGCCTGATGCGCGCCTGAACGAAAGAGGTGGGCCGGATGTCGGACAGCAAGCCCGATGTGAGCAAGATGTCGTTCGAGGACGCCCTCGCCGAACTGGAGCAGATCGTGCGCGGCCTGGAACAGGGGCAGCAGAAGCTGGAGGACGCCATCACCGCCTATGAACGTGGTGTCGTGCTGCGCCAGCATTGCGAGGCGAAGCTGGCGGACGCCGAGGCACGCGTCGCGGCCATTGTCCGCAACGCCGATGGATCGTTGTCGACCCGGCCGCTCGAGACGGGTCGCTGACGACACCGCCGCTTGACCAAGTCACCCCAAGGGAAACAGCGCGCCGATCTTGCCCTGGTCGATCGCGGTTTGGCCGACAGCCGGACACGCGCCCAGGCGCTGATCCTGGCCGGCAAGGTGTTCAGCGGGGAAAAGCGCGTCGCCAAGCCCGGCGATGTCCTGCCAGCCGGCGTACCGCTGGAGGTGCGTGGACATGACCATCCCTGGGTGTCCCGCGGCGGCCTGAAGCTGGATCACGCGCTGCGGCATTTCAGGCTTTCCGCGGCGGGCCGCGTATGCCTGGACATCGGCGCTTCGACCGGCGGTTTCACCGACGTGCTGCTCGCGTCCGGGGCGGCGCGGGTGCATGCGGTGGATGTCGGACACGGGCAACTCGCCTGGAAACTGCGCAATGATCCGCGCGTGGTGGTGCATGAGCGCACCAACGCGCGCCACCTGACCCGGGCGGTGATCGGCGAGGATGCCGGCGCGCTGGTGTGCGATGCCAGCTTCATCGGCCTTGCCACGCTGCTTCCCGCGCCGCTTGCACTCTGCCGGTCCGGCGCCTGGGCGGTGGCGTTGATCAAGCCGCAGTTCGAGGCCGGCCCGGACGCGGTGGGCAGCAAGGGAGTCGTGCGGGATCCGGCGGTGCACGAGGCGGTCTGCGCGCGCGTCCGCACCTGGTGGATGTCGTTGCCAGGTTGGCAGATTGCAGGAATTGCCGAAAGTCCAATCACCGGTCCGGAAGGTAACAAGGAATTCCTGATCGCTGCCTTTCGAGATTGACTTTGACGGCCGAGCACGCACTGATGCCCCGGCAGTGCCAATAATAAGGCACCAGGGAGGATTGATGCGATCGTTTCATGTCTTAATCATTGCCGTACTGTCCCTTGTCGGTGCGGGCGCGTCAGCCCAGCAGTCGGGCGGCGTCTTACGGATAACGCACCGGGACAGCCCGGCCAGCTTGTCCATTCACGAGGAAGGGACCAATTCGGTCCTGACGCCGATGATGGCGGTGTTCAACAATCTTGTCATCTACGACCAGCACATCCCACAGAACAGTCCCGACACGATCCGGCCGGAACTCGCAAAGTCCTGGTCGTGGAGCGATGACCGGACGCAGCTGACCTTCAAGCTGCAGGAGGGCGTGAGCTGGCACGACGGAAAGCCGTTCACCGCCAGGGACGTCAAGTGCACCTGGGACCTGCTGACGGGCAAGGCAAAGGAAAAGTTCCGGCTGAACATCCGGGCGAGCTGGTACCAGAACCTGTCAGAGGTCACCACGAACGGTGATCACGAGGTCACATTCCATCTGAAGCGGCCGCAGCCTTCGATGCTGGCGCTGCTCGCATCCGGCTATTCGCCGGTCTACCCGTGCCACGTACCGCCGGCGCAGATGCGGACCAATCCGATCGGCACCGGGCCGTTCAAGTTCGCGGAGTTCAAGCGCAACGAATCCATCAAGTTCGTGCGCAATCCGAACTACTGGAAGAAGGGTCTGCCGTACCTGGATGGCATCGAATACACAATCATCCCCAACCGCTCGACCGCGATGCTGTCCTTCGTGTCCGGCAAGTTCGATGTCACCTTCCCGTTCGAACTGTCGATCCCGCTGATCAAGGACATCAAGCAGCAAGCCCCGCAGTCGGTCTGCGAGATCGCGACGTCCAATGTCAGCACCAATCTGCTGATCAACCGCGATGTCGCGCCGTTCAACAATCCCGACATCCGGCGGGCCATGGCGCTGGTGCTGGATCGCAAGGCGTTCGTCGACATCATGACCGAGGGCCAGGCCAAGGTCGGCGGGGCGATGCTGCCACCCAAGGAAGGCGTCTGGGGCATGCCCGAGGACATGCTGCGCACTCTTCCCGGCTATGGCGGCGATGTCGCGAAGAACCGGGCTGAAGCGCAGAAGATCATGAGCGGCCTGGGATACGGCCCGGAGAAAAAGATCGCGATCAAGGTCTCGACCCGCAATATCGGGTCCTATCGCGATGCGGCGGTGATCCTGATCGACCAGCTGAAGCACGCGTATATTGAAGGCGAGCTCGACGTCATCGACACCGCGATATGGCACGCGAAGGTCACCCGCAAGGACTACATTGTCGGGCTGAACCTGACCGGCAGCGGCGTCGATGATCCGGACCAGCAATTCTTTGAAAACTACGCCTGCGGCTCGCAGCGCAACTACACCGGCTACTGCAACAAGGAGATCGACGCGCTGATCGCCAAACAGTCCCAGGAACAGGATACGGAGAAGCGCAGGCGCCTGGTCTGGGAGATCGACCACAAGCTGCAGGAAGACGGCGCGCGCCCGATCATCTTCCACAACCGGACCGGCACGTGCTGGAGCCCGAAGGTCAAGAACATGACCATCATGGTCAACAGCATCTACAACGGCTGGCGGTGGGAGGATCTCTGGCTGGAGAACTAGGCATCCGTCGACCGAGCTCCGCGGCCGCGGCGCCGGTTGGATGATGCGGCGATCGCGGGCGGCGCGCAGTCAGGGCGGCCCGCGGAAACCCTGAAGGGCGGGGTTGATGCCTCGCCCTTGCCCGCGCTGTTGACGGCTTGGCGCCCTGACCGCATCCTTACGGATCGTTCATCCAAGGGCGTTCCCGCATGGCGCTGAGCCGATCGACCCGCGTCAACCTCCTGATTGGCAACGGCCACTTCCTGTCGCATTTCTACGTGCTGTGCCTGCCGCCGATGTTCCTGGCCTGGCAATCAACCTTCGATGTCAGCTTTGCCGAACTGGGCATGACGGTAATGCTGATGTCCGGCACCACGGCATTGCTGCAGACCCCGGTCGGGTTCCTGGTGGATCGGTACGGGGCCCGCTACTTCCTGATCGGCGGGGCCCTGCTGATGTCGCTCTCGATCGCGGCCATGGGCCTGGCGACATCGTTCTGGCAGATCCTGCTGCTGGCCGTCACCTCCGGCATGGGCAACTCGGTGATCCACCCGGCCGATTATGCGATTTTGTCGGGTTCGGTGAACAAGGACCGCATGGGGCGCGCTTTCGCCCTGCACACCTTCAGCGGCAATCTGGGATTCGCCTCGGGTCCGCCGGTGACCGCGCTGCTGATGGCAACGATCGGTTGGCGGGAGGCGCTGATCACCGTGGGACTTGTCGGCGTGCCGGTCGTGATCTCCATCCTGCTGCAAAGCCGCATCCTGCAGGATCAGGTGCGTGTGGAACCAAGACACGCCGCGACCAGCCTGACAGGGTGGCAGTTGCTGTCCAGCCGGACGATGCTGCTGTTCTTCCTGTTCTTCATGTTCGGCGCGATGGCCGGTGGCGGCGTGCAGGCCTGGCTGGTCACCGTGCTGCACACGGTGAAGGGCATCGAGCTTGGCATCGCCGCGACCGCGCTGACAGCCTACATGTTGGGGTCGACGGCGGGCGTGCTGGTCGGCGGCTGGATCGCCGATTCGCTCAAGCACCACATCCTGACCTGGGTGATTGCGCTGACCACGCTGTCGGCCTTGACGATCCTGGCGATCAACTGGCTGCCGCTGCCGGCCCTGGCCGTGATCGCCGCCGCGTTCACCTCGGGCCTGGCGCTGGGCGCCAGCCGTACCCCGCGCGACGTGATGCTGAAGGACGCGGCGCCGCCCGGGCAGATCGGCAAGGTGTTCGGCTTCGTCAGTGCCGGGCTGCCGCTGGGCAGCGCCATCACGCCGGTGCCGTTCGGCTTCCTGATCGACCACGGCATGCCGCATCTCGTGCTGGTGCTCGTCGCCATCATCTCGATGGTCAGCTTGTTCTGTGCCGGCTCCGCCCGGGTCTCGGCCCGGTCGGAGCCCGTTCCCGTCGCGGCGGAGTAGAGCGCGACCCCGCCTCAGTCCGGTTCAGCGGGTTCCAGCCCCAAGAGGCGCACGAGCGGAGCCCGCGGCGCAACGAGATCCGCCAGGGTGTAGCGGTCCAGGACGGCCAGAAATCCAGCCAACGCTTCCGACAGCGCGCCGGCGAGCACGCAGCTTGCCTGGATCGTGCAGGACCCACCCTCACAGAAACAGGGCGCCAGCGCCATGTCGGGTTCGGTGCGGCGCACCACGGCGCCGATGTTGATCGCGGCCGCGGCGCGGGCAAGCCGGACGCCGCCATGCTGGCCGCGCAGGGTGGTGACGTCGCCCGCCACGGCCAGCTGGTGCACCACCTTCATCAGATGGTTGGGTGAGATACGATACGCTTCCGCGATGTCGGCGATCGTGACAAGCCGGGCGGGCTGGATTCCCAGATAGATCAGGGTGCGGAGCGTGTAGTCGGTATAGGTGGTCAGGCGCATCGCGGCGGCACCTCAGGCCGGGGTCGCGTCCAGGGCCGGACGCCGGCGCAGGTCGTCCGGCCAGAGCGCATCCGGGCGGAAGAACAGCGCCAGCCGCAGGCTTTCCGCGATGCGGCGCGCGCGGTCGGCGAAGGATTGGGCGAGCGGCGGAGTAAAGAGGCGCAGCGCCGTGGCTTCGAACAGATCCAGCCAGTGCGCGAACAGCGCCGGCTCGAGCCCATTCACCCGTTGATGTACTGCGACGGGATTGCCCTTGTAGCGGCCCGAAGTGAGCATCACCGATGACCAGAAGGCATACATCTTCTGCAGGTGCCGCGGCCAGTCATCCGGCGCGATCGCACCGTTGAAGACCGGGCCGAGGCGGGGATCGCGACGCACCTCGGCGTAGAAGGCATCGACCAGGCAGACGATGGTCTGCTCGTTGATCTCGGTGAAACGCGGCTGGGCCTGGGTCATGCCCCAGGATGTGGCAGCGGAAAACCTGTACGCAAGATCAATCTTAGCTGATCCTGTCACGAATGGCGCGGACCACGGCCTGGAACATCGCCGGCGTCAACCGGCCAGTGTTCGTGTTCAGGCGAGACACGTGATAGGAGTCGGCCAGCAGCAGTCCGCCCGGCAGTTCGTGCAGCGCGCCATGCTGGAACGGCACATGACTGGCGCGCAGGCCGCGGGCGCGTAGCACGGCCTTGTGCGCAACGCCGCCCAGGGCAAGAACCGCCTGCAGGTTGGGCATTGCTGCCAGTTCCTCGGTCAGGAATGTGTTGCAGGACGTAATTTCGGCCGGCACCGGCAGATTGCCCGGCGGCACGCACCGCACGGCGTTTGTCACGCGGCAACCGGCCAGGGTCATGCCGTCCGCAGCGGTGGCGCCGTACACGCCCGCCGCCAGACCGAAGGCGAGCAACGTCTCGTATAGCAGCACGCCGGCATAATCACCGGTGAAGGGGCGGCCAGTGCGGTTCGCGCCCCGCACACCAGGCGCCAGGCCCACAACCAGGACCCGTCCGTCCAAATCCCCGAAGCTGGGCACCGGCGCGTTGTGCCAATCCGGATGGGCTGCCCGGTTCGCCTCACGATATTGCGCCAACCGGGGGCAGAGCGGGCAGTCGCGGCCGGGCGTCGTGGGACGGTGATCCGGGCCGGTCACGCGTGGTCTTGGCCGTCGGTGTACGATTCGGCCGGGGTATGGCGCACGGACGGGGCGCGCATGCGGGGTTCAGTCTGCCGCCGTGTGAATTCGGGAGCGATTTCAGCCAGTTCCAGAAATTGATCGGCTTGGCGACGCAATTCGTCGGCCACCATCGGCGGGCTGGTCCGGATGGAGGACACGACGGAAACGCGCACACCGCGACGCTGTACGGCTTCCACCAGCCTCCGGAAGTCCGAATCACCGCTGAACAAGACCGCGTGATCGATTCGGTCGGCGAGTTCCAGCATGTCCACCGCGACCTCGATGTCCATGTTCCCCTTGATGCGACGGCGCCCGGCCGCGTCGGTGAATTCCTTCGCGGGCTTGGTCACGAGCGTGTAGCCGTTATAGGCCAGCCAATCGGTAAGAGGCTTCAGCGGGGAATATTCATCGGTTTCCAGAACGGCGGAGTAGTAGTATGCGCGAATGACGTGCGCTTTTCGCCGGAAATACTCAAGCAGGTTGCGATAGTCTACGTCAAAGCCCAGGTTTCGTGAGGCCGAATAGAGGTTGGCACCGTCGATGAACAGCGCCAGGCGCTCATTCGAAAGGAAATGCATGGTTGTTGGCCTCGTTTGGATGCAGGGTGAAAACGTCAGGTACGGTCGAAACGGCGCGAACCGGTCAAGCGGCAAAGCCCGGGGCAGCGATGCACTATAGCTGATCGTATATCTTTCGGAAGATAGAACGGCGCGGACGGAGGCTCCCTCAATGATTCTTGTCGCAATCGGTGC
>JBFXDK010000149.1:1286-12110 GCA_050181195.1 Acetobacteraceae bacterium | reverse complement strand
GCGGCCTGCCGGCCTTCGCGACGGCAGGATCGCACGCATCGCGGTCCTGTTTGTGTCACGTCAGCCGGGGGGCGCGGAGGGGGCGACCAGTTACGGCGTGGCCAGACCTGACTTGCAGACGATAGCTTCAGACGATGTCCATCCAGCTGAGGCATCGGACATTACGGCCACTCGCCATATGGTCGATGCGGCCATCGTGCACAGCGCATTCGCCTGCGGCGACGCCCCAGGAACGAGCCACCGCTGCCGTCATGAAGATACGCCCCGCCACATGCGCCGCCGCGACCGAACGAACGCTGTTTGCATCAAGCGTTCCGTGGGCAAGCTCTCGGACCGGCTGCATGGACCTGTCCAGTTGAGTTAGTCTGAAACTCGCCCCACCGTCGCAGTCGAACCGGGTCCACAGACCAACGACGCCGCTGGCCGGCCCGTCCACGGCAGCAGCGCGCGGCGTGGCGGACGCGTATGGCAATCCCGCCGATAAGGCGAAACCGCCGGCCGCTGCCGCCGTTACCAGCACGCGGCGGCCGATCGTACCCGACATCAGCGCCTCGAACCGTTCGGCACCGGGTTCGCAAGCGGCTTGCCAGTGCCCGGCGGCTGCTGGTTTTGGAACCCCCTCATCTCATTGCTCGCTCCAGACTGTCCGCCATGCTGCTGGGTCTCATGCTGGAGCGGGTTGGCCACATACTGGAAGGCCGGTTCGCTGTTCCACGGGCCGCGGAGATCGGCGCCATTACCGTTTGACATGTTGAAATAGAGATTCACGGTATCATCGGGCTTCAAGTTGCCGAACATCGGCTCGTCGAGGGCGTTGATGGTCCGCAGTGCCTCCATGAACATCTTGGTGTGCGAAACCTCCCGCGTCGCCAGAAAGTTCAACGCATTTCGCGTTCCTTCGTCCGGTGCGTAGTTCAGCAGCGCCTCGTAGGTGTTCAGCGCGCCGGCTTCGGCCGCCACGTCGGCCCGCAGATCGCGCGCCAGGTGCCCGCCTTCGTTCACATAGCGTGCGTCCCAGAACGCGCCCTGCGCGTCCACCAGATGCGGTCCGGGTCCGCGGATCGAAAACAGCGTGCTCTGATAAGCCTGATTCTGCAGATCCTGCGATGCGCGCGCCGTGTGCTGCTCGATCAGCATCGCAACCACTTCCAGATGGGCGAGCTCTTCGGTGCCGATGTCCTGCAGCATGTCGCGGATCGGTGCGTTATGAGTATGAAATGACTGCGTCCAGTATGTCAGTGCGGCGGTGAGTTCACCGGTCGCGCCCCCATATTGCTCCAGCAGTTTTTGTGCGAATTTCGGATCGGGTGACTGTACCCGGACCTCATGCATCAGAACCGGCTTGTGGATGAACACGCCATGTCTCCCAGCTTCAGGTGGTCGTCGGTGAAAGTCTCTGCGCTGGCCGCAGTTTCTTTCACAAACATGTGCCGGAGACGATATGGTCATTACCTGACCAGTCCGATCCGCCGCCGGCGTGCCGAGGTCCGGCGGCGCTGTTTCCGGCGCGCAACGGACCGACCCTTGGAAGATGGCGGTTTCCGGTCGATAACCCGCCGCGATCAAAACGGACCGAGGAGAATTCCGCCTCCATGGATAGCAACGTCACCACAGGCCAGGACCGGCCGCTTCTGTTCACACCCATCACCATCCGCGGGGTCACCCTGCCGAACCGCACCGTGCTCGCGCCGATGGTGCAGTACCGCGCGGCTGGCGGCGTCCCGACCGAGTTCCACATGGTGCACCTGGGCAAGTTCGCGCTGGGCCGCTTTGGTGTGGTGATGACCGAAGCCACCGCTGTCGAACCGCGCGGCCGCGTCGGCTATGGCTGTCCTGGCATCTGGAACGACGACCAGACGGCCGGATGGCGCCGCATCACCGACTACATCCGTCAGGAAGGCAGCGTGCCGGCGATCCAACTGGCCCATGCCGGGCGCAAGGCCGCGACCCACAAGGCGATCGATGGCGGCAAGCCCTACAATGAGGAAGACGCGCGGGCCGGGCTCGTTGCCTGGCCCGTGGTCGGCCCGACCACCGAACCGACCGGCCCCGGCTACCAGACCCCGCACCAGCTAACGCCAGAGGAGATCGGCGGCATCGTGCAGGCCTTCGCCGACGGTGCCAGGCGCGCCGATGCCGCCGGATTCGACATCGTCGAGATCCATGGCGCGCACGGCTACCTGATCGCGAGCTTCCTCTCCGCCGTCAGCAATACCCGCAACGACCAGTATGGCGGCGACCGCGCGGGCCGGATGCGCTTTCCCCTGGAAGTCGCACGGGCCGTCCGTGCCGTGTGGCCTGCGCACAAGCCCTTGTTCTTCCGCATATCCTGCGAGGACGGGGCTGGCGGCTGGACGATCGAGGACTCGGTCGCGCTCGCGCTGGAACTGAAGGCAGCGGGCGTCGATATCGTCGATTGCTCCTCGGGCGGGCTGACCGGTTCGGCGGTGGCGGCGCCCATCCCGCGCTATCCGGGGTTTCAGGTTCCGTATGCGGCGGCGATCCGGAAAACCGGCATGCCAACGATGGCGGTGGGGCTGATTTTGGATGGCCCGCAAGCTGAAAAGGTGCTGCGTGATGGTTCTGCCGACCTGATCGCGATCGGCCGGCAGGCGCTGTATGACCCGTTCTGGCCGGTGCACGCGGCGCAGGAGCTGGGGTGTGATCCAGGGTTCGCGCTGTGGCCGCGGGAATATGGCTGGTGGCTGGACAAGCGCGCGGGAACGCTGGTGCGGGCGTAGGGAAGGGCGGGGCTTCCGCCCCGGACTCCGACCAGGAGGGCGCTGCCCTCCTGAACCACCCGCAAAGGGGCACAGCCCCTTTGATCCCAAATCCAACCAAGGAATCGCGTTCCAAGGGCCGTCGCCCTTGGTGGGGTCCAGGGGCAAAGCCCCTGGCGGAGCGCGAGGCGGAGCCTCGCCTCTTCCCCCGCATCCCGCGTTGACACGGCGCGGCTGGTCGCTATAACCCCCGCTTCCCCGGCGGCCGGTCTTTCTGGCGGCCCGTGACGAGTTGGAAAGTCGAACCCATGTTTGCTGTCATCCGCACCGGCGGAAAGCAGTACCGTGTGATGCCGAACGCGGTGCTGAAGGTGGAAAAGCTGGACGCCGAACCGGGCGGCACCGTGACCTTCAACGACGTCCTGGCCGTGGGCATCGATGGCAACCTGACCCTGGGTGCGCCGAATGTCGCCGGTGCCTCGGTCGATGCCACGGTGATCGCGCAGGACCGGCTGGACAAGGTCATCATCTTCAAGAAGCGCCGCCGGCAGAACAGCCGCCGCAAGAACGGCCACCGCCAGCCCGTGACCGTGCTGCGCGTCCATTCGATCACCGCCGACGGGCAGACCCATTACCATCCCTCGGCGCACGCGGAAGCGGTGCCGGCCGCCGCCCTGGACGCCGCCGAATCGGCCGCCGTCGTGTCAGGCGAAAGCCCGGCCGAGGTCGAACTGTCCGAAGAGTCGAAGGAGTAATCCGACATGGCACACAAGAAGGCGGGCGGCTCTTCCCGCAACGGGCGCGATACCGAAGGCCGGCGCCTCGGCATCAAGAAGTTCGGCGGTGAGAGCGTGAATGCCGGCAACATCCTGGTCCGCCAGCGTGGCACCAAGTGGTATCCCGGCCAGAATGTCGGCCTGGGGCGCGACCACACGATCTTCGCGATGGTCGACGGCAAGGTGGAATTCAGCCGCAAGTCCGGCGACCGCGTGCACGTCTCGGTCCGACCGCTGCCGGCTGCCGCCGAGTAGGCGTCGGACCCTTTTGCCTGTCTGACAGGGGTCGGCGCCAGCCGGCCCCTGTTTGTTTTCATGCGGACGAAACGATGAAGTTCCTCGACCAGGCCAAGATCTATCTGCGCTCCGGCGACGGCGGCGACGGCGTGGTCGCGTTCCGGCGGGAGAAGTTCATCGAGTTCGGCGGCCCCGACGGCGGTGACGGCGGCCGCGGTGGCGACATCGTGTTCGAGGCGGTGGACAATCTGAACACGCTGATCGACTTCCGCTACACCCAGCATTTCCGCGCAAGAAAGGGCGGCAACGGCGCCGGGTCCGACAAGACCGGCGCAGGCGCGCCGCCGGTGGTGATCAAGGTGCCCGTGGGTACGCAGATCATCACGGACGACCGGGAAACCCTGCTCGCGGACCTCGACAAGCCTGGCATGCGCATCACGCTGCTGCGCGGCGGCGACGGCGGGTTCGGCAATGCGCATTTCAAGTCCTCGACCAACCGCGCGCCGCGCAAGGCCACCAAGGGCTGGCCGGGTGACGAACGCTGGGTCTGGTTGCGATTGAAACTGATAGCCGATGCCGGGCTGGTGGGCCTGCCGAATGCCGGCAAGTCGACCTTTCTCGCGGTCGTCTCCGCCGCTCGGCCCAAAATCGCCGATTACCCTTTCACGACCCTGCATCCGCAATTGGGCGTGGTGCGCCCGTCGGCGACCGAGGAATTCGTGCTGGCCGACATTCCCGGCCTGATCGAGGGCGCGCACGAAGGTGCCGGCCTGGGCGACCGGTTCCTGGGCCATGTCGAACGCTGTGCGATCCTGCTGCATCTGATCGACGGGGCGGCGGGCGATGTGGTGCAGACGTGGCGCACGGTGCGGGAGGAACTCGCGGCCTATGGCGGTGGGCTGGCCGAGAAGCCCGAGCTGATCGGGCTGAACAAGGCGGATGCGATGACGCCGCGGGAGGCCTCGGCGCGAGCGGCGGCGTTGCGCAGGGCGTCTGGCCGGCCGGTGTTCCTGCTTTCGGGCGCGACCGGACAGGGCGTGCCGGAGGTGGTGCGCGCGCTGCAGAACGCGGTCAATGCGAATCGCCAGGAGAAGGCGGCCTGAGATGCTTCCCGCTCTGTCGCAGGCGCAGCGTCTGGTGGTGAAGATCGGCAGCGCACTGGTCGTCGATGAGAAGCAGGCCGCGCCGCGGGCTGCCTGGCTGGCCGGTGTGGCGACCGATATCGCGGCCCTGCGTGCCCGCGGGGTGGACGTGATCGTGGTCTCCTCGGGCGCCATCGCACTCGCTCGTCGTACGTTGCGGCTGACGCCGAAGCGGCTGCGGCTGGAGGAGAAGCAGGCCGCCGCCGCGGTGGGGCAGATCCGGCTGGCACAGGCCTGGAGCCAGGCCTTGTCGGCCAACGACCTGACCGCGGCGCAGTTGCTGCTGACACTGGACGACACCGAGGATCGCCGCCGTTACCTGAACGCGCGTGCCACCCTGAATACGCTGCTGGGCCTTGGCTGCATTCCGGTGATCAATGAGAACGATACCGTCGCCACGGCGGAAATCCGTTTTGGCGACAACGACCGGCTGGCGGCGCGGGTGGCCGAGATGGTGCAGGCCGACCAGCTGATTTTGCTGTCGGACATCGACGGCCTCTACACCGCCGACCCCCGCCGGGACCCGGGTGCGCAGCACATCCCGGTCGTGGCGGCGATCACGCCGGAGATCGAGGCGATGGGGGGCGAGCCGCCGCCGGGGTATTCCTCGGGCGGGATGCGCACGAAGCTGGTGGCGGCACGGATCGCGACCCAGGCCGGTTGTGCGATGGCGATCGCGCACGGGCATGTCGATCATCCTCTGCGTGCGCTGGGATCCGGCGGGCGCTGCACCTGGTTCCTGCCGGCGCCCGAGGGGCGGTCGGCGCGCAAGCGCTGGATTGCGGGGTCGCTGGCGCCGCTGGGCGTGCTGCAAGTCGATGCGGGCGCGGCGAGGGCGCTGGCGGGTGGCGGGTCACTGCTGCCGGCCGGCGTGCGCGCGGTGTCCGGGGCGTTCGAGCGGGGTGATCCGGTGTTGGTGGTGGGACCGGATGGCACGCCGGTTGCCCGCGGCCTGTCGGCCTATGCCAGCGGGGATGCCGAGAGGATCGCCGGGCACCGCTCGGACCGAATCGAGGGCATTCTGGGCTGGCGCGGGCGTGACGAGATGGTCCATCGCGACGATCTGGTGCTGCTGGGATAGCCGGCCGAACCGGCGGCGCCCTGCGGATATCCCGGCGAGGTTCTTGCCCCCGGCCGCGCCTTGGGCTAAATCGCCCCCGCGCCGGCACCCCTGGAGGCCGGCGTTTGTCATTCAGGAGCGCAGTCATGGCCAACGTCGTTGCGATCGAGGCCGAGACCCGTCTGCGAGCCGGTAAGGGGGCGGCGCGGGCGACTCGGCGTGCGGGGAAGGTGCCCGCGGTGATTTATGGCGGGCATCAGGAACCGAACCTGATTGCCCTGGACCCTCGCGTCGTGGTGCGTGAACTGCACCGCGCCGGCTGGCAGTCCCGCCTTTATGAAATCAACGCCGGCGGCGGACAGATCCGCGCCCTGATCCGCGGCGTGCAGTTCCACCCAGTGACCGACCAGCCGGAACACGTGGATTTCCAAAGGCTGGTGCCCGGCGAGAAGATCAAGGTCGCGGTGCCCGTGCATTTCGAGAATGACGGCATCAGCCCCGGCATCAAGCGCGGCGCCGTGCTGAACGTGGTGCGCCACGCCGTCGAGGTGTGGTGCGATGCCGACAAGATTCCCGAACAGTTCACCGCCGATCTCGGCCCGCTGGACTTCAACGACAATGTCCGCTGGCACGACCTGAAGGGCACCGACGGCGCGCGCCCGGTGATTGCGCGGGACTTCGTGGTGGCGACCGTCGTGCCGCCGACCAAGATCGAGGTTGCGCCGGCCGAAGGTGCGGCGGCTGCCGCGCCGGCCAAGAAGGCGCCGGCAAAGGCCGCCGCCAAGAAGGGCTGATCGTCGAAGGGGGCTGAATGCTGCTCTGGGTCGGTCTCGGCAATCCGGAGGCCGGGATGGCCCGGAACCGGCACAATATCGGCTTCATGGCGCTGGACGTCATCGCGGACCGCCACGGGTTCTCCCCGTGGCGGCAGCGTTTCAAGGGGCTGATGGCCGAGGGCAATATCGGCGGGCAAAGGGTGCTCGCGCTGAAGCCGCAGACCTATATGAATGCCTCGGGCGAGTCGGTGCAGGCCGCGGCAGCGTTCTACAAGCTGCCGCTGGAGGCGATCACCGCCTTTCACGACGAGCTGGATCTGGTGCCGGGCAAGGTACGCGTGAAGCAGGGCGGCGGCGCCGCCGGCCATAACGGCCTGCGCTCCATGGACCGGATGCTCGGCTCGCCCAATTATTGGCGCGTTCGGCTGGGGATCGGCCATCCCGGCTCGAAGGAGCGGGTAATGAGCCATGTCCTCGGCGATTTCGCCAAGGACGACCGGGACTGGCTCGTGCGCCTGCTGGACGCGGTGGCCGAGGCGGCGCCGCTGCTGGCCGCCGGCAAGCACCCGGATTTCATGACCAAGGTGGCCCTGTTGACAAAGGACGAACCCTAGATGGGCTTCAATTGCGGCATTGTCGGCCTGCCCAATGTCGGCAAATCGACTCTGTTCAACGCGCTGACCGCGACCGCCGCGGCGCAGGCGGCGAACTATCCGTTCTGCACGATCGAGCCGAATGTCGGCCGCGTCGCCGTGCCGGATCCGCGCCTGGATGTGCTGGCCGCGATCGGCAAGTCGGCGAAGATCGTGCCGACATCGCTGGAATTCGTCGATATCGCCGGCCTGGTGCGTGGAGCGTCAAAGGGCGAGGGTCTGGGCAACCAGTTCCTGGCGAATATCCGCGAGGTGGACGCGATCATTCATGTGCTGCGTTGCTTCGAGGACAGCGACGTGACGCATGTCGAAGGCTCGATCGACCCGCTGCGTGATGCCGAGGTGGTGGAGACCGAACTGATGCTGGCGGACCTGGAAAGCCTGGAGAAACGGCTGCTCCAGGCGCAGAAGCGCGCGCGAGGCGGCGACAAGGAGGCGATCGCCGCGGTTGCGGTGATGGAGCCGCTGGTGGCCGCGCTGCAGGACGGGCATCCGGTGCGGGCGGCGATCCCGCCGGGGCAGGAGGAGGCGGTGCGTCGGCTGCAACTGCTGACCTCGAAGCCCGTGCTGTATGTCTGCAATGTCGAGGAAGCCTCGGCCGCGACCGGCAATGCGCATTCCGCAGCGGTTGCGGAGAAGGCGGCGGCGGAGGGGGCGCGGACGGTGGTGGTGTCCGCCGCGATCGAGGCCGAGGTGTCGCAACTGCCCGAGGCGGAGCGTGGGGAGTTCCTGGAGGGGCTGGGGCTGCATGACAGCGGGCTGGACCGGGTGATCCGCGCTGGCTACGACCTATTGGGGCTGCTGACGTATTTCACCGTCGGGCCGAAGGAGACGCGGGCCTGGACGATCACCCGGGGCACGAAGGCGCCGCAGGCAGCCGCGGTGATCCACAAGGACTTCGAGCGTGGCTTCATCGCGTGCGAAACGATATCCTTCGACGAGTACGTGACCTGCAAGGGCGAGGCCGGCGCGAAGGAAGCCGGCCGGATGCGGGTCGAAGGGAAGGAATACGTGGTCCGGGACGGCGATGTGCTGCTGTTCCGGTTCAATGTCTGAGCGGTGGTGTTGGCCGGGCGCTGCACCCCACGCAGCGACGTTCCGCTATCATGCGGGCATCAGTCCTGGGCCGCGGGACGGGTGTTGTTGCGGCAGTCTCGCACAAGGACCTGAATGCCGAACCTTCTCGCCTCATGGGATCAGGCCCCGCGAGCGCGTGCGGTTGAATCGGGCGTGGTCCCGGTTGTCGTGTCAGTCGTCGATACGATGGATGTCGTGCACGATGATGCCGTGGTCCTGTTCCGGCATGCTCAGCCATTCCTCGTGCCGCAGCGTGCGTTGCGTGTCGCGATAGCCGCTGGTCCAGTGCTCGCGCATTGAGGTGCCGCTGAACTCATAGTCCTTCGCATGGCCCTCATAGGCGCTCTGCTGGTAGATCAGGTGCAGGATCGTGAATTCCGGCAGTTTCTCCAGCCGTTCCTTTGCCAGGCGTTCTTCGTCAGTCAGCGATTCCTCGGGCAACTTCGCCAGCACGCCCTTCAGCAGCAACTGTTCCTGGTGACGCCGGCGGAAGAAGTCGGTGACCAGGCGCGTGCGGCTGGAATACTGGATGTCCTTGTGGCGGCCCAGCACCTCGTGCATGTCGCGGGGCAGTTCCCCGCGCGCGCTGAACAGGTCCACCTGGAACACCAGCACGGCATCGTCATCGGCGGTCTGCAGCACGTGTTGCAGCGGCGTGTTGGATACCAGGCCGCCGTCCCAGTAGTAGTCGGTGCCGATCTGCACCATGGGCAGAGCGGGCGGCAGGGCGGCGCTCGCCATCACATGTTCGGGCAGGATCTCCGTCGTGGTGCTGTCGAAATAGGCAAAATTGCCGTTGAGCACGTTCACCGCGCCGGCGGCGTAACGGACCTTGCCGCTGTTCAGCCAATCGAAATCGACCAGCCGCAGCAGCGTCTCGCGCAGCGGCGCGGTGTCGTAGAACGATGTGGCGGTGCGGCCGCCGCGCGGGCTGAACCAGGCGTTCAAGGGATGCGGCATGAAAAATCCCGGCTGGCCGAGCAGCATCGTCGTCAGGGATGACCAGGTGTTGCGAAGCTTGCGGGCATCGTCACCGTCCGGGGTAAAGGCCCAGATCGTGCGCGCCGTCACCGACTCCCAGAATGTGCGCAGCCGCTCCAGCCGCCGTTCACGCGGGTTGCCGGCGATGATCGCACCATTGATGCCGCCGATCGAGACACCGGCGACCTGGTCGGGCTCGAGCCCCGCCTCGTGCAACGCCTGGTATACGCCGGCCTGGTAGGCCCCCAGCGCGCCGCCGCCCTGCAGCACCAGCGCGATCTGGTCGCAGCCCGGCGGATGCCGGGGCTCGCGCGGGGCGTTCGGCGTCGGCAGCGAACTCATCTCCATGCGATTTCCTCAATCGTGGGCGGGCGGGCAGGCGCGTGCCGGAACGGAATCGTCCTGTCGCCGCTCTCCGCATCCTGGCATGATGCAGCGCAACATAGGGATGGCGGGACCGATATGAAAGCCGGTTCCGCCTGCGACGGGATGGAGGGATGAAGCCGATGAGCCTGAAGGGAAAAATCGCGCTGGTGACGGGATCGACCAGCGGGATCGGCTTTGGCATTGCCGAGGTGCTGGCCGGGGCGGGGGCTGCAGTGATGCTGAACGGGTTCGGTGATGCCGCGCAGATCGAGGCGCTGCGGGCGGACCTGGCGGCGCGGTTCGGAGTAGAGGTGGGCTACCACGGCGCTGATATCGGCAAGCCCGACCAGATCGCGGACATGGTGAAGGGGACGCAGGACCGGTTCGGCGCGCTGGACATCCTGGTCAACAATGCCGGCATCCAGCATGTGGCCGATATCGAAGATTTTCCCAATGAGCGCTGGGACGCGATCATCGCGATCAATCTCTCCGGCGTGTTCCATGGGATGAAAGCGGCGATTCCCGGAATGAAGGCACGCAGATGGGGGCGGATCATCAACATCGCCTCGGCGCACGGGCTGGTCGCGAGCGCACAGAAGGTTGCCTATGTCGCGGCGAAGCACGGCGTCGTGGGTGCCACCAAGGTCGCGGCCATCGAGCTTGCCGATTCCGGGGTGACGGTGAATGCGATCTGCCCGGGCTGGGTGCTGACGCCTTTGGTGCAGCGGCAACTGCAGGCGCGCGCCGCCCAGGATGGGATTTCGGTTGAGGAGGCGGCGAAGCGGTTCCTGGCCGAGAAGCAGCCGATGGGGCGTTTCACGACGCCGGCGCAGATCGGCGGCACAGCCCTGTTCCTGTGCTCGGAGGCGGCGTCAACGATCACCGGCGCACCGATTTCGGTCGATGGTGGGTGGCTCGCTCAATAGTTCGTGTGACATCGCGGGTGCCGATTGTGTAAGACCCTGGCTGCCTGACAACGGAGAGCAGCCTACATGAACGAAACCGCCCGATTTGCGGCGATGATGCAGAAATCCGC
>JBFXDK010000149.1:0-1186 GCA_050181195.1 Acetobacteraceae bacterium | reverse complement strand
ACTACTACGACGTCCGGCTGAAGCAGGCGCGATTGGATCGCCTGCTGCGGCATCGCGGCTTCGCCTTTCACCGCACCGACATCGCGGACAGGGCGGCAGTTGAAGCGCTGTTCGGTGCGAATGCCGACATTGGAGCGATCGTGCACCTGGCAGCACAGGCCGGGGTGCGGCACTCGCTCGTCGATCCCTACGCCTACGTGCAGTCGAATGTGATGGGGCACCTGGTGGTGCTGGAGGCAGCGCGCCGGCTGCCCGGGCTGCGGCATCTGGTCTACGCGAGTTCGTCGTCGGTGTACGGGGCGAACACGGACCTGCCGTTCCGGGAGACGGACCGGGTGGATTCACCCGTGTCGCTGTATGCGGCGACGAAGCGGGCGGACGAGCTGATCAGCCACGCCTATGCACATCTATTCGGCGTGCCGCAGACCGGTTTGCGGTTCTTCACGGTCTATGGGCCGTGGGGCCGGCCGGACATGGCGTACTACGCCTTCGCGCGCGCGATCGTGGCTGGTGAGCCGATCACCCTGTTCGATGGCGGGCGATTGAAGCGCGATTTCACCTATATCGACGATATCGTGGCTGGCGTGATCGGTTGCCTGGATCGTCCGCCGGACGCGGGGCCGCGGCTGCTGAACATCGGCAATCATCGTGGCGAGGAGGTCCTGACGCTGGTTGGTTTGCTGGAGGACGCGTTGGGGCGGAAGGCGGTCGTGCGTTCGGCGCGGCGGCCGGCGGCGGATGTCGAGGAAACGTTTGCCTCGATCGAGGCGATCCACGCCCTGACCGGGTTTTCGCCGTCGACCTCGCTCGCGGAGGGCATTCCCCGGTTCGCTGCGTGGTTCAGGGCATGGCACCGGCTGTAACCGGTTTATCAGATTCACGCTTGACGGCACCCCATCGCTGCACTAAATCCCCGCTCACCGCCGACGGACGCAATTTTTTCCTTGCATCGGCCGGCGGCGTTGGGTAGCTTCCTCGGTCTGGGCCGAGATGGTGCCCGCTCCGAGGTAAGATGGCCCTGATGGCCCGCGAATGTGGGCACGGTATATCTCGCCTTGTGTTCTTTGACAGTTGCATAGGCTAGGAAGGGATACGTTGGTGGCGCCCTTGGCGTGATTGCATGCTGCGCGAGTGGCATGGGATCGCGGATTGGGATGACCGGGGTTGATGGGTCTGGGTTTGGTTA
>JBFXDK010000148.1:0-12123 GCA_050181195.1 Acetobacteraceae bacterium | reverse complement strand
CCCTTGGCGCATTCGGCATGCAGCAACGTGACCGATTTGTCGGTCGCCTTGCGTGTGGGATGCTCCCAGGCACCCACGATGTATCCCGCACCCTTCAAACTCATGCTTCGCTCCCTCTGCGACCGATGTCGTTCGATCCGGTTCAAGCAGGGGCGATTATACTGATCGGTAGCAGTTCGGCTACCCGGGGAGGGTCGATCCGGACACCGGGAGCGCGTCAGCCGGCGGCGGCGTCTTCGAAGCTGATGCCGTCGTAGAATTCGGCGACGGGCACGGCGATTCCGAGTTCCGGCATGTCCAGGATGGCGTCAGCGTCCAGCACCCGGCCGAACCACTGGTCGCGGATACGGCAGAAATCGAGGCCGCCGGGGCGATCCTGCTCCAGCAACACGTAGCGTTGGATGGAAGGGGTGTCGCGGTATTCCCGATTCTTGACCAGCAAATCGGTGCTGGCGGTTGACGGGCTGAGGATTTCGAACACCACGACCGGATCGGTGACCAGGGTGGCGGCGCGCGGGATCGGGCTGCAGACGACGAACGCGTCCGGGTAGCGCACGCTGCTCGCCGCCAGGATTTTCAGATCGCTCGTGTGCACTTGGCAGGGGCGCCCGCGGAGACGGATCGTCAAGGCGGTGATCAGGTTCCGCTGTATCGCCGAGTGGCCAGCGGTTCCCCCGACCATCGCGACCGGCTCGAACCCATCGAATTCCCAGCGCTGTTCCTGACGAGTTTCCCACTCCAGGAACGCATCGATCGTCATCCCTCGGCGCAGCGCAGCACTCATGGTGCTGCCTTAGCACGCTGGCGGGGCCGGTTCACGCTCAGCCGCGCTCCTCCGCGGCGTCATCCAGATCATTGCGCGGTTCAGCCTCGGTCACGTCCGCAGCGGGTTCCTCAGCCGGCGGACGCACCATGCGCCGCCCGGACAGCCACCCCGCGGCCTGCTCCGCGCGCGAAAGGGCCGTATCCACGGCCGCCATCGTCGCGGTCAGATCCTCGCTGTCATCCTGCTGCCAGGTGCGCAGGCCCCAGAGCCAGATCCCGACCATGACCCGAACCTGCAATTCACCACGAAGCCCGTTGGCCGGCACGCCAGCGGCCTGCAGCATCCAGCGCATGCTGCGCCGTGTGGCGCAGGTCAGCAGCAGGGCCATCGGCGGATCGAACGGCAACACCCGCAGCAATGCCATGATTCCCGGGCGATGCACCTGCAACGCGTCGAAACGGCGCATCAGCAGTTCGAACAGCTGCTCGCGCACACTGCCTTCGGTCGAGGCGCCGTCGAGCACCGCCTGATCGGCCATGCGCCCGAAGCGAAGCAGGATCGCGTCGCGACCGGCGAACCGCTCCCGCGCCCGGGCCAGAGGCAAATCGGCTTCGCGCGCTGCTGCCGCGACCGTCACGTTGCGCCACCCCCGTTCGCCGGCGATGTGCATCGCCGCGGCAATCAGGGCACTGTCGAATTCCGCGTCCGTCATCTCTCGCACATGGGCGTCATCCGGCTCCGTCTCAACCAGCCAACTCACGCGATCGCGCCGTTGCCGCTGCGATCGCCTGGCTCATGGCACGTGGCCAGGCGTCCGGATCCATCAGCACCCGCAGCGCCTCGGCCGTGGTGCCGCCTGGGCTGGTCACGGCCTTGCGCAAATCGGCGGCGGCGTCGGGACTGGCGGCCAGCAGCGCGCCCGACCCCGAGACGGTCTGACGCGCGAGAAGACGAGCGAGATCCGGAGGGATCCCCTGCTGCAGCGCCGCCTGCTCCATCAACTCTGCTAGCAGGAAGACATAGGCGGGCCCGCTGCCCGAAACGGCGGTGACCGGATCGAGCAGGGCTTCATCCTCGGCCCAGGCAACGACGCCGATCGCCTGCAGCAACCGATCGCACAGCGCGCGCTGGTCAGCGGTGACGGCCCCGCTGGGGCAGGCCACCGTCACGCCCTGGCGCACCGCGGCGGGCGTGTTCGGCATGGCGCGCACGATCGCGGCCTGCTCGCCCAGCAGAGCGCGCATGCCGGCGATGGTGCGGCCCGCCATGATCGACAGGAACACCGCCCTTCCGGCGAAGCGGCGATAGTCCGGCAGCGTCTCGGCTGCGTTCTGCGGCTTCACCGCCAGCACCACCGCCGCCGGCGCGAAACCATCCGGAATGGCCGCGGCATCCGCGACCACCGTCAGGTCGGCCGCGGCGAAACCGGCGGCGCTGGGCGCGGGATCGACCGCGACCGACGGCGCAAGGCCCCGTTCCCGCCAGCCCGCCAGCATGGCGCTGCCCATCCGCCCGCATCCCACCAGCAGGATGGGCGGGATCGTCCCCGCGCCGCTCATGCCTCCCCCACGCATTCCAGCATGGCCGCATCCAGCGCCTCGGCTGGCTGCTTGCCGCCCCACAGCACGAACTGGAAGGCGGGGAAGAAGCGCTCGCACTCGGTGATGGCGATATCGACCATGTCCTCCAGGCTTTCCGCCGACGCACCCGGCGCGCCGCGCAGCAGCACGGAATGGCGGAACACCGGCATGCCGCCTTCGGTCTCCAGGCCAAAATGCCCGATCCATAGGCGTTCGTTCGCAAGCGCCAGAAGCTCATACAATGCGGTCCGTTGTTTCGCCGGCACCTTCAGGTCGAAGGCGCAGGTGAAGTGCATGGCGCTGATCTCGGGAGACCAGTTGAAATACAGCCCATAGTCGCACCAACGTCCGGGAGCCTCACCGGCCATTTCCGATTCGCTGCGGCGATCGAACGCCCATTCGTTGGCGGCGAAGATCTGCTCCATGATGTCGAGGGGATTTGCGGCGGTGGCCATGGTTGTGGTCAGCGAGGCTGACATGCGGGGTCTCCCGTCAGAAGGAAGGCCGGGTGTGACGATCAGCACCAGCAACGGAATCGTTCGGATTCGCCGGTTCTGGTCACATCCGGCAGCCTATAGAGCCGTCCGGTCGCGCTGCAAGGTTAGTCTTTCGATTCCGGTTTGCTTTCCAGCGCCGCAAGCCGCTCTTCGAGTACCGCAACCCGCACCTGCAGGCCGGCAAGCTGGGCTTCCGCCGCTTCCTGCCCCGCTCTGGCATTGGCCGCGAGTTCCCGGACAGCGTCCAGTTCCTCCTTCCGCACCAGTTCCAGGCGGCGAATCGCGTCGTCGACCTGCGCGCGAATCGCCGATTCGGCCTCGTCGCGCAATCCCGCGAGGGCTGAAACCGCTCCGCCGGCGATTCCGGCCAGGTCATCAAAGAACCGGGGACGATCGCTCATGCCGCTCTCCTCATATCCGCGTTTCGTTGCAGGCGGCTTCCGCCGCATCCAAGCTGTCCCTATAACGCCCAGCCATGATCCTGGTCACTGGCGGAGCCGGCTTCATCGGTTCCAACCTACAATCCTCACTTGCGCGCCGCGGCCTGGAAACCATCGTCGTCGATCGGCTGGGCAATCGCGAAAAGTGGCGCAACCTTGCCAAGCATGCGCCATCGCGCATCGTCCACCCGGGCGATCTCGATGCGTTCCTGGCCAGCCGCCCGCCGATCGAGATGGTGTTCCATCTGGGTGCGATCAGCGACACCACGGTCACCGACGGCGACCAGACCTGGTCCACCAATGTCGAACTGACCCGCCGCCTGTGGGAATGGTGCGGGCAGCACCAGGTGCGTCTGGCCTATGCCTCCTCGGCCGCCACCTATGGCGACGGCAAGAGCGGCTTTGACGACGACGGCAGCGTCGCCGCGCTCGAACGCCTGCGCCCGATGAACCTGTATGGTTGGAGCAAGCACGCCTTCGACCTTCTGGTTGCCCGCTCACTGGCCAATGCCCGCGAGCGTCCGCCGCAATGGATCGGACTCAAATTCTTCAACGTCTACGGCCCGAACGAGTATCACAAACGCAATATGATCTCGGTCGTGAAGGTGAAATATGACGAGATCGCCGCCGGGGAGACGCCACGGCTGTTCCGGTCCGACAATCCCGCGGTGCCCGACGGCGGCCAGGCCCGCGATTTCATCTGGGTCGGCGACATCATCGCGGTGCTGCTGTGGCTGCTGGATACGCCGTCGGTGAACGGCCTGTTCAACCTCGGCACCGGCACCGCCCGCACCTATCTCGACCTGGCGCATGCGGTCTGCGACGCCGCCGGTGCGCCGCGCGACGTGACATTCATCGACATGCCGGAGAGCCTGCGCGGCCAGTACCAAGCCTATACCTGCGCGCCGATGGAGCGGCTGCGGGCCGCCGGATACACCGCGCCGTTCACCCCCGTCGAGGAAGGCGTCCGGCGGTATGTGCGCGAGTTCCTCGCAACCAGCGATCCGTACGCGTGATCCCGGTCCTGCTCTTCCCGCAGTTCGACCCGGTCATCGTCCAGGTCGGCCCGTTCGCCATCCGGTGGTATGCGCTCGCCTATATCGTCGGCCTGGTGATCGGCTGGCGGATGCTGCGGCGGCTGGTCAGCAAGCCGCCGGTCGTGGCGACATCCACGCAGGTGGACGACTTCCTGACCTGGGCGACGCTGGGCGTCATCCTGGGCGGACGGTTGGGCTACGTTCTGTTCTACCAGCCGCACGCCTACCTGGCCAACCCGCTGGCTGCCTTCGCCGTCTGGCAGGGCGGCATGAGCTTCCATGGCGGCATGCTGGGCGTGACTCTCGCCATCCTGTGGTTCTGCCGGCGGAACCGCATCCCGCTGCTGGGGTTCTCCGACCGGGTGGCGATCGTGGCGCCGATCGGGCTCGGGCTGGGGCGGATCGCCAACTTCATCAATGGCGAGTTGTGGGGCCGCGAGGCGCCGGAATCGCTGCCATGGGCCATGATCTTCCCCTTCGCCGGGCCGGCGCCGCGCCACCCAAGCCAGATCTACCAGGCGCTGCTGGAAGGGTTGCTGCTGTTCCTGCTGGTCTGGTTCCTCTCGCGGCGGGAGGATCTGCGCGCCCGTTTCGGCTTCCTGACCGGCGTGTTCCTGGCGGGCTACGCCGTCGCGCGCATCATCGGGGAGTTCTTTCGTGCGCCTGATGCGTTCCTGGGCTTCCTGGCATTCGGCACCACCATGGGCCAGTTGCTGTCACTTCCGATGCTTGCGGTGGGACTGTGGCTGATCCTGCGGTCCCGGCCGGCCACGCGCTAGACGCCGAACGGCTGGATGCATTCATGGCGCGGGCCAACGCGGCCTATTACGCCACGCGTGATCCATTCGCCGATTTCACCACCGCCCCCGAGATCAGCCAGGTGTTCGGCGAGGTCCTGGGCCTCTGGGCCGCTGTAACCTGGTCCCTGCTCGGCTCCCCTGCGCCGATTATGCTGATCGAGGCCGGGCCAGGCCGCGGCACGCTGATGGCCGACGCGCTGCGGGCGATACGCCGAGCGGCGCCGGACTTCGCGGCGGCGGCGCGGGTGCGGTTCATCGAGACCTCGCCCCGGCTGCGCGCGATCCAGGCCGAGGCGGTACCGGACGCGCAGTGGCACGACCGGCTGGAGGATGTGCCGGACGGCCCGTTCCTGCTGCTGGCCAATGAGTTCCTGGACGCGCTGCCGATCCGCCAGTTCGTCCGCCGCGGTAAGGGCTGGGCCGAACGGTGGGTGCGTGACGGCGCGTTCGAGGAACGGGCGGTCGAGGGGCTGGGGTTTACGCCACCCGATCCGGTGCAGGAGGGCGGCATCGTGGAACGCTGCGAGCCGGCACTGGCGGTGGTGTCGCACGTGGCGCAGCGGCTGGCGCGGCATCCCGGCGCGGCGCTGTTCCTGGATTACGGGCCGGAACGCAGCACGGCCGGCGACAGCCTGCAGGCGCTGGCGGGGGGACGTCCGGCCGATCCGCTGTCTCCGCCCGGGGCCGCGGACCTGACGGCACATGTGGACTTTTCATCGCTGACCGAGGCGGCGCGGGCCGGCGGTGCCGCCGTGCAGGGACCGGTGCCGCAGGGGATGTTCCTGGCGCGCCTCGGCCTGTTCCAGCGCGCCAATCGACTGGCGCGCCATCGCCCGCCGGCGGAAGCATTCGCGATCATGGAGGGCGCACGGCGCCTGGGCGAGCCGGACCGGATGGGGCGGCTTTTCAAGGTGCTGGCGCTGACCCGGGCGGGGGCACCGGGGCTGCCTGGGTTCGAGGCGTAGAGGCGGCCGATGGTCCGAGGCAGCCCGGCCGCAAAGCCAGACGCCAGACATGGCCCTCTGCCCCTCGCCTGACGCAGTCGCCTCAGGAACCCTGATCTTCGATACGCCCCTTGTAGCCGGTCTTCTCCGCGACGTTCTGTCCCAGCCTCACGACTTCACGCGCCGAAGCGATATCGGTCGGCCGCAGCGCCGGCGGCGACTGGCGCGCGGCGGCCGTGGGATCGACGCACAGGACAGCGAGATAGGGACGATGATCTGATCCGAAGGCGGGCAGAACCTGCAGCGAGACCACGGTGAATTGCGGCCCCGGAAGAATGTGGTCCAGCGGCCAGCGGAAAATGGCACTGTTGGCGTTCCAGGTGATCTTCATCCCGCGCCCGACGCGCGGATCAAGGAAGCGTCCGACGCGCTGGGTGTGGCGGACGATCCCCTCCCACGGCACCGAGTTCAGGTCACCCGCGATCACATGCGGCCTGCTGTCGTTCCGCGCCGCCAGCGCCGTTGCCATGAGCTGCGCGTTGCGCTCGCGCACGCTCTGGCCAGTTTGCGGCGGACGCGGGTGCACCGCGTAGAGCATCACGACGTCGCCCGACGGCAATCTGACGCCGGTGAAGACCGAAGGATTGGCGGAACTGGTCAGGTTGTGCACCTGCGGATCGACCAGCTCCAGCCGTGAATACAAATGAGCGCCGAAGTAGTTGGGCCGGGTCGCGTCCACCCGGTAGGGCATCGTGTCGGCGAGGCTGGACAGCTCCTGCGTCCACCATTCATTAGTTTCCTGGAACCACACCACGTCGGGCTTCGCGTCCCGCACGATGTTCAGCAATCGATGATCATGCCGGTTGGTCATCTGCACGTTGACCTCCAGCAGCCGAAACCGGCGGTCGGCAGGGCAGGAGTCTGCAGTGACCTGGCTGGGTGCCGGGATACTGGTGTAGGGGAACAGGATCCAGGCGTCATAAGCGCAGGCGCCGGCGAGCGCGACCATGCCCACCATGCCAAGCCGGGTGCGTGGCAACAAGGCCAGCGCAACCAACATCACAAGCATGGCGATGAGGATCTGGAGCCTGGGATAGTCAAGATAGCGGATCCACCAGACCATGCTGCCTCAGATGCTGGGGATAACGGTGGCAACGATGGCGGCGAACGCCATCAGAAGAAGCAGCCAGCGCGCGATCCGGATCGGCCAGGACAACGACATCAGCAATTGCTCGAAAATCGAGGGAAGGAGGCGAGAGGCGCTTGCAGCATGGTCCCGGTTCTGACTTCCGCGGGCAACCTGCCCGCTGTTCAAGAACGGGCAGCGCAGGTTGCAGTTGCCGGGGCGGCGACGCTGCCGTGGCTGTGACCTGCTAGGACGCCGCGACCCGCCCGCTGACTTCCGCCCGGGTTTCCGTCATCCTGGCCGCACAGCGCCGGGTGGGCCGGCGCGCCCCAGGGGGAATAAGGCATGAAGGTCGGGTTCATCGGCGTCGGCAACATGGGCGGCCCCATGTGCCGCAACATCATTGGGAATACGAACCACGAGGTGGTGGTGTTCGATCTCAACCCGGCGGCGGTGAAGGAATGCACGGATCTCGGCGCCAGCGCGGGCGGCTCGGTCGCGGATGTGGCGAAATCCTGCGACGTCGTGATCACGTCACTTCCCATCCCGCGGGTGGTGGAGGAGGTCACGCTGGGATCGGGCGGCATCGCCGAGAACGCGAAAGCGGGCACGGTGTTCATCGACCTCTCCACCAATTCCCCGGCCACCGCTCGGCGCGTCCATGAAGGCATGGCGGCGAAAGGCATCCAGATGCTGGAAGCGCCGGTCTCGGGCGGCACGGCGCGGGCCAAGGACGGCACGATCGTCATCATGGTGGGCGGTGATGCCGCGGTGTTCGAACAGCAACTGCCACTGCTGAAGTCCTTCAGCGGCGAGGTCGTGCATGTCGGCGGCATCGGCATGGGATCGACCGCCAAGCTGATCAACAACATGCTGGCCTTCTGCAATTCCGCCGCCGCGGCCGAGGCGCTGATGATGGGCAAGCGGTCCGGGATAGACCTGAAGAAGCTGGACGCGGTGATCCGCAACGCCTCGGGCATGTCGAACGGTTACCACAACCTGTCGACCAAAGCGCTGAAGGGCGAGTTCCAGGCGACCTTCGCACTGGACCTGGCGCACAAGGACCTGCGGCTCGCGCTGGAGATGGCGGACGAACTCGGCGTGCCTGGGATGATTGCGCCCCAAGTCATGAACCTGATGCGCATGGCGCGCGGAATGGGGCTCGGCGGGTCCGATTCGTCCGCGATGATCCGTGTCTACGAGACCGCGCTGGAGGAAGAGGTGCGGGCCTGAGTCCTCCCATCCCGGCGGTGTTGCCGCCGGGACACAGACTCAAATTCCCGTGAACAACGCGTCCGCGCTCTTGGCGTCGGATGCCCCTATGGCATGGTCGCGATGCGCGATGGATGATGAACCGGGATCCGGTTCAGGGAGCCCCAGGATGTCTGGAAAATCGAAAATTCTGGTGGTGGAGGACGATCCTCTGGTCTCCGAGGTAGTCGCCGCAGCGCTGGATGACAGCTATGAGACGAGCATGGTCGAGACATCGGCCGCGGCGATGGAGCGCCTGAACCGTGGCGACGTTGACCTGATGCTGCTCGATTGCACGCTGCCCGGCGGGATCGACGCCGACCTTCTCCCGAAAGCGGACGAAGACGGGGTGAAGATCATCCTGATGACAGGCGATCCCGCCCGTATGGACAAGCTGTTCGATCAGCCCCGCCCCTTCGTTCTGAAACCCTTCACCCTGACCGGTTTGCTGGAGAAGGTGGAAGAGGTGATGGGAAACGAACGACAGTGATCGATGCGGCGGCACCCGAACGGGACTCGCACCGGGCGGTTGCGTGATCGCGCGCGGTGCCGGTGCGGGCGCCACAGGGAAGATCAACAGGTTTCCAACCGGCCACCGCCGCTAGGCCGGGGCAATGCGCCAGCCGTTATGCTCTTGAAGTCACGCGCAGCCGCCACACCAGCCCTGCGCACATGTCGGTTGACCGTTCGGTCGCCCGCTGTCAATCGCGTGGCCGGCGCTTTGGCTTGCCGTCGGTGCCATAGCGGCTGGGCCAGATTTCCTGCACGGGCACACCGATCGCCTGGGAGATGATCACCTCCAGGGCCGGCCATGGCTGCTTCAACGCCTTCCCCGCGGCTGTGGGGTGATACCCCCGCGATACGGAGAGTCCAGCAAGGGTGTGCCCCCGCTTCTTAAGCGCGGCCAGTACATCCGCAGGGTGCCAATCGACTTTATTGGCTGAATGGTCTTCCCCTCCCAACACACACACGGTATGCACCTATTCTCTATGGAGAAACTATCATCACAAATTGCGTTGCCGTGACCATTACCTACCAACGCTCTGATGATCCAGTCGAAAAGTGTCGTACGCCCCTCATATTTGTAATCGAGTAGACGGAATGATCGGACTATGAAAAGGAATTTGACCCTCCCGCAATCGTTAGGAGCCGAGCGTTCCGCTTTTGTCTCGAGACTTCAACTTATTCTGAAGCACTGGCCGAGCGCCGACCGGCTGGCACGGGAGATGGGGGTTTCCCCCTCGGCGTTCCGGAAATGGCTCAAGGGCGAGGCCGAACCCAGCCGGGAACGGCTGGTGGCCCTGGCGGAAGTCACGCGGGTGGGAATCGGCTGGCTCGCGCGCGGCGAAGGCCCCGAACCCGACTTCGTCCACGCCGGGCACAGCTATACGGCTGGCAGCAATGGCAGCGGCGGGGCAGGAATCGATCCCGCGCGGTTCCGCCTGATGCCCGCCAACCACACCCCAAACGACGCGGGCGGGCGTCAGCAGGGCTTCGTCGGATTCCGCCATGACTGGATCCGTGAGAGCCTGCGAGTAGAACCCAATGTCCTCATCATGGATGTGGCGGTGGGGGATGCAATGACTCCCACGGTGGCCGATGGCGATCTGCTCCTTCTCGACGCCAGCGACACCAACCTGCGCCAGGACGGGATCTATGTGCTGCGTATCAATGGCGGCAGCCTCGTGCGGCGGGTGCAGCGGATGCACGATGGCAGTGTGGGGCTCATCCCCGACAACCCCTCCTATGTCACCGATTCGATCCCGTCGGAGCGGGTGAGCAATCTCGAGGTGATCGGTCGGGTAATTTGGATCGGCGGGACGCCCTGACCGGGGCGCACGCTGAACACGGCCGTGGTATCCTCGCCCCATGGCCCCTCCCCTTTTGCATCTCCAGGACATCGCCCTAACTTTCGGCACTACGCCGCTGCTCGCCGGCGCCTCGCTTGCCGTGGCAGCGGGGGATCGTGTGTGCCTCGTCGGTCGCAACGGCTCGGGCAAGTCCACGCTGCTGCGAATTGCCGCCGGCCTGGTACAAGCCGATTCCGGGCGCCGCTTCACCCATCCCGGCGCCACTATCCGCTATCTGCCACAGGAACCGGATTTCGCGGGCCACGCCACGACACTTGACTATGTCGAGGCCGGATTCGATCAGGATTCCGCCGGTGACCGACACCGCGCCACCTATCTGCTGCAGCAGCTTGGCCTGACCGGCGCCGAGGATCCGGCAACCCTGTCGGGCGGCGAGGCCAGGCGAACGGCGCTTGCGCGCGTGCTCGCCCCGGAACCCGACATCCTGCTGCTGGATGAGCCGACCAACCACCTGGACCTGCCCGGCATCGAATGGCTGGAACGCGAGCTCGGCAGCCTGCGCTCGGGCCTCGTGCTCATCAGCCACGACCGGCGGCTGCTGGAGCGACTGTCGCGAACCACGGTCTGGCTGGACCGCGGCATCACCCGCCAGTTGGACAAGGGCTTCGCGCATTTCGAAGCCTGGCGTGATGCCGTCTTCGAACAGGAAGAGCTCGAACGCCACAAGCTTGGCCGCAAGATCGCGATGGAGGAGGACTGGCTGCGCTATGGCGTCACCGCTCGTCGCAAACGCAACCAGAAGCGCCTGGCCGATCTGCACACGCTGCGCAAGAAGCGGAAGGAACAGCGCGGCGCGCAGGGCACCGTGCGCATGGCGGCGGCCGAGGCCGACCTGTCCGGCCGACTGGTGATCGTTGCGGATGAGATCAGCAAGGGATTCGACGGACGGACGGTCGTGCATCCGCTGTCGACGCGGATCATGCGCGGTGACCGCGTCGGGATTGTCGGGCCGAATGGCGCCGGCAAGACGACGCTGTTGAACATGCTGACCGGCACTCTCGAACCTGATGGGGGGACGGTGAAGCTCGGGACGAACCTGGAGATCGTGATGCTGGACCAGCGGCGGGAGACGCTGGATCCCCACCAGAGCCTGGCGCGCGCCCTGGCCGAGGGCGGCGGCGACACCGTGCGAGTCGGCGGACAGGCTCGCCATGTCGTCAGCTACATGAAGGACTTCCTGTTCGGTCCCGAGCAGGCGAACACGCCGGTGGGCGTGCTGTCGGGTGGCGAGCGAGGCCGGCTGACGCTGGCCCGCGCCTTCGCCCGCCCGTCCAACCTGATGGTGCTGGACGAACCAACCAACGATCTGGACCTGGAAACACTGGAACTGCTGCAGGAGAAGCTGTCGGAGTATGCGGGAACCGTGCTGCTGGTCAGCCACGACCGCGATTTCCTCGATCGCGTCGTGACCTCGGTGATCGCGTCGGACGGGGACGGACGGTGGATCGAATACGCCGGCGGCTACAGTGACATGCTGGCGCAGCGCGGTCCGGCGCCGGCCGCCGCCGCGCGGTCGCCGCCAAAGCCCCGGCCCGCGCCGGCCGAGACCAGGGCGCGCCCGGCGTCGAAGGGACGCATGACGTTCAAGGACAAGCATGCGCTGGAAACCCTGCCGGCTCGGATTGCGGCACTGGAGGCGGAGGTCGGGCGCCTGAGTGGAGAACTCGCCGATCCCGACCTTTATGCCCGCAAGCCCGATCGGTTCGCCGCGGCCACCAGCCAGTTGGAGACCGCACAGGCGGCGCTTGCCGCGGCCGAGGAACAGTGGCTGACGCTGGAAATGCTGCGCGAGGAACTGGAAGGCTGAACCA
>JBFXDK010000147.1:0-12278 GCA_050181195.1 Acetobacteraceae bacterium | reverse complement strand
CTGCGCTACGATGTCGATCCCGTGCGGGAACGCTGCATCTTCACGACGCACACGCCGGTGGAGGCGGGACACGACCGGTTCTCCTACGACCTCGTGCAGCGCGTCCTCGGCGATTTCTTCGAATGGGACCAGGTCCGCGCACTGGCCGGCCAGGATTCGCTGAACATGACCCGGCTCGCGGTCAACCTGTCGGCCTGGATCAACGGCGTCGCCGCGCGCCATGCCGAAACCGCCCGCCGCATGTTCCCCGGCTACCGCATCCGCGCCATCACCAATGGCATCCATGTCTCGACCTGGGCGCATCCGGCCTTCCGCCAGCTGTTCGAGACCGTGGCCCCCGACTGGGCACACGACCCCGACATGCTGATCCGCGCCGACCGCCTGCCCGACAGCGCGATCTGGGCAGCGCATACCGCCGCCAAGAACGACCTGATCCAGGAGGCGCGGCGCCGCTGTGGCATGACGTTCGATCCGGACCGTCCGGTGCTGGCCTTCGCACGCCGCATGACCGGCTACAAGCGCCCCGATCTGCTGTTCACCGACCTTGACCGGCTGCGCGCCATTGCCCGCCGCCATCCATTCCAGGTGGTGATCGCCGGCAAGGCCCACCCGAGCGACGGGATGGGCAAGGCGCTGATCAAGGCGATCCACGATCATGCGCGGGACCTGGCGGACGTGCTGCCGGTGGCGTTCCTTCCGGGCTATGACATGGGGCTGGCGAAGATCCTGGTCGGCGGCGCCGATGTCTGGCTGAACACGCCGCTGCCGCCGATGGAGGCATCGGGCACCAGCGGCATGAAGGCGGCGCTGAATGGCGGGCTGAACCTGAGCGCCGTCGATGGCTGGTGGGCCGAGGCGTGCGAGGAAGGCGTGACCGGTTGGCCGATCGGCCGTGACGGCGATGCGGCCGGCGAGCATGCGCAGGATCTCTATCACCGGCTGGACTCGACGGTTCTGCCGCTGTGGTACGACGATCGCGCCCGGTGGATCTGGATGATGAAGCAGGCGATTACCCGCATCGGCGGACATTTCCACAGCCAGCGGATGATGCGGCGCTATGCCACCGAGGCCTATCTGCGCTAGCGGGCGGGATCGGCTGTGCGGGCCGGGAGTGGCGGCACGCGGCCTGAGTGTATGATTATATTTTAGGCTGATATGACCTGAATTTAGCCATATCGCCTTTTCTGCAGGCTATATTGTGCCGTAAATTCGCCTTTACGTCCGTATTTTATGCATTGTGCGATGCAACACGACTCGCTACGCTCCGTTCTGTGCTTGCTGGATAAGCGACCCACCCTGGTGTGGTGATAATTTTGGCAGAACGGAGTCCGCATGCCTGTCGCAGACAAGGATCGAATCCCAGGCCCCTCCCGCCGGACATTCCTGAAGTCAGCCGCTTCCGCCGTGGGCGTGGCGGCCGGCTCTGGCGCCATGACCGGCTTTCCCACGATCTGGGCACAGAACATCAAGGATGTCGTGCTGCAGCACTCGGGACCGCCGGTCACGGCCATCCCGGCCATCGCCGAACAGGCGTCGAAGGATCTCGGCTTCACCGTGCGCATGCAGGCGGTGGAGAATGCCGACCTGCTGAACCGGTTCCTCTCGCAGTCCGCGGCCATCGACTGCGCGGATGTCAGCATCACCTACATGAAATATCTGGTCGGCCGGAACGTGCTGCAGGCCATCCCGGTCGGCAAGGTGAAGGACTGGGACAAGACGATCCCGCTGTTCACCAAGAGCGAGTATCCCGACGGGCGCAAGGCCTCGCAGCAGGGTGTCGCGCCCTACACGGTGCTGTACACCACCGACGCCTCCGGCCAGAAATTCCACACCGGCCCGACGGAATGGCTGACCGGCGTGCCGACGGTGACGAACGCCGATACGCTGGGCATCCGCCCCGACCTGATCGAGCGCAGAATCACCAGCTGGGCCGACCTGCTGTCGCCGGAATTCAAGGGCAAGGCCGCGCTGCAGGACCAGCCGACGGTGGGCGTGATCGATGTCGCGCTGGCGCTGGAAGCGCGCGGCGACATGGAATACGGCAACAAGGGCAACATGACGAAGGAGGAGATCGACAAAACCATCAAGATCATGATGGACGTCAAGAAGTCGGGCCAGTTCCGCTCCTTCTGGACGACCTTCGACCAGTCGGTGAACCTGATGGCCTCGGGCGAGGTGGTGATCCAGTCGATGTGGTCCCCCGCCGTCGCCGCCGTGCGATCCCGCGGCATCGCCTGCACCTATCAGCCGCTGAAGGAAGGCTTCCGCGGCTGGGGCTATACGCTGGGCGTGATGAAGCACCTGACGGGGCTGAAGCGCGACTGCTTCTACGAATACATGAACTGGTACACCAGCGGGTTCGAAGGCGCCTTCATCGCCCGCCAGGGCTACTACACGGCGCAGCCGGAAAACGCGCGGAAGTTCCTGACCCCGGCCGAGTGGGACTACTGGTATGGCGGCAAGCCGGCCGAGACCGACATCGTGAACCCCTACGGCAAGCTGATGGAAAAAGCCGGCAATGTCCGCGACGGCGGCAGCTTCTGGGACCGGCTGGGCAACATCGCCGTGTGGAACTCGGTGATGGACGAAGACCGCTATCTCACCCGCAAGTGGAACGAATTCATCACCTCCTGATCCCGGAGCACCATCATGCAGCTTGGCGTCTTCATCCCCATTGGCAACAATGGCTGGCTCATCTCGACCACGTCGCCGCAATACAAGCCCAGCTTCGACCTGAACCGGACCATCGTGCAGAAGGCCGAGAATTTCGGCTTCGACTTCGCGCTGTCGATGATCAAGTTCCACGGCTTCGGCGGCCCGTCGCAGTTCTGGGACTACAACCTGGAATCCTTCACGCTGATGTCCGGCCTCGCCGCCGTCACCAGCCGCATCCAGCTGTTCGCGACCTGCGCCGTGCTGACCATGCCGCCGCCGCTGACCGCGCGCATGGCGGTGACGATCGACAGCATCTCGCACGGCCGGTTCGGCGTGAACATCATCTCCGGCTGGCAGCGGCGTGAATACACGCAGATGGGCATCTGGCCAGGGTCCGATCACTACAAGCGCCGCTACGACTACTGCGCCGAATATGTCTCGATCATGCAGGAACTGTGGGCCACCGGACGGTCCGACCACAAGGGCGACTTCTTCCAGATGGACGACTGCCGCTGCCTGCCGATGCCGACAGCGAAGATCCCCATCATCTGCGCCGCGCAGAGCGATGCGGGGACGAAGTTCGCGTCCGAATACGCCGACTACAATTTCTGCGCCAGCTTCGGCTACAACGCGCCGCTCGCCGTCGCCCCCAGCGTCGCCCGCCTGGTAGAGGCCAACAAGATCTCCGGCCGCAACTGCGGCGCGCTGATCCTGACCATGATCATCGCCGACGAAACCGACGCGGCGGCGAACGCCAAGTGGGAGCATTACAAGGCCGGCACCGACCTGGAAGCGCTCGCCTATCGCGACGAACAGGCGTCCGACGATCCGACGACCGACATCTACGCCCAGCCGCACCGGCGCAAGATCCTGGGCACCAACAAGCTGCCCACCAACCAGGGCGTGCTGGTCGGCTCCTACGCCTCGGTCGCGCGCATGCTGGACGAGCTCGCGACCGTGCCCGGCGTGCAGGGCGTGATGATGACATTCGATGATTTCGTGATCGGCATGGAGCAGTTCGGCACGCGGATCATGCCGCTGATGCAGAGCCGCGAGGCGACGAGGCTGGCCGCATGACATCGCTGCAGCAGGCATTGGGGGCCGTTGCGCGTCCGTGGCCGCGGCGGGAATGGCCGCGGCTGCGGCTGGCGCCGTGGTTCGTGTCGTGGCTGCAGGTCGGCCCGCTGGCGATCGTGCTGTTCGTGCTGTTCGCGCTGCCGACCTTCCTGTTCCTGGTCGTAAGCTTCTTCGACTACGACCGGATCGGCCTCTATCCGGCGTTCATCCTGGACAACTACCGCGACCTGATCAATTCCCCCGCGACCTTCCGGGTCTATCTGAGCTCGCTCAAGTTCGCGTTCATGGTCTGGGCGATCACGCTGCTGGTCGGCTTCCATGTCGCCTGGTTCCTGGTGCACCACGTGCGCAGCGGCACGGTGCGCACGGTGCTGTTCCTGCTGTGCGCCATCCCGTTCTGGACGTCCGGCATCATCCGCACCATCGCCTGGATACCTTTCCTGGGGCGCAACGGCGCCTTCAACCAGATCCTGATGGACCTGGAATTCACCACCGATCCGCTGGACTTCCTGCTGTTCTCGGATTTCTCGGTGGTGATCGCCTATGTCAACCTGTTCACCCTGCTGATGGTCGGCCCCATCGCCAATTCCATGGCGAAGATCGACCCGGCGCTGCTGGAAGCGGCGCGCGACGCCGGCGCTAGCCGCTGGCGCACCATGGTCGACGTCGTGATCCCGCTGTCGAAGACCGGCATCGCCCTCGGTTCGGTTCTGGTGTTCACCCAGGTGATGGGCGACTTCTTCGTCGTGAAATCCATGAGCGGCGGCCAGAGCGCCTCGATCGTCTCCGCCCTGTCGGTGGAAATCCAGGCGATGCAGTACCCGCCCGCCTCGGCCAACGCGATCGTGCTGGTGCTGTTCACCGCGATCATGGTCGCCGGGATGATGCGGGTGGTCGATGTCCGCAAGGAACTGGTGAAGTAGATGATGATCGGCAGCGCATCCCGGGTTGGGGGCAGCGACCGGCGCCCCTGGACCTTCTACGTCCTGCTCGGCCTCTTCATCACCTACATCCTGTTCCTGTATGGGCCGATGGCGGTGATTTACGTGCTGTCGTTCCAGGGCGAAAACGGCGGCGTCACCTTCCCGATGACCGGCTTTTCGCTGGTCTGGTTTGCCGACATCTTCAAGAAGGGCCAGATGGTCGACATCACGCCGGCCTTCACCCGCTCGATGTCGCTCGCCGCCCTGGTCAGCCTGCTCAGCACCGTGATGGCGGTGGCGGCCGGCCTCGCCTTCCGCCGGCGCTTCCCGGGATCGGCCTTCGTCTTCTACCTGGCCGTCGCGAGCCTGGTGATGCCCAGCCTGCTGGTGGGCTTCGGGATCGGGCTCGGTTTCCGCCTGCTGGGATGGACGCCCAGCCTGTTCACCTCCGCGCTTGGCGCGCAGCTTACCTGGACCCTGCCGTTCGGGCTGCTGGCCATGTTCGCCGTCGTCAACCGCTTCAACCGCGCGTGGGAGGAAGCGGCCACCGACCTCGGCGCAAGCGGCTGGCAGCGGCTGCGCCACGTCACCCTGCCGATCCTCGCCCCCGGCATCATCGGCGTCGCCATGGGCGCGTTCACGCTGTCCTATGACGAATATGCCCGCACCACCCTGACCATCGGACGGCTGAACACGCTGCCGCTGGAAATCTACGCGCTGATCTCCTCGGCCACCTCGCCGATGCTGTTCGCCATCGGCACCCTGACCACCACGGTTTCCTTCGTGATCATCGGCATCACCGTCGCCCTGGTGCTGCGCATGCAGAAGCGCCGCCTGGCCGCGACCATGAAAGCAGGCTGACCCATGGATACACGCTACGACGTCGAGCTCGTCTCGGTCACCAAGCGCTACGGCACCACGCTGGCGGTCGACGGCATCTCGCTGCGCATTCCTCGCGCCAGCTATTGCTGCCTGCTGGGACCCAGCGGCTGCGGCAAGACCACGACGCTGCGCATGATCGCCGGGCATGAGGCGATCAGCGACGGCGACATCCTGATCCAGGGGCAGAACGTCTCCGACCTGCCGCCGGTGCAGCGCGGCACGGCGATGATGTTCCAGAGCTATGCGCTGTTCCCGCACCTCAATTGCCTGGACAATGTCGCCTTCAGCCTGAAGATGCGCGGCGTCCGGAAGGCCGAACGCCACGCCCGCGCCCGCGAGTTCCTGTCGCTGGTGCAGATGCAGGACTATGCGATGCGCCTGCCCTCACAATTGTCGGGCGGCCAGCAGCAGCGCGTGGCACTCGCCCGGGCGCTGATCACGAGGCCGCGCGTGCTGCTGCTGGACGAACCCCTCTCGGCGCTCGATCCCTTCCTGCGCATCAAGGTCCGCGAAGAGCTGAAACGGCTGCAGCGGGAACTGGCGATCACCTTCATCCATGTCACGCACAGCCAGGATGAGGCGATGGCGATGGCCGACATGATGGTGGTGATGGATCACGGCCATATCCGCCAGGCCGGCTCGCCGCGCGAGGTGTTCGAACGGCCGCTGAGCCCGTTCATCGCCAAGTTCATCGGCAACCACAACGTCGTCACCGTCCCCTCCGGCAAGATCGCCGTGCGCGCCGATCGCTGCAAGCTGGGCGTTCCGAACGGCGGTCCGTACGTGACGGGACGCGTGACGGCGGTGGAATACCAGGGGGCGATGGTGCGCGTGGCGCTGGCCACCGATCCCGGCGACGAGGCCTCGGCCCTGGTCCCCGACAGTGTCTTCTACGCCGGCCCGGTCGAACCCGGCGACGTCGCCACCCTGACCTGGTCGGAACGCGACGCGCACACGCTCGCGGAAGCATGAGCGGCATGCCTCGTCCCCGCGGGGACGAGGCAGCGCGTGCTACGATTTCAGCATCACCAGCGCGTCGGCCACCGTCAGGCCCGACCCGTCGGCGTGCAGGATCACCGGATTCAGCTCGAACTCCGATACCTGGTCCTGCAGCGTCAGTGCCGCCCGCGACAGCGCCGCGACCAGCTTCGCCGCCGGCGCCAGGTCGATCGGCCTGGCACCGCGAAAGCCCGTCAGCAGTTTCGCCGATTTCAGCGACAGGATCATGCGCGTCGCCTCGGCCTCATCCACCGGCGCCGGGCTGTGCGCCACGTCGCCGAACAGTTCGACCGTGACACCGCCATAGCCCACCATCATGATCGGCCCGAAGGTCGGGTCGTTCACCATGCCGATGACGAGTTCATGGCCCTTCGGCGCCATCTTCTGCACCAGCACGCCGTCGATCCTGGCCGCCGGCGCGTGGCGTGCCACATCCGCCAGCATCGCCGTATAGGCGGTGCGCACGGCATCCGCATCGCCAAGCCCCAGCCGCACGCCGCCGGCCTCGGTCTTGTGCGGCAGGTCGGCCGACTGCACCTTCAGCGCCACCGGGAAACCGACCACGGCGGCGGCATCGGCCGCCTGATCGGCCGTGGTCGCCAGGCGTTCCCGCCCCTCGGGCAGCCACGCCGCCAGCACCTGCTTCGCCACATGCTCGGCCAGCGTGCCCGACAGCCCCGGCGGCAGCGCGCCGGACACCGGATCGAACCGCTCGGGCAGCGGACGCTGCACCGCTTCGGCATAGGTCGCGAGCTTGCTCATCGCCACGCCGACATTGCGCAGCACGGTGTGCAGGAACAACCCGCAGCGCGCCGCCTGGTCCCGCCCGAACGCCGAGGGCACGGTATAGGTCCAGATCGTCACCGGCTTGCCGCAGGTCTCCGACACCGCCTTCACCCGGTCGGAGTCGAGCGACACGCGTGTTTCGCTGGTCAGCGAGCTGATCAGCACGACCATGTCGATCTCGTCCGACTGCGCCAGGGTCTCCATGGCGGTCATGACGGCCGGACGCGTGTTCGCCCCCTGTGCCGTGACGTCCACCGGATTGCCCGGTGCGCCGTAGGACGGCATCACCGAGCGCAACGTCGCCTGCAGGTCGGCCGACAGAGGCGGCACGGTCAGCCCGTGCATCGACAGCGTGTCCGCCATCCAGGCCCCGCCGCCGCCGGACGGCGTCACGATCCCGGCCCGCCGTCCCTTCGGCAGCGGGCAGGTCAGCACCACGCCGGCGATCGCCACCGCCTCGTCGGCGTCCTCGGCCTCGATCACGCCGTAACGCTGGAACACCGCGTGATACGCGGCATAGGATCCGGACAACGACGCGGTGTGCGACGCCGCCGCGCGCGTGCCGGCATCCGTGCGCCCGACCTTGATCGCGATGACGGGCTTCTTCAGCCGGTGCGCCTTTTCCAGCGCGCGGATGAAGCCGGGGCCGTTGCGCACCGCCTCGCAGAACAGCATCACCGCACTCGTGTTCTCATCCTCGACCATGTAGTCGAGGAAGTCGGCCATCCCCAGGTCGGCTTCGTTGCCGGTGGAAATGACATAGCTGAAGCCGAGGCCCGCCGCCTTGCCGCGGTTGAACAGCGCGAAGCCGATGCCGCCCGACTGCGCGATCACGCCGATGCGCTTGTCGGAAACCAGCACCTGCGTGCCGTCGTCCTTCGTCTCCACCGTCGGGCTGAACGTGGTGGCGACCCGGCCCAGCGCGTTGTAGTAGCCCTCGCAGTTCGGGCCGCAGGCGCGGATGCCGTATCGCCGCGTGACGGCGATCAGGTCCTGCTGCAGGTCGCCGGCCGCGCCCCCCTCCTCGGCGAAGCCCGAGGAGATGATCAGCGTGTTCTTCACCCCAGCCTTGGCGCATTCCTCCACCGCCGCGGCGACGCCGGCGGCCGGGATCGCCACCAGCGCCAGGTCCACCGGTCCGCCGACCGCCGCGATCGAGGGAAAGCAGGCGAGCCCGTCGATCTCCTGATACGACGGGTTGATCGGCAGGATGCGGCCGGGAAACCCGTTTTCCCGCAATTGCCGCAGCAGCCGGCCGCGGATGCGGTGCACGTCCGGCGACGCGCCCAGCACCGCGATCGATTCGGGCCAGAAGAAACTTTGCAGCGCGTGGCCCGTCATCACTTGCTTCCCGCGCGCGGCCCGGTCGGCACGTCCCGCCACGGCACGCCCTTGTCCACGCGCGGATCCTGCGGCAGCCCCAGCACGCGTTCGGCGATGATGTTCTTCATGATCTCATCCGTGCCGCCCGCCAGCCGCAACGCCGGTGAGTAGAGCAGCGCCTCCTCGAAGATGCCGGCGACCGGCATCTCCTCGCCCATGGTCGGGCCGGCCATGCCGATCATATCCAGGCCGTAGGACAGGATGTCCTGCAGCTTGTTCGCCGCCACCACCTTGATGATCGAGGATTCGGGACCCGGCGTCTGTCCGCGCGACAGCGCGGTCATGCCGCGGAACTTCGTGAATTTCAGCCCCTGCGAGCGCACATAGAACTCGGCCAGCTTTTCCTGCACCGCCGTATCGTCGATCGCGAGCCCGTTTTCCAGTTCCACCGCCTCGGCCAGCCGGAACAACTCGGCGACGTCCGGCCCCGGCGCATCGCGCATGCCGTGGCGCTCGTTCATCAGCGTGGTCAGCGCGACCTTCCACCCCGCGCCCACCGGACCGACCCGGCGACTGTCGGGGATGCGGACATTGGTGAAGAACACCTCATTGAAATGCGACGATCCCGACACCTGCTTGATCGGGCGGATTTCGATGCCCGGCGTCTTCATGTCCAGGATGAAGAACGACAGCCCGGCATGCTTCACCGCGTCCGGATCGGTCCGCGCGACCAGAATGCCATAGTCCGAGTAATGCGCGCCGGAATTCCAGATCTTCTGGCCGTTCACCACCCACTCATCGCCGTCCTTCTCGGCGCGGGTGCGCAGCGCGGCCAGGTCCGATCCGCCGCCCGGCTCGCTGAACAACTGGCACCACACGAGGTCGGCGCGCATCGTTCGCTCGACGAACTGCGCGCGCTGTTCGGCCGTGCCCCAGGTGCAGATCGTCGGCATCGCCAGGTTCACGCCGATGCCGAAGATGCCGGTCAGGACGTCGTATTTCGCCTCTTCCTGGTTGTAGATCACGTACTGGATCTGCGTGCCGCCCTGCCCGCCCCAGTCCTTCGGCCAGTGGATGCCGACGAAGCCGGCTTCGTATTTGCGGCGCTGGAAGTCCTTCGCCCGCTCCATAGCACCCGGCGCGTCCTGGCCGCGGCGATAGCCTTCCACCGCGCCGGGCTTGCGCCGTTCGGCATTGGCATCCAGGAAGGCGCGGGCCTTGGCGCGGAACGCGGCTTCTTCCGGTGTGTCTTCGAAGTCCATGGTCCGTCTCCCCTCTCTCAGGCCGCCTGCAGCAGCGTATTGCGGGTGCGCAGTTCCTGCACCAGCCGCAGTTTCCATTCGCGCGCGCCGCCCAGTGCGAGGCCCAGCAATTTCGCGCGCCGGTAATACAGGTGGCAGTCCATCTGCCAGGTAAAGCCCATGCCGCCATGGGTCTGGATGTTTTCCTTGGTCACGAACCAGCCGGCCTCGCAGGCCGAGATTCGCGCGACCGCGGCGGCAATCGGCAGTTCCGCGGCATCCGTGTGCACCGCCCAGGCGCCGTAGTACGCATTCGACCGCGCCATCTGCACCTGGATATACATGTCGGCGACCTTGTGCTTGATCGCCTGGAACGACCCGATCGGCCGCCCGAACGCGTAGCGCTCCTTGGCATAGGCATTCGCCATGTCCATCGCCGCCTCGGCGCCGCCCACCTGCTCGAACGCCATCGGCACCGCGGCATAATCCAGCAGCTTGCGCACCGCTTCCGGCCCGGCCGACCCCGGCAGCGGATCGGCCGGCGCGCCCGTGAAGGTCAGCTTCGCGTGCGAACGGGTGGGATCGATCGTGGTCGCGACCTCCCGCCCGACACCGGCACCGGTCAGATCGACCAGATAGAGGAACGGCGCGCCGGCCGCCCCGCCGTTCACCGCGACGACCGCGAAATCGGCGATGTCACCGTCGGGCACCGCCAGCTTGGTCCCGCTCAGCCGCCCGCCATCCACGCCGGCGGTCAGCTTGCGCGCATCCGCCGACCCCGGCCGTTCGGCCATGGCGAAGGTGCCGATGAGCTCGCCCGTGGCGAGTTTCGGCAGATAGGTCTTCTTCTGGTCCTCGGAGCCGAACAGCATGATCGCCTCGGTCGCGAGATAGACCGAGGAGGCATACGGCACCGGCGCCACCGCGCGCCCGAGCTCCTCGGCCAGGACGCAGACCGCGAGCCGGCCCAGGCCGACCCCGCCATATTCCTCGGGGATCGCGGCGCCGGTCCAGCCCATCTCGGCGATCGCCTTCCACAGCTCCCGGTCGAACGGTTCCGGCCCGTCCAGGATCCGGCGGGGAACGGATGGCGGGCAGCGATCGGTCAGGAAGCGGCGCGCCTCATCCCGCAGCTGGTTCAATTCCTCGGAAAAGTCGAAATTCATAGGACCAATCTCCCCCGTGGGCAGACGAGCCAGACACGCGCCCGCCCCTTCCCGGACTCTATCGGGGGTCGCGGTGAATGCAAACACACCCGCCCTTCCCGCGCCCGCCATCCCGCCCCCATATTGGGCCATGATCCCGCTTTCCGTTCTCGATCTCTCCCCCGTCCCCGAGGGCAGCGACGCCGGCCAGGCGCTGCGCAACTCCCTCGACCTCGCGCGCCACGCCGAGGCACTGGGCTATCGCCGCTACTGGATGGCGGAACACCACAACATGCCGGGCATCGCCTCGGCCGCGACCGCCGTCGCGCTCGCGCATGTCGCCGCCGGCACCAGCACGATCCGCATCGGCGCCGGCGGCATCATGCTGCCGAACCATGCGCCGCTGATGGTGGCCGAACAGTTCGGCACGCTGGCGGCGCTGCATCCCGGGCGGGTCGATCTCGGCCTCGGGCGCGCGCCCGGGTCCGACCAGATCGCCGCCCGCGCAATGCGGCGCAACCTCGACGCCGGGCCCGACCAGTTCCCGCAGGATGTCGTGGAACTCATGAGCTACTTCCGCCCCACCGAACCCGGCCAGATCCTGCAGGCCGTGCCGGGCGCGGGCGAGACGGTCGACGTCTGGATCCTCGGCTCCAGCACCTTCGGCGCCCAGCTCGCCGCGCTGCTGGGCCTGCCCTACGCCTTCGCCTCGCATTTCGCGCCCGGGCAGATGCAGGAGGCGGTCGCGACCTACCGCGAGCATTTCCGCCCGTCCCAGCACCTTGCCCGCCCGCATGTCATGCTGGGCGTGAATGTCTTCGCAGCCGAAACGGACGCCGAGGCGCGGCTTCTGTTCACCTCCCTGCAGCAGGCCTTCCTCAACCTGCGCCGCGGCCGTCCGGGCAAGCTGCCGCCGCCCGTCGCGGATCTTGATTCGACGCTCGACCGCTACGGGCGGGCGATGCTGGCGAACGCGTTGTCCTGCTCGATCGTCGGCGGTCCCGAGGCGATCCGCCGCGGCCTGCAGGACTTTGCCGCCCAGACCGGCGCGGACGAGCTCATGGTCACCGCGCAGATCCATGACCATGCCGCGCGCAAGCGGTCGTTCGCGATCCTGGCCGATGCGCATCGGGCGCTCACGGCATTGCCATCCCTGGTGCCCGGGATCAGTTGAACCGGAGGCTATTGCCCCTCCCCCGCTGATCTGAGAGTTTGCCGCCGCTTGGAGGCTGGCCTATCCCCCGGGA
>JBFXDK010000146.1:0-12278 GCA_050181195.1 Acetobacteraceae bacterium | reverse complement strand
ATGCCGATCAGCGGGTACAGGCCGATCGCGACGGGGGCCAGCCACCGCCATCCGCGCGCGGCAAGGGGCGCCGCCGCCCAGGCCGCCGCCAGGCCAAGGGCGGCCAGGCAGGCCGGCCCGAATACCCATGTCGCGGCGCGCAGGGATGTTGACGGGTCGCAGCCGATGCCGAGGAGAACCGCCAGTAGCGCAATGATGCTGTCAGCGAGGTGCGCACGGTCCAATTCTGTCATGGCAGATATCATGACGTGCTGTGGCACGTGCGGCGGGTATGCGGGCCAGTCCAGGGCCAGCGCGACCGCCAGAGGCAGCAGCGCGTAGAGGCTGCCCGCGCGCCAGCCGATCCGGCTTGCCCGGCCGGTTTCATTCATCTGCCTTGCGGTTGTGCCGGCCACCGTTGCCCTGATCCCCTGCATCCGTGGTCCTAATCCCTTTGGCCTAGTCCGACTGCGGCAAACCCGGCCATCTGGCGGAATTTACCAGGGCGATGGTTTTCAGGAGGTTTCAGGTCAGCAGAAATCAGCTCAGGGGAGCACATCATGCTGATACTTCGTGTGGGCAATGGCGGCGCGGGACGGGAAGCGGCCGATGTGTTGACGCTGCGGGCGCGCGGCATCAGCAGCGAATTCGCCGCAACGGGTCGCGACGGCCTGGCGTTCCTGCGCGGCTACGACTTCGACCTTGCCCTGGTCGACATGACCCTGCCGGACATGCCAGGCCATGAGCTGGTGCGCGTCGCCCGGTCCGCCGGCCTCGACGTCCCGATCGTGATCCTGTCGGATCGCGCCGGCCCGGATGCGCGGACGAAGGCGTTGGACCTGGGGGCCGACGATGTCGTTTCCATGCCCTGCGACACCGACGAACTGATGGCGCGGGTCCGCGCGGTGGTGCGACGCAGCCAGGGCCATGCCCGCTCGGTGCTGCGCTGCGGCTGTGTCGAACTCAGCCTGGACCGGCACGAAGTGCTGGTACGCGGCCAGCGCCTGACGGTCTCGCGCCGGGAATTCGCCGTGCTGGAGCTGCTGTTCCTCAAGCAGGGCACCATCCTGACCAAGGTTGCCTTCCTCAACCATCTCTACGGCGGCATCGAGGAGCCCGAGATCAAGACGATCGATGTGATCATCTGCCGCCTGCGCAAGAAACTGGCGGCGGCCGGCGTGCCGATGCTGATCGACACGATCTGGGGCTGCGGCTACATCCTGCGGGAACCGCTGCCCGTCGAGAAGTCGACCAACGAGATGCCGCGCCTCGCCGCTTTCGCGATGGCATGATCAGACGCGCCGCCTGCCTGCTGGCGGCGGGCCTGCTGGCGGTCCGGCCGGGGGCCTCGGCCGCCAGCGACCTCAATCCTTGTGAGCAGGCGGCCGAGGCCGCCGAACAGGCCTTCGCCCTGCCCGCCGGATTGCTGCGGGCAATCGGCCAGGTGGAAAGCGGCCGCTGGGACACGGCGCGGCGGCGCGTCGTGCCATGGCCCTGGGCTATCGGGTCCGCCGGCAGCGGCCGGCTGATGGACAGCAAGCCCGAGGCCGAACAGGCCGTCCGCGCGCTGCAGACGGGCGGCGTACGCAACATCGATGTCGGCTGCTTCCAGGTGAACCTGATGCATCATCCCGATGCGTTCAGGGATCTGGAACAGGCCTTCGATCCCTTGGCCAACGCATCCTATGCCGCGCGTTTCCTGGCGTCGCTACGTGTTCGGCTGGGCAACTGGGATGATGCCGTCGCCGCCTATCACTCGGCCGATCCCGCGCGCGGCATTCCCTACCGTCGCATGGTGCAGGCGCGCTGGACCGGACCGGCCGACACTGGCTGGGCCTCGGAACAGACAGCACTGCGGTTCGGCATCCGCATCTGGACGCCGAGCCGTCCGGGCGCCGCCCCGAACGTGATCACGCCGGCCGGCATCGCCGCACCGGCCGCCGGCCTGCCGCGGATCATCGTGCCGACCCGCTGAGGGCGGACGGCCGACAAGCCGGTGCCGGCATCTCCGCCTGTCGACGACAGGCTTTTTCCAGAACATCGTCGCCGTCAAAAATTTTCCATCGACTCAGTTTTTGTCCTTCCGCTTGTAACTATGAAGCAACCAGACCCGTGTTTATTTCCGCCTGCATGTGCTCCGCCCCTCTGGGACGGGCCATCGCTTTCTGAAACGGTTTGTGGGAGCACGACTATGATCGAATTCATCAAGATCTGGCTGGAACTGAAGACCGACCGCCGCGCCGTCACCGCGCTGGAATATGGCGTGATCGCCGGCGTCCTCGTCGCCGCCGTCGCGGGCGCCATGACCGCCCTTGGCGGAGACCTGACGACAAAGTTCGCTGCTGTCGGCGCCATGCTGTAACGGCCGGCCCCGATCGACGACAACCTGCCGGACGCGGCGGTCACTACCTGATCCCCGCGTCCGGCATGTCCAAGTTTGCCTCTACTTTCGGTCGAGGTCCGCGATGCCGGCTGCCTGGACATCGCCAGTTGCCACGGTGCTTCTCACGACATCCGTCATGCTTCTTGTCGTGGCGGCCATGCATGATCTGATGGCGCGCACCGTTCCCAACCGGATCTCCCTGCTTCTTGCCCTGACCGGCTCCGCCCTTGCCATCGCCGATGGAAGGCTTCCAGCGAGTCTCGCATGCGGGCTGGCGGTCTTCGTCACCGCCGCGCTGTGCTGGCGCCGCGGCTGGCTGGGCGGCGGCGACGTGAAGCTGCTGGGCGCCGCCGCGGTGGCGGTGCCGCCGCTTCTGGTCATGCCCTTTCTCGTGGCGATGTCGCTCACCGGCGCCGCGCTTGGCCTGGTCTACATGGCCGGACGCGCGATCGGCACCGCGCCCGTCACCCAACGGCCGCAGGGCCTGTTCCGCCGCGTCATGCGCGTCGAGCGCTGGCGGTTCGGCCGCGGCGGGCCGCTTCCCTACGCCTGCGCCATCGCCGCCGGCGGCGTTTTCGTCCTTCTGTAAGCGGAGCGACCAATGTTCCTGCGCGTCCTGTTCTTCGCGCTGATGGCCCTGGGCCTGACCGGCTTCGGGACCGTCGCCTGGCTGGTCTCCCGCCCGCCGCCGACCGCCATCGCCGCGCAGCCAGCCCCGCAGAAGAAATTCACCCTGGTCGCCGCGCGTCCGATCCACGCCGGCACGCTGCTGAAACCCGAGGATCTCGCGACGAAAGAGGTCACGGACGCGCTCGGAAGTGGCGAAATCGCCCTGGAGTCCGCCGATGCCTATCGCGCGATGATCGGCGCCCTGGTCCGCCGCGGCCTGAAATCCGGCGAGATGATGCGCGCCGACGATATCATGAAGCCTGGCGATCACGGGTTCCTGGCCGCGGTGCTGGATCCTGGCCAGCGCGGCATCACCATCGGTGTCGACGCGGCCAGCGGTTCCGCCGGCCTGATCTGGCCGGGCGACCGCGTGGACGTGATCCTGACGCAATCCATTCCCGACCCGTCCATTCCGCCGGGACGCCGGGTCGCGGCCGAAACCGTGCTGCGCAACGCGCGGGTGATCGCCATCGACCAGCAGCTGGTGCAGGGCGCCGCGCCGGTCTCCGGCGATCCCGCCAGCCGCACCGTCACGCTGGAGGTCTCGCCGAACGAGGCGGAACGGGTCTCCGTGGCGATGCGCCTCGGCCGCCTGTCGCTGTCCTTGCGCGCCGCCGCGACGGGACCGCAGCTGGTTGACATCCGCGACCGGACGACCTGGGCCATGGACGTGTCCTCGGCCCTGGGCGTCGAAGCGACGCCTGCCTCGGAATACACCGTCAGGATCTTCCGCGGTGCCGCCGACCCGAAGGAGTTCAAGTTCTGATGCGCCGCGCCCTGCACTGCCTCGTCCGCGCCTGCCAGGCCGCGGCCCTCTCCCTGGCGCTTGCCGCCTTTGCCCATCCCGCCGCCTTCGCCGCGCCCGGCCCCGCGTCGGCGCTGGCGCTGGAAGCGGGCACGGGCCGTGTCGTGACCCTGAGCGAGGGCGCGGCCAATGTGTTCGTGGCAGACCCGAAAGTGGCCGAGGTGCGGCCGGCCAGCGCGACCAGCTTGTTCCTGTTCGGCGTCGCCGCCGGGCACACCACGGTCGCCGCGATGGACGCCGCCGGGCGCGTGCTGCTGCAGTATGAAGTCACCGTGCAGCCATCGGGCTTCGGCGCCCGCGAGGCGCAGGCGGCGATCGCTCGTCTGGTGCCCGGCAGCCGCGTGCAGGTGCGCGCGCAGGCACGCGGCCTGCTGCTGACCGGTGCCGTGCCCAGCCCCGCCGATGCCGGCCAGGCGGTGGCGATCGCCAAGGGCTATGCCGGCGAGTCGATGGCTGTAAGCAATGAACTGACCATCGAGGCGCCGGTGCAGGTCACGCTGCATGTGCGGATCGCCGAAATGTCGCGGCAGGTCGTGCGCAATCTGGGGATCAACTGGCAGGCGCTGACCTCGATCGGCAATATCGGCTCGTTTCCCGCGCTCACCCTCAGCGCCAACACCATCCTTCCCGCCCCTCCCTGCGGTCCGCTCGGCGCCACCTGCGCCAACTTCAACGGTGTCATCGACGCACTCGCACGGGACAACCTGGCGCAGGTGCTGGCCGAACCGAACCTGACGGTCATGAGCGGACAGGCCGCCAGCTTCCAGGTCGGCGGCGAGTACCCGATTCCGGTCAGCCAGAGGAACGGCGAAGTCACGGTCGCCTACAAGAACTATGGCGTCATGCTGACATTCGTCCCTACAGTCCTGAACAGCGGCCGCATCAACCTGCATGTGAAGCCCGAGGTCAGCGAGACCAACAACCAGAACAGTTTCCAGCTGACCGGCAATGGCGCCGCCCTGACCGTGCCGTCGCTGACGGTACGCCGGGCGGAAACGACGGTGGAATTGGGGAGCGGCCAGAGCTTCTCGATCGCCGGGCTGCTGCAGCAGCAGACCTCGGATACCGGAACCGGCCTGCCTGGCCTTGGCGACACGCCGGTCCTGGGCGCGCTGTTCCGCAAGAGCGGTCTCGACCGGACCGAAAAGGAACTCGTCATCATCATCACGCCCTACATCGTCCGGCCCGTCGCCAACCCCTCGATGCTGGCGCTGCCGACGGACGGTTACGCACCCGCCCCGGATATCGAGCGGCTGCTGCTGATGCGGCAGGTGGCGCAGAACAAGCCGGCGGTGCCGGTCCGCATTCCCGGCAACGCAGGGTTCGTCGTGCAATGATCCGCACCGGCCTTCTGATCCTGGCGATGGCGGCCGCCACGACAGGCTGCATGGACAGGGATCCATACCGGCGCACCGATGTCTGGCGGCCGACCGGTGCCAACGCCGCCAACCTCGCGGCCATGGTCGCCAATCCCAACGACCTGATCCGCGGCACGGACAGCAGGCGCACCGACACCAAGGCCTCGGTCATCGCGGTGGACCGTATCTGGTCCGACCGGCCGCGGCCATTCCACAGCAGCGCCGGCGGCAAGAGCGGCGGCGGCGGAGGCGGCAACGGCAACGGCAACGGCGGCAGCTCCGGCGGGGATGGCGGGGACGCCGGCGGCGGCAATGGCGGCTCGGGTTACGGACCGGGAGGAAGCTGACCATGCCGGATGACGGTGTTCTCGCCGAGGCCACGACCGGCGTCGCGAACGCTTCGCAGCCTGTCCGCCACGATCGCGCCTCGCTGGTCGCCTTCGTCACCGATGCCAAGTCCGAGGAAGCCGTCCTCGACGGGCTCCGCGACATCATCAGCGACCATCCCGACATCCGGCGCGGCGGCGTGCGTTCGGCCATCGCGGCCATGCAGAAGCAGACGACGCCGAACGCGCTGATCGTCGACGTCAGCGGCGAGGAGCACCCGCTGAGCGCACTGGGCGAGCTGTCGGCCGTCGTGGAACCCGATGTCTGCGTCCTGGTGGTGGGCGATATCGAGCATGTCGATTTCTACCGCGAGGTGACGCGCGGCCTCGGCGCCACCGAATACATGGCCAAGCCGCTCACCCGCGAGAAGGTGGCTCGCCATTTCGGCGCCTGCCTGCGCGGACAGGTGGCGACGCCGGACACCATCCTGGCCGGACGCGCCATCGCCGTGACCGGCGTGCGCGGCGGCGTCGGGGCAACCACCATCGCCGTGAACCTGGGCTGGGCCTTCGGCGTGCGCATGCATCGCCATACCGTGCTGCTGGACCCGGACATCCACCTGGGCGCCGCGGCCTTTCTGCTGAACATCCAGCCCGGCTCCGGGCTGCGCATGGCGCTGGAAACACCCGAGCGGATCGACGCGCTGCTCGCCGAACGCGCGGCCCAGCCCGTCGCCGACCGGCTGCACGTGCTGGCCGGCGAGGAGAAGATCTCGCTCATCGCCAATCACGCCACGGGCGCCGCCGCCAGCCTGCTCGAGTCCCTGCGCCGGCGCTACAACTTCATCGTCGCCGACGTGCCCTTCGCGCCGGTGCCGCTGTATCGCGACCTGCTGGACATGGTGGACCAGCGGATCCTGGTGATGGAACCGACTCTCGCGGCGGTGCGGGACACGGTACGCCTGCTGTCGCTGCCGCGCGGCCGCACGCAGGAACAGCGCGCGGTCGTCGTGCTGAACCGCGTCGGCATCCCGGGCGGCCTGACCCGCAAGCAGGTCGAGGACGCGCTGAAGATGAAGGTCGACATCGCCATCCCGGACCTGCCGCGCCAGATCGGCAATGCCGCCACCATGGGCGAACCGGCCATCACCAGCAGCGGCACCTTCCGCGCCGCGATCAACGACCTCGCGCGGCAGGTCGGATCCATCCGGCTGCTCGACACCGCCCCGGGTTCGGCCGGCGCCGGCGAGCATGACCGCCGCGGCCGCTGGGCCTGGCTGCACTGGCGCAAGCGGTCATGACGCCGCATCCCGCCTTCGGCCGCCGCGTCATCGCGCCGCCGCCGCCCGCCGCGGCGCCACGCCCCGCCCCGCCGCCGCCCCCGCCGGCCGCACCGGCGCTGCCGCAGCTGGAAGGCACGGTCATCTCGGACCTGCGGTCCGCCTGCCTCGCGCGCCTCGATCCGAACGTCGTCGCCACGATGCCCGCCGAACGCCTGACGACGGAGGTGGAACGCCTGGTATCCGAGATCGCCACCGAGCGGCGGGTGCAGATGAACGCACGCGAACAGCGGGCGCTGGCGGGCGAGCTCGTGCACGACATCCTGGGCATGGGTCCGCTGGAGCCCTTGCTGGAGGACGAGTCCGTCGGCGACATCATGGTGAACGGGCCGGACCGCACCTTCATCGAACGGAACGGCAAGGTCATCCTGTCGAACGTGCGCTTCCGCGACACGCAGCACCTGGCGAACATCTGCCAGCGTATCGCCGCCGCGGTCGGACGCCGCGTCGATGAATCGAGCCCGATGGTGGACGCGCGCCTGAAGGACGGCTCGCGCGTCAACATCGTCTTCCCCCCGCTCGCGCTCGACGGCCCCTATGTCTCGATCCGCAAGTTCGGGCGCAAGGCGATCGATTTCGCCAAGCTGGTGGAATGGAAGGCGCTGACGCTGCAGGTGGCGCGCATCCTGGAGATCGGCGCGCAGTGCCGGCTGAACGTCGTGATTTCCGGCGGCACCGGGTCCGGCAAAACCACGATGATGAACGCGATGTCGCGGATGATCGATCCGGGCGAGCGCGTCGTCACGGTGGAGGACGCGGCGGAACTGCAATTGCAGCAGCCGCATGTGGTGCGGCTGGAAACCCGGCCATCGAGCCTGGAGGGGCGCGGCGAGATCACGCAGCGCGACCTGGTGCGCAACGCGCTGCGCATGCGGCCCGACCGCATCATCATCGGCGAGGTCCGTGGCGGCGAGGCGTTCGACATGCTGCAGGCCATGAACACGGGCCATGACGGCAGCATGTCGACGATCCACGCCAACACCACGCGCGACGCGCTGACGCGCATCGAGAACATGGTTCAGATGGGCAACATGGGCCTGCCGTCCAAGGCGATCCGCACGCAGATCGTCGGTGCCATCGACCTGATCATCCAGGTGGAGCGGCATCGCGACGGCGGCCGGCGGGTCACGCAGGTGACCGAGGTCTGCGGCATGGAAGGCGATGTCATCACGCTGAACGACATCTTCCAGTTCGAGCTGCTGGGGGAAGGTCCCGACGGCCGGCTGTTCGGACACTACAAGGTCAGCCGCGTGCCGCCGAGTTTCCAGCAGCGCCTGGTCTATTTCGGCATGGACCGCGCCTGGAAGGCGGCGCTCGACGAGACCGACCCGCCATGACCGCCGGCCCGCTGCAGGTTTTTCTGCTGGCCGGCGCCTGCCTGTCCCTGATCGGCCTCGCGTTCAGCGGCATCCTCGTCTCCCGCGCCCAGCGCGAGCGCGACCGCCGGCGCATGCGGTTCGCATCCGTGATCGCGCCGCATGCCCGGATCTCGCGCGCCGATGCGGGCACCATCATCGCGCCGCGCCCGGACGATTCCCATTCGCCGCTCTCGACGATCGCCTGGGTGTTCGGCTTCGACCACGAGAAGACCGCGCTGTATCCCACGAAATGGTGGGTCATCCTGGCCGGCACCTTCGTCGTCGCGAAGGTGGCCCACTCCATGACGGCGGATCTGATGGGTGACATGTCCATCGTCGCGCTGCCCATCGCCTGGGTGTTCATCAGCCGGCGCTATTTCTCCTGGATCGAGGGCCGCCGCCGCTCGTTGCTGCTGCAGCAGTTCCCGGACGCGCTGTCGATGATCGTCCGCTCGATCCGGGTCGGCATCCCCGTCATCGAGTCCATCCGCATTGTCGCCCGCGGCGCACCCGGCCCGACATCGGGGGAATTCGCCACGCTGGTGGACCAGGTGGCGATCGGCTCGTCGCTGGAGGACGCGGTCGCCGATCTCGCGCGACGGTCCGGACTGCCGGAATACCGGTTCTTTGCCACCGCGCTCGCCTTGCAGAACCAGACCGGCGGCACCCTGAGCGACACGCTGGATGGGTTGGCCGACGTCATCCGCAAGCGCGCCGCACTGAAGGCGCGGGCCACGGCGCTCACCTCGGAAGCCCGCGCGAGCGCGACGGTGCTGGCCCTGCTGCCCGCGGCCGCGGGCGGGCTGCTATATCTGGTGAACCCGACCTACATGATGCTGCTGTTCCAGCATCAGACCGGACACACGCTTCTGGCGATGGCCGCCGGTTCGCTGATCACGGGGTTGCTGGCGATCCGCACCATCATCCGCCGCAGCCTGCCGTCATGACCGGGGAGGTTAAGCGGCCATGCTGACACCCGAGGTGTTCCTCGGTGCCGGGACCGTGCTTCTGGCGCTGCTGTTCCTGTCGGGCTTCCTGCTGCTGCGGGATCTGAAGCGGGAGAGCCAGATCGCGCGCCGGGTGCGGATGATCCATGGCCAGGCGGGCGCCTCTCCGGCCTTCACCGATCTCGCCGCCCTGCGCGCGGCGGCCACCCGGACGGTGGCGGCCATCGGCCAGACACTGCTGCGCAGCGGCCTGATATCGCACCGCACGCGGATGGAACTGGAAAAGACCCTCGCCAACATCTCGCTGCTCGGCCAGCAGGGCGTGGGCGTGTTCGTCGGCTGCAAGATCATCCTGCTGACCGGGTTGCCCCTGCTCGCCTGGCTGCTGACGCGCCATCTCGACATCTCGGTCTATCTGCGCACGCTGGCACCGGCGGGTGCCGCCGTGGTGGGGCTGGTTCTGCCGGACTGGCTGGTCCACCGTTACCGCCGGGTCTACCTGGACCGCCTGGAACAGGGCCTGCCCGATGCGCTGGACATGATGGTGATCTGCGCCCAGGCGGGACTTGGCCTCGGCCCCACGGTGATCCGCGTGGCCGAGGAGCTCGGGGTTGCCTATCGCGAGATCGCCTACGAGTTCGCGCTGACGGCCAATGAGCTGCAGATCATGACGGACAGCCGGGTGGCGCTGGCCAACATGGGGCTGCGCACCGAGCTTGACAGTTGCAAGCGCCTGGCGGCCACGCTGATCCAAACCATCCAGTATGGCACCCCGCTCAGCGAGGCGCTGCGTGCGCTGTCCGGCGAGCTTCGCCACGAGTTGCTGACACGTTATGAAACCAAGGCGGCCCGCCTGCCGGTGCTGCTCACCCTGCCGACCATCGTATTTATTCTGCCCTGTGTCTTCCTGATTGCGGGCGGCCCTGCCATTATCCAGGTCATGAAGATGTTCGAACCCTGATCGCGGCGATGCTGGCAGTTGCCCGCCGCGTGGCGCCATGACGTGGCTTGAATGAGCCGTCGGGTTCTTTCCATTCTCCTGCTGACCGTGGGTCTTGCGGCCTGTTCGGGCACCGATGTCACGGACGCGGTCACCGGCGCTCCGGGCCTGAGCGTGGCCGATGCGGCCCTGCGCGGCGGATCGCCCCAGGTCGCGTTGCAGGTGACCTCGGGAATTCTCTCCCGCGATCCGGACAATGCGCGTGCCCTGACGGTCCGCGGCGATGCCTTGACCTCACTCGGGCAGTATGCGGATGCGGCGGCCAGCTACACGCGTGCGTTGCAGCGTGACCCGCTGCTGCTGCGGGCAAAGATCGGGCTTGGACGGCTGCGCCTGGGCACGGATCCGGCCGAAGCCGAGACGCTGTTCCTGGAGGTGCTGCAGGCCGATCCGCGTGACACCATCGCCCTGAACAACCTGGGCATAGCGCGTGATCTGCAGGGCCGCCACCAGGACGCGCAACGTGCCTATCGCCAAGCGCTCGGGATCAATCCGGACATGGCGGCCCCGCAGGTGAACCTGGCCTTGTCGCTGGCCATGAGCGGACAGGGCGAGAACGCGATTCGCCTGATCCAGCCGCTGGCCGCGTCACCTGGCGCGTCCCGCAAGTTGCGGCACGACTATGCCGCCGTGCTGGCCATGTCGGGCAAGCGCGCGGAGGCGGAGCGGATCCTGAGCGAGGACCTGCCGCCGGCCGAGGTCCGCCAGGCCTTGTCGGAGCTCGACCGGGGCGTGCGGCCGGGTCCGACACCGCTGTCGCCGACGCCCGGTTCCGTCCCCACGCAGGTGGCGGCCGAAGCGTCCGGGGACGTGCAGGTGCAGATCGCCGCCCTGCCGACCGAGGATGCCGCCTGGGCGGAATGGCAGAGATTGCAGGAGAAGCAACCGGCGGCCCTGGCCGGCAGGCGTCCGGTGATTGCTGCCGTGAACGGCGATCAAGGACGATACTGGCGGCTGCGGATCGGCGGGCTGCCGACCACGGCCGAGGCGCGCGCCCTGTGCGAGACCATCCGCGCGGGCGGCACCGGCTGCTCGATCGTTGCCCGCTGAGACAGGGCGGCCATTCGCGGACCGGTTTGCATCATGGGTCATTGTCCTGGCCGGCTGGCATCAACCATCCCGCTCTGGACGGCGCCCGTCGCATGGCTGGCGAGTGGCGATGATCACCCGGCACGGGCGGACTGGACATGGTCCAGCGCAAGCGCTTCCCGTGGCCGGCAGGCGGGCGACGCGGGCCGGCGGGCCGCACGAACCGGGGCCGGACGGGATGGCCTGACAGCGGCCGTGTCCTGCATGAAGCCTTCATTGGCGAGGGCGGTCGCGATCTTGCGGCGCGCGCTGGCTTCAAGCTGATGAATGCGCTCCCGCGACACGCCGAACGTCTGGGCCAAGGTTTCCAGGCGCGCGGGTTCCGCGGCACCGGTCATGCAGCGTGCCAGGAACACGGCGCGTTCCCGCTCTCCCAGGATCTCCTCGACCAGGCCCAGCACGCGCCGGCGCACTTTTGCCCGGTCGATGCGCAGGATGACGTCGTCCTCGGACGCGGCATCGATATCGGCCAGGGCGTTCTCCAGGCTTGGCGCGTCGCCTCCGTCGTTTGACGGCGCCTGCAGGCTGAGCATGCCGCCCTGGAGCAATCGCAACGACTGGGCGACGTCTGTCGCGGGCATGCCGATCCGTGCCCCGATCCGCTCACACAGTGCCGCTTCGGTGGGATTGATCCCTTCGCGCAGGCAGGTTCGGCGCGCATCCGCCAGAAGCCGCCCGCTCATTTGCGCGAGTTGCCGATGTGCGTGGGATTCCGGCAGCCGGACGAGCGACGCGTTACGGCGGATGTAGGCTCGGATGTAGTAACGGATCCAGCCGGCGGCGTAGGCGGAAAGACGCGTGTCGAACCGGGTCGGGTCGAAGCGGCTGATGGCCATGTGCAGCCCGAGATGACCGGCGCCCACGAGGTCGAGCAGGTCGAGACCGGGGCGGCGATGGCGCGCCGCGATCGCGATCACGAGCTTGCTATGGCTCTGCCAGAGTTCCGTTTTCGCGGCATGCCGAGCGGCAGGCGCGTTTGCGGTCTTGGCTTGGTAGAGCAGGATCTTTTCCCGTTCGGCTGTCA
>JBFXDK010000145.1:0-12313 GCA_050181195.1 Acetobacteraceae bacterium | reverse complement strand
GGTCAGGGTGATGGTGCCGGACGGGCTCACAATGATGTCGCTGATACCCTCGCTGTTGGACACCAGTATCGAATCACCGGACGCGAGATCGGCCTGGATATTGGCCGCCGTGTCGCTGACGGTGATGTTGGCTGGCGGAACTTGCAGCGCCAGGATCGCCTCCACATCCGCGACCGCGACACCGCTTACATGCAGCGTTGCACCGGAAATCTTCGACAGCACCGATCCGGCGCTGTCGTTTATGGCCTCCGCCAGCACCTCGGCACTCATCAGCGTGATCACGCCGGATGGGCTGACCGTGATCGCAATAAGCAGGTCACGGTTGCCGACGATATCGGAGCCGACTGCGACCAGATCAGCCTGAACATTGGCCGCCGTATCGACAACGCTCATGCTATCGGGCGCGATCGGCAGCGTGGCGATCGCATCGATCTCCGCGACCGTGACACCGGTCACCACGAAGCTGACGTCGGGGATCTTGGACAGCACGGACCCCGCGCCGTCGTTCACATAGCTTGCCTGCGCCCGCGCGGAGGTCAGGGTTACGACGCCCGCGTCAGATACATCGATTGCGCCTATCAACGCACTGTTCGCCACCAGATCCGACCCAACCGTAGCAAGGTCATTCGAGATGTTGGCCGCCGTGTCGCTGACTGCGATACTGTCGGGCACCACACCCAGGGCCGCCAGCATGTCGAGATCGGCGACGGCCGCCCCATCCACCGTAACGCTGCCACCGGAGAATTTCGCCAGGGCCGATCCAATTCCATCATCAACGCCTGTTGCACTGATCTCGGACACGGTCAGCCGAACGATGCCCGCATCGTTAGCGACAATCGCGTGGATGTCCGCCAGGGCTGCCAGGATCGTCGAGTCCGCACCGGTCAGATCAGCCTCAATCGCGGCCGCCGTGTCGCTGACCGTCAGCTGGAACGCCGACCCGATCAGCGCTAGCACATCCTCATGCGCGGCAATCTCGGCGATCGTTACCGTAATGGACGGCGTCCCCCCGTCGCTCAGGACGATGGCCTGCAGAATTCCGCCCGCACCGGACAATCCGTCCAACGAGGCAAGCGCCGCGTTCACATGCGCCGCGGTATCCAGGATGGTCACGGCAGCATCCAGCGCGGTCAGCACGCTGCCATGCGTCAGGACGTTCGCCACCGTCTGGTCCTCGGCAACAATCGCCGTAATCCGGTCATCAGTCCGGAGCGCCTGAAGCCCGGTCTCCTGCGCCGCGATGTTGGCGGCACTGTCCTCTACCGTCAGCCGCACGCCGGAACCCAGATGCGCCTGGACAGGGACCAGGCCAGCCGCCGTCGCGGCGGACGTGGTCGTGCCGTCGGCCAACACGATCGTTCCCAGGATCGCGCCCAGGACATCCAGCGTCTCGGCGTAGCTGGCGATCGTGGTCCCGATATCCGTCACATCCACCAGGGTGCCCGCGTCCAAATCCTCCAGCACCGGCACGAGCCCGGCCGCGGCATCGGCCGTGACCGGGGCGCTGTCGGTGAGCGTCACGACCAGGACCGCGTCCAGGTTCTGCAGGGCAGTCGCGCCGGATGTCACCGCGGCGACATGGGCGGCCGTATCGGTGACATGCACCGAGGCAAGCCTGGCACCCAGCGCATTGAGATCATCAAGGTTGGTGCTGACCAGCGACGCCGTATCCGTCACGTTCAACGGATCGCCCGTCAGCATGCCGACCAGCGCATGCAGCCCGGCCGCCACACCCGCGCCGAGGCCGGTCGGGTCGGTGACCTCAACGGAATTCAGGGCCGAACCCAGCGCCAGGAGACCTGCGACCTGTGCGCCGATATTTGCCGCGGTGTCGGCGACATCCGCCGTGATCTCCAGTGCATCGATCGCCGCGGCGTTGCCGACGACGCCGGCCGCGGTGTCCACGACCATAAGCGCGCGGCCATTGAGCGAGAAATCGGTGCCCAGAGCGGCAAGCACGCTGGCCTCGGCCCCGGTCACGGTGCCATCCGCGCTCAGGGCATAGGCCGGGTCGTCCGTCCTCCAGTCGAACGCCGCGGCCAGCAGCAGGTTGGCCGCCGTATCCAGGACGGTGATGCTCGCCGCCAGCGCCCGTCCGCCGAGATTGGCGCCGTCGGACAGGTGCGAGAACGTATCGATGATCACCAGGTGCTGGTCGGCACTGTAGGACAGCATGCCGGCGGTGTTCAGCGGCACCAGGTCCTGCGCTTCGTCCGCCGTGACAGGTGTGGAGACGTTGATGCGCGCGCTGCTCGCCACCGCCAGGATATCATCGGCATGCGCCGCAATCACCGACGGTCCGTCCACTACTTCCAGGACCAGGTCGCCCCGATCGAAAGCGGACATCCCCGCCAGGATCCCCGCCGTCCCCGCATCAATCACCGAGTCCCCGCTCGGCCTTACCTCGGCCGCATTCAGCAGAAGTGCATCGGACATGTGCGCGGTAATGTTGCCGACCGAGTCGACCACCTCGTAGCTGGTCGCGACATCCTGCCAGCCCCTGTCGGTGGAGTCGGTCAGGTTGGCGATCGAGTCACTCACGACGATGGTCGAGTCGCCGACCTGGAAGCCGGGTAGCGCATCCAGCGCCGCGGCATCGGCAGCCGAAATGGTGACGGCCGATTGCGGCGGCAGTTCCTGCGCCGTGGCAATCGCCCGCGCCGCGCTGGAAAGGCCGATCAGGTTGGCAACGCTGTCGCGGACGAGCAGCGTTACACCACTTGCCAGCATGAGGTTCGGCAAGGACGCCAGCAACTCCAGCGTCGCCGCGTTCACGATCGCATTCTCCGACAGCACCTGAGAGGAGGTCAGGGACACGTCGAGATCGCTCAGGTCCGCCAGGTTCGCCGCCGTATCGACAACCGTCAGCGTATGGCCGTTCAGGTCGAACGTGATGCCGATCGCCGCCAGGTCCTGCAGGGACGCGGCATCGACGATCTCCGATCCGGACAAGGCGAGCTGCGTCGCCGAAATCTTGATACCGGCGCTCAGGTCCAGCAGCGCCGAGGAACTGTCTTCCACGACCAGCTCGAAGCCGCCCGTGGTGAACCCGGACAGGGCGAACAGCGCCGTGGCGGTTGCAGCCGAAACCGTCACATCCGCGTCAAGGCCGATCGAGGTCGCGAAGGCGCGGGCCTCCGCATGATCCGCGTCCAGCAGCGCCACCGGGTCATCGGCCAGGATCAGGCTGTAGGAGCCAAGGTCCACCTCGCGGTCGGCAAGCACCGCGGCCTCGGCTGCCGTAAGGACGGCATCGCCAACCATCACGTAGCCGGTCGGTGCGGCGATGCCGTCCGGCGTGAAGGCCGCCAGGTTCTCTCCCGAGTCGGCCAGTGTCAGCGCGTGGCCGTTCAGCCTGAATTCGTGTCCGGAGAGGGAGTATTGCGGCAGGATTGCCAGCGCGGAAAGCTGCGCCACCGACGCGACCGCATCACCCGACAGACCGATCGGCGTCGCGTCCAGCACCGCATCGTTGTGCGCCAGGATCATCGAACCCAGGGTGAGCAGGTTCGCGAACGTGTCGGCGATGGTAACCGGTGCGCTCACATTGGGCTGGAAATTGGCAATCCCGATCAACGCGGCGGCACCGGATACGGTCAGCGTGACCGGCGCGGCGACTTCGACGGCGTCCGCCAAGGCGGTTCCGTCGTAGTAGGCCTCGCTGAGCAGCGCGGCGGCGGTATCGCGCACGATCAGCGCATGACCGTCGGCATCGAACGCGGACAGGGCGGCAAGGTGCGTCGCCAGTGCCGCCGTCACCACAGCATCACCGCCCAGCACCTGTGCCGCCGAAAGGGCTAGCGCCGGCTCGCTCAAGGCCGCGAGTTGCGTCGCGGTATCGACCACGACCAGTGTGTGACCATTCAGGTGGAAGTCGGTCCCGGCCATCAGAAGCAGGGTGAGCGTGGCTGCAGACACGTCCTGCGACGCGGCCAACTGGAGAGAGGTGGCGATCCCGGCCGCGCTCTCGCTGAGGCCGAGAAGGTCCTCGGCCGTATCTTCGACCGTCAGATGGTGTCCGCCTGTCGAGAACAGCGCCTCGGCGGCCAGGCTGGCAGCTTGCGCCGCCGTCACGGTCGCGTCGGCCGAAAGCGCGATCGATGTCGCGATGGCCAGGCCTGCCGCGTTCCCGCTGTCCAGCAGGTTCGCTGGCGTATCGGCAACCGTCAGGTCGTTGTCGCCAAGGTCGACATTGCGTGCCGCCAGCGTATTCGCCTGCGATGCCGTGAGCGTCGCGTCTCCGGCCATCTCATACCCGGTCGGGGTGAACACGCCGTCGGGCGTGAAGCCTGCCAGGCGAAGGCCCGTGTCCTGCAGGATCAGGTCGAAGCCGTTCAGATCGAAGCTGGCGCCGGACAGCGCATATTGCGGCAGGGCGCGCAGCGCGTTCACCTGGGCAGCGGTGGCGACGGCATCGGCCGACAGCATGATCGGCGTCGTCCGCAGAATATCGTCGTTGCTCGCGAGTGTCGTCGACCCCAGGGTCAGCAGGTTGCCGATCGTGTCCTGGATGGTCAGGGGCGCGGCGTCATTCACCCGGAAATCCGCAGTGCCGATCAGTTCCTTCGCGTTGCTGACGGACAGCACGGCCGCGACGGACAGCTCGACATGGTCGGCCATCGCTATGCCGGCCGCGTAGCCGGCCGAGGCCAGGTTCGCGGCGGTGTCGCTGACCGTCACGACGGCGTCGCCCTTGGCGAAGGCGTCCAATCCGACCAGGCGCGCAGCCATTGCGGCCGAAACGGTCACCTCGCTGCCGGAAAGCGTGACCAGCGTCGCGAGCGGCAGCCCGACGGCATTCGGCGCATCCAGGATGGCCTCGGGCGTGTCGCTGATGGTCAGCATGTGGCCGCCCAGCGAGAAGCGGCCGCCCAGCAGCGCCAGCTCCGCCGCCTGGGCTGCCGTGATCGTCGCGTCCTGCGTCAGCGCGACGCTGGTGGCGACCAGTTCGCCTTCCCAGTTGTCCGGCAGCGTGTTGCCGGTACTGACATGCAGCAGGTTGGCCGCGGTATCCAGGATGGCGAGATCGGCCACGCCGGTGCTGAAATGCGGCAGGCTCGCCAGGGCATCGGCCTGCGCGGCGTCCAGGATGGCGTCGTCGTTCAGCACCACCATGCTCGCCAGGCTGACGTCGCCGGCCGACAGGGTCAGCAGGTTCGCGGCGGTGTCACTGACGATCAGCGCCTTCCCGTCGGTGCTGAAGCCCGGCAGCGCCCGCAGCGCGGCCAGTTGCGTCACATTCACCAGGCTCGCCCCCGCCAGCCTGATCGACGTGGCCAGCGCGGCGACATCCGCATCCAGCGTCGCCAGGCGCCCGCCGCCGTCACTGACGACCATGGCATGCCCATCCAGGGTGAAGTCCGGAATGGCATGCAGCCCCTCGGCCTGCGCGACCGTCAAGGTGATGTCTGCACCCGGGGCAACCGACACGGCCGCCGCCAGGCCCGCGCCGTTCTCGGGCGCGAGTAGGTTGCCGACCGAGTCGACTACCATCATGCCGGGCCCGTCATCGAAGTTTGCAAGCGCAACCAGCTCAGATGCGTTCGCGGCGGATATGGTCCAGGGATGCTCGCCCGCCTGAAGGCGGAAACCTGTGACCTGCCCGGCGATGCCCGCCCAGTCGGCCGACAACAGGGCGTCGGGCGTGTCCTCGACGACCAGCGCGTGGCCGCCATTGCCGAACCGCACGCCGAGCTCGGTCAGTTGCTGGGCCTGGGCGACGGAGATGACGGCATCGGCCGACAGCGTCACCGCATCGGCGATCAACAGCCCGTCCCACGCCTCGGGGTCGGACTGCGCTGTCAGCGCCAGCAGGTTTGCCGCGGTGTCGACGATGGTCAGCGGCCCGCCAGCCGGATTGAAGTTGGGCAGGGTCGACAGGGTCTCGGCCTGCGCACCGCTGACCGCGGCAGCAGCGGTCATGATGATGCCGCCGACCAGTGAAAGATCGGTTCCGGCGATCGTCAGCAGGTTCGCTGCGGTATCGGCAATGGTCAGGCTGCCGGGATCGACTGCAAGCCCGTCGAGATCGCGCAGTTCAACGAACTGCGAGACCGGAATGCCGGACGCGCCCAGGACCTCGACCGAGGTCGCCTCGGCAAGCACGTCAGGCGCCAGCGCGGCGATCGCGCCAGCGGTATCCCGGATCGTGAGGCTGTGGATGCCGGCGTCGAAATTGCCCAGCGCCGTCAGGCTGGCGGCCGCGGCGGCTGACACTACCGCGTCGGCGTTCAGCACCACTGAGTTCGCCATCGCGACGCCGGCCGCGTTCGGTGCGGCAAGGATGTTCGCAGCCGAGTCGGACACCGTCACCCCGGCGCTGCCCGCGTCGAAGCCCGCGAACGCCGCGAGATGGGCGGCATCGGCCGCCGACATCACCCAGGGGGTCGCATTGTCGGCCAGGAGAACCGCGTCCGCGAGGTCCGCGCCATTAAGGGGAAGCCCCAGCAATGCGGCGGGGACGTCCTCCAGCGTCAGCTCCTGGCCGCCGGCAGCGAAGCGCGGCAGGGTCCGGAGCGCGCCCAGTGTCGATACATCGACCACCGCGTCGGCGGACAACGACATCTCGGATGCTGCGGCGATCAGCAGCAACTCCGAGCCGGGTGAGGCCGCGGCCATGGCGGTGGCCAGGTCAGCCAGCGCCCCGGCCGTGTCGACAATGTCGATCTCGCCGTCGAAATCGACGAAGGACAGTCTCGGCAGACCCGCGAGCGTGGTCACCTGCTCAACGCTCAGGGTATAGTCCGCGGTATTTTCGTCGGTTTCGGGGACTACGACCTGAAGGATGGAATGCTGCAGAACCGGGGCGCCAAGGCCCAGTAGCTTGGCAGGCGTATCGGTGACGATCAAGCTGTGTTCGCTGTCGGTGTAGCCATGCAACGCCATCAGTGCGGTCGCGTCGGCGGCCGACAACGCTTCCGTGTGCGACAGTTCGACATGGGTTGCGACCGCGATGCCGGCGGCCGCGCCGGCAGAGAGCAACGCGGCAGCGTCGTCGATGATGGTCAGGACATGACCATTCAGGCCGAATTCCGGGGACAACGCCAGCACCGAGGCCGTGCTCGCATCTATCTCGGCGTCCGCCGACAGTAGGAAGCTCAGGTGACCGTCAAGCGCGTTGCTCGACAGGCCGGACAGGAATTGCGCTGCACCGACCAGGGCGAGCGCCGTGTCCGACACGGTGATGGTACTGGCCAAGCCCTGGGCAAATAGGTTCGGCAGGGCCGCCAGCGCCTGCAGGTCTGCCGCGCTGATCGTGAATTCTGCCGTGTTGCCGCCAGTTTTCGTCGCTATCGCAAGCGCGGTCGTTTCGGCAACAAGGTTGGGTGTGAGCGTGGCGAGATGGGCGGGTGTGTCCACGAGCAGAAGAACACGATCGGCCCGCGACAGATCAGGGATGGTTGCCAGCGTGATCAGATCGGCGGCGGAGACCGTAGCATCGGCGGACAGCGTCACCGGCTGGCCAGCATGCAGCACCGGGGAGTTGGCACTGGTGACGATGTTCTCGACGGTGTCGCTGATGGTCACCACCCGCCGCCCGGGCGTCAGGCCTTCGAATACCATTAGGGCGTCGACGGCTGCGATGGAAAGTGTCGCGTCGGTGGAGAGAATGACCATTCCGCCCCATCCGTTCACGGCATCCACGGCATTGCCTTCCTGCGCCAGCGTGGCCAGGTTCGCGGCGGTATCAAGGATGGAGATAGTGAAGTCGTTGAGATCGAGCTTCGCGCCCAGGGCGATCAACGTTTCCGCCTCGCCGACGCTCACGATCGAATCATCGGCCAGCCGGACCGTAGTCGCCAGGGCAAGCGCCACTGCATAGGTCGGGTCGCCGATGGCGGAAGCCAGATCCTCGACCACGATTGATGTCGGCACCAGAGTGAAATGGTCGGATCCAACCTGCTGACGGAGTTCGGCGAGAACGGTGGCGTCCTCGACCGACAGGAGACCTGCAGCGGTTACGATGATGTCGGTTGCTGCGGACCCTATCGCATCCGCTTCCTCGACCAGGTTGGCTGCAGTATCGCTGACCGTCAGCGCCATGCCTGCCGCCAGGGAGAAGCTCGGCAGCGCCGACATCGCCACCACCTGCGCGGAGTTGACGGTTGCATCGGATGAGAGCCGCGCCGTGGCAGGATCGGTCGAGGATCCTTGCCCTGCAGCGGCGAAATGCAGTGACGGGTCAAGCAGTTGCGCTGCGGTGCCGGAGAACTGGCCCGACGTGACGGTGATCGCACCGAAGCCCCTGCCGAAGATCTGCTGCGCGAATACCGAAAGCGCTGAACCGGTATCGGCGATCGAAAGGGCATAGTCCGAAGGGTCGAAGCCGGCGATCGCAAGCAGCTGCGCCGCCTCGGCGGCCGTGAATGTGCCGTTTGCGTCGGTCGGCAGGATCGAGACCGGCCCGCTGTCCGCTAGAGCTTCCAATGTGGTGCCGGCAGCGGTGAGGTGAAGCAGCGTGTCTTGGATGTTGAATGCGGAGGCGCCTTGCGTCGCCACCAGCATAAGGGCGACCCCCGACGGGATCTTTGCGAGTAGGGCCGCCGCTTCGGCAACCGTATGAGGGTTCGCGTCCAGCAGGAGATTCACGCTTGTCAGGCCGCTGGGCAGCGCCGACCCGGCCAGGACGTTGGCGAGCGTGTCGGCGATCGTGACCGTGGAAGCCGCGTCACGTTCGGCCGTGGTCAAGGTGGCGATCTGGGCCCTTGTATCAATAACAGCCAGCGGGTTGTCCTGTGACTTCGTGAAGCCAGGCAGGACAAGCAGCGTGTGCAGATCCTGAACGTCGGCTGTGGCGGCCACAGAGAGGGTCGTTGCCTGTGCGACCGACGCCTGGGATGGCGACAGCGCCGTCAAGGCGGCAAGCGTATCGTTGATCGTCAGGATATGGCCGCTCGCAACCTCGAAGTTTGGCAGGGCTGCAATCGACGACAGGGTCGATGCGCCGATCGTCTGGGTGTCGGTCATCGTACTGACCAACCCCGGCACCGAGGCGGCAAGGGTGTTGACGGCCGTGGCGTTAGCAAGCAGCGCGTCCAGCGCATCGGATACGCTGACCTGAATGCCGGTTAGCACCGCGAGGCTGGGCAGAATGGCGGCCGTGGCACTGTCGGTCATCGCGCTGACGGTCCCCGCCACCGTCAGCGTAACGCCGTTGGCCACGACGAAGCCGGACAGCGCCGTAAGTTGCTGGGCCTCAGCCACGGTAACCGTCGAATCAACCGCGACCTTGTAGACCTTCAGTGCCGCCCGTTTCTGGGTCGGTGTGATGGCGAGCAGGTTGGCAGCGGTATCCGCGAGGGTGATGATCGCGCCGGGATAGACCGAAAAGGCGGGCATCGCCCCGAGTACGATCAGGCCGGCCAGGGTAACCTCGGCGCTCTGCGACATCACGACGCCGCCAGCGCCGGTAACCACCGGTAGGCCCGCGGCCGCGATCAGGTTCGCAGCAGTATCGATAAGCCCGGTATGGGTGGCGATGGTGAGGCCGGCCGTGTAAATCGGATTGGTCAGATCCGCGACCGTGCCTCGCACGGTTAGCTTGTTGGTGCCCACGCTGAACTTGGCGCCGAGGCTTGCAACCTTCGTGGCGTCGGCCGCGCCCGAAGCCGCGTCGCCGTTCAGGGTGACGGATGCAACACGCGCCAGCAGGGCCGTATTGTTGACGATGCTGGCGATGTTGGCCGGCGTATCGGCAATGACGATGCCGGTTTGGGTGGATGCCAGCGCCTGAGCGACCGTCATTGTTGCCATTTTTGGTAGCCTTCCTTGCCAGACCTCGAGTTGCGGGACCGGCATGGTCCACCCGGGACCCATGCCGCCTGCGCGTTTTCCGGAAATTGCCACCTATGGTTGAATGTATGGTTAAGATGCATTGCTTATTTAGAGAGTCACACGGTGATACCCGTGAACAAAGAGGGAAAGGAGTAACCCGGATCAGGACCAGCAGCGCTGGCCGGTCCGGCGGGGGCCTGATAGATCGCGGGCCATGACCCGCCCCCCTGCCCCGATGTCCCGAGCCGACCTTCAGGAGCGATCCTGGCCGCTGCTGCGCCGCCTGTGGCGGGAACACCTGCATGTACACAAGGCGCGCCTGGTCCTGGTACTGGCGCTGACCGGAATCATGGCGGGGATGACCGCACTCTATCCGGTGGTGATCGATCACGCGTTCCAGATGTTCGCGAACCGGGACCCGCGGATCCTCTACCAGATCCCCGTCCTGGTGATTGTCGTGACATCGCTGAAGGCCGCGGCACAGTATTTCCAGAACGTGCAGGTGCAGCAGGTGGTCCTGCTGGTGATCCGCAGCCTGCAGAGCCGGATGTTCGCGCACGTGACCCAGGCCGACCTCGCGCGCCTAGAGCGGGAGCCGCCGGCCCAGCTTGCGGCCCGGTTCACGACCGACGCGGCCACGATCCGTGAGGCCCTGACACGGGCCGTCAACGGAATCGCGGACGCGGTCACCGTCGTCGGCCTGATCATTTCCATGATCTACCTCGACTGGCTGCTCTCGGTGCTCGCGGCCATCCTGTATCCACTGGCCGCGGTGCCGATCCAGCGGATCGGCAAGCGGGTCCGCCGAGCCTCGGGCGGAATGCAGGAGAGTGTCGGCCAGGCCGCGGTCCTGCTGAACGAGAGTTTCACGCAGGCCCGGACGGTGCGCGCCTACCGGCTGGAGGCGGCGGAAATCCGGCGGGCGGATACCGCGTTTGCCCGGCTTTACCAGTCGCTGTTGCGCATGGCCAAAAGCCGGGCCCGGATCGACCCGGTGCTGGAGGTGCTGGGCGGGGCGGCGGTCGCCCTGGTCATCGGGTTCGAAGGCTGGCGTGCGGCGACGGGCGAGCACACGCTGGGCAACTTCACCGGGTTCGTCGCCGCCCTGCTCATCGCCTCCCGCCCGCTGCGCGCGCTGGGTTCGCTCAATGCCGCGCTCCAGGAGGGTATCGCGGGACTTATCCGCGTGTTCGGGGTCATCGACGAACGTCCCGGCATCATGGACGCGCCGGATGCAGCCCCGCTGCCGCCCGGTCGCGGGCACGTCGTGTTCGACAACGTCCACTTCCGCTATCCGGACGGACGCATCGCCCTGGCGGGCCTGAGTTTCCAGGCGCTACCCGGGCAGACCGTCGCCCTGGTCGGTCCCTCGGGCGGCGGCAAGTCGACCGCCCTGGCCCTGATCCCGCGCCTGCATGATCTCACGGACGGTGCCGTCCGCATCGACGGCGCCGACGTGCGCCATGTCCGGATCGCGGAATTGCGCGACGCCATCGCCTATGTCGGCCAGGATGCCCTGCTGTTCGATGACACGGTGGCCGCGAATATCGGGATGGGCCGCCCGGGCGCGAGCCAGGCGGACATCGAGGCCGCGGCCGCGGCGGCGGCCGCGGCTGACTTCATCCGCGCGATGCCCGAGGGCTATGCGACAGAGGTCGGCACAGGCGGACAACGCCTGTCGGGCGGGCAGCGCCAGCGGGTCGCGCTCGCCCGCGCGCTGTTGCGCAATCCGCGAATCCTGCTGCTGGATGAGGCGACCAGCGCCCTGGATACGGAAAGCGAGGCCGCCGTCCAGCTCGCGCTGGCTCGTCTTCGCAAGGACCGCACCACCATCGTCATCGCACACCGCCTGTCGACGGTGCGGGATGCGGACCTCGTCGTCGCCATGGCGGACGGCGTCGCACAGGAAAGCGGAACGCATGCGGAGCTGATGCAGCGGGATGGGCTGTATGCCCGCCTGGTACGGAGCCAGTCCTTGGCCGCGTGATCTCCGAATACCCGCGCCCGCTGGCATTCCCTGTCGTCCGCTCTACACTCCGTTCGCCGAACCACAGGGGGAAATGATGGTCGCGAACATCAAGCGGCTGGTCTACTTCGAGGAGTTCATGAACCCGGTCGCGCTGTCGATCCTGGCACAGCGGCCGGATATCGAGGTGGTGCGCCTGGAATACGCTTCCCCCGATGCGGACAACTGGGCGGAGATGAGCCGGGCACACGGCTACCAGATCCAGCCGCGGACGGAGCTGAAGGAACCCTGGTTCGGCGATGGCGCCCTGCTGGCGCGATGCCCGGGCATGCTGGCGATCAGCTCCACCGGCGCCGGTTTCGACATGATCGATGTCGAGGCCTGTTCGGCCGCCGGCGTCATTGTGGTCAACCAGTCGGGCACCAACAAGGAAGGCGTGGCGGAACACGCGCTGGGCCTGATCCTGGGCCTGTCGAAGAAGATCGCGGTATCCGAGCGGGCCATGCGCACGGTCCCCAACATGGACCGGCGCGGCTATGCCGGGAACGATATCCGCAACAAGACCCTGGGCAT
>JBFXDK010000144.1:0-12506 GCA_050181195.1 Acetobacteraceae bacterium | reverse complement strand
CCCGAGCACTGGACGCGCCTGTTGAAGGTGATGGGCCGCGAGGACCTGATCGGCGACGAACGCTATGCAACGCCCGCGGCGCGCACCGAGCGGCGGGAGGAAGTGGACGCGATCGTGTCCGAATGGACCCGCAAGCACGACAAGCATACCGCGATGCAGCTGGTCAGCGGCGCCACGATCCCATCGGGTGCGGTGCTGGATACGCGCGAGCTCGCCGATGACGAAAGTTTCCGGGCGCGCAAGATCCGCCAGACGATGAAGCACCCGAAGGTGGGCGACTACGTCATGAGCGGCTGGCCGGTGCGGTTCGGCGGCGAACCGCCGGCGGTCGGGCCCGCGCCGATCCTGGGCCAGCACTCCGCCGACGTGCTGGCGGACTGGCTGAAGATGGACAAGGACGCGATCGGCGCTCTGGCAAATGACAAGGTGATCGGGGGATGAAAACTCAGTTCTGCACTGTGCAGGACGAGGGCCGGCTGCGTATCGTCACGCTGAACCGGCCCGAGGTCCTGAACGCGCTGCATGCCGACGCCAACGACGAACTCGCTGCCGTGTGGGACGAGTTCGCCGAACGCGACGATTTGTGGGTGGGCATCATCACCGGCGCCGGCGGACGCGCGTTTTCCGCCGGCAACGACCTGAAGGTGCAGGCGGCGGGGAAGCGCAGGCCGAACGGCCCGCGCGGCTTCGCCGGCATCTGTCACCGCTTCGACCTGTACAAGCCGATGATCGCGGCGGTGAACGGCATTGCGATGGGCGGCGGGTTCGAAACCGCCCTGGCCTGCGACATCATCATCGCGGCCGAGAACGCGGTGTTCGCGCTGCCCGAGCCGCGGGTCGGGCTGATCGCCGGCGGCGGCGGCGTGCACCGGCTGCCACGCACTATCCCGATCAAGAAGGCCATGGGCATGATCCTGACCGGGCGGCGCGTGCCGGCGCGGGAAGGGTATGAACTGGGCTTCGTCACCGAGGTGGTGCCGGAAGGCCAGGCGCTGGAAGCGGCGAAGCGTTGGGCCGGGATGATCCTGGAATGCTCGCCCAAGGCGGTGCGTGCGTCGAAGCAGGCGTCGTACATGGGGCTGGACGAGCAGAAGCTGGAAACGGCGATGCGCACGGTCTATCCGGCGCAGCAGGAGAACATCGAGAGCCAGGACTATATCGAGGGGCCGAAGGCGTTCGCCGAGAAGCGGAAGCCGGATTGGAAGAACAAGTAGGGAGGGGCCGCGCCTCGGCGCGGCCATCTTCGTCAGCGGCGAATGTGGCGCCAGGGCCAGGCTACTGCGTGTGCGGTTGCGGCATCGTTGTTTACCGCAAACTGGCTTCGCCAACGCAAAACACGCCGAACACGCAAAAAACTCTCTGCGTCAGCCGCCGAGGGACGCATCCCGGTTGCCCGAAGCGGGTGATGCTGACGTTGATTGGCTTGCCTGCCAGTCTGCAATAATCGGCGTCCGCCTCTGGCGATGCAGTGGCTCCCAAGACTCCGGCCGGCGCGTCGCAGGTGTAGCGTTGGGCGCACGCGGCGGGAGCTGGAAGAACTTTGCGTGTTTTGCGTTCTTTGCGCGGCGAAGCCATTTGCGCAAAACAGCACTGCCGGCCTCCCCCAGGGCAGTTCAATGAAGCCAAGACCTGGCGGCACAACGGCGTCGGTCGCGAATGACCCCGGCAGTTGACGATGGTCGTCCCCGGGCGCATCACATCGGGAGATCGGGGGGAGGAAACATGGGCATCCGCATCCACAACCTCTACTGCGACGCACAGGGCGAATCCCACTGGCGGGACGTCCAGGTCGAGTGGGCCGAGGAAACCGACGCGGGGAAACTCTCCGCCCGCCTGCAGGCCACCGGCATCATCTTCCGCCAGACCCAGGCCGAACACGACCGGCCCTGGCATCCGGCGCCACGCCGGCAATACATCATCAACCTCGATGCCGGCGTGGAACTGACGGCCAGCGATGGGGAATCCCGCGTCATCGGGGCCGGCGAGGTGATCCTGGTGGAAGACATCACCGGCAAGGGCCATCTGTCGAAATCGGTGAACAACCAGATGCGGCACTCGATCTTCGTGCCGATCGAATAGGGAAGGGGACAGCATGCGCATCCACAACATCTATGTCGACGACAACGGCGAGACGCATTGGCGCGATGTCGAGGTCCAGTGGGTTGAGGAACGCAACGGCAGCAAACTGTCCAAGCGCCTGCCGGCCACCGGCATCATCTTTCGCGAAACCTCAGGCGACTACGACCTGTCCTGGCACCCCGCGCCGCGGCGGCAATACATCATCAACCTCGATGCCGGCGTGAAGATTACCGCGAGTGACGGCGAGGCGCGTGAGATCGGCGCGGGCGAGGTGATCCTGGTCGAGGACATCCACGGCAAGGGCCATCTGTCGCAGTCGATCGGCGGCAAGATGCGCCATTCGATATTCGTTCCGATCGACTGACCCGGCCGGCGAGGAGGTCAGGGGTCCCGGTCAATAGTAGTACGTGTTGGGACCCCACTCATCCCAGGGGAAGGGATAGGGCACGGCGTTGTTCTCGTTCAGCCAGGAGACGACCTCCGCCTCGCGCGCCATGCGCTTCGCCATCAGGCCACGGCGATAGGCATCATAGGCCAGCTCGTCGCCGACATAGATGCAGTGGCAGAAGGTTGGGTCCGGGTAGATCCAGACCACCTTACCGTTCCTGTTCTGCAGGGAAAATTTGTGCGCCGGCAATCGCTGCAGGGACGCCATGCGTGCCGGCGTATCCGCCGGCACGATCCTGAAGCCCGAGTTAGCGAGCAGGTCCTCCTTGTCCTTCTGCGCCGAAGTGCATCCGGTCATGGCGACAGAAAAGGCGAGCAGAACGGCAATGGGCAGGAAACGCATGTCTGCACCCGAGTTCGTGTCGGGGTACGGTACTCCGGCGGGATGATCCGTTCAAGCATCGCCTGGGCGCCAGGGGACCGTCGCCGGCCGGGATGGCGGCGAGCGCTGTTAGGGGGATGCAAGCCGGGCCGGCCCGTCTGCCATCGCCGGCCCGGACAGGTCCTGGCGCGACAGCAGGCGGGTCATGCGTTCCTGTTGGTCTGCCGCGGAAAACAGATAGGTGGGTGTCCAGGCGTAGCGCCCCCGTGGCACATATCCGCTCTCGAGCAGAAGGCGCGCGACGGCCTGGAATGCGTCCGGGTCCCCGGCCTCCACCATCATATCCGGCAGCCACCGGCGGATCAGCGCCGCGGCGCCGCGTAGCACCGTGCATTCGGCACCCTCGACGTCCACCTTCAGCAGACCGACGGGTTCCGCAAGGCGCAGGCTGTCGATCGTATGGACGGGGACGTCGCCGGCCCCGACCGACACACGGACCGTGCCAAAATTGTTCGGCAGGCCCAGGGACGTGGCACCCGTCGTGACCTGCTCGCCCAGCGCACAGCGATGGATCGTGACGCGATCCTCCAGGCTGTTGGCGGCGACATTGAGTTCCAGCAGCTCCTGGTTCGGGGGAAACGGCTCGAACGCATGCACCCGCGCGTCCAGGATGGCGGCAAAGAACACGGCGTGGTTGCCGATATTGGCGCCGATATCGAGGATGGTCGTGCCGGGAAGATGGATTTCCCGGCATTTCATCAGCACGTCGATTTCGTAGAATGTGCGATGGCCGCGGATCGCCCGTGCCAGCAGGTCGGGTTCGGCGTGCGTCCACAGTTCGATGCGTCGGCCGAGGAAGTCGAATACATGCTTCTGCATGGGCGAAGCATTGCCGGAAAAGGCAAACACCGGGTTAACGCGGACCGGCGCCGGCGCTTCCAGATGGTGTCCGGTGCCATGACGACCTGGGTCGCACCGCGGCACGCAGCTGCCAGACGCCACGGGCCGCGGTGGACTGCGGGGTCAGCCGCGCGCGATGAACGGCATCTTCGTCGCCATGATGGTGACGAACTGGATGTTGGTATCCAGCGGCAGGTTCGCCATGAACAGGATCTGCTCGCCCACGTATTTCACATCGAAACGCGGTTCCACCGCCATTTGCCCATACGGCTGCAACTGACCATTCGTGGACCGGGCGGTCATGGGCGTGGCGGCGTTGCCGATATCGATCTGGCAGGAGCAGATATCGAACTGCCGGCCGTCAAGCGCGATCGACTTGGTCAGGCCGGTGACGCCATGCTTCGTCGACGTGTAGGCGACCGAACCCGGCCGCGGCACATGCGCGGAAATCGAGCCGTTGTTGATGATCCGCCCGCCCTGGGGCGACTGGTCGCGCATGATGCGGAAGGCCTGGTTGGCGCACTGGAACATCGCGTCCAGGTTCACCGAGACGACACGGCGCCACTGCTCCCACGTGAAGTCGCCGAAATTGGTGGTGGGGACGTTGCCGCCGGCATTGTTGAACAGCATGTCCACGCGGCCGAACGTGTCCTTGATCCGGGCGAAGGATGCCACGACCTGGTCGGGTTCGGCTACGTCGGTCGGCAGGACCAGGGTCCGGCCCCCCGTGGCGAGGCCCGCGGTTTCCTCCAGCGCGTCCTTGCGCCGTCCCAGCAGCGCTACCGACCAGCCGTCGGCGCATAGTGCAAGGGCCGAAGCCCGCCCGATGCCGCTGCCGGCGCCCGTGATCACCGCGATGCGGTCTGCCATGGGAGTCCCCCCTTGATGGATGTTGCACCCGCCATTCTGGACCGTGGCCGCGGCTGCGAAAAGATGCTGCAGCGGGCCGGCTGATTGATCCGCCGGCCACTGCGTGCGAGCCTTGGGTTCATGAGGAAACGGCCGGGGCGGGGACGGGCATGTCTCCTGCTTTCGGCAGCATCGGGAAAGGACCTTGAACCATGGACGCCCTGCTACCTATCGCGCAACGGATTGGTGCTCGTCTCAAGGAACGCGGCGAGACGATCGCGATCGCGGAATCCTCGACCGGCGGCCTGGTTTCCGCCGCGCTGCTGTCGGTGTCCGGTGCCTCGGCGTATTTCCGCGGCGGCAGCGTGATCTACACGGCGTATGCGCGGTCGGGCTTTCTCGACATCCCCAATCCGCTGCCGGCACCGATTGAGCGGGCCTCCACCGAACCCTATGCGCTGCTGCTGGCGGACACGGTGCGGGGGCGGCTGTCATCGACCTGGGGCCTGGGCGAGACCGGGGCAACCGGGCCGACCGGCAATCGCTATGGCGACAAGGCTGGCCACACCTGCATCGCGGTGACCGGACCCAACTTCTCGAAGGCGATCACGCTGGAGACGGGCAGCCCCGACCGTATCGCCAATATGCGCGCCTTCGGCGTGCGCGCGCTGGAACTTCTGGCGGAAGCGTTGAAGTAGCCATCCTGCCCTGCCGTCAGGCCCCGGCGTTTCCGGGGCCTGACGGACCAGACCGACCGGGAGAGACGTCATGAAATTCGGCATGTTCTACGAGCACCAGTGTCCGCAACCCTGGGCGGAGGACACGGAACTCACGGTCATCCAGGAGGCTCTGGAGCAGGTCGAGGTCGGTGACCGGGTCGGCATCGACTATGTGTGGGAGGTCGAGCACCATTTTCTTGAGGAATACTCGCATTCCTCGGCGCCTGAAGTGTTCCTGGCCGCCTGTTCACAGCGCACGAAGACGATCCGGCTGGGCCATGGCATCACGCTGATGCCGCCGCGCTACAACCATCCGGCGCGGGTCGCCGAACGCATCGCCATGCTGGACCTGGTCTCGAACGGTCGCGTGGATTGGGGCACGGGCGAGTCGGCCACCGCGCTGGAAACCGAAGGCTTCCATGTTCCCATGCAAGAGAAGACGGCGATGTGGCGGGAAGCGACCGAGCAGGCCGCCAACATGCTGGCGATGCGGCCCTATCCCGGTTACGAGGGCAAGTATTTCAGCATGCCCTGCCGCAACCTGGTGCCCAAGCCGCTGCAGAAGCCGCACCCGCCGATGTGGGTCGCGTGTTCGCGCCGGGAAACGATCCATCGGGCGGCGAGGGCGGGCCTGGGCGCGCTGACCTTCGCATTCATCGAGCCCGCAATGGCGGCGAAATGGGTGCAGGAATACTACGGCATCATCAAGTCCAGCGAATGTGTGCCGATTGGCCATGCGGTGAACCCGAATGTCGCGTTGGTGACCGGCATGTCCTGCCATCGCGACGAGGACGAGGCGATCCGGCGCGGCCTCGATGGATTCCGCTTCTTCGGCTATTCGCTCGGCTATGTCGGCATCTTCGGCGATCACCGGCCGGGGGTTTCGAACATGTGGGAGCGGTTCCTGGAGGTGAAGAACCGTCTGCCGGACAATGCGGGGCGCGGCGGCATCGGCACGCCGGACCAGTTGCGCGCTCATTTGAAGGGGTATGAGGACGCCGGGGTCGACCAGGTGATCTTCGTGCAGCAGTCCGGCCGTAACCGGCACGAACATATCTGCGAGTCGCTGGAACTGTTCGCCGCGACATCCCTGCCGGAGTTCAGGGAACGCGACGCGATCCGGGCGGCAAGGAAGCAGGCGGAACTGGCTCCGTTCATCGAGCAGGCGCTGGCCCGCAAGCCGCGCATGAAGCCGATCGATCCCAAGGACATCCCGTTGGTGGAGTCGTTCGGACGTCGCGGCGCGAACCTGGCCAGCGAGACGCAGCGGACCTTCGCGTCCGACCGTGGCGGGGCGATTTCCATTCCGGCGGTGGATCCGCGGCTGGCGAACACGCCCGGGGAATAGGCCGGGGCTACGCGGCCGCGAATTCCGCCCTGATCGCGGCCGAGTGTTCCCCGATTGCCGGCACCGGGCCGAGTTCGCGCGTGCCGTCGCTGGTGATGACCGGCGGCGCGGCGATATCGACCGGTCCACCCGGGGTTTCGACGCGCGCACGCCGCAGCGCGGGGTGGCGGGCGAAGGCGGCGACATCGTTGACGAAGCCATAGGCCGTGTTGGCCGATCGGAGCTTGGCGGCAGCCTGGTCGCGGGTGAGTTTCGCGAAGGCGGCGCCGACATGCGCATCGACCATGGCGCGGTTGGCCACACGGATGACGTTGGTCTGGAAACCCTCCTGCTTCGGCAGATCGGGTTCCTCCAGGAACTTCGCACAGAACTCCACCCACTCGCGTTCATTCTGGATCGAAATCAGCACGAGCGCGCCGTCGCTGGTGGAGAAGGCGCCGTAGGGGCAGATGGAGGGATGGGCGAGGCCCATGCGCTCCGGCGCCTTGCCCGTGCCCTCGAAATACAGGAGAGGCACGTTCATCCAGTCCGCCATTCCGTCGAACAGGCTGACCTTGAGCGCCTTGCCCCTGCCGGTGATGCCGCGCTCGATCAGCGCTTCCAGGACGCCGGCATGGGCGGCCATGCCGCAGGCGATATCGCAGGCGGATACGCCGACGCGGCCGGGTCCCGCCGGGTGGCCGGTGATCATGGCGAGGCCGGATTCCGCCTGCACCAGCAGGTCGTAGGCCTTCATCGTCGCGTAGTCGCCGGACTCGCCGTAGCCGGAGATATCGACCGTGATCAGGCGCGGGTAGCGGGCGCGCAGCTCGTCTGACCCGAAGCCCGAGCGGGCGGCGGCACCCGGCGCGAGGTTCTGGATGAACACGTCCGCGCGGGCGAGAATACGATGCAGCAAAGCGGCATCGTCCGGTGCCTTGATGTCGGCGACCAGGCTCTGCTTGCCGCGGTTGAGCCAGACGAAATAGCTCGACAGCCCTTTGGCTGCCTTGTCGTAGCCGCGAGCAAAGTCGCCCTCGGGCCGTTCGATCTTGATCACCCGGGCGCCGGCATCGGCGAGACGGGAGGAGCAGTACGGCGCGGCGACCGCCTGTTCCAGGGTGACGACCAGGAGGTTGGCGAGCGGGCGGGACTGGGACATGGGTTCGTTGGTGGCACGGAGCGGGTCCCGGTTCAAGCCGTGGCTGCCCTGATGAGAGAGGTGCTGCGATGCACGGATCCGTGCAGTTGTTGCGGGATAGGGTGGAGAATGTTCTATGTACCGGACTCCCGGCGGGCCCGAAACGGGCCTGCCGGGGCCGGTGAGTAGGCTACCGGCGGATGGTGATGTTCGGCACCATCCGCCACCTACCCAGCCGGAGGCGCAGGTCAATGACCATTATTGCTGGTCTCCAGTTGCGGCAGAATTGCCGCCCGTCCTGTCCAGGAACCGACCACCAAGATCCGGTTAACGACATGTCTCAGCCGCGCAGGTTGGCCAGCACGTCCTGGTTGCCGCGAATGACCAGCGTGCGGCGGATCTTCTGGGTGGCTGTAAGCAGGCCGTTTTCCGTGGTGAAAGCCGGTACGATGGCGTGCTTGCGGATGCGCTCGGTGACGGAGAGGCGGAGATTGACCCGGGTGACTGCCAGCGCGACCATCACCTCGTCATGTCCCTCGGCTGCAACCAACAGTGCGGTCAGACCGGCCCTGCCGTCACCTGCCACCACCGCCTGGGCGATTTCGGGCTCTGTCATCAGCATGCCCTCGATCCTTGCGGGAGACACGTTCTCTCCACCCGACAGAACGATCATATCCTTCTTCCGGTCGGTGATTCGCAGGTATCCGTCCGGATCGAGTTCCCCGATATCACCGGTATGCAGCCAGCCGTCCTGGATCGCGGCCTGGGTCTCCGCGGGCCGGCCCCAGTAGCCGTCCATGACGAGATCGCCGCGTACCAGGATTTCCCCGTCGTCTGCGATCCGTATTTCCACGCCCTGCAGCGGCGGACCGACCGTTTCGATGCGGATCGCATTGGGTGGATTGGCGCTGACGACGGGGCCGGCCTCGGTCTGGCCATAGCCCTGCATGATCGAGATCCCCAACGCCAGGAAGAACCGGCCTACGTCGGGTTCCAGCCGAGCGCCGCCGGACATCGCGGCGACCAGACGGCCGCCGAAGCGCGCGCGCACCTTTGCGCGCACCATGCGATCCAGGATCGGATCCATCATGCGATCAGCGATAGACAACGGCGCCTTGTTCACGCGGCGCAGACCGATCTCCAGGGCGCGCCGGAACAGCGCCTGCTTCCATGGCTTCTGCCGCTCCACCTGTCCCAGGATGCGGCTTCGGATCACCTCCAGGACACGCGGCACCGCGGTCAGGATCGTGGGACGCACGGTCAGCATGTCGGCCGCGAGATGTTCAACGCCGCGGGCATAGACGACCTCGGTGCCGATGCTCAGCATGAAGAACTGGCCGACGGTGTGCTCGTAACTGTGTGACAGGGGAAGGTACGAAAGATACGTCTCGTCCTTCAGGCGCAATGGCCGCACGAGTTCGAAGGCGCCCCGGCAGTTCGAGAGCATGCAGCGATGCGGTAGCATCACGCCCTTGGGTGCGCCGCCGGTGCCGGAGGTATAGATCAGGCAGGCAAGTGCCGTCGGCGGAATCAATGCGGCTTCGGCCTCGATGTCGTCGGGCGGCGCATCATCGCCGACCATCGCCGCCCAGTCCGGCCCGTCCATGGTGATCAACAGATCGAGGCCGCCGGCCTTCTCGCCGGCCGCACGCAGCCGGGTTTCGAAAGCGGAAGACGACACGATCGCCGCCCGCGCGCCGCTGTCGCGCAGGATATGGGCATGGTCGTCGACGGTATTGGTCGTGTAGGCGGGAACGGGAACCGCCCGTATGGCCATCAGTGCGGTCTCCGCGACCGGGTATTCCGGGCGATTTTCTGCGCAGATGATCACCCGGTCACCGGCCGAGACGCCGGCGGCGCGCAGGTGGCGGGCGCAGGATGCGGTCCGGCGGGCGAACACGCTCCCGGAAACCGAGCGCCAGACGCCATCCCGGTAGGCACGCAGCATCGGCCGGTCCGGGCGGGCACGCGCCGTGCCGAACATCATGGTCGCGAGATTGGGCCAGGTGGGATAGGTCTGCACACGTCCTCCGTTGTGTTGCGTTTCCCGCAACCCTTTGACGCAGCGTGTTCCTAGCTTACATGCATTGGGATTGCACCAGCCCAAGGATACGCCGCGATGCCCGAGACCAGCCAGGCCATGCCCGCCGCCGAGGCGCTTCCGGCCTGGGATCTGTCCGACCTTTACCCGTCACCGGACAGTCCGGCTGTCCAGGCTGATCTGGAACGTGCGGAAAAGCAGGCCAAGGCGTTCGCGGCAGTCTATGGCGGCAAGCTGGCCGGCCTGACGGGGGCGGCGCTGGGCGCAGCGATCGCCGAGTTCGAACGCATCGAGGAAGTCCTGGGGCGCCTTGCATCCTATGCCGGACTGCAGTTCGCCGGAGATTCGACGGATCCGGTCGTCGGGCGCTTCTACCAGACGGTGAATGAGCGTGTGACGGCGATCAGCAGCGACCTGATCTTCTTCACGCTGGAATTGAACCGGCTGGATGATGCGACGCTGGCGGACAAACTCACCGATCCCGCCCTCGCGCGTTACCGTCCGTGGCTGCGTGACCTGCGTGTGTTTCGGCCGCATCAGCTCAACGACGACCTGGAGAGGCTGCTGCACGAGAAGGAAATCACGGGTCATTCCGCCTGGAACCGCCTGTTCGACGAGACCATCGCGGGAATGCGGATCCAGATTGGCAATGAAGCCCTGACGGTCAGTTCGGCGTTGAACAGGCTGTCGGACCGCGACCGGTCGGTGCGTGAAGCGGCCGGGAAGGCGATCGGTGCCGCGTTCACCGACAATCTGCGGCTGTTTTCCCTGGTGACCAACACGCTGGCGAAGGACAAGGAGATCGTCGACACGTGGCGCCACTACGCGCGTCCTGGCAGTTATCGCAATCGTTCGAACATGGTCGAGGATGAGGTCGTCGACGCGCTGGTCACCGCGGTGCGCGACGCGTATCCACGGCTCGCGCATCGCTACTATGCCATGAAGGCACGCTGGCTGGGCCTGCCGAAGCTGATGCATTGGGATCGCAACGCGCCGCTGCCCGACGATGACGACCGGAAGATCGAGTGGCAGGAAGCGCGGGAGCGTGTGCTGACCGCCTATAACGCGTTCAGTCCGGATCTGGCGGCGCTGGGCCGGAAGTTCTTCGAGCAGCCCTGGATCGACGCGCGCCTGAAGCCGGGCAAGGCCAGCGGTGCGTTTGCCCATCCCACCGTGCCCAGCGCGCATCCCTATCTGCTGCTGAACTACCATGGCCGCACGCGTGATGTGATGACGCTGGCGCATGAGCTGGGCCACGGTGTGCATCAGATCCTGGCGGGCGGGCAGGGCTATCTGATGTCCGGCACGCCGCTGACGCTTGCGGAAACGGCAAGCGTGTTCGGCGAGATGCTGACCTTCCGTGCCTTGCTGGACAGCGCGACGCCGCAGCAGCGGCGGATCATGCTGGCGTCGAAGGTCGAGGATATGCTGAACACGGTGGTGCGTCAGATCGCCTTCTACCGGTTCGAGACGCTGCTGCATGATGAACGGCGCAGCGGTGAGCTGCTGCCCGAGCGTATCGGCGAACTATGGATGCAGGTGCAGACGGAAAGCCTGGGCCCGGCGTTTGAATTCACGCCGGAATACAACGTATTCTGGGCCTATATTCCGCACTTCATCCATTCGCCGTTCTATGTCTACGCGTATGCGTTCGGCGACTGCCTGGTGAACGCGCTGTATGCCGTGTTCCAGAACGGCCATCCGGGTTTTCAGGCAAAGTATCTGGACATGCTGCGGGCCGGCGGAACGAAGCGGCACAAGGAGTTGCTTGCGCCGTTTGGCCTGGATGCCTCGGATCCGGCATTCTGGACCCGGGGACTGAACATCATCAGTGGCTTCATCGACGAATTGGAGGCGGGAACGTGACACGCGGTCAGGCAGGCGGCACCGGCTTCAATGTCCGGTAGCAATCTTTTCGGGGAACTTCGCCGCTTTGCGCGCACGTCCGGCGCCGTTGGGGGCATCGCGGCTCGCATGGCCGGCGAGCGGGTCTTCGGCATCAAAACGGACCGTGCGTCCCACGCCGAGGATCTGAAGACGGTTCTTGGCGGGCTGAAAGGCCCGCTGATGAAGGTGGCCCAGTTCCTCTCCACCGTGCCGGATGCGCTGCCGGCGGAATATGCCGCCGAACTTGCGCAGCTGCAGGCAAACGCGCCGGCGATGGGATGGTCTTTCGTGCGCCGGCGGATGGCGAGCGAACTGGGGCCTGACTGGCAATCCCGCTTCACCACCTTCTCCCAGACCGCCGCGGCGGCCGCATCTCTCGGCCAGGTGCACCGCGCCTCTCTGCCGGACGGCCGCGAGGTCGCCTGCAAGCTGCAGTACCCGGACATGCCGAGTACGGTCGAGGCGGATCTGCGGCAGTTGCGGATCGCGATGGCGATTTATCATCGTATGGACAATGCCATCCAGCATGAGGAGATCTACAAGGAACTGTCGGAACGCCTGCGCGAGGAACTCGACTACGAGCGCGAGGCGGCGCAGATGCGTCTGTATGGGCTCATGCTGGCTGATCATTCGATGATCCATGTGCCGGCGCCGATCGCCGAATACAGCACCAAGCGGCTGTTGACGATGACCTGGCTGGACGGACGGCCGCTGATGCAACGGTTGGCCGAGGACCCGCCACAGGAAGAGCGCAACCGTATCGCGGAGGCGCTGTTTCTCGCCTGGTATGTGCC
>JBFXDK010000143.1:0-12852 GCA_050181195.1 Acetobacteraceae bacterium | reverse complement strand
CGCATGGTGCAACGCACTATCTTCGGCCGCGCGGGATCGCTAACCTCCGTTCGCCGCTTGCCCAGGATTGCCGCCCGATGCCTCTCTCCGCCGGCCCGACGTCTCGGGTGTACTTCTCCCAGCGCCTGCGCCTGCATTATGTCGACTGGGGCAATCCGGATGCGCCGCCGCTGATCCTGCTGCATGGCGGGCGCGACCATTGCCGGAACTGGGACTGGGTGGCGCAGGCCTTCCGTGACGACTACCATGTGATCGCGCCGGACCTGCGCGGCCATGGTGATTCCGCCTGGTCGGCCTCGGGCCACTATACGATGGCGAACTACATCTACGACCTGGCGCAACTGATCCATCAGCAGAAGCTCGCGCCGGTGTCGATCGTTGCGCATTCCCTGGGCGGCAACATCGCATTGCGCTACAGCGGCATCTACCCGGAAAATGTGCATCGCCTGGTGGCGATCGAGGGTCTTGGCCCTGGCCCGCGCTCGCATGTCGAAGCCGACCGCAAGCCGATCGCCGAACGCATGCGCGCCTGGATCGAGGAGACGCGGGCGTATTCCGGGCGGCAGCCGCATCGCTACAGGTCGGTCGAGGAGGCCTACGCCCGGATGCAGGAAGCCAATGCGCATCTGACGGCGGAGCAGGCCCGGCATCTGACGCAGCACGGCGTGAACCAGAACGAGGACGGCACCTACAGCTGGAAGTTCGACCAGTATGTGCGGCTGTGGCCGGCCTATGACATGACGCGGGACGCCATCGCCGAGCTGTGGTCGCGGATCAGTTGCCCGACGTTGCTGGTGTATGGACAGGAAAGCTGGGCGCGGAGCCCGGCCGAGGACGGTCGGCTGGACTATTTCCGCGATGCCCGCGTGCTGGGCGTGCCGGACGCCGGGCATTGGGTGCACCATGACCGGCTCGACCTTTTCGTACGGGAAGTTCAGGCATTTCTGAAATCGGGATAGTCCCGTGCAAAAAAAGATTGTTGTTATTCGCCTATTCTCGTGCCAAGCGACCCTCTGAGACGATTGAGCGGTCAGAGGGCGCCCCGTTGGCTTGGTTCTGGAACAACAGGTCCCTGGGTATCGCCGCGGCCGATGCTGGCCGGGTGGATGCCAGGGACGAGTTCGAGGAGCGGGCACGGCGGCATGCGATCCGTATCGGACGCAAGATCGCCGCGATCGGCATCGCCCTGGTGGCCGGGCTGTGGCTTGCGATCATTGTCGAGGTACGGTCCGAGACCAGCAAGTCCCTGAGCCGGGCGCACAGCCAGGGCGCGAACCTCACGGCGGCCTTCGCCGAGGAGATCACCCGCATCCTGGACACCGTGAGCGTCGCGATGGATATGATGGCCAGCCGCCTGCGCAATGACCCTGACCGCTTCGCTGCAAGGGCGGACCGAAGCCGTTGGGCCAGCGAACTGCCGAGCATGGCGCGTCCCACCATCGGCGTCACGGTGATCGCGGCGGACGGAACGCGGCTGTTCAGCACCGCCCGCTCGGATGCGGCGCCGCTCGATTTTTCCCAGCGCGAGGAGTTCCTGGGCGCCCGCGACCGTCGCCCGGACGAGCTCCATATCAGCAAGGCGATCGTAGACGAGCCCGACTGGCCGGTCTCGATCCCCGTTTCGCGCCGGGTTGACGCCGCGGACGGCACGCTTCTTGGCGTTCTGGTGTTCTATCTGTCGCCCGGCGAACTGACCCGATTGCACCGGCTGGTCGATCTGGGCACGCGCGGCGTCATGACGCTGATCTGCGAGGACGGCATCATCCGCGCCCGGTTCGCTTCCAACGCCCAGGACGGGTTGCTGGGGATCGGCGCCGCGCTGACCGACCCGGACTGGTCCGCCGACATCGCACCGGGCACCGTCCGGTCGTCCATCCGGACGGGCGTGGTGGACCAGGTGGTGCGGCTGTTCACGCTGCGCCGGCTGACCGCTTATCCGCTGATCGTTGCCGTCGGCGTTGACATGGACGACGTGCTGGCCGTGGCGCGTGGTCACCGGCTGCTGCTGCTGGTGATCGGCACCGGGGCCACGATCCTGCTGAGCCTGCTGACGACGCTGCTGGTGCGTGAGATCTGGCGCCGGACGATGCGTGAGATCGAGCTCGCGCGCGAGCATGGGCGCCTGGAAGTGGCGCATGCGCAGATCCTGCAGGACCGCCATCAGCTAGAACTCGCCAACCAGGAACTGCTGGCGAGTTCCGAACGGGCGGAGGCGGCGAGTCGCGCGAAGTCGCAGTTCCTGGCGAACATGAGCCACGAGCTGCGGACGCCGTTGCATGCGATCATCGGGTTTTCGGAACTGATCAAGGAACAGTCGTCGAAGGCGCCCGGTGTTCCGCCGGTCGGGGAGTATGCCAACGACATCCTGACCTCCGGGCGGCACCTGCTGGACCTGATCAACTCGATCCTGGACCTGTCCAAGGTGGAATCCGGGACTGCGCTGCTGGCCGAGATCGTGGTGCCGATTTCCGACGTGGTGCATGCGAGCATCATCGCCATCCGCGGGCAGGCCCGGGCGCGGGATCTCGATCTGCGGGTGACGCTGCCCGATGATCCGCCCTGCGTGCGGGTGGACCTGACGAAGATGCGCCAGATCCTGATCAACCTGCTGTCGAACGCGGTGAAGTTCACGCCGGAGAATGGCCGGATCGCGGTGTCGGTCACGTCCGCCGGGGACGATGGGCTGGTTCTGTCGGTGGCCGACACCGGGATCGGCATGACCGAGGCCGAGATGGCCCTGGCGCTGGAGCCGTTCGGGCAGGTCGACAGCACGTTGTCGCGGGCGGCCGAGGGGACGGGGCTGGGCCTGCCTCTGGCCCAGCGGCTGATCGAGCTGCATGGCGGCCAGCTGCGCCTGCACAGCGTGAAGGGGCAGGGGACGACGGTGGAGGTGGTCATCCCCGCGGACCGGGTGGTCGCGCCGACCGTGGCCGCCGCAAGCCCTGCCTCTTGACCCGGCGCACGGACGCAGGTTCATGATCGCCAAGCCACGTCGAAACAGGGGATGGAAACGACCGGGCCATGCCGGAATCCGCACCCACCCCGGCCGCCCCGCGCGGGGCATTGCCGGAGGAGCCGACTCAGGCCAGCCGATTCGGCAAGGCGCGGTCCGCGCAATCCGGCGCGCTGCTCGAGGATTATGTCGAGCTCATCTCCGACCTGATCGCCGATGGCGGGGAAGCGCGCCCCACCGATATCGCCCGCCGCCTGGGCGTGTCCCATGCCACCGCGATCAAGACCATCGGCCGCCTGAAGCGCGAGGGGCTGGCCGTCGCGAAGCCCTATCGCGGCGTGTTCCTGACCGAGTCCGGCGAACGCCTGGCCGATCGCTGCCGCGCCCGCCACCGGCTGGTAGTGGACCTGCTGATGGCCGTGGGCGTGCCGGCCGAAGCCGCCGAATCGGATGCCGAAGGGATCGAGCACCATGTCTCGGACGCGACCCTGGCCGCGTTCGAACACTTCCTGCGGCGGAGCTGACCCGCCCCATCACGCCCAGCGGCGCAGCACAAGGCCGGCCGCGGTGACCTGCAAGCCGATGCACACCACCAGCACGGCGGCATAGGCGCCGGTCAGGTCCCGCAGCACCCCGAACAGCCCGGGGCCAAGCGCCAGGGCGAACTGGCCGATGGCGCCGCTGAGGCCGATGATCAGGCCGAAGGAGCGGGTGGCGAACTCCCGCTGTACCAGGATCGCCGGCAGGGTGATGACATTGCCCACGGACAGCCCGAACAGCACCGCCCCGGCATAGAGCGCCGCCGCGCGGTCCGGCATGCCCAGCATCAGCCCGAGGCCCACCGCCTGGACCAGGAAGCTGGCCGCGCTCGCTCGGCGTTGATGCAGGCGGTGAATGACGCAGCCAAGGCCGATCCGCCCGGCCATCGCGGCCACCGAAGCCAGGGAGACCGCGATGCTGGTCCCGTCCGCCCCCAGCGCGGGCAGCAGGAAGGCGACCATGTGCACGATGAACCCCACCTGCGCGGACAGCGCCAGCGCGAAGGGCAGCGCCACCGACCAGAAATGCCCGTCCCGCAACGCCTGGGACCGGCGCGCGAAGGCCGGCCGCTCGTCCTCGCCGCCCGCCAGCGTCGCCGGACCGCCCCCCTGCCGCGCGGGCGGGCGGCCGACGCACAGCAGCAGCACCGGCAGCACCAGGCACAGCCCGCCCAGCACCGACCGCCACACCGCCGCCTGCAAGCCCAGCCCCTGGCTGAGTTGCACAAGCAACGGCGCCACGATGAAGCCGGCGGCGCTGGCGCCGTTCAGGGCCAGGCTGATCGCAAGGCCCCGCCCCCTGTCGAACCAGAAGGACAATGTGGTGGCGATGGCCGTCCCGGTGGTTCCGGCCCAGCCGGCCGACATCGCCATCCCCGCCACATACAGCTGCCACGGCGCCTCGGCGCGGGAGAACCCGGTGGCGCCAAGGCCCAGCAGGATCGCGCCGCCGCACAGGACCGTCCTGGGGCCCAGGCGGACCATCGCGCTGTGCACGAAGGGCATCAGTAGGGCGCCACCCAGATAGAAGGTGGTGGTCGCCGAGGTGATCCACGACGCCGGCCACCCGTGCAGCCGGCGCAGTTCGGCCAGGTAGATCGACTGGCCGTAGAACCCGAACCCCCAGGCGTAGACCGCCAGGCAGAAGCAGGCCAGAATCACCGGCCAGAACCGGCGGAATTCGCGATCGTCGGGAACGGTCACCGGTTCGGACCCCTGGCATGAGGCCCCGGTTGTCGCCCGGGCCGGGCACGCGCCGGTAGCGGGAATGGTTCGGTGCCGGCCGATGGATCGCCCTACCCTCCGGCCCGCCGGTCCAGCCAGGCCAGCAGCGGTGCCCGCAGCGCCACCATACTCTTATAGAGCACCACCGAATCAGGCAGCGCCCGCACCGCGTCCGCCAGCTGGCCCGCCCGCGCCGGGCTGTCGATCAGCCGGTCCAGCCGGTAATTGTGCACCCGGATGCCGAACAGGATCGCGTCCGAGGCCGGCAGCCGCCGCAGCGTCTGACGCTCCACCCGCAGATACAGGCCCTCGCCGGCATTCTCCGGCGTGATCACCGTGTCGCTGTCCTGCCGCCACTTGCCGGTGGGCTGGTACAGCGCGGGGTTGTCCAGGATCGACCAGTTCAGGCGCGTGGCGATGTGCCCCACCTTCACGTGCCGCATGAACCGGTCCACCGGCCGTTCCAGCCGATCGGCATAGAGCGGCACCGGGCCATGCACCTCGGCCAGCGGGCGGCCGATCTTCTCGTCCATCCGCCAGCGGCTGGGGAAACACAGCACCCCCGCGGTGAACACCGGCGTGCCGTCGCGAAGCTGGATCAGGCACAGATCCTCCTGCACCAGCCGCCCCGCGAGTTCCAGCGGATCGAGCGGCGGATGCGCGAGATCCCATGCCTCCGTCGTCAGGTGGTTGTGCAGGACCGTGCCGTCCCGCCGGAACCAGCCGGGGTGATGGCCGGCCAGGGCCTGGGCCACCAGATCCAGCGTTTCCCGCCGAGCGGCGTCCGATTCCGGCCGCACCGCGAAGACCTTCGTATGCAGGTCCGCCAGCAACCGCCGCCGTTCGGCCATTTCCGATGGATACAGCGCGTCGAACTCGAACCAGGCGGGTTCGGGCGCGGTGGTCAGGCCCATCGCCATCCGGTAGGGGCCGGTTTCGATCGGCCAGTGGATGGTTTCGGGCGGCAAGGGGCGCATCGGTCAGCCCAGCAGAAAGCGCCGGATCGCGCCGGTCTGCGCGGGGTCCATCAGCGCGGGCGCATGGCCGGTATCGGGGATTTCCAACCCCTCGGCCCCCGAGGCGCACATGCGCGCGAAGGTGTCCGGCAGCAGCAGGTCGCTCTGGGCGCCGCGGATCGCCATGACCGGCATCCGGATCCGGTCCCAGAACGCGCCCAGGTCCACATCCGCCGGATCATGCCCGCGCATGACCGCGGCGATCGCCGGATCGTAGTGCAGCGCGACCCCGCCATCCGGCAGCGCCCGCGCCGAGGCCCGCGCCAGCGCCGCCCATTGCGCATCCGTCAGCGGCCCGAACGGCGCGTGCACCCGCCGGAGATAGCCTTCCAGCGCGCCCAGGTCCGCGAACCGGTCGGGCGGGCGCGAGTCCACCAGGTATTGCTGGATCCGGCGCAGCGCGGCGGCGGGAATGAACGGGCCGATATCGTTCAGCACCAGCCGGGTGACCGGCGTTCCGCCCGACGCGGCCAGCAGCATGCCGCAAATGCCGCCCAGGGAGGTGCCGACCCAGGCGACATCCCGCCCGATGACGGCCAGCAGATGGCCGAGGGCGGTGACGTAGTGCTGGGCCTGGTAAAGGGCAGGATCGGGCAGCCAGTCCGACGCACCGCGGCCGGGCAGGTCGGGGCAGATCACGTGGAACCGGTCGCTCAGCACGCGGGCGAGGTCATCGAAGTCCCGCCCGCTGCGGGTCAGGCCGTGGACGCATACCACGACGGGCGCAGCCGGGTCGCCCCAGGCCACATAGGCCATGCGATAGAACGCGCCCGCCAGCAGGTAGCGGGCCGAGCCGGTTCTGGGTTCGGAAGTGGGGGACATCGTTGACCCTGCGTGCCGGTGGGCCGCCATGGTGCCCGGCTTTCCCGGACGGGCCAAGGCCGGGACACGCGTGGCGGCCAAGCGTGACCTGATGGTCGGGCGGAACGGCCGGCGTGGGGCAGCGCGGGCGCCGGACGTGCCCGGCGCGGACGGAAGCAGCGGCGCGGGACGCGGCCGCAAGCCGGGGAGAAGGCCTGCCGAACACTGCATTTCGCACACACGCGTGTGCTTTTTTTCACCGTTTCGTCGCATGGGGGTGACCGACCGTGGTTTGCCCGAAGGCCTAGGCGGGACGCCGGAACCGCGCCAAGCGGTTTTCGCATCCAGGCCGATTTTTCACGGGAATTCACGGAAATCCGGGGTTTTTGGGGCGAAGTGCCCGAATTTTCGGCAGATTATGGCCGCCTGGGGCAAAAATGGATTTGTAACGAAATTCCGGACGGCCGCGACCGGGTCCGGCTGCGGCGGTGTGACAGGATCGGGCGATACCGATCTGAAACGGCCGGGTTTCGCGCGCGGGGGCGGAAAATCGGCCCGCGGCGCTGCACCGGACGGGTCGTTACAGATCCATGCGCATCCCCCGGGGGTTCGTTGCAGATCCATGCGCAAAACGGGGGGTTTCGTTCCGCTTCCCGGCGGGATCAATCCTTGGGCAGATGCCTGGTTTCGCGCCACCGCACCCCGGACCGGTCCCGCGCCGGTGCCCCCGGTTCACACGCCGGCCGGCTGCCCGGCCGTGTTTGGCCTCGCGCCCGGGGGCGCGCACCGTCTGGCCAGGGGCGGCGGCGCATGCTTCCCTCCCCCCATCGCCGGCGCCGACGCTTTTCCGTCCCCATCCGCTCGGCCGACCGGAGGAGCCATGTCGATCGTCTTCATCGGCGATATCCACCAGCAATGGCATTTCGTGGAGCAGGGCCTGGCCGCCCTGCCCGATCCGCCGCGCGCCGCGATCCTGCTGGGCGACATCCAGTGCGACCGGCCGCTGGACGAGCTGGCCGCGCCGCTGCTAGACCGGGGCATCGCGGTGCACTGGATCTTCGGCAACCACGACGCCGATGGCGGGCCGGAGATGTGGGAGAACCTGGTGGACCCCGCGCGCAATCCCCGCACGGCGTCGGGCGCGCTGCACGGGCGGGTGGTGGAGATCGCGGGCGTGCGCATCGCCGGCCTGGGCGGGACGTTCCGCCCGCGGGTGTGGAACCCGCCATTCCCCGCGCGGGTGCACCGGAGGGCGCACCTGGCGGACGATTTGGCCGAGCAGGGGCATGCGTTCCGGGACCATCATGTGGAGGCGCTGGTGCAGTCGCTATCGACGCTGGCGATCTGGCCCGAGGACTATGAGGCGTTGGCGGCGCAGCAGGCGGATATTCTGGTGACGCACGAGGGGCCGGGGAGCCACCCGGCGGGGAATGCGGCGCTGGATGAGTTGGCCCGGGCGATGGGGGCATGGCTGGTGGTGCATGGGCACCATCATCTGGGCTACCGGGCTGAGGCGCCGGATGGGCTTGGGGTGCTGGGCGTGGCCTCGGCGGCGGGGGTGACGGTGGGTGGGGAGGTGCTTTGGGTGGGGGATAAGGAGCGGCCTATCCGTGGGGGATTTGGCGAGGGGTGGGTGGTGGTGGGAGTGGGGTGAAAGCAGATGATCCACCATCCCATATGACCCCATGATGCGCTATATGGTAACTGGGTGACGAAGTGTGGTCACGCGGGAAGGGCAGGGGACTGGTTAGGACACCTTCGAAACCGGAATTTTGTAGACGGGTATCCGGTTCGGAAAATCCTCGACGCGAGGATCGTAAGAGAGAAGCAGATACGCGCTGTCGATGTACCGGCACTCGATCTCGAAGCCTGTCAGCGCCTCGGCCACGAGCGCGGGAGTCACGCTGCCCTCGTCCGTGACAATGGCGACCAGATAGGGAGCGAACGGCCCGCCGATTGCTGGCTTGTCCTTTGCCTGAATGATGGCGGCTAACTTCGATCCCAAGGCTTCTGCTGTCCATATCGCCATGTCCCATCGATTCGCCGCTTTAGCCGGTGGCGTAAGCCCCCTTCCTTCGGCATTGCGGCGGAGTTGGTGGCGCTTGACGGTTTTCTGACGAACCAACTCCGTCACTTCGATGCCGAAGGTTTTTCCGTCGCCAGTCGTGCCGCAGCAATCGGGCGGATCGCGGTCGCTGCTGGCAACTTTAGCGCCGGTCCAGCCTTCGAACGCTTCAAGGTAGGCAAGCAGGCACGCCGCAATGTGCTGTTCCTCAAGCTTCCGGTCGATTCTGAATTTCCAATAATTGGCGTAATCGCGTTCGATTTCTTTGTGACGGCGCAGGATGTCCGTTACGGATTCCATCCCCGCGTCGTGTGGCTTCGGTTCGCCGGGCATTATGTTTGTCAGACGCTAACGCGCGGCATTTCATCGTAGGTGAGGCCGTGCAGTTCACGGCCCGTCGATTTCTTACGAACGCCACCCCACTGCTTAAAGAAAAACGCGACGCCCTTCCGCGCGCACTGGCGTTGGATAGACTCAACCCACGCGGCCTGCATCGGTCGCGCGTGCGGGCCGGACTCTCCGCCGACGATCACCCAATGAATGCGGCCGAGGTCGAGCTTTTCGAGCGGTCCGATCAGCGGCTCGCACGACAGGAACCGAACATGCGCAGGCACGGTAGCAAGATCGGTGATACGGTCCTTCACACGCGCGTCCTCGACGCTGACACCCATCCAGATATTCGGCGACCACGGCAACGATGCGCCGAGTTGGCGCAGGCGGTCGCTGCGCTTCGTGAGAATTTGGAAAGTGTGCTGCGGACAGTCGCGCATTGTCTCGAACACGCGGCGGATGAATGCGTCCGGCACCGCCTCCTGAAAAAGATCGCTCATCGAATTGACAAAAATCAGGCGCGGCCTTTTCCACTTCCGGGGCGCGTCAATTAGGTCGTCGTGCAAAGTCGGCCTGAAGCCGTCGCTGTAACGCGCTGCACCCATGGCCTTGAGCCGCTTCGCCATGCGCTCTGCGTAGCAATGCTTGCATCCTTGGCTGATCTTGATGCAGCCGGTAACGGGATTCCACGTCATTTCGGTCCACTCAATAGTCGATACCGCTGCCATTCTGTCCCCCGTCAGTCGTCCAAAATGCTGTTGGCAATGTTGAGTGCCGGTTTGGCCCCACGCTCGTTCGATGCGGCGAAGCACAGAAAGTAGAGCGGGCTGTTTTTCGAATTCCGGAGAATGAGGCCTCGGCCTACATTCTTCCCGAAACAGGTTGCCAGCCGTTCGTGAATGAAGGCTTCAATCGCAACCTCGGTCGCCGTGCGTTCCACTTTTTCGACTTCACCAAACAGATCAGTCCTCATCTCCTTCTGAAAAAAACGGGATCGCCACGCATTCGTGCCAAGCAGAATGTCGAGGCGCTTACCCCACCTTTCATCAATCTTGCCGTCATGGCGAAGTAGCCGCGCGATGCCAGGAAAAAGATACCACAAATCGACACCCTTTGTAGACGCCAGTGTTTGAATGGTCTCCCACTCTACCTGCATACCGTAGGGATCGAGAAAGACAACGGCGCGCTCTTTCTTCCAGTTACGTTCTGCGCACCATTTCCTGATTTCCGCGTTGGCCTCGCCCATGCGGATTTCACAGCGGTTGTCGAGCTGCTGAAACTCCGATGCGATGACGCGGCGGAGCTCACCGGCCCGCTTCCGTGATTTCTCGATAAAAAGATACTTATCGAACGGGCTAGACAGGCCGAGAGCAATTCGCGCGCTGCCATCCTGATATTCCTTCGCTTCGGCATCGTCGTCGACGTCGAGCAAAGGAAGGTCCGCCGAGGTCGTGCGCGACCCCGTGCCCGCAAAGGCATCCACATACCATGTGCGGAAATAGCGGGCCTTCTCGTTGGAGGTGAAGATGGTCCGATACGCGGTGAGATAGTCGCGCAGACACTTAAGCTTGCGCTCGGTCCACGGCCCGCCGAATGAATGCTCCACCATCAGACTCCACCCACAGGTGGCGCATGCCGCGAGATAGTCGATTGCCTGACGTTGTAGCTACGGGCGACGCTGCGCTGCGTTTCGCCCGCTGCAATCCGCATCGCCGCCTCGCGCTGCTGGTGCGGTGTGAGCTTCGGTTTGCACCCGAATGTTACGCCCTTGACTCTGACATCTTCCCGCCCGCGCGCTGTGCGTTCGAGGATACGACGGCGTTCAAACTTCGAGGTAACGCCAAGGAGCGCGAACACGATCTCGGCAAAATCGGGTGTGGTATCGAGGAACGGCTCGTCCAGTGAACGGACGCCAGCCCCAGCTTTTTGCATCTCGCGGGCGATTACCAGCAAACCCGTCGTGTCGCGCGATAGGCCGTCAACGGCAGGGATGATAACCACATCGCTGTGCCAGAGAGTCGCCACCGGCCTGCAAAGCTGTGGGCGGTCGGCGGTCGCGCCTGTCATCTTATTGCGAAATACTTTCTCGCAACCAGCTGCCTTCAGTCCGGCGAACTGACCGGTGAGGTCTTGGGAGTCGGTCGAAACTCGGGCGTAGCCGTACATCATGCCCCTGATTCTGCATCAGAAATTTGCATCAGAAAAGCCCAAAAGAAGCAGAACGCTAGGTTTGATGCAGATATCTTGTCTTTTGAAAATCGAATGCATCTCTGACATGCCCGGCTCGGCTCGCTTAGCATTCCAACTTCGAGAATTCCGAGGCACTAATATTGCTACTGTTCGCCTTTGCGTGTCGTTGCGTCGATATGCGGCGCAGCCGTGGGCGTCATTAGCGGCTCAATATCGAGAACAACCGTGTTAAACACGCGCACGCGGGAACATCCAGGCTCGAGCGCGTGCAATCTGGGCTTCCCGTCCCTGCTCGGGTGCGCGGGGCAAAGGGAGGTCTGCCGCGCTCAGCCGTTCCAGCACCTCGCCAAAAGTCGCTCCGCCAAGCCGGCGGCGCAGTTCAATCGCAGTCATCTCGCCACGCGAAAAAGCTGCCAGCGCTTCCCGTTCGGTCATGGTGATCGCCACTCCTCATGCCATACATGCCAAGCGTATCGAGCGGTTCAAGCCGTAGCGTCAGCAGGATGTCCAATCACAGGCCCCGCAGGCTCCAGGCGTCTACACGTGCTGCAACTTCTCCCATGCGGCATCCGCCAGAAACCGGGACCGGTTATCCGTCACCCGGTCGATCGCCTCCAGCAGATCAGGCGCAAGCGACACATTGATCCGCACGGCCGGGCGCCGAACGGACGCATCGACCAGCACCGCCACCGCATCGTGGTGGTGCGGATCGGCCATGATCTCATCCAGGCTGGACGGGGACGGGATCGGCTCGCCGTCCTCGATCATGCCCTCGATATGCAATTGGATCGCTTCGGCCGCCATCCGGCGGGCATCCTCCAGCGTCTCGCCCGCGGTGACGCAACCGGGGAAGTCGGGAAAATCCACCCCGTAATCGCTATCGGGTTGCTTGCGCAGCAGCGCCACATACGCGGTCATGAAGACCCCCTCGATTTCAGTCCGGCTTGCGTCTCGATACTGCGCGGTGTGCCGGTTGATACGTCGCATTGTAAATTGGATGCCGTCACCTCGCCAGATCGATCCGGGTCCCTGAACAATCAAGGCTCCTTGGCGTCGCCGCACACCCCCCAATTTGCCCCCTCCCCCGCCGCGTGCTGAAATCCCGCCGTCCAAACCACCAGACCACTCCAGAAGGAAACGTCATGAACCTGCAAGGCAAGGCCGGGATCGTCACGGGCGCGGGCCGCGGCATCGGCCGGGAAGTCGCGCTGCTGCTCGCGCGCGAAGGCGCCAGCGTCGTCGTCAACGACCCGGGCTTCGGCCGCGGCGGCGAAGCCACGGAAGAAAAGCCGGCGGACGCCGTCGTCTCGGAAATCGAGGGTTTCCAGGGCAAGGCCGTCGCCAACTACAACTCGGTGGCCGACTACGCCTCGGCCGGGCGGATGGTCGCGCAATGCATGGACACCTACGGCAAGGTCGACTTCGTGGTGAACACCGCTGGCATGCTGCGCGAACGCATGATCTGGAACATGACGGAAGACGATTTCGATGCGGTGGTGGGCGTGCACCTGAAGGGGCACTGGAACATGTGCCACCACGCCGTGAAGGTGATGCGCGGCGCGCGTTATGGGCGGATCGTGAATTTCTCCTCGGACGCGTTCAAGGGTTCGGTCGGGCAGTGCAACTACTCGGCGGCCAAGGCGGGGATCATCGGCCTCACGCGCTCGATCGCGCGGGAAGCCGGGCGCTATGGCATCACCGCGAACGCGATGTGCCCGATGGCGGCCACGCGCA
>JBFXDK010000142.1:0-13123 GCA_050181195.1 Acetobacteraceae bacterium | reverse complement strand
CCTGCAAGCGGGGCAATCATGCGGAAACCGGCCGGGGATCCGACGCCATGAACTGGGGCACCATGAGCCGCGCCGAACGCGACGCGGCCTACAACAACACGGGCGCGGTCGCCGACAGCGCAACGCTGAACGCGGCGCGCGAGGCCGCGTCCTACGCTTTTCGCGCCGAACATCCCGGCCATCTCGATTGCCCCTATGGTCCGCGGGAGAGGAACCGGATCGACCTGTTCCCGGCGGCCGATCCACAGGCGCCCTGCCTTGTGTTCATTCATGGCGGCTACTGGCAACGTAACAGCCGGGAAATGTTCGCGTCCCTGATCGCCGGCCCGCATGCGCGGGGCTGGTCGGCGGCGGTGCCCGGCTACACGCTGGCGCCCGGGGCGTCGCTGACGGACATCGTCGCCGAGGTCAATGCCGCGCTCGACTGGCTGGCGGCGAACGGGAAGGCACACGGGATAGCCGGACCGGTGGTGCTGTCCGGCTGGTCGGCCGGCGGGCATCTGACGGCGATGTGCCTGGGCCATCCCCTGGTCCGGGCCGGCCTGGCCATTTCCGGCATCTTCGAACTGGGGCCGCTGCGCGACACCAGCCTGAATGACGCGCTGCGCCTGACGGATGAGGAGGTGGCGACGCTGTCGCCCATGCGCCTGCCGGTGATCCCCAAGCCGCTCGCGATCGCCTACGGCACCGCGGAACTGCCGCCGCTGGTTGGCGACAGCCGCGACCTGCATGCGATTCGCGCGTCACAGCATTCGTCTGGCGCCTTAATCCCCGTCGCCGGTGCCAACCACTTCACGATCGTGCATGAATTGCGGGATGCAAACGGTATCCTGACGCGACAACTTCCGCTTCTGCTGGACTGAACCGAAATCGCTTCTTGCCGTGGGCACATCCGTCTGTCTTGATTCGGACAGATGGAATCACCCGACCCCAGCACCGGGTCGATCACGGCGGCAGGAGAGAGCGCCCTGTTGCGCTCGATCCTGGATACCGTCCCGGATGCGATGATCGTGATCGACCAGCGCGGCTCCATACGCTCGTTCAGTGCCGCGGCCGAACGCCTGTTCGGCTACCGGGCCCGGGAGGCGGTCGGGCACAATGTCAGCATGCTCATGCCGTCGCCGTACCGGGAACAGCACGACGCCTACCTGGCCCGCTATCTCGCCACCGGGGAGCGCCGGATCATCGGCATCGGCCGCGTGGTCATGGGCCAGCGGCGCAACGGCACCACATTCCCGATGGAACTGGCGGTGGGCGAGGTGCGGCAGAACGGGGAGCGCCTGTTCACCGGCTTCATCCGCGACGTGACCGAGCGGCAGGAGACCCAGGCGCGCCTGCAGGAATTGCAGGACAATCTGCTGCATGTCTCCCGCCTGCGCTCGATGGGCCAGATGGCCGCGGCGCTGTCGCATGAGCTCAACCAGCCGCTGACGGCCACCACCAACTACCTGAACGCCGCGATCCGCCTGCTGGACGCGCCGCAGCCCGACATGGCGCGCCTGCGCCAGGCGCTGACGCTGGCGGTGCAGCAGACCACGCGCAGCGGCGAGATCATCCGCCGGCTGCGGGCCTTCGTCTCCCGCGGCGCGGTGTCGCGCCAGCCGGAGAACGTGGCCAAGCTGATCGAGGAAGCGAGCGCGCTGGCGCTGGTCGGCGCCAAGGAGCGCGCGATCGATGTCCGCCTGGCGATCAGCCCCGGCCTGCCGCCGGCGATGGTGGACCGCGTGCAGGTGCAGCAGGTCGTGCTGAACCTGCTGCGCAATGCGGTCGAGGCAATGGAAGGACAGGACCGGCCGGCGCTGACCATTGCCGCAGTCCTGCGCGACGGCATGATCGAGGTGTCGGTCACCGACACCGGCCGCGGCATCCCGCCCGAGGTGCGCGGCCAGCTTTACCAGCCCTTCGTGACCTCGAAGCCCGAGGGCATGGGCATCGGCCTGTCGGTCTGCCGCACGATCATCGAGGCGCATGCCGGCCGGCTGTGGAACGAGGACAATCCGGGCGGCGGGAGCATCTTCCGCTTCACCCTGCCGGTCGCCGACCCGGAAAACATGCCGCAGCCGGAGCCGTCGCCCTAGCCCTAGCCGGCGGATAGCCGACCCGCGGCCTGATGCGGGCTGCCGCATGGGCGGCACCGCCCGCCGTCGGGTCCGCCGCCGCGTCCCACCGCGCGCAAGACCGCCGAACGCCATCATGCCGCTGATGCTGCCCGGCATTCCGCCGCCGCGATCCGGGGATGACGCCGGATGGGCACGTGACGCTGCCTCGGTGCGCCGCCGCCACGAGCATGAGCGCGCATGCAGGGACATGGCGGGTCGTCCCGGTTCCTGTATGATCCGGTGCGCATGGCCGGCCTCGGGCATGAAATGGGGGGAACATGTCCTTGAAGATCAACGTTCAACGCACGAACGACACGCTGACCCTGCAATTGTCCGGGCGGCTGGACGCAACGTCGGCGCCGCTTCTGGGCCAGGTCCTGGAATGCGACGGCGTCCGGCATCTCGTCCTCGACCTGGGCGCGTGCCCCTATGTCTCCAGTGGCGGTCTGCGGGAATTTCTGCGCGCGCAGAAACGGATGGCCGGGGCCGGCGGGACGATGCTGCTGACCAACGTTTCCAATGAGGTCCAGGACGTCCTGGACATGACCGGCTTCTCCAAGATCATTCCCACCCGGCGCAAGGTGCGGGAGATTTCGATCGACGGCCTGGAATTCCTCTCGGCCGGGGTGTGCGGCGAATGCTACCGGCTGGACCGGGAGACCATCGTCAAGCTGTACAACGAAGGCATCGGCGCCGCCATTGCCGAAAAGGAGAAGGAATTCGCGAAGGCCGCCTTCGTTGCCGGCATTCCCACCGCGATCTCCTACGACGTCGTTGCCTGCGGCACGCGCACCGGCGTGGTCTACGAGATGCTCGACGCCACGCTGTTCAGCACGATCATCCGGAACGACCTGGACAATATCGACGCGCACGCCCGGACGCTCGCCCGGGTTAACCAGGCCGTCCACGCGACCCGCGCCGACCCCGGCGTGTTTCCCGACATCAAGCAGAGTTTCCGGGGCTATATCGACCAGATGGACTTCTTCCTGTCGGACGGCGAGATCGCGTTGCTGCACCGGCTGCTGGAGTCCATTCCGGATGCCGATACCTGCGTGCATTTCGACCTGCATACCAGCAACATCATGATCCGGGACGGCGAGCCGGTGATCATCGACATGGGCGACATGTCGCGCGGTCATTACCTGTTCGATGTCGGGCTGCTGGCCACCATCTACGGACTGCCGGAACTCGGGATTTCCGAGATGGCGACGAAGATCCCCAACGAGGATGGCTTCCGGCTGTGGGAGCATTTTCTGCAACACTACTTCGCGGACAAGCCGGCCGCGGAATACCGGTTCTTCCAGCAGAATCTGCATTTCCTGGCGTCGCTGCGGCTGATCTATGCGGTCACCTTCCTGCCCGCGCTGCGCGATCGCTTTGCGGGAACCATCAAGGACGTGCTGCTGCCGAAGATGGCGGCCTGAGTCCGGACCGCCGCGTGGCCGCCCCGGCATGCACGCCGCATCCGGGCCGCGGTCGGATGACATCGACCCGCCTGCGTGCGCAGGGGGTGTTCGCACGATGCCGGGGCGCGACGGGAGCGATCCCGTCTCCCGCGATCATGTGATCGGCTTACCGCCCTGGTGCGACGCCGGCGAGGCGACAGGCTGTCGCCATTCGGGGCATGCTGACGCGGGCAACCGGCCGACGCGCGCCGCCGGCGCGGCGCGCGCGGACGGCAGGACGCAGGGGTCAAGGACGTGCCAGCCGGCTGCCATGGCACGACCGGATCGCTGCCAGGGCCGGCTTGGTCATCCGCGCGGGCCTGCAATGCCCGTGTCGTGGACAGGCGACGACGAGCAACGAGAGGGGGAGAGGCCGATGAGTGCGACCGACATCGATGAACTGCGTGCCCTGCTGACATCCCGTCCGCGTCCGACCAGTATCGCGGAGCGGCGGGAACGGCTGGATGCGATCGGCGGCGGGTCTGGATCGGCCGCGGATGTGCGGCTTGAGCAGACAAGCGCCGACGGCGTGCCGGCGGAATGGAGCGTGACGCCAGCGGCCGATGCCGAACGGGTTCTGCTGTTCTTCCATGGCGGCGGCTTTTCGGCCGGATCCATCGTCAGTCACCGTGGCCTCGTTACCGAAACCGGACGCTCGGCGCAGGCCCGGACGCTGGCGATCGACTACCGCCGCACGCCCGAGCATCCGTTTCCGGCGGCGCTGGAGGACGCGATGCGGGCCTATCGCTTCCTGCTGTCGCAGGGTGTCCGCCCCCAGCGCATCGCCGTGGGCGGCGACAGTGCCGGGGGCGGATTGACGCTGGCGCTGATGGTCTCGCTGCGCGAGCAGGGGCTTCCGCTGCCGGCCTGCGGCTGGTGTATGTCCCCCTGGGTCGACATGGAAGCGCAGGGCGAGAGCTATGCCACCCGGGAAGCGGATGATCCGATCATCAGCCGAGCGTATATACAGGAATTGGCGGGGTGGTATCTGAACGGTGTTGATCCGCGGACGCCGCTGGCCGCGCCGATCCATGCCGATCTCCGAGGGCTGCCGCCGCTGCTGGTGCAGGTCGGCAGCGCCGAGACGCTGTACGACGATTCCGTCCGGATCGCCGCGCGGGCGGGCGCCGCGGATGTGCGGGTCACGCTGGAGGTGTGGCCGCGCATGATCCATGCGTTTCCACTGTTCTTCCAGCACCTCGCCGACGGGCGGCGCGCGATCGCCCGGGCGGGTGCGTTCATCCGGGACGCGACCGGGTAGGCGGACGCGGTTCGGCGTTTCCCGTACGACACCGTTCTGCCGGGGGTCTGTCCGGCGTTCCGCGAGCGCATGATCCGCTCTATCATCGCGTCATCGCCCGGGCGCGCCGGATTGGCTGGATCGAACGGGTGACGGGGAATGGAACGGATGAGGAAGTTGCTGGCCGCGGTCGCGGCCCTGTTGTTGGCGGCCACCGTCACGGCCGCGCCGGCCGCGGCCGAGGGCACGCAGGTGCGCATCGTGCAGCCCTATGGCCTGGTCTACCTGCCCAGCTACGTGGTGGTGGAGCGCGGCCTGATCCAGAAGCACGCCAAGGCCGCGGGGCTCGGCGATATCAAGGTGACGCTGACCCGGCTGGCGAGCGGGCCGGCCGGCAGCGACATGCTGCTGGCGGGCGACGCCGAACTGACGATGGGCGGGTTTGGCCCGGCCTTCATCCTGTGGGACAAGACCCGCGGCGCGCAGAAGGTGCGCGGGATGATGCCGCTGTCGAGCTCCTCGGTGCTGGTGCTGACCACGGACCCGCGCATCCGCACCATCCGTGACTTCCGCGAAACCGACCGCATCGCCGTCAGTGCCGTGAAGGTGACGGCGCAGGCGATCGCGCTGCAGATGGCGGCAGCGAAGGAATGGGGCTGGGAGAACCGTTTCAAGCTGGACCCGCTGCTGGTGGCGATGTCCAACCCCGACGGGATGGCGGCGATCCTGAGCGGTGCCAGCGAGGTGAAGACGCATGCCGCGATCATCCCGTTCAGCGTCACCGAACTGGAATCGGGCAAGGTGCACCAGGTCATGAGTTCCGAGGATTACCTGGAACCCGGCTCCTCGACCGTGGTGATGTCGGCGAGCGCGCGGTTCCACGATGGCAGCCCGAAGCTGTACGCGGCCACCGCGGCGGCGTTCGAGGAGGCGATCGCGTTCATCTACGCCAACACGCGGGAGGCGGCGGAGATCTTCGTCAAGAACGAGCCGCAGAAGCAGCCGCTGGAATGGACCGAGAAGATGATCGTGGAGAAGAAGCTGGTCACGTTCAGCGCGACGCCCCGCGGCACCAAGAAGCATGCCGATTTCATGCATGCGGCCGGCACACTGAAGAACAAGCCGGAATCCTGGAAGGATCTGTTCTGGGACAACATGTGGGGCAAGGACGGCAGCTGATCCGGCCTGGGTTGTCCTGGTGACGGCGTGCGGGTGAACCTGCTCGCACGCCATGGCGGGGGCGTCGCGGCCGGTCCGCGATCCCGCGTCGGTTGGCCGCTGTTGATGGTCGGGAGGATGCCGGGCTGCGCATGTCGCGGCCGGTCCGCGATCCCGCGTCGGTTGGCAGGGCCGGGTTGAGCGCTCCCGCTACGCTGGACGGGCTGCATCCCGCAGCCGGTCTTCCAGCTCCGCACGTTTCCCCTGCAGCAACGCGTCGAGGGTGAATGGACACGCCGCCGGCAACGCAAGCGGGGGACGCCCGTCATGGGTCATCCCTTCCAACTGCGTCCGCGCCTCGGCAAAGAGCCGGTCCACCGCGATCCGCCGCCGCATCGAGGGGGCGAACCGCTGCGCCGCTTCAGCCTGGAACAAGGCCACCTCCCCGCGCCAATGGCCGGCCGCATCACTTTCCGGCCATGCATGCAGCTTCAGCAGATGGACCAGCATCTGCCGCAGGAAACTCCGCACCGCATGCAACTGCGCGAGGCCCACGTCCTCGATCTCCTCAACCACATGGGACCAGTCGACGCCATTGACGCGCTCGCCGCGCGCGAGCCGCCGCAGCAGGTCGGACTGCCGCGTGGACCAGGCGAGGATATCCTGCTGGTAGAGATCGTCGGACATGGCGGGACCGTAGCCTGCCGGCCCCGACAATGCCACATGATCCCAGCGTGGATCGCGCGTCTTGCCGCCACGCGCCCCTCGCATTCCGCCGCCTGCCCGCGCCAATCCGCCTCCGCCCGCCTGCTCGCAATCTACGATAAACGCATCATCTGATCGGCTTCGCACCTGCGGCGCTCCGCCGACTGATGCTTAGGTCATCTGCACCGCCTGCACCGCCTCCTCCAGCTCCTGGAACGAGGGCATGTGGGCGTTCGGCACCATCTTGCGTCCGGTCTCCACGCTGACCTGCGGCGCATTGCCGTGCAGGTGCGCGACCAGCACGGCGCGGATCACCTCGAAATACTTGGCCTCTTCCTCCACCACGCCCTTCAGCCGGCTGGCGAACGGGCCGACCATGCCATAGGCCAGCAGCACGCCCAGGAACGTGCCGGTCAGCGCGCCGCCGATCATCGCGCCCAGCACCGCCGGCGGCTCGTTGATGTGCGACATCGTCTTGATCACGCCCAGCACCGCCGCGACGATGCCCAGCGCCGGCAAGCCGTCCGCCATGGTCTGCAATGCGTGCGACGGATGCAGCTCCTCGGTCAGCGTTTTCTTCAGTTCCCGTGCCATCACGTCCTCGATCTGGTTCGGGTCGTCGGCGTTCATGCCGATCATACGCATGTAGTCACAGATGATGATGGTGGCGTGGTGGTTGGCGAGCACCTTGGGGAACTTCTGGAACGCCGTGCTTTCGGCCGGCTTTTCGATATGCGGTTCCACCGCCATGTTGCCCTTGGTGCTGGCCAGGCGCACCAGGAAATACAGCAGGCTCAACAGGTCGATGTAGTCGCTCTTGTGGAACGCGGCGCCTTTCATGATTTTTCCGAAGCCGGACGCAGTGTGCTTCACGTCGTGCATGCTGTTCGACATGAGGAACGTGCCGGCCGCCGCACCGCCGATCGCCCAGAACTCGAACGGCAGGGCATGTGCCAGCGGCGCGATGCTGCCGCCGGCCACCAGGTAGCTGCCGAACACGTTGATCAGCACGAAGACCAGGCCGCCGATCACCAGCATGGCCGGACCTCAGTGCGCGCCGGGTGCGGGCGCGGGCGTGGGCGCGTCGGCCGGCTTGGCCGTCAGCGCCTCCCGCAGCACCACCACGGCGATGCGCCGGTTCGCCGCCGCGAACGGATCGGCCGGCAGCAGCGGGTCCCGTTCGGCGTGCCCGGTCACGGTGCGGATTCGCGTCACCGGCAGCCCGCCTTCCACCAGCAGCCGGCGCGTGGCATTGGCGCGTTCGGCCGACAATTCCCAGTTGGTGCGTTCGGGGCCGGGGAACGGCGCGGCGTCGGTGTGACCGGCGATCGAGATCTGCTGCGGCAGGCGCTGCAGCACCGGCCCGATCTTCTGCAGCAGCAGCCGAGCGCGCTCGTTCGGCACGGCCGAGCCGGTGGCGAACATGGGCGAGCGCACCTCATCGAGGATCTGGATGCGCAGTCCCTCCGGCGTCATGTCGATCGCCAGTTGGTTCGCCAGGTCCTTCAGCGCGGGATCGCCGCGCACGGCCTCCTTGATCTGTTCCGCCGCCGCCTCGAACTCCGCCCGTTCCTGGCGTTCCTTCTCGGCGCGGATCTCGGCCTCGGTGGGCGCGCGCATCGGGTCCGCCTGGTCCTGGCCGTCGATTTCCGTCCGTCCGGCCAGCGAGGCGGCCGTGGGGTCCTGCCCCATCCGCAGCGCCGCCTGGCCATAGGCCGCGGCGTCGTCCTGATGCTCCTGCGCCTGGGGATGATCGGACCGGAAACCCAGAGACTCCTTGGTGATCTCGACCTCGCCGTTCTCCACGTCCTTCACCGTCGGACGCTTGCCCATCACGATCTGCACCGAGCCCTTGTCGGACACCAGCGCGCCGTCGACGAAGGCGGTGTGGCCGCCGAACGGCTGGCCGACGCCGGATGACGCGTGGCTCAGCAGGTTGTTGGGGCTGAAATAGTCGGCGAGGCCCTTGCGCTGGTCCTCGGTCGTGGCGTTCAGCAGCCACATCAGCAGGAAGAACGCCATCATCGCCGTCACGAAATCGGCGTATGCGACCTTCCAGGCACCGCCGTGGTGCCCGCCCTCGACGATCTCGAACTTCTTGATGATGACCCCGCCTTTGGAGCCCTTCGCACCTTTGCCGGCCATGCGGATCCGATGTCCCTCGCAATGGCCCGCAGAATGCCGGGGTTTCGTTAATCAAACCTAAGCGGCGCCGATTTCAATCGCGTGCGTGTCGCGGCGGCCGTCCCGCCAGCACCGTGACCATCGCCGCCAGTTCGAAGCCGGCCGCGATCGCCAGCACCGGCGCATAGCTGCCGAACAGATCACGCAGCGCGCCGTAAAGGGCCGGACCGAACGCGGAGGTGACCTGGATGACCGTCGCGGCCACGCTGTAGATGGCGCCGAACGACGCCGATCCGAACTCCCGCCGCACCACGATGGGCGACAGCGTGGTGATCTGGCCCAGGCAGAACCCGTAGCCCAGGCTGGCGCCGATCAGCGCCCACACATCCGGCATCCAGGCCAGGACGCCCAGCAGCACGGCCTGCGCGCCGAAAATGCCCGCGGTGTAGCGGCGGACATTCACCCGGTCCGCCACCCGCGCCAGCACCAGCCGCCCGATCAGGCCGGTGACGCCGGTCGCGCTCACCAGCCACCCCGCGCCGGCCGCGCCAAGTGTCGGCTCCGCCAACTTCAGGTGATGCGTCAGGAAGCCGACCTGCACCACCAGGCCCAGGGCGAACGCGACGCCCACGGTCCACAGCGCGCTGGTGCGCATCGCACGCGCCCGGTCCCATTCGGGCGCCGGCGCCAACCCCGACCCGGTGCGACGCGGCGCGCCCGGCGGATCGCCGTCGCGCCCAAGGCCGAGCTCCGACGGCCGGCGATACCGCAGCACCACCGCGGCGAGCGGCACCAGCACGCACAGGATGATCGCCGCACCAGCGAGCGTCGCTGCGGTAAAGCCCAGCCCGCCGATCAGTGCCACCAGCAGCGGCACGCCGGCCATGGCGCCGACGCTCGCGCCCATCAGGGCGATGGCGACGCTGCGGCCCTGGTGGCGCTCGAACCACGGCGCGATCGTGGCGCTCAGGCCGGTGAGCGACAACACGGCATAGCCCAGGCCCATCAGCATGAAGGCGGGATACAACTGCCAGGGCGCGCGCACCTGGCCCAATGCCGCGACCCCGCTGGCCAGCGCCACGCCGCCGAAGATGAAGATCGCGCGGGAGCCGAAGCGGTCGATCACGCTGCCGACGATGGTCAGTGACGCCGAGTTGGTCAGATAGAACAGCGTGATCGCCGAGGAGACGAGCGCGATGGACCAGCCGTGGTCGTGCGTGATCGCGTGCAGGTAGACGCTGGCGCCGAACACGCCGAACCCCCAGGCGAACAGGGCCGCGACAAAGCAGACCCCGACGACGCGCCAACCGTAGAAGATGGAGTGTCTTGTCATGGCGGCAGTTGTGGCGACGCTGGCGGGGGCGGGCAACGCGGGATGCTACGTCGCGGGCCGAAGCGGGGCTTCGCCCCGGACCCCGACCAGGAGGCGCTGCCTCCTGGACCTCCGCAAAGGGGCACAGCCCCTTTGATCCCAACTCGTTTGTTGGATTGTCTGCCGGGGGGCCAACCGAGGTGGTGAGAGGTCCGGGGTGGCCCCCCGGCAGACAATCCAACCAAGGAATCGCGTTCCAAGGGCCGTCGCCCTTGGTGGGGTCCAGGGGCAAGGCCCCTGGCGGAGCGCGAGGCGGAGCCTCGCCTCAGCTCATCATCCCGCGCGCCGCCACCGGCCACAGGCACTCCACCCGGCCGTTGCGCACCCCCACATACCAATCATACCGATCAACCGTCGGATCACAGTGCCCCGGCACCAGCCGCAGCTTTTCCCCCAGCTTCGGCTGCTCCGTCTCGCTCCCGCAATCCAGCTTGCCGTGCTCATCCGACGCGCTGACATAGCGCACATCCGGCCGACCCCAGATCGTCGGCATGCCGGAATCGACGGATACCGCCTTGTGGCCGGCATCCAGCACCGCCAGGCCCCGGCGCGGTGCGCTCATGACCGTGGCCAGCACGAACAGCGCGTGCCGGAACGTGCTGACCGGCGCGCCGCCCGCGTCCAGATTGCGGGCATAGTCGGCGTCCATGAACACGTAGCTGCCGGCCTGGATCTCTGTATAGACGCCCGAGGCTGATTCGATCTCGAACGTGCCGGTGCCGGCCCCGCCGACGATCGGGCAGTCGATGCCTTTCTGTCTCAACTGTTCCACCGTCCGGCGCGACCCCTCGATGGCGGTGTCGATCAGCGCCTTGCGCTCACCCACGCTGCGCTTGTGCTGCGCGCTGCCCTGATAGGCCTGCAGCCCGCCGAAGATCAGGTGCTTCGAGCCGGCGATGCGTTCCGCAAGCGCAACCGCGTCCGGCCCCGGCGCCACGCCGCAGCGGGCGGCGCCAACATCGATCTCCACCAGCACCCGCAGCCGCACGGCGGCGTCCTCGGCGGCGGCTTCCAGCGCGGCCACCTGCTGCGGATCGTCGGCGCAGACCGCGACATCGGCGATGCGGGTCAGGGCGCAGATCCGGGCGAGCTTTGTCGGCCCCACGACCTCATTGCTGATCAGGATGTCCGGGATGCCGCCCCAGGCCAGCACCTCGGCCTCGCCAGTCTTCTGCACGCATTGCCCGACCGCCCCGCGCGCCATCTGCAGCTTCGCGATGACCGGCGACTTGTGCGTCTTGGCATGCGCGCGCAGCTTCGTCCCGGTCGGCGCCAGCAGGGATGCCATGTGGTCGAGGTTGTATTCGAAGGCGTCGAGGTCGATGACCAGGGCCGGCGTGTCGATCTCGGACTCGCGCATGCCCGGGTAGGCCGGAGGGGGCTGCATCATCGGTTCATGTCCTCCATGGACGGTGCGTGCCACCCGGAGCGACCCAGGTTGCCGCCGCAGTGTTGCCGCTTGCCGTGGTGACGACAACCCGCCGCAGGCGGTAGGCCGGCCCCTCATAGGCGGCGAGGCGGCCGAGCGCGGCGGCGCCGACCCAGACGATGGCGCCCGGGGTGTGGAAGGACCGCGCGCGCCGCAGGGTGGGCCAGCGCGTGGCCCCCAGCGCGACGCGCCGCCAGCCGGGCAGGGAGGCGGGGCGCAGGCGGCGCGACAGGGACGGATCGCCGCCGCGGCGCGCCAGTGTCTCCGGGTCGAGCAGGGTGCCGTACAGGAACAGGCGCATGCCGCCCCTGTAGCCCGCACGCGCGTTCCCTTGTAGTCAGGGGCGAACGAACGACCGGAGAAGACGCGCGTGCCCAACCCTTTGCTGTTCACCCCGCTGACGATTCGCAGCGTTACCCTGAAGAACCGCATCGTCGTCGCGCCGATGCACCAGTATGCCTCGCACCAGGGCTTTGCCACCGACTGGCACCTGATGAACGCCGGCAAATACGCCGCGGGCGGCTGCGGCCTGGTGATGGTGGAATCGACGAAGGTGGAGCGCCGCGGCTGCGGCACCGTGGGCGATCTGGGGATCTGGAAGGATGAGTTCATCCCCGGCCTGACCCGCCTGACCGGCTTCATCCGGGCACAGGGCGCGGTGCCGGCGATCCAGATCGGCCATTCCGGCCGCAAGGCCCGCCTGACCCGCCCCTGGGAAGGCCAGCAGCCGCAGACGCCGGACCACCCGGAGATGTTCGACTGGGAGGGATGGGAACTCGTGGCGCCGAGTGCGATTCCGCACAGCGATCGCATGCCGACGCCGCGCGCCTTCACGCATGACGAGATCCCGACGCTGGTGCAGCACTGGGGCGATGCCGCCGCGCGCGCCCACAAGGCCGGGTTCGACATCCTGGAGATCCACGGCGCGCATGGCTACCTGATCCACCAGTTCCTCTCGCCCGAGGCCAACCGCCGCAACGACGAGTATGGCGGCACCGAGCAGAACCGCATGCGCTTTCCGCTGGAAGTGGCGGAATGCGTGCGCGCCAACTGGCCGTCGGACAAGCCGTTGTTCATGCGCCTGTCCTGCGAGGACGATGCCGGCTTCGGCCCCGAGCAGGCGGTGAACCTGGCGAAGGAGTTGAAAAAGAAGGGCATCGACGTGATCGACTGCTCCTCGGGCGGCATCATGGAGCGCTCGCCGATGGACAGCGTGCGGGCGCAGAAATACGGCTACCAGGTGCCCTATGCCGAGAAGATCCGCCGGGAAGCCGAGATGATGACCATGGCGGTGGGCCACATCGTGCATGCCGACCAGGCCGAGGCGATCCTGCGGGAGGGGCGGGCGGACCTGATCGCGATCGCGCGGGAGCTCATGTACAACCCGAACTGGGCGATGGACGCGGCACGGAAACTGGGCGCCGACCCGGACTTCGCCGGCGTGCCGCCGGCGATCGGTTACTGGCTGAACAAGCGGTTCAAGTCGAAGTTTGAAGGCGTGCCCTCGACGTTCAAGCAGGGGATGACGGTGGAGTAGCGCCCGGACCGCCT
>JBFXDK010000141.1:0-13145 GCA_050181195.1 Acetobacteraceae bacterium | reverse complement strand
TGCTCCACGGCGGCGGCGCGGAACGTGTCGCCGGCCGCCATGACCGCACGCTTGCCCTGCTCACGGTATTGCTGCGCCATCTTGCCGATCGTCGTCGTCTTGCCGGTGCCGTTCACGCCCACCACCAGCACGACATGCGGCTTCTTCGTGGGATCCAATTCCAGCGGCTTCGCGACGGGGGCCAGGATCGCGGCGATCTCCTCGGCCAGCGCCTGCTTGATTTCCTCGTCGGTCACTTCCTTGCCAAAACGGCTGCGCCGGAACGCGGCGATGACCCGCTCTGCCGCGTCCACGCCCAGATCGGCGGCCAGCAGCAGGTCCTCGAGTTCCTCCAGCGCCTCGTCGTCCAGCCGGCGCTTCTTGAAGACCGTGGTAATGCCTTCGCTGAACTTCTGCGTGCTGCGCGACAGGCCTTCCTTTAGACGCGAGAAGAAACCGCCGAGTGCCATCAGGCCGCCTCCGCCAACAAACCGTCATCCGTCGCCCCGGTCACCCGCGCCGCCAATACCTGGCCTGGCTCACCGGGGGCGGAAAGCCGCACCGGCGCGAAGTGCTCCGAGTGGCCGCGATCGCCGCTTTCCACCAGCAGCGAAACCACCCTGCCCTGCTGTCCCGTCAGGAACCGGCGTGCCGCCGCCTGCCCCACAGCGCGCAGGCGGGCCGCGCGTTCCCGCCGCTCCGCCTTTGGCACCACCGGCATGCGGGCGGCTGGCGTACCCGGCCGCTCGCTATAGGGGAAGACGTGCAGCCAGGGCAGGTCCGCCGCCTGCACGAAGTCGAGCGTCTCGGCGAACAGCGCCTCGGTTTCGGTCGGGAAACCGGCGATCAGATCGGCGCCGATGGCAATGCCGGGCCGCAGCACGCGCGCCCGCGCAATGACCGCGCTTGCGTCCTGCCGCAGATGCCGACGCTTCATGCGCTTCAGGATCAGGTCGCTGCCCGCCTGCAGCGACAGATGCAGATGCGGCATCAGCCGAGGCTCCTCGGCCAGCAGGCGCCACACATCCTCGTCGATTGCCGCGGGATCGAGCGACGAGAGGCGCAGCCGCGGCAGTTCCGGCACCAGCGCCAGCAGCCGCCGCGCCATTTGGCCCAGCGTCGGCTGTCCTGGCAGGTCGCTTCCGTAGGAGGCGATGTCGACGCCGGTCAGCACCACCTCGCGATATCCCGCCTGCACCAGCGTCCGCACCTGCGACACCACCGCACCGACCGGCACCGATCGGTTGGGACCGCGTCCGAACGGGATCACGCAGAAGGTGCAGCGATGGTCGCATCCCTGCTGCACCTGCACGAACGCGCGGGCGCGACCAGCGAACTCGGTGACCAGGTGCGCCGCCGTCTCCCGCGCTGCCATGATGTCGGACACGGCCGATCCCGCGTCGGGCGCCCAGGATTCCGGCTTCAGCTTGTCGTCATTGCCCAGCACGCGGTCCACGCCGGGCAACGCCGCCCAGCCCGCCGGATCGATCTGCGCCGCGCAGCCCGTGACCACGATGCGTGCGCCGGGCCGCTCACGCGCCAGGCGCCGGATCGCCTGGCGTGCCTGGCGTTCGGCTTCGCCGGTCACGGCGCAGGTGTTCACGATGACCGTGTCCGCCAGTCCGGCGGCATGCCCGCGCATCACCTCGCTCTCATAGGCGTTCAGCCGGCAGCCAAAGGTCAGGACTTCGACAGTCATCGCGGGTAGGCGTCCAGGTCGATTTCGCCGGTGAAGGCGGTCGCGACCGGACCGGTCATGAGCACGTGGCCGTCCTCGCGCCATTCGATCTCCAACTCGCCGCCATCCACGATGACGGCGGCGCGCCGGTGCGTCAGGCCTCGCCTTGCGGCGTTGACCAGGGCGGCACAGGCGCCCGACCCGCAGGCGAGAGTCAGCCCGGCGCCGCGTTCCCAGACGCGCAGGCGGATGCGGTCCGGTGCCAGGACCTGGACGAAGCCGATATTGGCGCGCTCGGGGAAGATCGGGTCGTGCTCCAGCGACGGGCCAATCGTCTCGACCGGCACCGCGGCCAGGTCAGGCACGAAGAATGTGGCGTGCGGGTTGCCCATGCTGGCCGCGGCCGGGTCCGAAACCGCGCCGCGCGCCAGGTCCAGGCGCACGGTGTCCATCGGACGCGCGAGCGGGACATCGGACCAGTCGAGCCGCACGGGACCCATGTCGACCCGCACGCGCCCGTCTGGCAGCAGATCCGATGGAAGGTCGCCGGCAATGGTGCGGATCACCTGATGGGGACGGTGGGTTTCCTGCGCGAGCAGCCACGCCACGCAGCGTGTCGCGTTGCCGCAGGCGCCGGCTTCATTGCCGTCCGGGTTGCGGATGCGCATGAAGGCGTCGGCCCCGGGCGGGGGCGGTTCGATGGTGATGAACTGGTCGCAGCCGATGCCGGTGCGGCGATTTGCGATGGCGGCGGCCCGGGTCGGCGTAAGGCCGAGCGGCTGGGCGCGTTCGTCGAACACGACGAAATCGTTGCCACAGCCGTGCATCTTGAGAAACCGCGCGCGCATGGACCGCATATAGAGAAGGATGCCGCTTGGCGCCATCGGGGGTGGCGAGGCTCTGCCTCGCGCTCCGCCAAAGGGGCGCTGCCCCTTTGGGAACCCCGCCAAGGGCGCAGCCCTTGGAACCATTCCATTTGGTTGTATGTCCGCCCGGGGGACCCCGGGCGGACATACAACCAACGAAGCGCATTCCAAAGGCCGAGCCTTTGGCGGGAGGGTTTCAGGGAGGGCAGAGCCCTCCCTGAGCGGACCCGAAGCCCGCGCTTGCGTCCCCGCGGCCCCGCCGCTATACCCCCGCGCCTGTCTGCGCGCCGGGCCTGGAATGGGCATGCCCGGCCGCGACCGTTGCCGTCCGTATCGGACCGGCAGCCGCATCGGAAAGGAGACAAAATGCCCAAGATGAAGACCAAGTCGTCGGTCAAGAAGCGGTTCAAGATCACCGCAACCGGCAAGGTGCTCGCCGGCCCCGGCAAGAAGCGCCACAACCTCTCGGCGCGCAGCCAGAAGGCGAAGCGCAGCAATCGCGGCAGCCAGGTGCTGACCCACGCGGACGGGCTGACCGTCAAGCAGTGGGCACCCTACGGCCTGGACTGACGGGAGGAACACAGCATGGCACGCGTCAAACGGGGCACCACCACCCACGCCCGCCACAAGAAAGTCCTGAAGCAGGCCAAGGGCTTCTACGGCCGCACCGGCACGACCTATCGCGCGGCACTGGAGCGGCTGGAGAAGTCGCTGCAATACGCCTATCGCGACCGGCGGGTGAAGAAGCGCGAATTCCGCGGCCTGTGGATCCAGCGCATCAATGCCGCGGTCCGCGAGCATGGCATGACCTACAGCCGGTTCATGGACGGGCTGAAGAAGGCCGGCATCGAGATGGACCGCAAGGTGTTGGCAGCCATCGCCTATGACGATGCGGACAGCTTCGCTGCCATCGTCAAGCGGGTGCAAGCGGCACTGGACTGACATCGTCCGGACGGACGGATCGCATTGGGGCCGCTTTCGGGCGGCCCTTTTCATGTCTGCCCCCGTGCCCACCGGAATTCGGCGACGTGACGACGGCGGTATCGAACATCCTGGCACTGGTCGCCGCTGCCACGCTCGTTGACCGTACGGGCGGACATACCCCTTGACGCTCGCCGACAGCGGGTGACCTCAAGGGCCGACCGACAGGCGATGCTCTTGCATGGCAAATGGCAGGCCTGAGCCATTGCACAAACCCCGCCGCTTGCCCCTGACCACCCCCGCCGCTATAGCCCCACCGCCTGAAATCGCGACCGCGCCCGGACGCCGCGCGCGGCCGACCCCATTGTTGCCAAATCCTTGTTGGGCCGCTCCGACACGCGGCCCACATTGTTCGCGAGGATCGATGACCGACGACCTGCAGGCCCTTCAGTCCGAAACCGACGCGGCACTCGCCGCCGCCGCCGACCTGCGCGCCTGGGACACCGTCCGGATCGCCGTTCTCGGCCGCAACGGCAAGTTGACCGCCCTGCTGCGTGATCTCGGCAAGACGCCCCCCGACCAGCGGCGGGACCGGGGGGCCGCCCTGAACCGTCTGAAAGACTCGCTGACCCAGGCCATCGACGCCCGGAAGGCCGAACTGGAGTCGGCCGCGCTGGATGAACAGGTGGCCGCCGAACGCCTGGACCCCACCTTGCCGCCGCGGCCGCGCGAGAGCGGTCTGATCCACCCGATCAGCCGCACGATCGAGGAAATCTCCGCGATCTTCGGCGCCATGGGCTGCACGATCATCGACGGGCCGGATGTCGAGAGCGACTGGCACAATTTCACCGCACTCAACATTCCCGCACATCACCCGGCGCGTGCCGACCACGACACGTTCTACTTGCCGGCGCGGGGCAACCAGGCGCCGCCGGTGCTGCGCACGCAGACCTCGCCGGTGCAGATCCGCACCATGCTGACCCAACCGCCGCCGATCCGCGTCATCGTCACCGGCCGCACCTACCGCGCCGACCACGATGCCACCCACTCGCCGATGTTCCACCAGTGCGAGGGGCTGATCATCGACCGCGACCTGCACCTGGGCCATCTGAAGGGCTGCCTGATCGACTTCCTGCGCGCCTTCTTCGGCATCTCCGACCTGCCGGTCCGCTTCCGCTCCAGCTACTTCCCGTTCACCGAACCCTCGATGGAGGTCGATATCGGCTGGAACCGGCGCACGGGGGAATTGGGCGGCGGCGGCGACTGGCTGGAGATCCTGGGCAGCGGCATGGTGCATCCGCGCGTGCTGGCCAATTGCGGCATCGACCCGAGGGAATGGCAGGGCTTCGCCTGGGGCATGGGGATCGAGCGCGTGACCATGCTGAAGCACGGCATGACCGATCTGCGCCCCTTCTATGAATCCGACCTGCGCTGGCTGCGGCATTTCGGGTTCAATCCGCTGGCACCCACCATGCTGCACGAGGGGGTCTGAGGAATGAAATTCTCCCTCTCCTGGCTGAAGACCCATCTCGAGACCGACGCCTCGCTGGAGACGATCACCGAGACCCTGACCCGCATCGGGCTGGAACTCGAAGGCGTCGAGAACCGCGGCGCTGCCCTCGCCTCGTTCCGGATCGCCCATGTGGTCGAGGCGGTGCAGCATCCGAACGCCGACCGGCTGCGCGCCTGCAAGGTCGATGCCGGCGATGGGACGCTGGTCTCGGTCGTGTGCGGCGCGCCGAATGCCCGCACCGGCATGAAGGCCGTCTTCGCCGCGCCCGGCAGCTTCATTCCGGGCACCGGGATCACGCTGAAGGTGGGCGAGATCCGCGGCGTGCAGAGCGCCGGCATGCTGCTCTCGGCCCGCGAGATGGGGCTGGGCGAGGACCATTCCGGCATCATGGACCTGCCGGAAGACGCGCCGGTGGGCGTGGCCTATGCAACCTGGTCCGGCCTGGACGACCCAGTGATCGAGATCAGCGTCACGCCCAACCGCGGCGACTGCTTCTCGGTCCGCGGCGTCGCGCGTGACCTGGCCGCGGCCGGGATCGGCACGCTGAAGCCTTTTGCCCCGGCGCGCGTCGCCGCCACATTCGAATCCGGGCCGCACTGGAAGATCGACTGGCCCGAGGCGTGTCCCTGGATCATCGGTCGCACGATCCGCGGCGTGAGGAACTCTCCCTCCCCGCGCTGGCTGCAGGACCGGCTGACCTCGATCGGGCTGCGGCCGATCAATGCGCTGGTCGATGTGACCAATTTCTTCACCTTCGACCTCGGCCGCCCGCTGCACGTGTTCGACACGGCCAAGCTCTGCGGTGACACCCTCACCCTGCGGCGTGGAGCGGGTGAGACATTCCTGGCACTGAACGGCAAGGAATATACGGTCACCGACGAGGACTGCGTGATCTGCGACGCCGCCGGTGTCCAGTCGCTGGCCGGGGTGGTCGGTGGCGAGGCAACCGGCTGCGATGAGACCACGACCGATGTCTTCGTGGAATGCGCGTATTTCGACCCGGTGCGCATCGCCCTGACCGGGCGGCGGCACCAGATCGTGTCGGACGCCCGCCAGCGGTTCGAGCGCGGCATCGATCCCTCCTTGATGCCGGATGCGGTGGAGGCGGCGACCGCCTTGATCCTGGCGCTCTGCGGCGGTGCGCCCGGCGCCGTGACCCAGGACGGCGCCGAACCCGGTTGGCGGCGGGAGGCGACGATGCGCTTTCGCCGGGTGGCCGAACTGGGTGGTCTCGACGTGGTGCCCGATGAAGTCGTGGCCTCGCTGGAACGGCTGGGCTTCACCGTCCGGGCACGCGACGTGCACAAGGTGACCGTGTCGGTCCCGTCCTGGCGCAACGACGTCGCCGCGCCCGTCCACCTCGACCAGGCGCCGTCCCTCTCGCCCGACATCGCCGCCCGGGCCGCGGAGGGTTGTGCAATGATCGAGCCGGAATGCGACCTGATCGAGGAGGTGCTGCGCCTGCGCGGCCTAGATTCCATCCCCGCGGTCTCCCTGCCACGCGCCACACCCGTCCCGGCCGCCACGCTGACCCCGCGGCAGTACCGCACCGCGCTCGCCCGGCGCACCCTGGCGGCGCAGGGCCTGGCGGAGTGCGTGACGTTCAGCTTCATGGCGCAGCCCGAGGCGGCGTCGTTTGGCGAGACACCGGAGAGCCTGCGCCTGACCAACCCGATCGCCGCCGATCTCGACCAGTTGCGGCCGACCCCGATCGCGACTCTCGCCCTGGCCGCGAAGCGCAATGCAGCACGCGGCTTCCCCGATACCGGCCTGTTCGAGATTGGGCCGGAATTCGCCATCGATGCCCCGGACGGGCAAAGCCAGGTCGCCGCCGGCCTGCGCAGCGGGTCCACGCCGCGGACCTGGCTGGCGCCGGTTCGGCCTGTCGACGCGATGGACGCCAAGGGCGATCTCTGGGCGATGCTGGCGGCGATCGGCGTGCCGATGGAGGCGCTGACGGTCACCCCGGATGCGCCCGGCTTCTTCCACCCGGGCCGGTCCGGCACGGTCCGCCAGGGGCCGAAGACCATTCTGGGCTGCTTCGGCGAAATCCACCCCCGCGTGCTGGCGGCATTGGACCTGCCTGCGCCGGTGGTGGCGTTCTCGCTCAACCTGGATGCGGTCGCCGATCCCAAGCGGCGACGCAAGGCGGCGCCCGACCTGCCACCGTTCCAGCCGGTGCGGCGCGACTTCGCCTTCCTGGTCGATACGACGGTGCCGGCCGAGGCCGTGCTGCGGGCCGCGCGCGGGGCCGAACGCATCCTGGTGGCCGGGGTGTCGCTGTTCGACGTCTACGAGGGCGACAAGCTGCCCGAAGGCAAGAAGTCCCTGGCGATCGAGGTCGTGTTCCAGCCGCGCGAGCGCACGCTGACCGATGCCGACCTGGATGCCGCAGGTCAGAAGGTGATCGCGGCCGTTGCCAAGGCGACCGGGGCCACCTTGCGATAGCGGCGCGTCCGGCGTCGGGAACTGCGCCGGACACGGGGCACGCCGGATCCCACCGTCATGCCTCGCCATGGCGGCAAGCCGCGCATCGGTGGCACGCCATCCGTCGGACCACGCCACGATTTGGGGGCAGGCCGCGATCGACGATGATGCCGGAAACTGTGCATAATGGCACGGACGCGCAAGGAGGCAGCCATGATCCGGGAAGAACTGATTTTCGTCGCCACCTGCGACATCGCCGGCCATGTCCGCGGCAAGGGTTTTCCGGCCGCGACGCTGGAATCCCGCCGAACCAAGGGCGTAGGCTGGACCCACAGCAACCTGATGCAGACCGCCTTCGGCCCGATCCTGGACACGCCGTTCGGCACTGGCGGCGACCTCATGATCGTGCCCGATCCGGCCGCCGAGGTGCGGGTGGATTTCGCCGACGGCTCCGCGCCCGACCATTTCATCCTGGGCGATATCCGCCAGACCGACGGCTCGCCGTGGGAATGCTGCCCGCGCAACTTCCTCAAACGCGCCATCGCCGACTTGGAAGACGCCGCCGGCCTGCACGCGATCGCGGCCTTCGAACAGGAATTCGTCTACACCGGCGTCGAGGACCGGCCCGGCCACGCCTACAGCCTGGGCGCGTTCCGCCGCCAGAACACGTTCGGCGAGACCTTCATCGCCGCCCTGCGCATGGCCGGACTGGCACCCGACAGCTTCCTCGCGGAATACGGCAGCCGCCAGTACGAGGTCACCGTTGCCCCCGCCCCAGCCCTGGCGGCGGCGGACCACGGGGTGATCACGCGGGAAATGGCCCGTGCCACCGCCCATCGCCTAGGCCACCGGGCCATCTTCTCGGCCATGCCGGTTGCGGACGGCGTGGGCAACGGCGTGCACATCCACATGAGCCTCCAGGACGCCGCCGGCATGCCCGTGATGCACGATCCCGCCGATCCGCTGAGACTGAGCGCCGTCGCCCGCCAGTTCTGCGCGGGGATCCTGCACCATCTGCCGGCGCTCTGCGCGATCACCGCCCCTTGCCCTGTGTCCTATCTGCGCCTGACGCCCAACCGCTGGGCGCCCACCGCGGTGGACATCGTCAAGCAGGACCGCGGCGCCGCGCTGCGCATCTGCCCGGTCTTCGCTGCGACCACCCCGCACGATACCGCCCGCCAGTTCAACGTGGAGTTCCGCGTCGCCGACGGCGCTGCCAGCCCGTACATGGCACTGGGCGCGGTGCTGTTCGCCGGGACCGACGGGATTCGCCGAGGGATGTCGCTGCCCGAACCCGGCACGACCGCCCCGTCCCTGCCCGGCTCCCTGTCCGACGCGCTGGTGGTGATGGAGGCGAGCGAGGCGGTGAACCATTGGTTTGGACCGGTGTTCATGGAGGCCTACCTGCGGCACAAACGCTCGGAGATCGGTTTCGTGAAGGACCTGTCGCCCGCGGAACTCTGCACGCGCTATGCCGAGGTCTATTGATCGGCAACCGGCGTGTTCCTGCACGATGCCCAAGGCTGGCGGCTCCGGCGCATGTTCGACAACACGCGTGCGTTTTTCGGGGATTCTTCACGACGGACACGGCTCGGACGCTTTGACGGCATGCGTACGGCCGGTCGCCAAGTCGCGCCAAGCGTTTTCCGTCGAACGTCCATCATTCCGCGGGAATTCGCGTTCATTCACGGCAAAATCCGCCGATTGCCTGAATATCGGGCAAAAATTCGGCCGCTGGGGCATTCATGAATTTGCAACGATAGCCCGCCTTGATTCGGTGGCCGTTTTCTGAGACCGCACAGAAGATTTCCGATCTATAATACTGTTCCTACGAATTATTTGCGCAAATCATTACCGATTTAGTCCGATTTTCATATTCACGAATGTCGTTGCGGATTCCTGCGCATATCCGGGGGTTTCGTTGCAATTTCATGCGGATCCCCGGGGGTATCGTTGCATTTTCCGGCAGGATGACTTTCTGGGCAATTGTCCGTCCGGCTGGCAGGCGCGCCACGCCGGCGTCCGCGCGCGCCGAAGATCCGTGGCGGCACATCGGGATGGCATCGCTGCCAGGGCAACCATGTCACGCGGTGCAAAGGCCGCTGTCAGCGGCCCACGGTCCCGTCGCGCCACGCAGCCTTGCCACCCGACACCGCCCCGGCACGCCTGGCCGCCGCGCGACCACGCACGGCTTCCCGGAAACGCTGGAACACAACATAGAGGCCTGGGATAAGGAAGATCCCGATCACAGACGCGGCCAGCATGCCCGTGAAGATGGCGGTGCCGGCCGCAAGCCGGGTCGCGGCGCCGGCGCCGGCGGCAATCAGCAGCGGCATCAGGCCGATGACGAAGGAGAAGGCCGTCATCATCACGGCGCGGAAGCGCAGCCGGGCGGCCTCGACCGCAGCCTCGGCGACGTCGACGCCGCGGCTGCGCGCCTCCATGGCAAATTCCACGATCAGGATGGCGTTCTTGCCGGCCTGCGCGATCAGCATGACGATGCCGATCTGGGCGAACACGTCATTCGGCAGCGCCACCAGCCACAACCCGGCGAGTGCCCCCGCGACGCCGACCACGACGGACACCAGCACCGCGGCCGGCATCGCCCAGCTTTCATACAGCCCGACCAGCACAAGGAAGGCGCAGAGGAGCGACAGGGCAAGGATGAACAGGGTTTGCCCGCTCGCCTGGCGCTCTTGCAGCGCGGTGCCGGTCCATGCATGGGTGAAGCCGGCCGGCAGCGACGTGGCCGAGACCTGCTCCATCGCCGCCAGCGCCTCGCCGGTCGAGGCGCCGGGAGCGGGCACGCCAGTCACCGCCACGGCACGTAGATTGTTGTAACGCACCACGGTGGCCGGGCCGAGCACGAGGGCGACGGTGGCGATGTTGCCGACGGGCACCATGGCGCCATCCGGTGTTCGCACCTGCACCTGCAGGATGTCGGAGACCTGCATGCGCTGCTCCGCCTCCGCCTCCAGCACCACGCGCCAGCTGCGGCCGAACAGGCCGAAATCATTGATGTACTGGCTGCCGAGGGCGGCCTGCAGGGCGCGGAAGATATAGAGCGGTTCCAGGCCCAGGGATTGCGCCCTCTCCCGGTCCACCACCAGTTCCAGCTGCGGCGTGGCGGCCGACCAGGTGGTGTAGGCCTGGCCGATGCGCGGGTCGCCATTGACGGCGACCACCAGCCCGCGCGCGACCGCGGCCAGGTCAGCCGGGGCCGCGCCGCCCAGGCTTTGCAACATGTATTCGAAGCCCGCCGCATTCCCAAGGCCGGAGATGGGCGGCAGGTTGAACGGGGTCACCACCGCCTCGGGCATCGCGGCGAAGTCCTGCCGCAACCGGGCAAGCACCGACCAGACGCTGTCCTGGCTGCGCGTTCTCTCGACGTATGGCTTCAGCCCCACCACGAAGAAAGCCCGGTTTGGCTGGGCAACCGCGTCCAGGACGGAAAACCCGACCACGGTGGTGACGGAGGCGACCGCGGGTACGGCCTGGGTGATCCGCTCCACCTCGGCAGCCACGGTCGCGGTGCGGTTGACCGAGGCACCGTCGGGCAGGAGCGCCTCCATCATGAAGGCGCCCTGGTCCTCCTCGGGCAGGAAGCCGGACGGAACGGCGCGGGAGAGCCAGGCGGTTCCCGCCGCCGCGGCACCCAGCAGCAGCAGCGTCACCGCCATGCGCGGCGCGATCCGGCGAACGACGCCGACATACCGGTCCCGCGCGCGGTCGATGCCGGCCTGCACGGCACGTACCGCCCGGCCGGGCCGACTGCCGGGCCGCATCAGCAGCGCGCAGAGCGCAGGCGACAGCGTCAGCGCGCAGATCGTGGAGATCACGACAGACACCGAGACGGACAGCGCGAATTGCTGGAAGAGCCGACCGACGATGCCTGGGATGAAGGCCGTCGGCACGAAGACCGACAGCAGCACGAGCGTCGTAGCGATCACCGGGCCGATGATCTCGCCCATCGCCACCTTGGTGGCCTGAGACGGCGTCAGGTCCGGCTGCTCCCGCATCACCCGCTCGACGTTCTCGACGACAACGATGGCATCATCGACGACGATGCCGATGGCGAGCACCAGGGCAAGCAGCGAAATGGTGTTCGCCGAGAAGCCGAACGCCAGCATGACGGCGAAGGTGCCGATCAGCGCAACGGGCGCGACCAGGACCGGCACCAGCGTGGCCCGCCACTGGCCGAGGAAGATGAAGACCACGAGGCTGACCAGAATGAAGGCCTCGACCATCGTCTGCACCACCTGATCGATCGTCGCCGTGACGAAGATCGTCGTGTCGAACATGACCTCGTACGCCACGCCGTCCGGAAACCGCTCGGCCAGCCGCGTCATCGTTTCCCGGATCCCGGCCGCGACCGCGACTGCGTTGGCGCCGGGCGACTGATAGATGGCGACGGCAGCCGCGGGCTGACCGTTGAACCGCGAAAAGGCGTCGGCCGTCTTGGCGCCAAGCGCGACACGCGCCACATCGCCGAGGCGCACCACGCCGCCATCGGGATCGATGCGCAGGACGATGGCGGCGAACGCCTCGGGCGAGCGAAGCCGGCCGCGGGCGGTCAGCGTGAGCTGCTGCTGCTGATCCTTCACCACGGGCGCCCCGCCGATCCGGCCGACAGCGGCCTGGACATTCTGGGTACGAACGGCCTGCGCCACGTCCTCGGCCGAGAGACCAAGCAAGGCCATGCGGCGCAGGTCCAGCCAGATGCGCAGCGCATAGTCCTGGGCCCCGAACAGCGACGCCTCGCCCACGCCGGGGACGCGGGTCAGTTCATCCAGCAGGTTGATCGTCGCGTAGTTGGACAGGAACAGCGCATCATGCTCGCCGCCCGGCGAGTGGATCGCGATCACCTGCAGGATGGCGGAAGACTTCTTCTTCACCGTGACGCCGGCCTGCTGCACCTCCTGCGGCAAGCGGGACAGGGCGCGGCTGACCCGGTTCTGCACATTGACGGTATTCGCTTCCGGGTCTGAACCGACCGCGAACGACACGGTGAGCCGATAGCTGCCATCATTGCCGGCGGTCGAGCGCATGTAGAGCATGCGCTCGACGCCGTTCACCTCCGCCTCGATGATCTGGCCGACGCTTTCCTCGACCACCTCGGCGTCTGCCCCGGCGAAATAGGCGGTGACGTCCACCTGTGGCGGCACGATGTCCGGGAACTGCGCCACCGGCAGGAAGCGGATTGCGAGAAGCCCCGCCAGGGTGATCAGCACGGAAATGACGATCGCCAGCCGCGGGCGATCGACGAAGACCGCGGCGATCATGAACCGGATGGGGCAAGGGGGCGCGGCGCCACGGTCGCGCCGGGCCGGACCCGCGTCTGCCCCTGGGCGATCACCGTATCCCCGGCGACCAGCCCGTCCAGCACCACGGCCGTACCGTCGCGCCTGGCCTCGGTCTGCACACGGCGGATAGCGGCGCGGTTGCCCGCCTCCAGCACGAACACGTAGCTGCCCTGCTGGTCCGCCAGCAGAGCGGATTGCGGAATCAGCAGCATCTGCTCGGGCTTAGCGATTTCCAGCACCACGCGCACGCCCATGCCATCCAGCAGCAGGCGATGCGGATTGGGAAAGACGGCGCGAAGCGCCACACTGTCGGTGCGCGGATCGGCCTGCACGCCGGCATAGTCGAGCCGGCCGGTCTCGGCGTAGTCCGACCCGTCCGGCAGACGTAGCCGGACACGCACATCCGCCATGCCGCGCCCGCCGGCCTGGCGCCGCGCCTCCACCATCTCGCGCTGGCT
>JBFXDK010000140.1:0-13203 GCA_050181195.1 Acetobacteraceae bacterium | reverse complement strand
CCGCTGCGCCGCGACCACCAACGCCTCCTGACGCACTAGCTGATCCATCACCGTCGGAAAGATCGTCTGGAACGGCAGCCCCCGCAGGTTCGCCGGCAGGGCCTGGATCGCATCCCGCACATCCGCCAGCGTAATCGCTCTGCCATCGACCTCGGCCACGATCGTCCCGGCACTCTTCCGACGTGCCTGCGACGTGTCGTATTCCGGCTTCGCCGTATCGAATATCGGTTTCGACAGGTCACCGGGTGCCAGCGGCGAGGCGCCGGGATGCAGGGCCGCCTGGCCCCACGCCGAAGCGCCGCCAAACGACACGGCCAGCGCTAGTCCCAGGACGTTCGCAGACAGACAACGGCGCGGTCGCGGCTGATGCACGATTCCAGTCCCTTGTGATGAAGGCGGCGGATGATGATCGAAACGAACCGCCGTTCGCAAGCGAAACGCGGCGTCATTGACCCGCGCCCGCAACCATGCCCCCTTTCGGATGAAGGGAGAGACATCGCATGAAATTCGGCATCCGCTACTGCAACACCGGCCGCTACGTCGATCCGGCACGCGCCGTCGAACTGGTCCAGGCCGCCGAGGCCGCCGGGTTCGAATCCGCCTGGACGGTCGAGCACACGGTCATTCCGCGCGGCTACCAGTCCGCCTATCCCTATACGTCGGACGGGCGCCTGCCGGGCGGGGAAGGGGATTTCGTGCTGCCCGACCCGCAGATCTGGATGGCCTATGTCGCCGCGCGGACCAGCCGCATCAATCTCGCGACCGGCATCCTGATCCTGCCGCAGCATAACCCGGTGATCTGTGCCAAGCAGGTCGCGACGCTTGACTACATGTCGGGTGGACGGGTCCTGCTGGGGATCGGCGTGGGCTGGCTCAAGGAGGAGTTCGACGCCCTGGGGGTGCCCTTCGCCGAACGCGGTGCGCGGACAGAGGAGTACATGCACGCGCTCCGCGCGCTGTGGTCGATGGACGTGCCGACCTATGAAGGCCGCTTCGTGCGCTTCAGGGAGGCGTTCATGCGCCCCAAGCCCGTGCGGGGCACCGTGCCGATGATCATCGGCGGGCATTCCAAGGCCGCCGCCAGACGCGCTGGCCGCATGGCGGACGGGTTCTTCCCCGCCCGCGGCGCGTCCGCCGAGTTGCTCGCCGTGGTCCGCCAAGCCGCCGAGGAGGCGGGACGCGACCCCAAGGCGGTCGAAATTACCGCCTCGATGCCCGAGGATCTGGACCAGCTGTCCGCGATGGCGGCCGCCGGGATCAGCCGCGTGCTGGTGCCGGTGACCGGCGTTGCCGGCCTGAAGCGCATCATCCGAGGCCCGGCGGATGTCCTGGCCTGGAAGGACACGATCGAGAAATTCGCCAGGCTCTGAGGATCATCAGCCGGCGCGTCGCGGGTGCGAAGGCGATGAAATGATGCGCTTGTCGTGTGCTGCGAGCAGGCATCCGCGGCTCGAATGCCTGCGCGGACATTCCCGCGAGCCGTCGCCCTATACGCCGGAACGCACGACCCGCACGCGTTCCCCGGTGGCGGCGGAGCGCAGAACCGCCTCGAACACCTCGACACCGTGCAGGATGTCCGACAGCGGGGTGGGGAAGGGGGTAGCGGCGGCGACCGATGCGGCAAAGGCCTCCAGTTCGGCCGTCAGCATGTTGAACCCTTGCGTTTCGGTCACTTCGGGCGCCGCGGTGGCGCGATGCTCCCCCGGCGCGGCAGGGACAAGGCGGAACGTTGCCATGGGATGGCCCAGCACCTCGGCGAATCCCTCGGTGCCGTACACGGCCATGCGATAATGCGGGGTGGCGGTCACGGAACAGAAAATGTGCCCGCTTGCCCCGTTCTCGAACCCCAGCAGGATATCGGTCGTGTCGTCACTCCATGTCGCGGCACGTCTGCTGACGCGGCAGACCACGTCGCGAATCGGGCCGGCCAGGTCGATCATGCCGTCCACCAGGTGCACACCGATCGCCGTCATTGCGCCGCCAGGCGATTCCGTGGGCTGCGCGCGCCAGGCATCCGCGGTCAGGGCCAGGCCATGCAGCGCCGTCTGTTCCGCGCTGATGGTCACGATCGTGCCAAGTCGTTCCCGCACCGCTTGGCGGAGCAGCCCCATGGACGGATGGAAGCGCCGGTTGAATCCGACGGCCAGTACGATCCGGGCCCGTTCGGCAGCGTCGAGCGCGGCGTTCGCATCCTCCACGGACAAAGCGAAGGGCTTTTCGACGAACACCGCCTTGCCCGCGGCGGCGGCGCGCCGGATCTGCTCGGTATGCAGGCTGTGGGGAGTGGCCAGCACCACCGCATCGATGGCGGGATCGCGCAGGATCGTCGCGTAGTCCGCCACCCAATCCAGGCCGCGGGACGCGCAGAATTCCGCCACCGGCGCGGCGTTGCGCGTATGCGCACGGGTGAAGCGGATTGTCCGGCTGTCGCGGACGCTGTCGACCAGATTCCGTCCCCACCAGCCCAGCCCGAGGATCGCCGCGCGGATCATCCGATCCTTCCCCCCTGTTGCTCCAAGGCCAGCATGCCGAACGGAGGCGGACCTGCATAGAAGCCGGCAGGCATGGGCGACCGGCCACCCGCCCGCGGCGCGCGATCACCGATCCGGCCGTCAGCCGGCCCTTATTGTGCAATTGTCATTTCCGCGCCGCGGGAAGGCGCTTGCCATCGCCGGGATCGTGAACGAAACCAGCCGAACGCCATCCGGTATCCAGTCTTCGCCCCTTGATGGGAACACAATGAACGAAATTCTGCCGTTGCTGTCCGATCCGAACGCCTGGGCGTCGCTGTTGACGCTGACGGTGATGGAAATCGTTCTCGGGATCGACAACCTGGTGTTCATCGCCATCCTGGCCGGCCGGCTCCCGACGCACCAGCAGGCGTCCGCGCGCCGGATCGGCCTGGGCCTGGCGCTGATCACGCGTCTGGGCCTGCTCGCGACCATCGCCTGGATCATGCACCTCGTCTATCCGGTGTTCACACTGCTTGGGCAGGACTTCTCCTGGCGGGACCTGATCCTGATCGGGGGTGGCCTATTCCTGGTCTACAAGGGAACGGTGGAGATCCATCACCGGACCGAGGAAGAGGGGACCGGGGAACCTGCCGCCCGCTATGCGGGTTTCTCCGGGACCGTGGCGCAGATCATTGTGATAGATATCGTTTTCTCGCTCGACAGCGTCATCACCGCGGTCGGTATGGCGCAGCACCTGCCGATCATGATGGCGGCCGTGGTGATCGCCGTGATCGTGATGCTGATCGCATCGGGGCCGCTGTCGCGCTTCATTGGGCGCCACCCAACCGTGAAGATGCTGGCGCTTGCCTTCCTGCTGCTGATCGGCATGACCTTGATCGCCGACGGGTTCGGCGTACACGTGCCAAAGGGCTATATCTATGCTGCCATGGCATTCTCCGCGCTGGTGGAGACCCTGAACCTGGTGACCGGACGACGGCGGAAGGCGTGACAAACCGTACGGCGCTGCTGATCATCAACCCACGCAGCCGGCGCGGCGCCGAAGCGGCGCCGGAGGTGTTCGCCGCCCTGACCGAAGCCGGGTTTGGCCTGATCACCGTGCCGGCCGGGCTGCCCGTCGACGAGGCCATCCGCCGCCATGCAGCCAATGTCGATCTCGTGGTCGTGGGCGGCGGGGACGGCACGCTCAATGGCGCCGTCAGCCCGCTCATGGAAACCCGGCTCCCTCTGGGTGTCATTCCGCTGGGGACCGGCAATGACTTCGCGCGCACGCTGGAAATTCCGCTCGATCCCGCGGCAGCGGCACAGGTCATCGCCGAGGGCCATACCAAGCAAGTGGATGTCGGGGACGTGAACGGCCACCCGTTCCTGAATGCCGCGAGCATCGGCTTCGGCGTCGATCTCACGCGTGCGCTGACCGGCGATACCAAACGCCGGTGGGGAGCGCTAGGCTACGCCATGGCGGGCGCTCGGGTCCTTGGCCGGGTACGCCCCTTCACCGTGTGGATCGAGCACGGCGGAGATGTCGAGGTTGCCCGCACCGTTCATCTGGCAATCGGCAACGGCCGCCACTATGGCGGCGGAATGGTCGTGTCCGAACAGGCGCGCCTTGATGACGGCAAGCTGCACGCCTTCAGTCTGGAGGTCGACCACTGGTGGCGCCTGCTGCGCCTGTTGCCCGCATTGCGCAACGGCACCCATCAGGCCTGGGCCGAAGTGCGCAGCTTCGCCGGCCCGGAACTCACGATACGCACCCGTCGCCCGCGCTCGGTGAACACGGATGGTGAAATCACTACCCGGACACCGGCTCACTTCCATGTCCATGCCGGGGCGCTGACGGTATTCGTGCCGCGGTCGTCGCCGGAGACCGGCGCGGATTAGTCGTTTCCGGAGACCGGCCCGGATTAGTCGTTTCCGGAGACCGGCGCGGATTAGTCGTTTCCGGAGACCGGCGCGGATTGATCCAGGTCAACGCGCCGTGAGCGGTCCCGGGGCTGTTATCACGCATGGATTGCACCACGCTCCTTGCGAAATACGGCCAGCCGGTTCCTCGCTACACCAGCTATCCCACGGCGCCGCACTTCTCCGCTGCGGTTACCGATGCGGACTACGAACGCTGGCTGCGCGACATCCCAGGCGAGACGGCGGTCTCGCTGTATCTGCACGTGCCCTTCTGTGCCTCGCTGTGCCTGTTCTGCGCCTGCCACACCACGGTGGCGACCCGGCCCGAACCGCTGGCGGCCTATGCCGAGACGCTGCGTGCGGAAGTCGACCTGGTCGCGGATAGGATCGGCCGGCGCCTGCCTGTCGCGCATGTGCACTGGGGCGGCGGCACGCCGACCAGCCTGCCGCCGGATGCGATGCGCGCCGTGATGGACCGGCTTCGGGCGCGGTTCGCCTTCGACGCAACCGCGGAAATCGCCGTCGAGGTCGATCCCCGTACCTGTTCGGCGGAAACGGTCGAGACCCTGGCTGCGATCGGCGTCAACCGCGTAAGCCTGGGCGTGCAGGACTTCGACCCAGCGGTGCAGCAGGCAATTCGCCGTCATCAGTCATTCGACCTGACGGCACGCTGCATCCAGGACCTGCGATCGGCTGGCATCGGGTCGGTCAATCTGGATCTGATCTATGGCCTGCCGCACCAGACCACGGACGGCGTGCGGCACACCATCGCGCAGGCGCTGCAACCGCGGCCCGACCGGGTGGCGGTGTTCGGCTATGCCCATGTGCCCTGGATGAAAAAGCACCAGGCGCTGATTCCCGAAGCCGCGCTGCCCGGTGCGCTGGACCGCTTCGTTCAGTGCGAGGCGGCCGGTGAGACCATCCTCGCTGCCGGCTATCGCGCCGTGGGCCACGACCACTTCGCGCTTCCCGCGGATTCGCTGGCGATGGCCGCCGCAACCGGCCGGCTGCGGCGGAACTTCCAGGGCTACACGACCGACGGTGCAACGGTGCTGATCGGTTTCGGCGCGTCCTCGATCGGCTCGATGCCGGACGGCTATGTCCAGAACCATGCCGCCGTGCCGGCTTGGCGGGACAGCGTGCGGTCCGGGCGCCTGCCTCTCGCCCGCGGCGTCGCGCTGACGCACGACGACCGGCTGCGGCGCGCCGTCATCGAACGGATCATGTGCGACTTCGCGGTGGATCTGCATGCGGTGGCGGCGCGCTTCGATGCCGATCCGGCCGACCTGATGGACGCCGCCCCCGCCTTGCAGGTGATGGCGCGCGACGGATTGCTGGAATGGGATGGCTACGCGCTGTCCCTGACGCCGACCGGCCGGCCGTTCGTGCGCAGCGTCGCCGCAACCTTCGATGCGCGCGCCCGCACCGCCGCGGCCCGCCATTCCGCTGCCGTATGAGGGACGCCATGGATCAGCTGCTCGCGGACGACGTCATCGACCTCGCACGGTTCCACGCGACGCCGCTGGTGCGCGTGCCGTTCGACCACATCGTCGTGCCCGGTCTCGTGCCGCGCGAGCGGGCCCTCGCCGCAGCGCGGGCATTTCCGGGGCCGGACCTGCCCGGCGTGCTTCCGGCGCCCGCGTCCGAACCGGATGACGCGTTCGGGCAGCTGCTGCGCGATATACGCGCCCCCGCCACGACCGAGGCGTTCGCCGAGAAATTCGGACTGGCGCTGGACCCCGCCAGCCTGATGGTCACGCTGCGGGCCCGCACGCGGCCGATCGACGGCAGGATCCATACCGACAGCGAGACCAAGCTCGTAACGGCGCTGATCTATCTCAACGGTGACTGGTCGGAGGCAGGGGGACGGCTGCGGTTGCTGCGTGGACCGAACGACATCGAGGACATGATCGCCGAGGTGCCGCCGCTTGCCGGAACCCTGATCGCGTTCCGCCGTACAACCAATTCCTGGCACGGCCACAAGCCGTTCGAGGGAGTCCGCCGCGCCCTGATGCTGAACTGGATGGTCGATGCGGCGACTGCCCGCCGGGAAATGCGCCGCCATGCGCTGTCGGCGGGATTCAAGCACCTGTTCAGCGGAAGACCGGGTGCCGGCAGGACATAGGAGGTGATCATGGACATGACGGTCCAGGAACTCGCGACCATTCCCTGCGCGGGCAGCCATTTCAGGCGCGCGCTGTGCGTCGCGAGCCGTCACGACTGGCCGTTCCGGCACTGGCTTCTGCGCAACGTCCTGCCGCTTCGCCTCGCCACGGCCCTGCTTTGCCTGCCATTCGCGCCCGCCCGCATCGGCGAGACACTGGGCAAGCGGGAAACCCACAATGGCCTGCGCGTCTTCTTCGGCGAGGCTGAACGACGCGTGCATGCCGGCTGTGCGGCGGTGGCGGAGGCATTCCAGGACGAAGCCACGGTCGGGCTGCTGGAGGACATGACCGGCACGCGCCTCACCGGCGGCTTCCTCCGTATTGAACATTGCATGGACATGGACGGTTTCTGGCTGGAACCGCACACCGACATCGGTGCCAAGCTGTTTACACTGCTGATCTATCTCTCGACGCATGCGGACGCGGCGGACTGGGGCACCGACCTGATGGATCCCGAGGGCAACGTGCTGGGCCGCACGACGGGCGAGTTCGATACGGGCATGATGTTCGTCCCCGGACCCGACACGTGGCATGGCTTCAGCCGGCGTCCGATCCGCGGTGTGCGGCGGTCCCTGATCGTGAACTATGTGAAGCCCGAATGGCGGTCCCGGCACGAACTGGCCTTTCCTGACCAACCTGTTACCGCGGCGCCCTGACGTTCCAACGTCCGGACGGTCGTGCCGGCGCGGGGGAAGATAATTCGTGATCTCAACGCGATAGCACGCGCGCGGCGCATGTCCGTGCGTGACTCTTCGGTGCATGCTGTATCAGGAGGTTGCATGCCCTCGCGCATCGGTGACTGGAAACCGGCGTTCGCGTGTCATTTCCTCCGGTCCTGTCTCGGAGCTGGAGTGATTCATGCGCAACGACATTACGGACGTCACGCCGCTGCCGAATGCCCTTCGGGCGCTCCGTAGCGGTTTGGATGATGGCGTGACGGTCCGACGTCTCACGCATCTGGCCGCCGCGAAGATCGAGGATCTGGAACAGCGCGTCAGGGAACTGTCCGACGAACTCGCCCGACACGGGTTGCCAGCGGACTCGTCGTCATCCGCCATCACGCCACCGCTGTGCCGCGCCGGCTTGCAGGTTGGGGAAATCCGCGTCAGGGCACGGATCGTGCCCTGACACCGTAATGCGTTGAACCGCCTTACGTCACAACACGCAGCAACGGGCGTGTCCTGACACCAATGTGATTGTAGAGTGCGACATAATCCTCGGCCATGCGGCGTGCGGTGAACCGTTGCTCGAACCGGGCGCGAATCGCGCTGGAAGAGAGGCGGTCCACGCGTCCGACCGCGGCCACGGCTTCCTCGTGGCTGTCGACAATGAATCCGGTCAGACCGTCATCGATGATCTCCGGCACTGAACCGTAGCGCGAGGCAATTACCGGCGTGCCGCAGGCCATGGCCTCGATCATCACCAGGCCAAATGGCTCCGGCCAGTCGATCGGCAGCAGCAGCGCATGCGCGCCGGAAAGGAATTCCGACTTCTCGTGGTCGGCGATCTCACCGATCATTTCGACATGCACACCGTCGATCATCTGACGGATAACCGTGTTGTAGTACTCCTGATCGACCCGGTCGACCTTCGCCGCGATCTTCAGCGGGATGCCGGTCTCCCGCGCGATCCGAATGGCGCGGTCCGGTCCCTTGTCCGGCGTGATCCGGCCCAGGAACGCCAGGTAGTCGCGCTTCATGTCGCGCGGCGTCAGCAGGTCGACGGGCAGCCCATGGTGAACCGTGTCGATGAAGTTGACCCGCGGCAGCGGCCGGCGCTGCGCGTCGGAAATCGACACCAGAGGCACCTCGGGGAAGCGGTTGTACATCGCCCCGTGTTCGTCCAGGTCGAGCCGCCCGTGCAGTGTCGTCAGAAACGGCGTCGACTGGCGGCTGAGAACGGAAAACGGCCAATAGTCGAGATGGCAATGCAGCACATCAAAGTCGCCCGCTCGGCGCCGCACTTCCTCGATCATGAGCATGTGCGGCGCGATGGCATCCCGCAGGCTTTCGTCGAACCGCAGCGCGGATGGCCAGCACGCTTCAAGGTTCGCGCTGGTGCGGGAATCACCGCTGGCGAACAGCGTGACCTCGTGCCCCATGGCCACAAGTTCTTCTGTAAGGAATGAAACGACACGCTCCGTGCCGCCGTAGAGCCGCGGAGGAACCGATTCCGTCAACGGCGCGATCTGAGCGATACGCATGAGTCAAAATCCCCTGTGTGCCTCTGTCGGCAAAAATGACGTGTGCATCTGACTTTTTCGGGGCATGATCTGTCCTGATTGTGGCCAACCCGGACGATCACGGGAATGTTACGGGCGTAAGGCCGTCATGTCGCCGTCGTTGCGCGTTTCACCTCGGTCGGGGTGCGACGGTGCGGCAGCGCCTTGCTGGTGCATGTCACCAGGGGAGGAGAAATAAGCCAATGTCACGCCTGGTGGTGGTTTCCAACCGTGTACCCCTGCCATCCGAGCGCGGTCCGCGCGCGGGGGGGCTCGCCGTGGCGCTCGCGGATGCTCTCCAGCCTGGCTCACTCTGGTTCGGATGGAGTGGCAAGCGGTCGCGGGTGACCGAGTCGGTGGCGCGTCAGCAGCGCGGCGATGGTGTTACCTACGCGACGATCGATTTGTCCGAAGCGGCCTATGAAGGCTTCTATGTGCATTTCTCGAACGGCTGTTTGTGGCCGCTGCTGCATTTCCGGCTGGGCCTGCTGACCTTCCGTTCCGAGGACTATGAAGGGTATCGAGAGGTCAACCGGCATTTCGCCCGCGCCCTCGCGCCGCTGCTGCGGCCGGACGACCTTGTTTGGGTGCACGACTACCATCTGTTCCCCCTTGCGGCGGAACTGCGGGCCCTCGGCGTTACCAACCGGATCGGCTTCTTTCTTCACACCCCCTTCGTCCCGCCGGCGCTGCTGCATGCGCTGCCGCGCGGCGCCGAACTGCTCGCGACCATGTGCGAGTACGACCTCCTGGGCTTCCACACCCGCGCCTACCGGCTGTCCTTCCTTGAATGCGTGAACGAGTTGCTGGGCGTCCGTGCCGACCAGGAGGGCAGCTTCATGTGGTCGGGCCGCCGGGTGCGAACGGTTGTCGATCCGATCGGGATCGACGCGCAAGGATTTGCCCATTGCGCCGAGGACGCCGTCAGGAGCCTTGAGACAAGGCAGCTGAAGGAGAGCCTGCAGGATCGCGCTCTCGCCATCGGCGTCGATCGCCTCGACTACTCGAAGGGCCTGGTCAACCGGTTCGAGGCAATCGGGCGGTTCTTTGCGCAATACCCCGAACATCGCCGGCAAGTGAGCTTCCTGCAGATCGCCGCCCGCTCGCGTGAGGACCAGGGCGCCTACCAGCGCCTGCGCCGCGAGCTCGACCGGATCGTCGGGGATACCAACGGCCGCTACTCGGAATTCGACTGGGTGCCGCTGCGCTACATGACGAGGGCGCTGCGCCGCACCACCCTCGCGGGCTTCTACCGGGTGGCGCGACTCGCGGTGGTCACGCCGCTGCGTGACGGGATGAACCTTGTGGCAAAGGAGTATGTCGCCGCCCAGGATCCCGCGAATCCGGGCGCGCTGATCCTGTCGCGCTTCGCGGGGGCAGCCGAGGATCTGACGGAAGCGCTGCTGGTCAATCCGTTCGACGGCGACGAGATCGCCGCGGCAATGCACGCGGGCCTGATGATGAGCCTGGAGGAACGGCAGGAGCGCTGGCAGTCCATGCGGGCAAAGGTCTGGGCCAATACGGCCAGTCACTTCTGTTCCGTGTTCCTGTCGCAACTCTCCCGGCCGACGGGCGGGTCGGTCGGTGACCGGTCAGGAATGCTGTCGGTCGCGGGCGTGTGACCAAGCCGCGCCGGGTCGCGGCGTCGTTCTGGACGTTATTCGACTCCTTGCGTCCGAACGAAAGGAAGACCTGTGGTGAGACGTTTCCTTGCGCCGTGTGCCGCGATCCTGGGGCTGGGACTTTCTCTGGCCGCCTGCACGGACCCCTATAGCCCCGGTCAGCGCGCGGTGGGCGGCGGCGTCCTGGGGGCTGGAACGGGTGCGGCGATCGGCGGGCTGGCCGGCGGCGGCCGCGGGGCCGCGACGGGCGCGCTGATCGGCGGCGGCGTCGGCGCCCTCGGTGGCGCGGTGACGACGCCGCAGCGCCCGGTCGACCCGTATTACCAGTCCGCCCCGCCGCGCGGGTATTATCAGCAGTCCTCCGCGCCTCCTGGGTATTATCAGCAATCCCCCCCGCCGCCCGGCTATTACCCGCCACCGCACTATCGCGGCTACTGATCCGCGAACAGCCCCACCGGCGCGCCCTCCGCCGGTGCGGGTGCCCGGAACAGCCCGCCCAGGGTCGGGTGCCGCTCCAGCACCTCCTGCGACTTTCCCTCGCGCAGCGAGGTGACATACATGTGCCCCTCGACGAAGCACGGCATGGTCGGGCCTGGAACGGGGAAGGGCAGCTTCTTCAGCAATTTGCCCTCGGGCGAGAAGCAGTTGATGCATCCCGCCGACGGCCCCGCCGACCAGTAGTTGCCGTCGACATCGGTGGCTGCGCCGTCTGGCCGTCCGTCCTCATTCGTCAGCCTCGCCAGCACGCGGTGGTTCGACATGCCGCCGCTTGCCGGGTCGAAATCCCAGGCCTCGATGATCGCCGCGGTTGAATCAGAGTGGTACATGATCCGCCCGTCAGGTGACCAGGCGAGGCCGTTGGACACGGCAAAGCCTTCCGCCCGCTGCTCGATCCTGCCGTCCGGCGTTACGCGGTACAGGAACCCCGTGGGCTGGCGCGGCGAATTTTCATCCATGCTGCCGACCCAGAACGCGCCGTCGGGACCGACCTTGCCGTCGTTCAGCCGGTTGCTGCGCGGCTCCACCACCGCTTGCGTCAGGTCCTGGACCGTGCCGGTGCCCGGGTCGAACAGCACCACGCGGTGGCGAAGTGCCACGACCAGCCGGCCCGAACGGCACAGGCCGAAACTGCCGACAACTTCCGGCAGATCCCATGTCTGGCGGGCACCCGTATCGACCGAGAGGGCGTTGATCTTCCGCCCGCCGATGTCGCAGAACAGCACGCGGCGCGTAGCCGGGTCCCAGACGGGAGACTCCGCGACGCCGCAACGCGAGTCCCAGACTAGTTCGAAATCGCTCATTCGCTGTCTCCTCCGCCTTGTCCCGTGTTCATAGAGCCCATCTTCGAGGCACGGAACGCCGAGCGGCGCCCCTGCGATGCAGGCCGGCGCGCCCGGACAGGCGGGAGAGGGGCTGACGTCCGGCTATGCCGCGGCCGGCGCCGGCATGTTGTCCATCACCTCGAACTGAATGAGCTTTTCGTAGTCACCGATCATCGATTTCGGTGCCACCTCGATCATCAGCCGGTTCTCCAGCCAGACCTCGATCACCTTGAACAGCACTGGTCCACCTGGTGCGCCGCGCGGACACAGCCGTGTGATCCACCCCTCGCGCTTGCCGATCCGCTCCACCGTTTCCTGGTCGGCGTCAACCGACAGCAGCAGATGGAAGGAGCTGTAGCCGGGACTTTCAGTCGTCTCCTCGCTGCGGACCATGTCGACGCCATCGGGGCGCAGGTGCAGGCCGGTCGGGTAGACCTCGATCGCCGTGCCGCGCGGATCGCCGCTGACCGCCATGAAGGAGTTCTTGAAGCCGCCGGGGAAGGGATAGGACTTCCCGCCCATCAACTCCGCCAGCACTTCGGATACGTGGCGCGGATTTTCCGCGGGAATCGAGACGTGATGAATCATGACGGACCCCTTCGTTATTCAGTTCCGGGGCCGGACTATGGCGGACGGTGCGTCCGCTGGTCCAGGCCGATGATCGCGAACCCGTCCGGCGGCGAGATCGATACAAAATCATCCCGATTGTTTTATCGAAACCTTACGGTAACGCGGATCCGCTAGACAACGATGCGGGACGACAACAGCGGGTCGGGCCCCAGCATAAGGTCCGGCAGGCGGAGGCGGGCATGGCATGGCGGATACCACCACAATCACGCGCAGAATCGTCATGAACGCGGCTGACGCGGTGCAGGCGTTCATCGACGACCCGAGCATCGCACCGATCACCGTGCGGGACACGACGGCGGCTGTCGGCGCCCATCTGGACGAGTTGCAGGCGCTGGCGGCGGCGGGGAAGATCGCCGCGATCCGGCTGACCGACACCGGCACCATGACGCTGACCGCCATCCGGTTCTTCGCCGACAGCGACGTCGTGGCGCTTCTGCCCAACCGCCGGCTGATGATCGTGACCGGCGTCAGCGCCGACGACGCTGGGACGTTCCAGACCAACGCGCGGGTCAAATCGTTCACGGTCACCGACAGCACCCGGGCCGTCTCCGCCCACCTGGACGCGCTGAACGCGGATACCCGCATCACCGCGGTCACGCTGACGGATTCTGAACCGGTGGCAATGACCTACACGCAGTACGGCGCCGATCGTGCCATCCTGAAGAAGCTGCCCGCATCCGCGCTTTACGCGATTGCCAACGTGCCGGCCGCGAAGGCGGGCGCGATGCAGAACACCGCGAAGGTCGCCTCCTTCTCGGTGCTCGACAACGCAGCGAACCTCATTGCCTACGCCCGCGTGCTCAATACGCGCACCAAGCTCACGGGCGTCACGGCCAGCGACACCGGCGCGACTGTGCTCGCGAACCTGGA
>JBFXDK010000139.1:0-13239 GCA_050181195.1 Acetobacteraceae bacterium | reverse complement strand
GCGATGCCGTGCCGCTGACCACGATCTTCCGCGGCCTGGCCTGGTTCATCGCCGCCGAGGCCGTGATCATGGTCCTGCTGATCGCCTTCCCGGAAATCTCGACCTACCTGCCGTCGAAGATGGCGCCGTAGGAATTCGCTTCGCCCCTGCCGGCATCCGGCCGATAGTCCGGGCATGGCGGAACCCGGCCCGACACGCGTACGATCGCCCGGACAGCCGGGCGAGCCATGCGCGTGTCCCGCCGGGCGACGGACCAGCGCCCGGATCGCAGCCGGACGCTCGGTGACCGGGTGATGGCCTCGGCCTCCACCCACGCCCGGGCTGCACGTCCCCTGCGGGGCAGGCTTTGGGCCGCCCTCCGCCTGCTGCTCCTGGTGTTCCTGCTCGCTCCTCCGGTGCTGATCCTGGTCTACCGGTTTCTGCCGCCACCGGTGACGCCACTGATGCTGATCCGCTGGGCCGAGGGCTATCCCATCCGCCAGACCTGGGTGCCGTATGACGCAATCGCCCCGACGCTTGCGCCTGCCGTGATCGCTTCCGAGGACAATCGGTTCTGCGAGCAGGGCTTCGGCTTCGACCTTGGCGCCCTGCGCGAGCAGGTGGATGCGTGGTGGGAGGGCGAGCGCCCCCGCGGCGCCAGCACCATCACCATGCAGACGGCGAAGAACCTGTACCTCTGGCCGGGACGCGACCCGCTCCGCAAGCTGCTGGAAGCCTGGCTCACGCCGCAGGTCGCGCTGTTGTGGCCGAAGCAGCGAGTGCTGGAGGTCTACCTGAACGTCGTGGAATTCGGTCCCGGTCTGTACGGCGCCGAAGCAGCGGCTCGTTCGCTGTTCCGCAAGCCCGCCGGATCGCTCTCGGCGCACGAGGCGGCGCAGCTGGCCAGCGTCCTGCCCAGCCCGCTGGTCTGGTCGGCGGAACTCGGCAGTCCGGCGATGCGCCGGCGCGCGGCGGTGATCCAGCGGCGCGTCGGGCAGATCCGCCCGCTGCTGGCCTGTGCCCAATGAGGTTCGCGCAGGTCCGGTTGGCGTGCGCGCTGGCGCTGTCTGCCGCGACGGCACCGTGCCTAGCCGCCGAACCCGCCCGCATCGTGTTCGCGCTGCCGGTCGGCGCGGCCTGCATCTCCTCTCCGTTCGGGGAGCGGGTGGTGCAGGGTCCTCGCGCCTCGCGCTTCCATAACGGCATCGACCTGCCGGCCCCGGCCGGTGCCGGGGTGAAGGCGGCGGCAGCCGGACGGATCACGTCCATCCGTCGTCTCGGTGCCTCCGGCCTGGAGATCGCCATCGCCCATGGCAATGGGATCGTGACGCGCTATGCGCATCTGGGCAGCGTTGCCCCGCCCTTTGCCTCTGGCAAGCGCACGGTCGTGCAGGGGGAGGTGCTGGGCCGCGTGGGCCGCACCGGCGTCACCTACGGCACGCATCTGCACTTCGAGGTGCATGTCAACGGCATACGCGTCGACCCCGCGCTGTTCATCGCCCTGCCCCGCTGCGGTTCGGCGCAGGCCAGTCGTTAAGTACGCGTTTCGTTGATCACCGCGTCATTACCTTTCCGCTGCTCCTGTGGTAGGGAGGCACCAAATGCAAGCACGCACGTTTTCCGCGCACCCTGGACTGCGCAGCGTCCGCTGCTGCGTGGCCGTGAATGGGGTGACGGTGTATAGGCCAGCACGAATTACAGGCCCGGCGGCCCGCGTGGCCCCGGGACTTCCTGCCTGACCTGCCCTCCAGCGCGGCCCCGACCGCTCGGACACGCCATGAACGACGCACCCGCCGACACACAGCGCGACTACCGCGACACCGTGTTCCTGCCGCAGACCAGTTTCCCGATGCGCGGCGACCTGCCGAAGAAGGAACCGGCGATCCTGCGGCGCTGGGATGCCACCGACCTCTGGGGAAAGATGCGCGCCGCCTCCAAGGACCGGCCGCTGTTCATCCTGCATGACGGCCCGCCTTATGCGAACGGCAACATCCATATCGGTACGGCGCTGAACAAGATCCTGAAGGACGTCATCAACCGCACGCGGCAGATGGCCGGTTTCGACGCCAACTACATCCCGGGCTGGGACTGCCACGGCCTGCCGATCGAATGGAAGATCGAGGAAGAGTACCGCGCGAAGAAGAAGGACAAGGACAGCGTCCCGATCCTGCAGTTCCGGGCGGAATGCCGGGCGTATGCGGCGCACTGGATGGAGGTGCAGAAGCAGGAGTTCCGGCGGCTGGGGGTGGAAGGCGGCTGGGCGGAACGCTACGCCACGATGGACTTCCCCTCGGAAGCGGCCATTGCCAACGAAATCTGCAAGTTCCTGCTGAACGGCGCGCTGTACCGCGGCCTGCGGCCGGTGATGTGGTCGCCGGTGGAAAAGACCGCGCTGGCCGAGGCGGAAATCGAGTATCACGACCACACCTCCACCACGATCTGGGTGCGGTTCCCGGTGGTGCAGTCGCCGGTTGCGGAAATCCGCCACGCCGCGGTGGTGATCTGGACCACCACGCCCTGGACGATTCCCGGCAACCGCGCCATCGCCGCCGGGCCCGGGTTCGATTACGCGCTGCTGCGGGTCGACGGTGTGGCCGATGGTTCGTTGGCGCGCCTTGGGGAAAAGCTGCTGGTCGCGCTGCCGCTGCTGCCGCAGTTCTGCAAGGACACCGGCATCACCACGCATCACCTGGTGCATGTGTTCAAGGGCGAGGCACTCGCCGGCACGATCTGCGCGCATCCGCTGCGCGGCCACGGCTATGAGCAGGACACGCCGGTCCTGCTGGCCGATTTCGTCACCACCGAGGCCGGCACCGGCTTCGTGCATATCGCCCCCGGCCATGGCGAGGACGACTTCAATCTGGGCCGGGCGAGCGGGCTGGAAATTCCCGAGACGGTCGGCGATGACGGCACGTTCAACCCCTGGGTGCCGCTGTTTGCCGGCGCGCATGTCTACAAGGCCGGCGACCCGGTCTGCGAGGCGCTGACCCGGGCCGGCACGCTGGTGGCACGCGGGTCGATCCGCCACTCCTACCCGCATTCCTGGCGGTCGAAGGCGCCGCTGATCTTCCGCGCCACGCCGCAATGGTTCATCCGCATGGACGGGCCGGAGCGCATCCGCGAAAAGGCCCTGCGCGCGATCGACGCCACCAAGTTCGTCCCGGACCAGGGCCGCAACCGTATCGGTTCGATGGTCGCCGCTCGTCCTGACTGGTGCATCAGCCGCCAGCGCGCCTGGGGCGTGCCGATCACCGTGTTCGTGGAAAAGCGCACCGGTGAGCCGCTGCGCGACCCCGAGGTGGTCGCGCGCATCGTCGAGGCGTTCCGGACCGAGGGCGCGGATGCCTGGTACGCCTCCCCGCCCAGCCGCTTCCTGGGCAATGACCGCAACGCCGACGACTACGAACAGGTGATGGACATCGTCGATGTCTGGTTCGAGTCCGGCTCCACCCATGCCTTCGTGCTGGAGGATCGCGGCCTGCCGTGGCCCGCGGACCTGTACCTGGAAGGCTCGGACCAGCATCGCGGCTGGTTCCATTCCTCGCTTCTGGAATCCGTCGGCACGCGCGGCGTGGCGCCGTTCAAGGCGATCCTGACCCATGGCTTCGTCAACGACGAGCACGGGCGGAAAATGTCGAAGTCCCTGGGCAACACCACCGCGCCCGAGGACGTGGCGAAGCAGTACGGCGTCGATATCCTGCGGCTCTGGGTGATGTCGTCGGATACGACAGACGATCTGCGCATCGGACCCGAGATCCTGAAGCAGCAGGCGGAGCTGTATCGCCGGCTGCGCAACACGCTGCGCTGGCTGCTGGGCAGTCTCGCCGGATTCACCGACGACGAACGCGTGCCGGTGGCCGAGATGCCGGAACTGGAACGCTTCGTGCTGCACCGGCTGACGGAACTCGACACCCGCATCAGGGAGGCGGTCGAGACCTATCACTGGACCGGCGTCTACCCCGAACTGCACAATTTCTGCGCTACCGACCTCTCGGCGTTCTATTTCGACATCCGCAAGGACGCGATCTACTGCGACCGCCCCGACGGCCTGCGCCGGCGCGCCGCCCGCACGGTGCTGGACCACCTGCATCGCTGCCTGACCACCTGGCTCGCGCCGGTGCTGTGCTTCACGGCCGAGGAAGCCTGGGGTGCGCGGTTCGGCGACGACACGTCGGTGCACCTGGAACTGTTCCCGGCGCTGCCGCATGACTGGCGCGACGACGCGCTGGCCGCGAAGTGGGAGCAGATCCGCGCCATCCGCCGGCGCATCACCCTGCCGATCGAGGAGGCCCGCGCGGCCAAGACGATCGGCGCCTCGCTGCAGGCGGCGGTCACGCTGAAACTCGCGCCCGATGAGGCGGACCTGCTGAACGAAGCGGAGTGGGCGGAAATCGCCATCGTCTCCGCCCTGCACGCCATTGGCGGGGCTGGCGACGAGATGGCCGCTGTCGCCCTCGCCCCCGGCGAGAAATGCGTGCGCTGCTGGAAGGTGCTGCCCGAGGTGGGCACCCACCCCGTCCACAAGGCGCTGTGCCTGCGCTGCGCCGACGCCGTGGACTCCGGCCTGGTGTGCCGCTCCGCGTGAGCCGGAACGCGCTGACCGCATCGGGCCTGATGATGGCGCTGGTGGTGCTGGCCGCGGACCAGGCCAGCAAGTGGTGGGTGCTGTCGGTGCTGGACCTGCCCGCGCTGCGCCATGTCGAGCTGCTGCCGGTGCTGAGCCTGACGATGGTCTGGAACTACGGCATCACGTTCGGCCTGTTCAACGGGCTGGGCGAGTGGGGACCGCTGGTGCTTGGAGCGGCCGCCTTGGCAGTGGTCATCGCCCTGGTCGTCTGGATGCGGCGGGCCGAAAGCCGGCTGGTGGCACTGTCGGTGGGCGCTGTCACCGGCGGGGCGATCGGCAACGTCATCGACCGGGTTCGTTTCGGTGCGGTGGTTGATTTCATCCACGCGCATGTCATGACACCCTGGGGCGAACTGTCCTGGTACGTCTTCAACATTGCCGATGCCGCCATCGTGTGCGGCGTTGGCGTTCTGCTGTTCGACGGCCTGTTTCTTTCCCGCGCGCGTCCGGCCGGGGAAGCGCGGAAGTAATATCGGCGCGCGGTGACCTCGACCCGCCCGCGGCGCCCCCGTCATGGCGGGGTTCATCCTCGCCATCCACGACTTCGCTGATGCACACTGCGAAAATCGCGGATGGCGCCCCTGCGCGGGCCGTGACGATGCGGCAGATTCAGTCTTTCAGCGTCAACCGCCGGTAGAACAGCGTTCTCCCGGACCCGGGGCGGGCCGAGCGCTATTGTTCTGCCAATGTCCCGACCCGGCCATGTCGGGCCGGCGGATGATTTTGTGTCGACGCATGACAGAGATGTCATAAGAACTCGTCGTATTGCACAACAACATCCGGAAACGTTGTAAAAGCGGCGTAAACGCGGTTTTCGACCACCACCTTTCAGCACAACACACGAATGAGATTGAGATTCACCACCTCGTGATGATACGCCCACGGTCATTCGAGAGAAGGACAAGGCACGCCGATGAAGGTGTTATTGACCGGCGGATGCGGCTTCATCGGGTCGGCGGTCGTGCGGCATCTGCTGCGCCGCACCGGCCACACGGTGATCAATGTCGACAAGATGACCTATGCCGCCTCGGAGGAGGCGCTGGAGGAAGGCCGGACCGACCGTCGTCATATCCTGGTCCGCGCCGATATCGCCGACGCGGCCGCGCTGCGCCAGGTCTTCGCCCATCACGACCCCGACGTGGTGATGCATTTGGCGGCCGAAAGCCATGTCGACCGCTCGATCGACGGCCCGTCGGACTTCGTGCAGACCAATGTCGTGGGCACCTTCACGCTGCTGGAAGCGGCACGCCGCCACCATGCGGGGCTTGGCGGGACGCGCAAGGCCGCGTTCCGCTTCCATCATGTCTCGACCGATGAGGTGTTCGGCGCGCTGGATCACGATGATCCGCCCTTCTGCGAAACCACGCCCTATGACCCGCGCAGCCCCTACTCGGCCACCAAGGCCGCGTCCGACCACCTGGTGCGGGCCTGGCATCACACCTACGGGCTGCCCACGCTGGTGTCCAACACCTGCAACAACTACGGACCCTGGCAATTCCCCGAAAAGCTGATCCCGCTGGTCACGCTGAACGCGCTGGAGGGCAAGGAACTGCCGGTCTATGGCGACGGGTCCAACATGCGGGACTGGCTGTTCGTCGATGACCATGCCGCCGCGCTGGTGCGCGTGCTGGAACGCGGCCAGCCCGGCGAAACCTACGCGATCGGCGCGCGCCAGCCGCGCACCAACCTGCAGGTGGTGAAGGCGATCTGCGCGCATCTCGACCGCCGCCTGCCCGATGCCGTCGGCCCGCGCGAGCGCCTGATCCGCTTCGTCACCGACCGGCCCGGGCATGATTTCCGCTACGAGATCGACCCGACCCGCACCGAGGCGGCGCTGGACTGGAAGGCGCCGCACGATTTCGAGTCCGGCCTCGCCCGCACCATCGACTGGTATCTCGACAACCGCGCCTGGTGGCAGTCGGTGCGCGCCGCCCGCTACGCCGGCCAGCGCCTGGGCGTGGCACAGAAACTGGGGACCGCCGCATGAAAGGCATTCTTCTGGCCGGGGGATCCGGCACAAGGCTGCATCCGATGACGCTGGCGGCGTCGAAGCAGTTGCTGCCCGTGTACGACAAGCCGATGGTCTACTATCCGCTGTCGACGCTGATGCTGGCGGGTATCCGCGACATCATGGTGATCTCCACGCCCGAGGACCTGCCGCAGTTCCGCCGCCTGCTGGGCGACGGGGCCCGCTTCGGCATCCGCTTCGAATACGCGGTGCAGCCCAAGCCCGACGGCATCGCCCAGGCCTTCCTGATCGGCCGCGACTGGATCGGCGGCGAGGCCTGCGCGCTGGCGCTGGGCGACAACCTGATCCACGCCGACCACCTGTCCGCCCTGCTGCAGAACGCCGCCCACCGTCCGTCCGGCGCCACGGTCTTCGCCTATCAGGTGCGCGACCCCGAACGGTACGGCGTCGTCACCTTCGACGACAAGGGACGCGCGATGGAAATCGTGGAAAAGCCGTCGGCGCCGCTGTCCAACTGGGCGGTCACCGGCCTCTATTTCTACGACGAGCATGTCAGCGACATCGCGCCCACGATCCGGCCCTCGCCGCGCGGGGAGCTGGAGATCACCGACCTCAACCGCGTCTACCTGGAATCCGGCAAGCTGGCGGTGGAGCGCCTGTCCCGCGGTTGCGCCTGGCTGGACGCCGGCACGCCCGACAGCCTGCTGCAGGCGGCGACCTTCGTGCAGACCATCCAGTCCCGCACCGGCATGCTGGTCGGCTGCCCCGAGGAGGTGGCGTTCCGCATGAAGTACATCAGCGCCGACCAGTTGCGCGACCATGCGTTGCACCTCGGCAAGACCGAACTCGGGCGGGTGCTGCTGGAACTGGCCGATGGAGAGCATGAGTGAACGTCGAACGCCTTGCCATTCCTGATGTGCTGCTGCTGACCCCGCGCCGTTTCGCCGATTCCCGCGGGTTCTTCTCGGAAACCTGGAACCATGTGCGCTTCGCCGACGCCGGCATCCCCGGCCCGTTCGTGCAGGACAACCATGTCCTGTCAACCGAGCGTGGCGTGGTGCGCGGCCTGCACCTGCAGATCGGCCCGAATGCACAGGGCAAGCTGGTGCGCGTCGTGCGCGGGTCGGTGTGGGATGTCGCGGTGGATGTCCGGCGCGGCTCGCCGACCTATGGCAGGCATGTCGGCGCGATCCTGAGCGCGGAGAACTGGGCGCAGCTGTGGATCCCCGTCGGGTTCCTGCACGGCTACTGCACGCTGGAGCCGAATACCGAGGTCATCTACAAGGTCACCGCCGGCTGGGACCGCGAGGCCGAACGCGGCGTGATCTGGAACGATCCGGACCTGGCGATCGGATGGCCGATCCGGCCGCAGGAGGCGCTGCTGTCCGACAAGGACCTGGTCCTGCCGCGCCTGGCGGACTGCGAACCCTGGTTCAGGAACTGACATGGCAACCCGTCCGATCCTGGTGACCGGCGGCTCCGGTCAACTCGCCATGGCGTTGCAGGACGCCGCCCGCGTGCCTCTGCTGCGGGTCGGCCGCCCGGCATTCGACTTCGACCGGCCGGAGACGATCGCCGCCAGCTTCCGGGCCGCCAATCCCTGGCTGGTGGTGAACGCCGCCGCCCACACGGCGGTGGATGCGGCCGAAACCGACCAGGACGCCGCCTATCGCGCCAACTGCGATGGCCCCGCGGACCTCGCGCATCTCTGCGCCGCGGCGGGGATCCCGCTGATCCATGTCTCGACGGACTATGTGTTCGACGGGACCAAGCCCGCCCCCTATGTGGAAACCGACAAGGTCGGGCCGCAGGGGGTGTATGGCGCGAGCAAGTTGGCGGGCGAACAGGCGATCCTGGCCTCCGGCGCAGACGCCATCATCCTGCGCACCGCCTGGGTGTACTCGCATACCGGCAAGAACTTCGTCCGGACCATGCTGAATGTCGGCCGGACCCGCGACCGGCTGACCGTGGTGGCGGACCAGATCGGATGTCCGACCGCGGCGGCGGATCTGGCGGAGACGATCCTGGCGATCGCGGACCGTCTGGCCGAAGGCGGCTGGAAGCCCGAGTACCGGGGCGTGTTCCACGCGGCCGGCAGCGGCGAGACGACCTGGCACGGCCTCGCCCGGGCGGTGTTCGACGCCGCTGAACGCCACGGCCTGCGTGCGCCGCAGGTGGACCCGATCTGCACCGAAGACTGGCCAACGCCGGCGAAGCGCCCGGCCAATTCGCGGCTTGATTGCGCCCGGTTGCACACCGTGTTCGGGCTGCGCCTGCCGCCCTGGCAGGAAAGCGTGCGGCGCACCGTCGACCGCATCTTCGCCGATCAATTGGTGGGCTGAGGCCAAGGCCCAGGGTCCGCGCCGGCCCGGGCATCGCCACGGACGCGGGAGAACATGCCGTAGCCATGGTCGCGCGTGATCGGCCCGTTCCCCGCCGCACCTTCGGCGATCGGGGCGGCGCACGCGATTTGACATCCCCGAACTCCCTCCCGATCGTTCCCGCAACCGGCCAGCCGCGGCATGGCGGCCGGCGCAGATCGTCCGCCGTGACACGACCAGCGGGCACGACCGGGAACAGGGAGGGACGGCATGAAACTGGGATTCGTCGGTCTTGGCATCATGGGCGGCGCCATGGTCGCCAATCTGCTGAAGGCTGGCTGGCAGGTGACGGTGCACGACATCCGCCGGGACGCGGCCGAACGCCACCTGGCAGCCGGTGCCGCCTGGGCTGATTCGCCGGCGGCGATGGCCGAAACCTGCGACACGATCTTCACCTGCCTGCCGGACCTGCACGCGATCGAGACCGTTGCCCTCGGCGCATCCGGCATCCTGTCCCGCGCGTCCCCGGGCACCGCGTTGTTCGAGATGTCGACCAATTCCGCCGACCTGGTGCGCCGCCTGCACGACGCGTTCCAGGCGAAGGGCGCGCATATGCTGGACGCGCCGATCAGCGGCGGCGCGGCGGGCGCGGTGTCCGGGCGGCTGGCGATGTGGGTGGGCGGCGACCGTGGGAGCTTTGAGCGCTGCAAGCCCGCACTGGACGCGATGGCCGACCGCGTCGTGCATGTCGGCCCGTCCGGCGCCGGGCTGGTGACCAAGCTGGTGCACAATTGTGCCAGCCAGGCGATGCAGGCGGCGCTGGCCGAGGTGTTCGTCATGGGCGTGAAGGCCGGGGCGGAACCGGTGGCGCTGTGGGAAGCGATCCGTCAGGGATCGATCGGGCGGCGGCGCAGCTTCGACGGGCTGATCGATGAGTTCCTGCCCGGCACCTACGATTCACCCAGCGCGGCGCTGCGGATCGTCCACAAGGACATGATGGTGGCGACCGGGCTCGGCCGGGAACTCGGGGTGCCGCTGCGCTTCGCCAACCTGGCGCTGGCCGATATCGCCGAGGCGATGAACCGCGGCTGGGCCGAGCGGGATGCGCGGTGTGTAATGCTGTTGCCGCAGGAACGGGTGGGGGTGCAGATCCACGAGGATCCAGGGCGGATCCAGGCGGTGCTGGACAAGGACCCGCCGGCGCCCACCGACACGCGCCGGGGCAAGCCGTGACCGGGGTCGCTGTTCCGTAAGCCGGGGGCGGCGTGCGGGAGGGCGCGACGGCCCTCCCGCACGGTCGGCGCGGCCAGGCCTATTCGGCGGCCGCCATCATCCGCAGTTCCTCGGCCGCGGACAGGATCGGCAGACCCTCGATCGCCTGGGATTCCCGGCCATCGACGCCGACCAGTTTTTCGCCCACCAGCGTGATCCGGTAGAGCTGGCGGTCAAAGTCGGACTGGAAGATGTCCCGCGGCGCCAGATGCGCGGTGGAACGATTGTCCCAGAAGGCGATATCGCCGGCGTTCCACTTGAAGCGGACGGTGTATTCCGGACGGACCGCGTGCTCCCACAGCATTTCCAGCAGCTTGAAGCTTTCGCGCGGCGTCAGGCCCACGATCGATTTCAGGAAGGACGGGCTGGCGAACAGCACCCTCTCCCCGGTTTCCGGATGCACGGACACCAGCGGGTGTTCGCTGCGCAGCACGCGTCGCTTCACACGATCGTTGTAGGAGCCGCCCTGCTTGCCGTCGCCGCGCGGCTCGAACGCATGAATGCCGCGCAGAGTGTCGACGAAGCCCCGCATCGCCGGTGACAGACCCTGGTATGCCGCGACCAGGTTGGTCCAGAACGTGTCGCCACCATAGGGCGGGATGGTGACGCCGCGCAGGATGGACGCGCAGGGCGGGTTGACGGCCGCGGTGACATCGGTGTGCCACCCGAACCAGGGCGTCACCATCATCGCGTCGTATTTCTCATTGGCGGTGCGGTTCTTGGCGACCGAGTAGATTTCGGGATGGCCTTCGACATGGCCGAACACCGCATGGCCGATCGTCGGTTCCCCGAACTGGCGGGCCATCGCGACATGCTGTGCGTGGTCCAGGTTCTGGTCGCGGAAGAAAACGACCTTCCATTTCACGAAAGCGTCCCGCACCGCCTTCAGCTGTTCGGCGGGGAGAGGCTTGCTGAGATCGACCCCGCGGATTTCCGCGCCGATATGCAGGGTCAGGGGAACGACGTCGATCGGGCCGGTATCCGATGCCGGCCGCTTGGATGAGGCCATGGGATTTCCTCCTTGATCCACTGATTGCGGGTACCGTGGGCCGGGCCGGAGCGGCTGTCAATTTCATTCAAACACGCGGGACCCGGGGCGTACACCGCCCGGTATCGGCGCTTGCGGCCGGGGCCGGCGTGGACACCGGTCCGGCTGCCTGCCTATAGATCGATGAACGGCGCCTGTCGTGACGGCGGCCAGACGGAGACATTCAAGATGGACGACATCGACCAATCCTTGCAGCAATTTCACCTGGCCGAACAGGCGCGCCGCACCGCCGCCGGCTGGCTGTCTGCCTTCGAGACGGCGCTTGCCTACCGGGATGCTGAGCGGATCGGTGCGCTGTTCCACGAGGACTGCCACTGGCACGACATCCTGGCCTTCACCTGGCACCTGACACCCGTGGCGGGGCGGGAGGCCGTGGCGGCACGACTGGCGGCGGAGCAGGCGCGCACCGGCGCGCACGGGTTCCACCTGCCGCCGGGGCGAAGGGCACCGCGCAACGTGAAGCGCCTGGGGATCGACAGCGTCGAGGCGATCTTCGAATTCCGGACGGCGGACGGAACCGGCGCGGGCGTGCTGCGCCTGTCCCCGGCCGCGGATGGCGAGATGAAGGCGTGGCTGCTCTCGACGACGCTGGAGTCGCTGGAGGGTCACGAGGAGCGGATCGGCGCCAACCGGCCGACCGGGGCCGCCTATTCGCGCAATTTCGGTGGCGACAACTGGGCGGATGTGCGGCGCAAGGCCAGCGCCTATGAGGACCGGGAACCCACCGTCCTGGTGATTGGCGGCGCCCAGTCCGGCCTTTCCATCGCCGCCCGCCTCAACCAGCTGGGTGTCGATACGCTTGTGGTGGAAAAATGGCCGCGGATCGGCGACAGCTGGCGCAAGCGCTACCATTCGCTGGCGCTGCACAATTCCATCCATCTGAACCACCTGCCCTACATGGAGTTTCCGCCGACCTGGCCGAAATACATTCCGAAGGACATGCTGGGGAACTGGTTCGAGTTCTACGCCGACGCCATGGAAATCAACTGCTGGACCGATACCGAGTTCGTGTCCGGCACCTGGGACGAAGCCAGCAATACCTGGACCGCGACGCTGAAGCGCGGCGACGGCACCGAGCGTGTGGTGCGCCCGCGCCACCTGGTGTTCGCCAATGGCGTGAGCTCCTATCCGATGATGCCGGACGTGCCGGGCCTTGCGGATTTCCAGGGCACGGTCTTCCATTCGGAAGGCTTCGACAGCGGCACCGGCTGGGAAGGCAAGCGGGCGTTCATCCTGGGCACCGGCAGCAGCGCCAATGATATCGCGCTGGATCTGCACAGCCATGGTGTCCATACAACGCTGATCCAGCGCGGCTCCACCACCGTTGTCACGATCGATCCCAGTGCGCGCCTGAACGAGGCGATCTGGGACGAGGGCGGACTGCTGGAGGACTGCGACCTGATCGTATCGTCCGCGACACCGCCCCTGATCATCAAGGCCTACAAGTCCGTCACGAAACGCATGGCGGAACTGGACCGGCATCTGATCGACGGGCTGAAGAAGATCGGCTTCAAGCATGACTTCGGTGAGGACGAGACCGGCCATCAGATGAAGTATTTCCGCCGGGGCGGCGGTTACAACCTGGATGCCGGCAGCTCGGAGCTGATGATCAAGGGCGAGATCGGGTTGTTGCCCTACGACCGGATCGAGCGCTTCGTCGCCGATGGTATCCGGCTGAAGGACGGCACGGTGCTGCCGGCCGATCTGCTGGTGCTGGCGACCGGCTATTACCCGCAGCAGGAACTGGTGCGGCGCGCGCTGGGCGAGGAGATGGCGGCGCGCATCGGCCCGGTCTGGGGGATTGGTCCGGACGGCGAGTTGAACAACATGTTCAAGCGCACGCCGCAGCAGGGCGTGTGGTTCATTGCCGGCGGGCTGGCGCAATGCCGGATCAATTCGAAGTATCTGGCGCTGCAGATCAAGGCGATGGAGCTTGGCAAGCTGGGACCGCTTTGACCGGAGGAGCCGACGGTTGGCGGGTGGGCTGACCTGACGGTTTGTGGCGGTGGTGGGCTGGTGACCT
>JBFXDK010000138.1:2131-13283 GCA_050181195.1 Acetobacteraceae bacterium | reverse complement strand
CAGCGCCGCGGTGATCTCATCGCGGAACTGCCGCATCTCGTCTTCCGATTGCCAGGGCGCGCGATAGTGACGGTCGGCCATGGCGTGCCGCGCCACCTCCAGGTTCCGCTCGACCTGCGCCTTGTCGAAATAGCTGGGCGGCTTCTGCACCGTGACGGCGCCGTTCAACAGCACGAACAGCACCTGTTCGGCCCCGTCCACCTTGTCGTCGGTTCCGCCATACCCCACGCGGATCAGGCGGCGGCTGTGCTCGACATGCTCGTGGCCGTAGCCCTTGAAGCGTGGGTCGTAATACCCGCCATAAGCCAGGGAGTCGCCGCTGTAGGAGGCGCATTGCGCCGTCGCCAGTCGGCTCAGGACCGGATCCTCGGGCGTGCCGGTGCCGCGGACGAAGCCCTGGTTCAGCCACGGGCCGGCCAGGTTGGCGTGTCCCCAGCGGCGGGTGCCCTCAACCCAGGCCTGTTCCCAGGCGGGGGCATTGGGCTGCGTATCGTCTTCCAGCAGGATCACCACGTCGCAACGGCGTGCCTGCGCCAGGTAATACAGGGCGCGGTTCTTGTTCCACGCGATGCCCATGTTGCGTCCGGTGATGACCGGCACCGCGAGATCCCGCAGCATCTCCAGCGTGCCGTCGGTCGAGCCGTCATCGGCCACCACGAATTCGGCGTCGCGGCGGGCGGTGTATTCGCGCACGCAGCGGATCGTCTCACGCAGGACGTCCTTGCGCTTGTAGGTGACTATTCCGATCCCGATCCGGTCCGACATCATCCTGGCGCATGTTCGACCCGCGGAGCAGACGGGTTCCGGTTGAACTCCCGCCGCTGATACACGCGTCGGCCAAGGTTGGTAAGTTTTATCTGCCGGCCGGAACGAATGCCGGGGCGAGGCGGCCGTGTGGCTGCCTCGCCCCGGGGGCGTTCGATCGAACCGGAACCGGCGGAGCGGCGGGACCGGCTAGACCACCACAGCCGACCGCTCGCCGGCGGCACGTGCCCAGGCGGCGTCCATGTCCTCGTCGAACAGTTCCGTCAGCTTCTTCATCATCGTGCCGCCCAGTTCCTCGGCATCGACGATCGTGACGGCGCGCCGGTAATAGCGCGTGACGTCATGGCCGATGCCGATGGCGATCAGTTCCACCTGGTCGCGGTTCTCGATGTCGCGGATCACCTCGCGCAGGTGCTTTTCCAGGTAGTTGCCGGGGTTCACCGACAGCGTCGAATCATCGACCGGCGCGCCGTCGGAGATCACCATCAGGATGCGGCGATGCTCGGGCCGGACCAGCAGGCGGCGATAGGCCCACAGCAGCGCCTCGCCGTCGATGTTCTCCTTCAGCAATCCCTCACGCAGCATCAGGCCCAGGTTCTTGCGCGCCCGCCGCCAGGGGGCGTCGGCGGCCTTGTAGACGATATGGCGCAGATCGTTCAGCCGCCCCGGATTGCGCGGCTTGCCTTCCTGCACCCATTTCTCGCGGCTCTGCCCGCCCTTCCAGGCGCGGGTGGTGAAGCCCAGCACCTCGACCTTCACCGCGCAGCGCTCCAGCGTGCGGGCCAGGATATCGCCGCACATTGCCGCCACGGTGATGGGACGGCCGCGCATCGAGCCGGAGTTGTCGATCAGCAGCGTCACCACCGTATCGCGGAACTCCATGTCGAGTTCGCGCTTGTAGGACAGCGCCTGCAGCGGATTGACCACCACGCGCGACAGGCGGCCGGCGTCCAGCAGGCCTTCGTCCAGGTCGAACTCCCAGGCGCGGGTCTGCTGCGCCAGCAGGCGGCGTTGCAGCCGGTTGGCGAGCTTCGAGATCACGCCCTGCAGGTGCTGCAGCTGCTGGTCCAGCTGCTGGCGCAGCCGGGCGAGTTCATCGGGGTCGCACAGGTTCTCGGCGTCGACCTCTTCGTCGTACTGGCGGGTATAGGCGCGGTAGACGGCGTCGCTGTCGGGGTTCGCGCGTTCGCGGCGCGGCTGCGGGCCGCCCGGGCGGTCATCGCCCTCGGCGATGGCGGCTTCCTCCTCGGAATCGGTGCCGTCGTCATCGGCGGCCTCGCCTTCCATCTCCTCGGGTTGCGCGCCGAGCATCGATTCGGATTCGGAGTCGGATTGGCCTTCGCCGTCCTCGGACTTGTCCTGCTGGCCAGACTGCTCGCCGCCGTCCTCGCCATCCTCGGCATTGTCATCCGAGTCGGAGTCCACCTCGGCTTCAGCCAGGTCCAGCGCGGCGAGCAGCTTGCGCGCGGCACGGGCGAAGGCGGTCTGATCGTCCTGCGACGAGGTCATCTCGGCCAGGGCGTCATCGGCCGACCCGCCCAGGGTTTCCCGCCACATGTTCAGGATGCGCTGCGCGCCCTCGGGCGCGGTTTCGCCGGACAGGCGTTCCCGGGCCAGCAGGGCCAGGGCCTTGTCGATCGGCATCTGGTCCTTGCGGGTCATGCGGTCGTAGCCTTCCGACTCGCATTCCTCGACCAGCTTGGCGCGGAGGTTGCCGCGCACGCCTTCCATGTGTTTGGCGCCGACCACCTCGACCCGCACCTGTTCCAGCGCGTCATAGGCGTCCTTCGCCTCCCGGCGGGCGGGCATGCGCTGGGCGTGCACCGCGTCGTCGTGGTGGCGCAGGCGCAGCGCGATGGCGTCGGAGGCGCCGCGCAGCCGCGCCATTTCGGCGGGCGGCAGGGCGCGCGTGGGCAGCGGCAGGCGGGCACGCTTGCCGGAGACGCCGGACGGGCCTGGCTGGAAAGCGACCTGCACATCGGGCTGTTCGGCGATGGCGCGCAGCACGCCGGCCGTCGCCCGCTTGAACTCCTCCGAGCGCGTGTTGTCCTTGTTCGCAGTTCCGCTCATGACCGGGTCTCAGTCTGCAAGGGGAATGTCAGCGGCGTGCCGCGGGGGCCGTGGGTTCGGCCACGGCGTCCCGGCCACTTATCGCTGATGGTCAAGTGAACTTCCGATTGGTGAAGCCGCCGGTCGGAATGTCCTCGTTGAAGCAGCGCTGGTAGTATTCCGCCACCGTGCTGCGTTCGGCCTCATCGCACTTGTTCATGAAGGTGACGCGGAAGGCGAAGCCGACATCGCCGAAGATGCGGGCGTTCTCGGCCCAGGTGATAACGGTGCGCGGGCTCATGACGGTGGAGATGTCGCCGTTGATGAAGCCGGCGCGGGTCAGGTCGGCGAGCGCGACCATGCCTTCCACGCGCTTCTTCGTGGCGGGATCCTTCGCCGGGTCGACGCCCATCTTTGCCAGCACGATGCCGGTTTCCATGGCATGCGGCAGGTAGTTCAGGGTGGCGACGATATTCCAGCGGTCCATCTGGCCCTGGTTGATCTGCTGCGTGCCGTGATAGAGGCCGGTCGTGTCGCCCAGGCCCACCGTGTTGGCGGTGGAGAACAGGCGGAAGGACTTGTGCGGCCGGATGACGCGGTTCTGGTCCAGCAGGGTCAGCTTGCCTTCCACTTCCAGCACGCGCTGGATCACGAACATCACGTCCGGGCGGCCGGCGTCATACTCATCGAACACCAGCGCGCAGGCATGCTGCAGCGCCCAGGGCAGGATGCCTTCGCGGAATTCCGTGATCTGCTTGCCTTCGCGCAGGACGATGGCGTCCTTGCCGATCAGGTCGATACGGCTGATATGGCTGTCCAGGTTCACGCGGATACAGGGCCAGTTCAGGCGCGCGGCCACCTGTTCGATATGGGTGGACTTGCCCGTGCCGTGGTAGCCCTGGATCATTACGCGGCGGTTGTAGGCAAAGCCGGCCAGGATCGCGAGCGTCGTCTCCCGGTCGAACTTGTAGGCGGTGTCGATATCCGGCACGTGCTCGGTGCGGACCGAAAAGGCGGGCACTTCCATGTCGACGTCGAGGTCGAACGCCGCGCGCGCCGATACCTTGGCGTCCGGCAGATTGATCTCGGAGGTCGGGCGGGGATCGGCGTTTGCGGCAACCGTGTTCATAGACCAGCGTGTCCTGTTACAATTCCTGGAAAGTCTACCCCTGGCGTGCGCCAGCGCAAGGGCGGGGCTTAACCTGCTGTTGCCAAACGAGGTTCCGTGCCGAGGCGGGTTCGCAGTGTGGCATAGGCGAGGTTGATTGTCTTCAGTCGTTCCTCGGCGTCGCGGCTGCCGCCGTTCGCATCCGGGTGATGACGCTTGGCCAGTTCCTTGTAGCGGCTCTTCACCGCGTCCAGCGTGGTGGGCCAGGTCAGGCCCAGCGTGGCGAGCGGTTCGCGCAATTCGGCCGGTGCCTTGTCGGGCTGGCGCTTGCGCGCCTGGTTCAGGCGGGATTCGGCCAGGATGCGCAGCGGGTCGCGCATCACCTCATCGTCCCAGGCGTTGGCGCCCAGCCGGCCCAGCGGCCAGGACGGGCGCTGCCAGGCGGTGTCGGCCCGCAGCTCCGCCTCCATCTGCGCCGGCGTCATGCCCTTATAGTAATCCCAGCTGCTGTTGTACTCGCGGACATGCGGCAGGCAGAACCACCAGTATTCGTTCAGCGTCTTGCGGGATTTCGGGGCGCGGTACTCGCCGGAAGCCGGACAGTCGGGCATGTCGCAGGGCCGGCCCGGCGGCGCGGCCGGGTCGGGAGCATAGGCCCTGGGGCGCGCTGCACGACGGATCATGATGGCGTTATGTGCGCCGCCACCTTGCTTGGCAACAGGGCTTGGCGGCAGGGAATTTCGCACCGATATAGGCAGGATGCAGACCAATCCCGCCGCATCCCGGGCCGAACGGCTGAAGGCCGTGCTGACCGAGACATTCTCGCCCACATTGCTGGTGGTGCAGGATGACAGCGCGCAGCATGCCGGGCATGCCGGGGCCGGGCCGGCGGGGGAGACACACTATTCCGTGTTGATGGTGGCCGAGGCGTTTCGCGGCCAGGCCCGGGTGGCCCGGTCGCGCGCCGTGCACGACGCGCTGGCCGGGGAGTTCGGGCCGCCCGAAACCGGCGGCATGCACGCCCTGGCGCTGACGCTGCGCACGCCGGAGGAGCAGGCACGGCTGGGATAGGATCGGCCCGCCGGTTCTGGTGGGGCGAGGCGATCCTGGGTAGGCTTTCGGCCTCAGCCGAAGGTTCCCGTCATGCCCCACGCGTCCGCACCGGCCGACCGGCCGGTTCATGTCCTGTCCGCCGAGATCGCGTCCGGTCGTCTTTCACCCGTCGACCTGGCCGAGGATTGCCTGGCCCGCATCGAGCGGCTGGAGCCCAAGCTGCAGGCCTTCGTGTCCGTCGACCGGGACGGGGCGCGGATGGCGGCCGAAGCGGCTGACAAGGCCATCCGCTCGGGTCATGCGATCGGGCCGCTGCACGGCATCCCGATCGCAGTCAAGGACCTGGTGGAGATCGAGGGGCGCGTCGCCATGGGCGGCACCGCGGCCTGGCGCGAGCGTGTGGCGACCCGCACCGCGACCTTGGTGCACAAACTGCGCTCGGCCGGGATGGTCATTCTGGGCAAGACCCATACGGTGGAGTTCGCCTATGGCGGCTGGGGGACGAACCAGCACCTGGGCACGCCCTGGAACCCGTGGGATCCGACGGTGCATCGCACGCCCGGCGGATCGTCCAGCGGTTCGGGCGTGGCGGTCGCGGCGCGCATGGCGCCCTGCGCGATCGGCACCGATACCGGCGGGTCGGTGCGTCTGCCGGCCGCCTGGAACGGCATCACCGGGTTGAAGACGACGATCGGGCGGATCAGCACATTCGGCATCCTGCCGCTGAGTCCCACGCTGGATACGCCCGGCCCGATCACGCGCTGCGTGCAGGATGCCGCGATCCTGCTGGAAGCCTGGCAGGGGTGCGATCCGCTGGATCCGCTGACCCGCGGGCGGCGCGACGCCGAACCCATGCCCGGGCTGCGCCGCGGCGTGAAGGGGCTGCGCCTGGGGCGCATGCCGGACGCCGAACGTGCGGGCGTGGACGCCGAAGTGCTGGCGGCGTTCGACCGCTCGGTGGCGCTGCTGTCGGATATGGGGGCGGAGATCGTCGACCTGGTCTTGCCCGCGCCGCTGGCCGACCTGGGCGCGATCAACGGGCGGATCATGTCGGCCGAGGCCTATGCGATGCTGGCCGATCTGGTGGACGATCCGGCGACGCCGCTGGATGAGGCGGTGCGGCCGCGGGTGCAGGCGGGGGCGGGGATCTCCTCCCGCGACTACCTGACCGCCCTGGCGGAACGGGAGCGGATGAAGGCGGCGTTTGCCGCTGCGATCGAGGGGGTGGATGCGATCCTGACGCCCACCACGACCACGCCGCCGATCCCGATCGACACGATCGACCAGGGAACGACCCCGGGGATGCTGACGCGCTGGGTGAACTTCCTGGACCTGTGCGCCCTGGCGGTGCCCAACGGCTTCACCGCGGGCGGGCTGCCGCTGTCGCTGCAGATCGTCTGCCGCGGCTATGACGAGGCGACGGCGCTGCGCATCGGCTTCGCGTATGAGAGCGCGACCGACTGGCATACGCGCGTCCCGCCGATGGCGGGCTGAACCCGCCGCCCCGGCTTTGCAGGCCCGGTCGCGCGTTTTACCCTGGGGCCGACAGCCGAACCGGGAGAGACCGCCATGACCGCCGTGACAGCCAATATCGCCTCCCCTCGCATGCTGCTGGTGGCGGGCGGCGCCGTGAAGCAGGTGGCCGAGGTGCTGGGGAAGTTCGGCCTCTCCCGCCCGCTGGTGGTGACCGACCCGATCATGGTCAAGCTGGGCCTGGTGCGGCGCTGCCTGGACCCTCTGGAGGCGGCGGGGATCCAGTACAGCGTGTTCAGCGACACGGTGCCCGAGCCGGTGGACACCGTGATCGAGGCCGGGGTCGCGGTGCTGCAAGCGGGCAATTACGACTGCATGATCGGGTTTGGCGGCGGGTCGCCGATCGACACGGCCAAGGCGATGGCGATCCTGGCGCAGGGCGGCGGGAAGATGCGCGCCTACAAGGCGCCCTTCGCCGCGGACACGGGCGCGATGCCGGTGATCGCCATCCCCACCACCGCCGGCACGGGCAGCGAGTGCACGCGGTTCACGGTGATCACCGACACCGAGAATGACGAGAAGATGCTGATCGCGGGCTTCGGCGCCCTGCCGCTGGCGGCGATCGTGGATTACGAACTCACGTTTTCCGTCCCGCCGCGCACCACGGCGGATACCGGGGTGGACAGCCTGACGCATGCGCTGGAGGCGTATGTGTCCAAGCGCGCCAACCCGTTTTCCGACGCGCTGGCCACGGCGGCGATGGAACTGATCGGACGGAACATCCGCACCGCCTATGCCGAACCGAACAACGCCGCGGCGCGGGAGGCGATGATGATCGGCGCCACCCAGGCGGGGCTGGCGTTCTCGAACTCCTCGGTCGCGCTGGTGCATGGCATGGCGCGGCCGATCGGGGCGCATTTCCATGCGCCGCATGGGCTGTCGAACGCGATGCTGCTGCCGGCGGTGACGCGGTTTTCCGTGCCGGGGGCCGAGGGGCGGTACGCCGAGGCGTCGCGGCGGATCGGGTTCGCGGCCGGGACGGACAGCGATGCGGTGGCGGCTGCGAAGCTGATCACGGGGCTGGAGGCGTTGAACCGGGATCTGTCGGTGCCGACGCCGGCGGAGTTCGGGATCACCGAGGCCGACTGGACCGGCAAGATGGCGCTGATGGCCGAGCAGGCGCTGGCGTCGGGAAGTCCCGGGAACAATCCGCGGGTGCCGACGGCGGCGGAGATCGTGGGGCTGTACCGGGAGGTCTGGATCGGAGCGGCGGCGAACCGGTAAGGGTTCTTGGCCGAGCGGGCCGGCGGGACTGGCTTGATCGGATCGGGAGATTCGATACGGTGAAGTGATGGATCGCGTGTCCTACGCCTCTTCCAATCGCGCCCCGCGCCGTCCCTCGAAGAACACCTCCCGGTGCACGGGTTGCGGAACGGATACAACGTCAGGAAGTCGTGCCGGTCGCAGGGCTGCCCCAGCGCCTTCGGGCGCGCGACCGCCGCCTGCGCCTGGTCCCGGTTGCCGCGCAGCCCGTGGATCGCCGCCAGGCGCTGCAGGCCGCGCGTAGGTCGGCTCCCACTGCAATGATTCCGCGATGAAACCCTCGGCGGCATCCGGTTGCCCCGACAGCATCGCCTACAGCGCCGGGTCGGCCTTGATGACGACGGTATAGACATAGGACGGATCTGCCCGGAACAGCCGGTGGTCGCTGACCTGCGCCGCAGTTCGAACGCATCCGGGCCAATTTCACAATCATCAAAGCAGAGCCGCGATCCGTTCATCGCGTCGTCCCCGCGGACTTGTCCTTCCACGGCCAATTGTTGGTCGCGTGACAAGTGAAGCACGTCACAATTCAGTCCCGTCCACGTGAAGGATGCGGGGGATGTTCCGGGGAAATCCAGACTTCCTTCAGGAAATCTCCAGACGCGCTGCAAGCGCGCGCTTCGTGCGGTCCCTAGGAATGGCGCACCGGCACACGCCGGTCGGCGGACGGAAACCCGCCGGTCACACCATCAGAGAGGATCGCCATCATGTGCAGCCAGACCGTCGCCCCCGTGAAGCCCCCGATGAACGGCGTCGATACACCCGCCCTTCTCGCCACCATCAGCGCCGTCGGCGCGCAGCCGGAACTCGCGAAGTTCCAGTTCCGCGCGGAAAACACCTGGATCAACGGCACGCACAGCGTCTCCACCATCGCCGGGTTCTCGGGCGCGGGCGGGGAACAGAAGCACGGCAACGTCTTCACCGCCGATTCCGATCATCCGGCCGTTCTGTGCGGCGCCGACATGGGGCCGACACCGGTGGAATGGATCCTGCACGGCCTGGCCGGCTGCCTGACCGCCGGGATCGGCAATATCGCCGCGGCGCGCGGCGTGCGCCTGACCGAGGTCTCCTCCTCGATCACCGGCGACATCGACCTGCGCGGCATCCTTGGCCTGTCGAAGGACGTGCGCAACGGGTTCCAGAACGTGCAGGTGGCCTTCTCCATCAAGGGTGACGCCCCGCCGGAGAAGCTGGCCGAGATCGTCCGCCAGTCGCAGGCGCGCTCCGCCGTGTTCGATGTCCTGACCAACGGAATCCCCGTGTCGATCACCGTCAACCAGTGACAGCCGTGACGCGCCGGCACCCGGAACCCGGTTCCGGGCCGGGGCCGGTGGCGCACGGTGAAGGAGAATTCTCATGCCCCGCATTCCAGCCCTGATCATCGGCGCGGGCCAGGCCGGCCTTGCCATGAGCCAATGCCTGACCGACCGCGGCATCGCCCATGTCGTGCTTGAGCGGGGGCGTATCGCCGAACGCTGGCATAGTGAGCGGTGGGACTCGCTGCGGCTGCTGACGCCCAACTGGATGTCGCGCCTGCCGGCCTGGACCTACCAGGGGAATGACCCCGACGGCTTCATGACCGCCGCAGATTTCGCCGAACATCTTTCGCACTACGCGCGTGCCAGCCAGGCACCAGTCTGCACCGAAACGACCGTGCGCTGCGTCCGCCCGGGGCCGCATGGCTATGTCGTCGATACCGATCGCGGGCGCTGGGAAGCCAATGCGGTGGTGATCGCGACCGGCAATTGCGACGAACCGGCGGTGCCCGCGATGGCGCAACGGCTGCCCGAAACGATCCGACAGATCGCGCCCCCGGCCTATCGCAATCCCGACCTGCTGCCGCGGGGCGGCGTGCTGGTGGTGGGAGCGTCCGCCACCGGGGCACAGATCGCCGACGAGATCCAGCGCGCCGGCGGCCGGCAGGTCTGGCTGGCGGCGGGCGGGCACACCCGCGTGCCGCGCACCTATCGCGGCCGGGATATCTGGCACTGGCTGGATGCGATCGGCATCCTGGATGACCGCTGGGATGCGGTGTCCGACATCGTTCGCGCCCGCCGCCAGCCGTCGTTCCAGCTGGTTGGCCGGCCCGACCGGCAGGACCTGACGCTGGGTACGCTGCACCAGGCCGGCGTGCGCATGCTGGGCCGCGTGATGGACGCGCGGGGCAGCATGATGCGGTTCGCGGACGACCTGCCGGCGACGCTGGACAGCGCGCACGCGGCGCTGGAGCGCCTGCTGGCACGTATCGATGCCTGTGCCGACAAGCTTGGCGCGCCCGCCGACCCCCGGGGATGTCCGCGCATCATCCTGCCGCCGGCACCGACGGCGCTGGACCTGGCGGCCGAGGGGATCGGCACCGTGGTCTGGGCGACCGGATACAACCGCAACTACCGGTGGCTGCGCGTGCCCGTGCTGGATGCGGCGGGGGAGATCGCGCACGACGGCGGCGTCACGCCCGCACCGGGTCTGTATGTGCTGGGGCTGCGCTTCATGCGCCGCCGCCGGTCGAACTTCATCGATGGCGTCGGGCTGGATGCCCATGACCTTGCCGAACATCTGACTGCCCATCTGGCCGCCGGCTTCCGCCGAGCCGCGTAAGGGGAATGCAACGATGATCGAGGACAACAGATATGATGTACTGATCGTCGGCGCGCGCTGCGCCGGCGCCACCACCGCCATGCTGCTGGCCGGCAGCGGCCTGCGCGTCCTGGCCATTGACCGCGGCGCCTACGGGTCCGACACGCTGTCCACACATGCGTTGATGCGCGGCGGCGTGATGCTGCTGCAGCGCTGGGGCATCATGCCGGCACTGCTGCGGCGCGGCACGCCGCCGGTGCGCCGGACGACGTTCCATTATGCCGAGGACGCCGTCGCGGTGGATATCCGCCCGGACCAGGACGTGTCGGCGCTGTACGCGCCGCGGCGCACGGTGCTGGATGCGGCACTGGTCGAGGCCGCGTGGGAGGCGGGCGCCGAGGTCCGGTTCGGTGTTTCGCTGCTGGACCTGGTCCGGCGCGATGACGGGCGGGTGACCGGCGCTGTGGTGCAGGATGCGTCCGGACAGCGCACCGTGGTGCATGCGGATCTGGTGATCGGCGCGGACGGCCTTTCCTCGGCTGTTGCACGCATGGTCGAGGCCCCTTTGCTGCATGCCGCAAGGCATGCGTGCGCCGTGGTGTTCGCGTACCTGCCGGGGATCGCGCCGGATGGTTACCACTGGTACTTCAACCGCGGTGTCAGCGCCGGCGTGATCCCGACGAATGACGGGCGGCACTGCGTGTTCGCGGCGATGCCGCCGGCGCGGTTCCGCGCCGACGTGCGGGGCGATCTGGCGGGCGGGTTCCGCCGTGTGCTGGTGGAAACGTCGCCCGCGCTGGCCGA
>JBFXDK010000138.1:0-2031 GCA_050181195.1 Acetobacteraceae bacterium | reverse complement strand
CCTGGCGGCGGCATCGCCGTTCGGCGGCCTGATCGTGCAGGGGGGCGTGACGTCCGGCCTGTTGAACGCGGTGGTGGCCGAGCGGCTGCCGGGTCCGGGGAGTGTGTTCCTGGGGGTGGAATGGCGCTTCGTCCGTGCGGTGCGCGTGGGCGAGACCATCACGGCGCGGGTGGAGGTGACGGCGGTGCGGGATGACAAGCCGATCTGCACCCTGGCGACGACGGTGGTGAATGGGGACGGGGAGGTGTGCCTGTCCGGGTCGGCGGTGACGTATACGGTGGGGGTTGGTGGGTGACCTGACCGGGGCCGCGCCGTTCGTTGTCGGGACGGCGCGGGCGGGGTGGTTCTGCTGTGCTCTGGGTATGTGGCGTGGGCCGTGGTTGCCATCCCGGCTGCTGCGGGGGCGGGCAGCGTGTGCGCGGGGGCCACAGAAGCGCCATGACTTGCTGCGTGACGGCAGGTAACGTAATAAGGTAGTAACGCCGTCCCAGCCGGTCCCACAAACAACGATGCCTGGTCAAGGCGTTGGTCGGCAAAGCGCCTCTTGCTGAATTGTCCGATAATTTACAGCAGAATGATACCAATTGAATCATTCACTACGGTCCGAATGGCCGTCAAAACCGCATTGATAATGTCTTGAATGCGTCTCAGCAACGCATTTGCAAAGCGCACAATGACAGATGCTGCAGCGTCGACTTGTGCGGCAATCTCAATGTCGGCGATATCCTTTGTGTAGGTCCCATCGGCGAAGCGGCCGCCGATCACTACAAGGCTCCGAGCAATTGAGGCCATGGTGGGAATCACGTGCTGATCGATGTCGGTGACGATGTCCTTGAACGACGCTCTGGATTGAGCAACCAGCGCCCTGAAGATATCGTCGAAAGCGGTCCGTGACACAGGCATGGCGATTTCCTCCTAGTTTTTTTGAACAGGTCTAATATCGCGTTCCGCGCCGACAAGCTCGTTGAGGCTTATCGCGACCGCGCTGACAAGGGGAGCATTATTCTGTCCCGTTCCAAAAATTCCAAATATAGGTGGTGACGAGAACAAAGTCGTGCAAAGTTCCTTTTTTGCAGACGGATTGCAACGGATCTCATGCTGGCTGCGTAGCCGCTCCATCTGATCGCCAGCAATCATCACGAGGATTGTAACGCAGGATGAGTCTCCCCATCCTGGTTCGCCAATTTTCTCCGATACCTGTGATTGCATTGGCCCGATGAGGGATCGTTCAGCACTGTTCCGGGTATCGAGAGCACGACGGCATGGCACTCCGCTGGAAAGCGACTCCGAGCGCATTCTCATGACCGCCAAGCGAGCCTCGAAATCGGCATAGGTCTGCTGATGATTCGTGTAATATGCCTCGGGTTTGCCCGCCTGCATTTGCATGTTGGCGGCGAATTTCAGGAAGTCGCTTTGGAGCGCGGTAGCATCTTTGTCGATTTCTTCACTGTATGGCGCAGTCAATTGCACCGTACATGCCGCCGCACCGAGGCAAATCCCGATCACAAGCCTTCGGATCAAAGGGGAGTCGAACTTGAATGGTTTCATGCAGACCCCTGATTATTATCAGCTACAGCGACGGAAAACCGACGCCGGTCGCCCTTATGGACTTCGGATACAGCTTCTTACATTTATAAACGTACTGTGCACAGTGATTTAGTTCACAAATGCACGAGGTTGGATTGTAGGCCAGACCGAGGTGGGTAGCGCTGGCGGGCATTGAATGCGAACCATCATCGGCCGCGTCGGCGCCTCAACCGAATGAACATTGGCCGGCATGCGGTCGCTGGTCTGGACCAGCGACCGCCCGCGAAGAGGCTGGCGACACGTCCTCGCTCCGTGTGCGGAGGATGGGACGTGCGACTGTTGAATGACCCGGCGAGAGATCAGAATGCGCACATCGTGCGATCACGTCCGTCAACGTGGTGGAAAATCTCCTGCGCTCCGAGGTGGCCATGATCAGGCGGCCTGGGGTGGAAGTTGCGGTATTTCTGCGATGATGGGCGGTGTGGCGATCTCGGTCATGGCCTC
>JBFXDK010000137.1:0-13573 GCA_050181195.1 Acetobacteraceae bacterium | reverse complement strand
GCGGGGTGCACCATGCGGACCAGACTGCCATCACGCACGATTGTTCTCGGTCTGGCGTTGATCCTTGGTGCCTGCGGGACGCAGCAGCCCGAGCGCACGACCGGGACAGCCGCCGCGGGCGCGGGTACCGGCGCGCTGATCGGCCTTGTCGGCGGGCCGGTGGGGGTTGTGGTCGGCGCGGTGGTCGGGGCGGGTGCTGGTGCGGCAACGGGTGCCGGTGTCGGCCCCAGCCACATCAATCTGGGCCCGCCTCCCTGGGCAGACGGCTCCGGCTGACCGGTCAGCAGGAATGCCTCAGGCGGATCCCGCCACGTAGGCCTTCAAACTGTCCACCTCGGCCGCCTGTTGAAGGATCTTCGCCTTCACCACGTCACCGATGCTGATCAATCCGGCCAGGCTGTCCCCCTGCATTACCGGCAGGTGACGGAAGCGCCCCTCGGTCATCATCTGCATCGCTTCCTCGATGCTCGTCTGTGGGGAGGCTACTTGCAGCGAACGGGTCATCAACTGGCCCGCCGTCATCTCCAGCGTGCGCGATCCGTTGGCGGCCAGGCAGCGGACGATGTCCCGCTCACTGACAATACCCAACAACTGATCGGCGCGGTCGATGACCGGCACGGCGCCGATCCGGTGTTCCGACAGCATTGCCGCGACCTCGGCGATCGTCGCCGTCGGTGCGACGGAAATGACGCGATTGCCCTTGTGCTTCAGGATTGCCGCGACCGTCATGACCCTGCTCCTTCCGGTGCCTGGGCGGGTGACGATCCGTCGAACGGTCGACATTGAAGCTATTCGGGCCGGATCGCGTGCCCGCGTTGGTAGCCAAGCGAGCATGCGCGTTTCGGCAATCAAAATGCAAGGAATAGACGAAGTACCTGCTGCTGATTACTACCAGAGGGTACTCCCGGCCATCAGTCCGGCGATCAGCAGGACGACGAAGATCACGATGGCGATGAAAAACAGGATCTTCGCGACGCTGGCGGAAGCGGCGGCGATCCCGCCGAAGCCGAAGATCGCCGCGATGATCGAGATGACCAGGAAGAAGAGGGCCAGGCGCAGCATGTTGTGTTTCGCTCCGACAGGAAAATTGAAACGACAACGTTATTCTAGCCCTCTCGTCATGATCCTTCTGCTTCACACCCCCTCGATATCGATCACTCCGCCGCCATCGCCTGCTGCGCGGGTGGTGCCAGCTGGCTCTCCACCAGCTCCGCGAACTGACCGCGACGGGCCAACAGTTCGGCGAACGTACCCTGTTCGGCGATGCGGCCGTGCTCGAACACCAGGATCTCGTCGGCATCCCGGATGGTCGACAGACGGTGGGCGATGATGAAGGTCGTCCGCCCCGCCATCAACGTCTTCAGGGCTCGGCTGACCCGCGCCTCGGTCGCCGCGTCCAGCGCGCTCGTCGCCTCGTCCAGGATCAGGATCGGCGGATCCTTCAGCAGGGCGCGGGCAATTGCGAGGCGCTGGCGCTGCCCGCCCGACAGCGTCGTGCCACGCTCGCCGATCAGCGTGTCATAGCCACGCGGCTGGCGGATGATGAACTCGTGCGCCTCCGCCTGGCGGCAGGCCCGCTCGATCTCCTCATCGGTCGCATCCGGCCGGCCCACCAGCAGGTTGTCGCGGATCGAGCGATTGAACAGCATGCTCTCCTGGAACACGACGCCGATCTGTGAGCGCAGGCTCTCCAGCGACACATCCCGCAGGTCCTGTCCGTCGACCGTGACAGACCCGGTGGTCGGATCCCACAGCCGCTGCAGCAGCGCCATTGCCGTTGACTTGCCGGCGCCGGTGTGTCCGACCAGCGCGACCGAGGTTCCCGGCCGCGCGGTGAAGTTCACCGCGGACAGGACGTCGTTGCTGGCGCTGGGATAGGCGAAGGACACATCCTCGAACTTGACCTCGCCACGCGGGGCCCAGAGCGCGCGGGCGTCTTCATGATCAGGCACCGTGCTCCGCGCGTCCAGGATCCTGAAGAACTCCTCCATCACCGGCAGCTTGAAGAACAGCGAGGAGACGAACGACGCCGCGGTTTCCAGCCGGCCGATCAGCAGCATAGCGATGCCCATGAAGCTGACGATCTCGCCCACGCTGGCCAGGCCGCGCACATGCAGCCAGGTGCCGACCACGACGAGGGTGATGACGGCGAGCGTGCTGGCGGCGCGGGTCATGACATTCACCAGCGCCCACCAGTTCAGCACGGGGAACTGATGGCGGATCACCTGCTGCGCGATGTCGCCGAACATCCGCGCCTCGGCCGCGAGCCGGGTGAAGGATTGCACGACCATGACATTGCTGAGCGCGTCCTGCGCGGTTCCGGCCAGCGCGGTGTTGAAGCGCTCCACTTCCCGCTGCGCGCTTTCGGTGCGGCGCACGACGAACGCCGTGACAACGATATACAGCACCACCAGCACGACCAGCACCAGACCCAGCCGCCAGTTCAGGAACAGCGTCAGCGGCAGCAGCACGACAGCCGAGAGGATGGTCGAAAGCTGGTCGCGGAAGAACACAAGCCAGGTGCCGAACAGGGCATCGGAGCCTGTCAGCATCGACTTCATCAGCCGTCCGGAATGCGTGTCGCCGTGGAAGCTCAGCGGCATCGCCAGGACGTGCTGAAAGTACCGCGCCATGACCTGCATGCGATTCCGGTGCGCCAGCCGTTCCGTGTGCAACGACACCGCAATGTTGCTGACGATGCCGCCCACGCCCACGCACGCCCAGATGCCGAGCAGCATGATCGCCTCGGACCAGAGCGCATCCGGCGTGGATTGTCCGGACTGCGTCAGCATGTTGATCACACGGCCAAACAGGATCGGGTCGAGGAACTGCAACCCGGCGACCATCAGGTTCGCACCGGCCAGCAACCAGGCGACCCGGAGGTCGCGACCCAGAAGGCCGAGAACCCGGCCATAGATTTTCAGGAAGCGCATTGATCCATCCCCAGGGCGAACGCCCTCGCTGCGTGCGCCTTTGATGGCGAGCGGGTGTGGCAGCAAATTGGCAAGTCCGGGGCGCACAAAAGATGTGATCGATATTTTTGCCTGCCGTCGGGCACGGCGTATTCACAATTGTCGATTGATACTTTTCAGCCGTCGTCGGCAGGCCGGTACTCCCGCAAGAACCAAGCTGCGCAATGGACGTTCGAAGCATGGTGGGATCCGCCTGCCAGCAGCAGGACGACGGTCATGCTCGTGGGGTGTCCCGATTGCGGGACGGTGCAGCTTGTGCCTGCCTTGATCCGGCGCGGCAGCCTGGTGTGCCGCCGTTGCGCCAGGACGCTTGAACGCGCGACAGGCCGCAGCCTCGATGCCGCGCTGGCTCTCTCGGCCGCGACGCTCCTGCTCCTGTTCCCGGCCAATATGATGACCCTGTTCCATCTTTCCTTCGCAGGGATCGAGCGATCGTCGCGCCTGGGATCGGGCGTGTTCGCCCTGTGGCAGGGCGGATGGATCCTGCTGGCGCTGGGTGTCGCCCTTCAAGGAATCCTGCTGCCGTTCGCCCGCTTCGGCCTGCTTACCGCGGCACTTGCGGCGGTGCGCCTGCAACGGCGTGACGTCTGGCCGGGCATGGCGTTCCGATGGGCCGAACGGCTGGATCATTGGGCAATGCCGGATGTTTTCCTGATCGGGGCGGCGATCGGCTACAGCCGCGTGGCGGCGCGCCTGCCGTTGCAGATCGAAGCCGGTGGCTGGTGCCTGATCCTCGCCGCCTTCATGGCGATGCTCACACGCGGTGCGCTGGACCGGCGAGCGACCTGGGATGCCATCCAGCGTCCGGCGGACATCGACGGACAGGGCGCCACGCTCATGTGCCCCGCCTGCGACCTCGTGCTGCCGGCGGACGCCGCGGGCAGCCGCTGTCCGCGTTGCCGCAAGCGCCTTTACGACCGCCGGCCGTCGTCGCTGATGCAGACCACGGCCCTGATCGCCGCAGGATACCTGCTGTATCCCGTCGCCAACTGGTTCCCGATGAGCGTCGACTTGCATTTCGGCCAGACGGACCAGCACACGATCCTGAGCGGAGTCATGCGGCTGTTCCAGGCCGGGTTGTGGCCGCTAGGTGTGCTGATCTTCTGCACCAGCATCGCCATTCCCCTGCTCAAGCTCGTCGGCATGACCTGGCTCATTCTTGGAACTTACCACGGCTCCACCCGCTGGCTGGTCCTGAAAACGCGGCTCTATCGCGTGATCGGCGAGATCGGGCGCTGGTCGAATGTTGATGTATTCACAATCGCCATCTTCGTGCCGCTGATGCAGATCAACGGATACGTCAGTGTGCGCGCGGGACTAGGTGCGCCGGCGTTCCTGGCGGTCGTCGTCCTGACGATGTTCGCCGTCCGGTGCTTTGATCCGCGGCTGATGTGGGATCGCGCTCGGCCATGAACACCGATCGCCTCAAGGCCATTGTGAAGCCCGCGCGATGGCCCGGCTGGATCTGGGCGGTGCCGATCGCGGCGCTCGCGCTGGTCGTCTATCTCGGCGTGCGGGAACTGTCCCGCAGCGGGACCGAGGTCATCGTCACCTTTCCCGCCGGGCCGGCCATCAAGGCAGGAAGCACGCAGGTCAAGTACCACGACATGGTCGTCGGCGCCGTCGACAGCGTCACCCTGGGCGACTCCCTGGAACGGATCCGAGTTGTCCTGCGACTTCAATCGCAGATGGAAGGGCACCTGGGGAAAGGTACGCGCTTCTGGATTGCCGGGGAAAGTCCCAGCCTGACGAACCTCTCATCTCTCACCGCCGTCGTCTCGGGTCCGTATATCGGCATCGAGCCGCATTCTGGCGACAAGCAGGACCACTACGAAGGCCTGTCGCGGCGTCCGCCGACCGCCTACGACACCAAGGGCACGCATTTCGTCCTGACCACCCCGCGGCTCGGCAATCTGTCCCGAGGATCAGCCGTGTTCCATCGCGGGCTCACGGTGGGTGAAGTGCAGGATACGGCGCTCGCCCCGGACAATCGGCACTTCCGGATCGATGTGTTCGTCAATGCACCGTTCGACCAGCTGGTACACGCGGGATCCCGTTTCTGGGACGCCGGGGCGGTCCGCGTGGCAATGACCGCCTCCGGGCCCGAACTGCGGCTGCAATCGCTGCCGGCGATCGTCCGGGGTGCAGTGGCGTTCCGGACGCCCGACGGGTCGGCGGCCGGGTCGCAGGCTGCGCCCGGGGCCGAGTTCACCCTGTATGACAATCGCGACCAGGCCGAGGCTGCCCCCGATGGCACGACCGTGCGCTATCGCGTGGTGTTTCCGACAGCCGAGGCCGGCGTCGTCGCCGAACGTGCTCCGGTCACCCTGGAAGGCAAACGGATCGGCAGCGTTACGGCGGCGCGCCTGGAATATGATCCAAATCTCGGACAATTGCGGACCGTGACGACACTGGCGCTGCAGCCGGGGCGGATTGCGCTCGCGAAGGGCGCGGAATGGGGAAGCCGGCCGAAGGCGCAGCTCGACGCGATGCTGCGGACGCTGATCGGGGAAGGGCTGCGCGCCCAGATCAGCCGCTCGGTTCCCGTGGTGGGCGGCAAGGAGGTGCAACTCTCGTTTGTCCCCGGCGCGCCAACGGCCGCGCTGGGCGAGGGTGATGTTCCTACAATCCCGACCGGACCAACGTCGGGCATTGATGGCATTCTCTCCTCGGTCGGCGATGTCGCCGGCAAGGTGGCCAGCCTGCCGCTGCAGCAGATCGCCGCCGGATTGCGGAAGACCGTGGAGAACCTGGCGCGGATCAGCGGCTCGCCGCAGATCGAGCGCAGCCTGACGAACCTTGACCAAGCGCTCGCTCATGTCGAGGAGATCACGCAGACAGCCCAAGGCGAGGTTGGTCCGATCCTGACCCAGATCCGGCGGGCGGCACAGGAGGCACGTTCGGCCGCATCCGGGTTGCAGGACATCACCAGCGGTAACGCTCTGACGCGCCATCCGCCCGGCACCGCCGGTCTCGGGGAAACGTTGTACGAGGTCAGCCGCATGGCGCGCAGCCTGCGGGAACTGGCCAACTATCTGGACCGTCACCCTGAGGCGTTGCTGCGCGGCAGAGGAGAGCCGAGATGAGGATCGCGATCGCCTGTCTGCTCCTGCTGGTGGCCGGGTGCGGACGCAGTCCGGAGACCCAGTTCTTCACGCTCCGGCCGGTGGAAACCCAGCACACCGCCTATTTCCGCAAGGTGTCACCCCCGTTGCAGGTCGGACGGGTGACGCTGCCCAGCTCACTCGACCGCCGGTCGCTGGTGACGGGCGGGGAGGGCGTGTCGGTGAATGTCTCCGATCGGGAGCGGTGGATCGCGCCGCTGCCGGAACTGGTGCGTCGCGCGCTGACAGAGGATCTGCGGAATCGGCTTGGGACCGCTGCCGTGCTGACGCCCGGTGATCCGCTGCCACCCAAGGGTGCGCGGACACTGGCGCTGAACGTCCAGGACTTCATGGTGAATGCAGACGGCGAGGTGGTGCTGACTTCAGATTGGACCGTCGAATCCCGGGTGGCGGGGGAGCCGGCCTTCACCGAGCATAGCACGGTCACCGCCCGGGCAGCGTCGATGGCCGGGGGTGATGTCGCCGAGGGAATGAGCCGGGCGCTCGCCCTGCTGGCCGACAGGATGGCCGCGCGCCTGTCGTCCTGACCGGGCGGCAGCCGACCGCGGCAACGACGCGCGGCCCGGATGATACCGCGCCGGGATATGAACGGATGACCGTCAGGACCGTTCAACGGTTGTCGTCCTCGATCGTGATGGCGACGATGCATGGAGGCCGCATGGCAGAGGAAAAGACGGATCCCGGCACCAAACCGTTCCCCGGCAGCCCCACGGGAAATGTGTCCGGGGCGGGCGGCAAGTCCGCGCCACCCGCGAAGCCCGAGGAAGAGAAGCCGAAGCCGTCCGCCGCCTATCCGGGCAGCCCGACCGGCAACGCTTCGGGCGCCGGAGCCGGCCGAGGGCAGGGGACGGCATCCGACAAGAAGCCGTCAGGGCAGTAGCCGACCGGCTGCCGTCGCGATCGTGGCCGGAGTCTGGTTTCCCATCGAACCGGGTTCCGGCCTAATCGAGCGGTCCAGGCGGCCGATGTCAGATTTGGATGCAAGCGGGCGAAGCGACGGCCTATATCGTCGGTCATCCTGCCACGGAGATGCCGTGGATCGTTGTGATGACCGGAGAGCAATGGCCTCGTTCACCCTGTCCTGGCCGCCGGCCGTCACCCAGACTGGCGGCGGACTACTTTCGCTGGCGCCGAACGGATTGTTTTCTGTTGTTATATCGGAGTGGATTGGCGGCACGGGCCGGCCAGGCGCCGGCATGACACGGACCGACTCGTGCGCCCGGCAATACGCCTGCCGGCAGAATGGACGTGCAGCCTGATGCGCGTCCCCGCTGCGCTGGTGCCGCTGCGCCACACCACATTCCGCACGCTCTGGCTGGCCAGCGTCGTCGCCTGGCTGGGCACCTGGCTCCAGAATACGGGCGCCGGCTGGCTGATGACGTCGCTGGCGCCGCATCCGCTGATCGTGTCGATGGTGCAGGCAGCAACCATCATGCCGGTGTTCCTGCTGGCGCTTCCTGGCGGCGCACTGGCCGACATCATGGACCGGCGCGTGTTCCTGATCGGCGCCCAGCTCTGGACCATGCTCGCCGCCGCGACGCTGGCCATCCTGATGCTGGCCGGCGGGATGAACGCATCGCTGCTGCTGATCCTGACCTTCGCCATCGGCATCGGATCCGCCCTGACCGCGCCGGCCTGGAGCGCGGTGGTCCCGGAACTGGTGCCGCGGTCGGACCTGGTGCAGGCGATCGCCCTCAACGGCATCGGGTTCAACCTGACGCGCGCCATCGGGCCAGCATTGGCCGGATTCCTGATGGTGCTGGGCGGGCCGAGCCTGACGTTCTCGCTGTATGCGTTTTCGGTGCTGGGGGTGATTGCCGCCCTGATCGTGTGGCGGCGGAACAGGCGTTTCACCGGCCTGCCACGGGAACACCTGCTCTCGGCCATGCGGACCGGCATCCGGTTCGTTCGACATACACCGGCTGTCCAATCGGCGATGGTGCGGACCATGGCCTATTCGATCCCGGCCGCCGCGCCCTGGGCGATGCTGCCCCTGTTCGTGCGGGAGGAGTTGCGGCTGGGCGCGGGCATGTATGGCCTGATCCTGGGATGCATGGGCATCGGCGGCGTGACATCGGGCATGCTGCTGCCCGCGGTGCGAGGCCGGATGAGCCGCAATGCCACTGTCCTGCTGTGCTCCGCCCTGTCCTGCGCGGGGACGACGCTTCTTGCGTTGTCGCAGCATTGGGCGCTGGCGGCGCTGGGCATGCTGCTGTTCGGCCTTGGCTGGACCGCGGCTTATGCCACGATCCAGGCGGCGGCACAGCTTGCCTGCCCGCCCTGGGTAAGAGCGCGTTCGCTCTCGATCTACCAGTTGGCGCAGAACGGGGCGCTGACCCTCGGCTCGTTCGGTTGGGGATGGTTGGGGGGCATGATCGGGATGACCGACGCGCTGCTGGCCGCGGCGGCAACCGGCGCGGTGCTGGCGGTTGGGGCACGCTATTTTCCGATCGAAGCGGCTGCGCCGGCGGCGCCCGCCACTGCCGAAGCCAGGCCGCTGGTGCCGGAAGCGCCCGATGCCGCGTTGATGCCTTTCCTGCGCACGGCGCGGGGGCGCGTGATGGAAATCGTGCATTACCGGGTCGCGCCGGGGCAACGGGCCGCGTTCCTGGCGTTCATGCGGGAAGTGCGGCAGGTGCGCGGACGGGCCGGCGCGCAATTCTGGCGGCTATACGAGGATGTGGCGCATCCCGAGGGCTGGATCGAGGCGTGGTCGATGGAAAGCTGGACGGACCATCTGCGCGAGGGGTCCCGGCTGTCGGAAGAGGATCGCGCCGTCCTGGCAAGGGCCGCCGCCTTCCAGCGGGACGCCCCCCGTCCGGGCCGTTATCTGTCGATCGACCCGAATGACGATCACGTCATCGGAGCCGGCAATCAGCCTGGTCCGGAACGCGGGTCTGTCATCCAGGCGCGAGGTGTTGGAACGGCCGCCGCACCGCACCACATCTGAACGGCAATGAAAGACGGAGATGGTAATGCGTACGCATGAGACGAAGAACGATTTGAAATCGAACGCGAAATCGGTTTCGATTGCGTTGCTCAATGCGCGTGTGGCGGATGGTATCGACCTCGCACTGCTGACCAAGCAGGCGCACTGGAACGTCAAGGGGCCGCAGTTCATCGCTGTGCACGAGATGCTGGACGGGTTTCGTGCGGAAATCGACACCGCGGTGGACACGATGGCGGAACGTGTGGTGCAGCTGGGCGGCACGGCGCTGGGCACGACCCAGGCGGTCGCGTCAGCGACCTCGCTTTCACCCTATCCGACCGACATCTACTCGGTGAAGGATCACCTGGTGGCGCTGGCGGATCGGTATGCGCGGACGGCAAACGCGGTTCGTGCCGGGATCGACCAGGCAGCCGAGGCGGGCGACGCGGATACCGCGGACATCCTGACCGAGGTGTCGCGCGGTCTGGACAAGGCGCTGTGGTTCCTGGAAGCGCACCTCCAGGAAGGCTGACCTGTCCGTTGTGCGGAAGCCGTCGCTGATCGCCTGAAGGCGGCTTCCCCGACCGGCCTGCCGCCACGGTGCCGGCCGCATGGCCGGTGGCCGGCGCCGTACACACCTGTGCCACCCGTCATGCCCGCTGGTGATCCTCCGTCGGGCATCGCCGCTCCGCTGCCTGATGCTGTTCCTGGATCGTCATGCATTCCAGGGCGTGACGCGTATCCCGTTATCTCCTCCGAACTGTCTGGACAGTCCTGCGTTCGACGGGTGATGCAGATGCACGCCGGCAGCGTGGAATGAGCCCGCATCAATGCGCAAAGCGGCATTGATCCACACCAGGACCATCTCCGTCCGGAATAGGTGTCTGAAGGGTCATCCTGTTCGACTGCGCATCGCTCCTCTAACCCCGGGCGATGCAACGCCGGTCCGACCCGGGCGTTGTAGGCGTAGGAGGCTGGTGACCCATGACCCAACAGAGCAAGAAGGCGGATCGTCCAGCTGGCAAGGTGGAACAGAAGATTCGGTCCGCGCAGGACTCGCTTCCCGGCCAGCGTGACAGCCTTCCCAAGGGCACGATCGGCGGCATGCCCGCTGACCCCCAAGGCGATGAGAACCGGGATCCACCCAGCAACGCCCCGGCCATTCCCGATGTCACGCATGGCCGGCGGCGCACCACGAAACTCTGATACGAACAACCGGAGGTTGACATGGCGACAGAACGCCCTGTTCCCGTGGACACGACGGGGAAAGTGCATGAGGTGAGTGCGACATTCCGCTCATCTGATGAAATGCAGCATGCGATCAGCCAGTTGAACCTGCACGGGTTCGACCGGGCGGATCTGAGCCTGCCGGAGCCGGACCCGCCGCCTGATCGCGACACCCCAGAGGCCGGTGCCATGGAGCCGGACACGGAAGAGGACGCTCGCCAGGCCCGGGTGCTCCACACCAGCACCGCGGCCTCGATGGCAGCACTCGCGGCCGCGGGGATTACGGTGGCGACAGGCGGCGCCGCCGCGCCGGCGATCGCCGCCGCGGCACTCGCCGGTGGGGCTGCCGGCGGCGCGACCTATGCGGCGTCCAGCGCCGCGAACAGCCACGAGCAGGAGGTGCGCGAGGACCGGGCGGCCGCCGGCGAGTTGATCCTGTCGGCGCGGGCGCCGACGCCCGAGAAACGAAACGAGGCAGAGGCGATCCTGCGATCCGCCGGCGGGACGAACATCCAGACGTCCTGACCGCAGACGGAGCGCACGGAAAACCGCAGTACTGGACACGATTTGTTGGTTACGCACGGGGTGAACGGAGGAGCGGAGCCGCCGCTTATACAATGCGGATGGTAAATCGTGCCGCTGAGAGTAGAGGATGACATGGCGACCCAGAAGAATCTCAATGACCTCATGATCGCAGTCATGCAGGATATCTATTATGCGGAACGGCAGATCCTGAAGGCGTTGCCGAAGATGGCGAAGGCCGCCCACAACGACGAGCTGAAGCAGGCCTTCATGCATCATCGTGAGGAGACGCAGGGCCAGGTCGAGCGGCTGCAGAAGGCGTTCGACGCACTTGGCAAGCGCGCCCGCGGCGCCACATGCGAGGCGCTGAACGGACTTGTCGAGGAGACCGAGGAAGTTATCGAGGAGTTCCCGCAGGGCGATGTGCGTGATGCCGGTCTCATCGCCTGCGCTCAGGCCGTCGAGCACTACGAAATGGCTCGCTATGGCACGCTGGTGGCCTGGGCCAAGGCCGCGGGTCAGAAAGAGGTCGTCCAGCTGATGAAAGAGACGCTGGAGGAAGAAAAGAAGACTGACACGCTGTTGAATGATCTGGCCAACGGCAAGATCAACCCACAGGCGGTGAAGCAGGCCGCCTGAGGCGTGCAATGACGGAGTAGGCGCCGCGATACCGTCGCGGCGCCTACGGTCGTCCAGGAGCCAGACATGCCGCAGCAAAGGCCTGAGCAGAAGAAGACCGTCGGCCGCGTGATGCACGAGTTCAAGCATGGCGAACTCGAGAGCAGCCATGGCCGAAAGGTGCGCAACCCCAGACAGGCGGTCGCGATCGCCCTTAGCGAGGCTGGCGCGTCCAACCAGAACTCGGCCGAAACCAACAGGCGCCAGCTTTCACGGACGAAATCGAAGGAGCGGCATGGGCAGACGGCGCAGCAGCGCAAGGAGGGCAGGCATGCGATGGACCGCCGGCATGAACCGACCCGCGCGGAGCTGTACCGGGAAGCGCAGAAAAAAGACGTGAGAGGCCGCTCGCGCATGAGCAAGGATGAGTTGCGGCACGCGCTTCACGCCGCGTGAGCCACGTCACGGCGTGTTGGCGCTGCGGACGCTCTTATTGAATGCCGGCGCCCGTGTTTCTTGGCGGGACCCGTATCCTGGTCAGGCAGCCGTCTTCGGCTAAGCCACGGCAGGCTGTAGGCGGGCCGCCAACCATTTTCAGTCGGCTTGGGTCACCGCAGGACGGTCACAACATAGCTAGCGCGGAAGTTCGTGGTCTCATCCACCGTCTGAAACATGTCCTCGCCCACGAAGCCCGGCTTTGGGCGATACGCAATGCGGGTCTCTGTTTCGGTTGCGGTAATCGCGACCTCGCCATAGGATGGCGGTATGGCCAGCCGCAGCAGCGGCCCATATTGCCGCCCCCAAAGCATGGCCGAGTTGATCGCCCAGCACCAGCCGCCATCATTGGTCATGGTCATTGGCTCCTGCGGCGTGGAACTCGCTTGGCCGGCGATGCCGACGCTCCCCACCTGGCAGGTCGAGGCACGCGTCAGCTTCGGCATTTCGGCCACCCGGTCTGGCCCTGGATCGCACGCGCTGACGCACAGCGCGGCCGTGGCAAGCGGCAGAACGACACGGAACATTGTCTCCCTCCCAGGCTGGTTTCGTGTCATGCCGCCCAAGACGACCGGCCCTGGATCGCCCAGCGCCCGTCCAGCTTCGTGACGATATACAGCGATCGGTAGCTGCCGATCGCGGTGTCGTCGGCGCGGTAGCGGGTAAACTGCACGCGGAAATGCACTTTTTCCGGCCCTGCGTCGATTACCTCCACATAGTCCCACGCGGTTCGCGCCCAGCCGGCCGACTGTCCCTGACGCGACCAGACCAGATTGTGGAAATCGGCCTGCGTCGGCATCACCGTCACCTTGCCGCTGTGGAAGCGCACATGCGGGAAATGGAACCAGCGGGTGCGGATCGCCTCGGCGTCCTCGGCATTGAATGCGGCCATGAACCCATCCATCGCGGCACGGGCACCGGCAATCGCCTCCTGGGTCGTATCGGTCATGGGACGTCCTCTGTTTCGGGTTGGCACGATCCTAGCGTCAACCGGCGCCGCGGGCGAGCCTGCCAGCCGTCGCCGGCTTTCGCGTAGGCGTTCCTGTCGATACACTTGACCGGAATGCCCCCGGGAGGACGCGCCGCATGACCTGGTCGATTGTAGCCCATGATCCCAATGCCGACGCGTTCGCCGTGGCGGTCGCCACCAGGGCGTTTGCCGTCGGGGCATCCTGCCCGTTCGTGCGCGCGGGCGTCGGCGCGGTGTCCACGCAATCCATGACCAATCGCTACCTGGGACCGGCGGTGCTGGACGCGATGGCACGCGGCCTGCCGCCTTCCGCTGCGATCGAGGGTGCGCTGGCCGGCGATGAAGGTCGCGGCATCCGTCAGGTGCACGCGGTGGACCGGTTGGGACGCACCGCCGCCTGGACCGGGGATAACTGCGTGATGTGGTGCGGCAGCGTAGCGGCCGGCGGCATCAGCGTGGCCGGCAACATGCTGGCCGGGGAGGCCGTCGTCGCACAGACCCTGTCCGCTTGGAAGACAAACGCATCGCTGCCCATGCCGGACCGGTTGATGGTGGCAATGGAAGCGGGAGAGGCCGCCGGCGGCGACCGTCGCGGCAAGCAGTCGGCGGCGATGGTGATGGTGACGACCGAGGATTTCCCCGACCTGAACCTGCGCGTCGACGATGCGGCCGAACCGTTGGCGGAACTCCGCCGCCTGCTGGGACTGTGGAAGGA
>JBFXDK010000136.1:0-13600 GCA_050181195.1 Acetobacteraceae bacterium | reverse complement strand
GCCGCCCTGATCGGATCCTGCGCGGTGGCCGGCGGCAGCATCATGCGGTTATGCAGGATGGCAACCGCGATCCGCCTGTCCGGATCCGCCCAGCCAATGGAACACCCCGCGCCGGGGTGGCCGAAGGCGTTGGGGTTGCGGCCGATCAGGCACCCCAGGTTCTCCGGCTGCGTGTTGCCGGAGAGCCAGAACCCGGCGCCGATCTGAACCGGGATTCCCTGCACGTCGTCGACCTGATCGGAATCCGGGCGGCGCCTCGTGAAGGTGCTGACCAGGTCCTGAGGCAGCACCCGAACGCCCGCCAACATCCCGCCATTCGCCAGCATCGCAAAGAAGCGGGCCATGGCTCGCGCCGTCGCAAACCCGCCCGCGCCGGGAATGCAGGCGGCGCGGACGTCGCTGCGGCCGAAGATTTCCTCACTGGTGCCGACATGAAGCGGGATCGCCTTGAACCGCGGCGCATCGGGCGGCAGAGGACGTGGCGCCGCGTTGATCAGACGGGCTATCCGCTCCTGCTCGGGTGGCGGGACGCCCATCCACAGATCGTCGATGCCCAGCGGATCCAGGATTTCCTGCCGCACGAAGTCACGGAAGTGCCGACCCTTCGGATCGGTACGGCGCACGACCTCGGCGATCAGCCAGCCGAACGTGTAGCTCTGATAGCCGTTTCGGGTGCCCGGCGTGAACATCGGTGCCATGCCGGCCAGACGCCCGCACATCCAGTCATAGTCGGCCATCCGCTCCGGCGTCACGTCGGGCGGCATCTGCCACAGGCCGGAACGGTGATGCAGCACGTGCCGCACCGTCATCCCGTCCTTGCCGTTGGCGGCGAATTCCGGCCAGTACCGCGCGATGGGTGCGTCGTAATCGACGAGCCCGCGCGCCGCCTGGATGTGCAGGGCAACCGCGGTCACCGCCTTGATGACCGAAAAGGTCGGAAACAGCGTATCCGCACGGACCGGTGCACCGGACCCTGGATCGGCGATGCCAGCCCAGACATCGACGACCAGATCATCCCCCTGATAGACGGCGACCTGCAGGCCGACCTCGCCTGCCGTGATCGCCTGGCGCACCGCGTCGCTGAACGGCGCAATCAAGTCCGCGCGGGTACGACCAACGCCGATGTCCATGTTCGCCTCCATCCCACAATCATCGGTTCCGGTTGTCACAGTGCCCGGGTCTGCCCGGACATCCTCGACCGGCCGGTCGGATGATCGTATCCCGGATCACGCGGATCGAGAATCCGCCGGTCATCGCCGCCCTTGACGGCCGCCGAGAATGGCGGTCGGCACGGGACGTCCGGATCGCCGCTCCTGGCCACCAGAGGCCGCCGGCGGTCGCGGTGACCGTTTTCGTCGTTGCAGTCAGCACGTTGGATACGATACCGGTGACCCGCACTGCGCCTGCTATCGCTGGTCTCAAGAAGGGTGCAGGAGCGTACGGCAGCGGGCAACGCAGCCGCCTGAGCGTTGCGGTCCGCGCAAGGTCTCGTCGCAGCGGCCACGGACCTGGCCCCACGACTATGTTACAGGGACGTCCGTGATGACCACATATGACCCGGAGCGCCTTGGCCGAGAAGCGGACATGTTGCGGCAAAAGGCGGAGCAGGCCGAGGATGCCGATGAGAGGGCCGCATATCTCTTGCTCGCCGCCAGGATCGAGGAGCAGATCAAGCGCTCGCTGACCCTGCCGCCGGTCGCCGACCCCAATCCACGCTTCCGGCGCCGGCGCACCGATGTCGGCACGCCGCCGCCTTCCGGCAAGCCCGACTGAGCCGAAGCATGGGGCATGCGGAACCGCCGACAGATTTCGCGCCGGTTCCACCCCGTCCAACCGGCGGAAGCGTGGATGACATCGCGGCGCCGGGCTGCATCGGCGGGCGACACGCCGGCTGTCACGCCAGCATTCCCCGGTTCTGCCATGCTGCCCCGGGCGCCGTGGAGATGAATATCGTTCCTTTCGCATTAAGCCGATGATATCAATCGCACAAACGACACATTCCAACGCTGAAGGGACCGACCCATCGATCGTAGCCGCAAGGGCAGATCACTTCGCCTGCAAGGCGCCGCGATCTCTCGCCGTTCACTCGTCACTTCGTTGCTTGGAAGTGCCCCATTCGTCACCGCGTCGGCGGGCACCCGGCCACTCGATCAGGCCGAATGGACCAGTTTCAAGGCACGCTTCACGTCTCCGGACGGGCGGATCATCGACAACGCCAATGGCGGCGTCTCCCACAGCGAAGGTCAGGGCTGGGGGATGCTGTTCGCCGTGGCGTTCGACGACGCAGAAACGTTTGATCGTATCTATTCCTGGACAAGGCGCACCCTGCGCCGGCCAAACGATCCCCTGCACGCCTGGCGCTTCATTCCCACGGCGAACCCCCAGATCCAGGATTGGAACAACGCCACCGACGGCGACCTGTTCATCGCGGCCGCATTGGCCCAGGCGGGACGCCGGTGGAGCCGCGGATCGTATATCCAGGATGCCTCTTTGCTTGGGCAGGCGATCCTGTCGCTGACCGTCCGTCAGGTCGGACGGCGCCTGGTCATGCTGCCGGGTGTGCAGGGGTTCGAAACCAGCGGGTTCGTCACCATCAATCCGTCATATTATGCCTTCCCCATGTTCAAGGTGCTGGGGAGAGTGACCCCCGGCTCCGAATGGAACCGGCTGGCGCGGGACGGGCAGGCCCTGATCGACCAGGGGCGCTTCGGCAAGTGGCAGCTACCGCCGGATTGGCTGCAGATTGCGCGATCCGATCAGCACCTCTCTCCCGCTCCAGGCTGGCCGCCGCGCTTCGGGTTCGATGCCATCCGGGTGCCGCTATGGTCCAGCTGGGCCGGCTTGTCCGTCGCCCCCGCGGCATCCGCGGCAAACCGGTTCTGGTCCGCGTATCCCGGTGATTCCTTCCCGGCCTGGGTCGACCTCGTTTCTGGTGAGACAGCACCCTACGCGGCGGCGTCAGGGCCGGTCGCCGTGAGCCGCCTCGCCCGCGCAGCCCCGACAGCCGATTCAGATATTCTGCCGTCGCTAAGCAAAGCGTCCAATTATTATGACGCTGCGCTAATTTTGCTATGTCATTTAGCTTGGCGCGATCGCCAGCCGGGGTGACACGCCTTCAATTCTTGCGCGTCGACATACAGTCGCATGGTTTTGTCGATATCGTGATTTCTTTCTTGAATACGCCTATGAGTCGCCCTACGCTTTCGGTAATGAGCTTGCATCCTGTCTGAATCTCCAGCGTCGATAACACGATGCATGTGCAGCCGCAGACGTGGAATATTACCAGGAGTGCATCAATTGTCAGGCACGGACAAAGATGTCGAGCGAGCCGTGGCCGCGTTCGGCAACGCCTCCATGACATACCACACCTTTCCCGAGCATCACCGCACGTCGGACGTAACGACCTCGATGACGGCCGCCGGTGAGTATCCTCTCTTGTCGGCCGCACTACCCGAGGTAGCGGCCTTTCCCATCCGCCAGGATCCGCCCGCTCCCGTCGCCGCCGCCACGCACACCCAAGCCGCGCCGCGGAGCGCGGAACAGACCGCCAGCACAGGCGCGCCGGCCCGCGAGCGGCAGGAGCCGGCGCCCGTGCCCGTGCCCGGGCCGGCCGAAAATCCCCGCAGCGGCTGGGGCAATCCGTTCCGGTCGTCCCACCGGACCAACCGCACCTCGATGGACGCTGCGTTCCATGTCCTGAAGTCCGGATCCGAACCGCCGAAGCAGCCGACGGTCGGCCAGCCGGGGCTGCAGACCATGCTGCGGCGGCTCTGATGGCGGCTTTCAGCGATGACCGCGGCTGGTTTGCCCTCCATGTCAGGCGCCCCGGAGCATGCCCCTAGTCTGTTTTGCCTCTCCGAAAGGCGGCGTTGGAAAAACCACGTTGGCCGCGAACGTCGCCGGCAATATCGGACAGACCGGTCGCCGGGTCGTGGCGCTGGATCTTGATCCACAGAATACGCTGAGATTGCATTTCGGCATGCACCTGCATGACGGGAGCGGGTTCACCCATCGTCTCCTGCAGCGGCCTGACTGGCGCGCCTGCCTGCAATCCGCGGGACCCGGGTTGTCCCTTCTGCCGTATGGTGCCACCAACCTGTCGGACGCGATGCAGCTCGCGGCGGCGGTCAAGGCCAAGCCGTCCATCCTGGGCGAGCCGGTGCGTGACATGCTGGCGGATCCCGATATCCTGCTGGTCGTGGATACGTCGCCGGGCCCATCGCCCTTCCTGGCCGCGATACAGCCCCTCATCGACCTGCTGATCGCCGTCCTGCTGGTCGACGCGACGTCCACGTCACTCATTCCAGCGATCGACAGCGGGGCAACCTTCGGCAAACAGGGGCCGGATCAGGCCATCGCCTTTGTGCTGAACCAATATGATCCGCGCACCCGCCTCGGCGCGGCCATTGCCCAGGGCGCGTCACGGCACCTGGGAACAAGGCTCGTCGGCATGGTGCACCGGGATGAACACGTGGCGGAGGCGATTGCCGCCCAGAAGCTGCTTGCCACCTACGCGCCAGGCTCACAGGCAACTCATGACCTTACCGGTATCAGCGAAGCTGCGCTGTCGCGGCTTCCGGCGCGCAAGGCGCCGGCACGAAGCAGAACCTGGACCAGTTGGCTGAGCCGCCACAGCCGATGACGCGCGTGCTTTTCAGCCGAACCACCGAAGGGTCCGGCACTCCATCCCTCTCGGAATGGCTGGCAATCGGCACGCTGGCCATTCTGGGCGTGGCGCTGGCCGCGATCGCCGCCTCGGTAAGACTCGATCCGCTGGCACAGATGGCACTGGCCGGCGCGACCATCGTCCTGTTCGCCGTGTGCAACCGGCGACCCGGCCGGCCGATGACGCTGTTCCTGACAGCGCTGTCGGCGTTGGTCTCGCTGCGATATATCCTGTGGCGCTTCACCGAGACGCTGGAGTTCAACACTGTCCTGCAGTCCCTGCTGGGCACGGGCCTCGCTTTGGCGGAAGTCTATGCCACGCTGGTCCTGGCGCTGGGCTATATCCAGACCGTATGGCCCCTGGAACGCAAGCCCATCCCGCTGCCTGACGATCCCGCCGACTGGCCGACGGTCGATATCTACGTCCCCACCTACAACGAGGATCTCTCGATCGTCCGCGCAACCGTGCTCGCCGCCATGGCGATCGACTGGCCGCGCGAGAAGCTGCGTGTCTACATACTTGATGACGGACGCAGGGCCGCGTTTCGGGATTTCGCCGAAAGTTGCGGCGCCGGATACATCATCCGGCCCGACAACACCCATGCCAAGGCCGGCAACCTCAATCACGCGATGACGCTGACGGATGGCGAATTCATCACCGTGTTCGACTGCGATCACATTCCCACCCGCGGCTTCCTGCAGCTTACGGTCGGCTGGCTGGTGCGCCACCCGCTGATCGCCTTCATCCAGACGCCGCATCACTTCTATTCGCCGGATCCGTTCCAGCGCAACCTGGCGGCGGGCACCCGGGTGCCGCCCGAAGGCAACATGTTCTACGGCCTCGTCCAGGACGGCAACGATTTCTGGAACGCGGCATTCTTCTGCGGCTCCTGTGCCATCATCCGGCGCACGGCCCTCGAATCCATCGGCGGCTTTGCCACGCAAACCGTCACCGAGGATGCCCATACCGCCCTGCGCCTGCACCGGAAAGGGTGGCACTCCGGCTATCTGAGGCTCCCCCTGGCAGCCGGCCTGGCAACCGAGCGGCTGATCCTGCATGTCGGACAGCGCGTCCGCTGGGCAAGGGGGATGCTGCAGATCCTGCGGCTCGACAATCCATTGCTTGGACCCGGCCTCAGCCTCGGCCAGCGCCTTTGCTACTTGAACGCGATGATGCACTTCTTCTTCGCCCTGCCGCGCCTCGTGTTCCTCACAGCGCCGCTCGCCTTCCTGCTGCTCGGCCAGAATATCATTTCGGCCTCACCATGGGCGATCGTTGCCTATGCGCTTCCGCATATCTTCCATTCCATCGCGACCAATGCAAGGATCCAGGGCAACTGGCGGCATTCGTTCTGGAGTGAAATCTATGAGACGGTGCTGGCGCTGTTCCTGGTCAGGATTACCCTGGTCACGTTGATCAGCCCCCGCCGCGGCCGCTTCAACGTGACCGAAAAGGGCGGACTGCTGAGCAGCGGCTACTTCGATATCGCCGCGGTGTATCCAAACCTCATCCTCTGCGGGGTCTTGATGGTCGGGCTGCTGCGGGGCCTGTACGGCATGGTGGTGCAGGAAACCACCCAGCTCGAATTCCAGGCATTTCTTCTGAATTCAATATGGGTCACCTTTAGCGTGCTGACCGTCATGGCCGCCCTGGCAGTCGGACGGGAGACACGTCAGATCCGCAACCGGGCACGCGTCCCGGCGCGCCTGCCGGCCGTCTTGTATCTGCCGGACGGGCGGGCGCTTCAGGCCGTCAGTCAGGACATCTCCCTGGGCGGCGTCGCCCTGGCGGTCGACCGGCCCGACGATCTTCCGGATGACGGCGAGATGGTCCTGGAATTCTCCTTCGCGAGCGAGCGTCTGATCCTGCCCATCCAGGTGGAGCACTGGCGCAACCGCGTGCTGCATGCAAGCTGGCGCGTCGCCGAGATCGCCGACGAGATCAAGGTGGTGCGGCTGGTTTTCGGGCGCGCCGACGCCTGGGTGGATTGGGACCGCTATCCCAAGGACCGTCCGATGGTCAGCCTGTGGCAGGTTCTGGTCAGCATCCTGGGCCTGTTCCGCCCGGCCGGACGTCCGCTCGTGGCGTCGGACCTGCCGGCCGCGACCGCGCCCGTCGCGATCCGCTCGGGTACGCTGACACCGCAGAGCCTCGTCCTGCGGCCACGCACAGCCACTCGCACCGCCCGCGCCGCGAGCGTCTTGATCATCTCCGCCCTTGCGGGACTGGCCCACCCGGCATGGGCGCAGTCACCGCCGGCGATGAACCTTCGCCCCCTCTCCCCGCCGGCGGCGCCCTTCTCGGGTCTCCAGCTTCCCGCCACATCGTCGGGTGCGGGGGCCGAAGAAGGCGACACCAGGACGGTGACGTTCACGATGCGGGAGCTCGGAGCGGCCGGCCCCATGACCATGCGGGGCACCAGCACCATCCAGGGGCTTCTGTTCGGGATCAGGGCGGACGAAGTGGTCGTCGATGCCCGGCTCACCCTCAGCGGCGCCATGTCGCCTTCGCTGCTGGCCGACAGCAGCAACGTCACGATCACCCTGAACGAACAATATGTCGGCACGATCCCGGTCAACCCCAATCGGGCGGAGTTCGGGCCGCTGGAAATGGCGGTCAATCCGGTCTTCTTCCAGGACCGGAACAGGCTCAATTTCCGCTTCACCGGACGCTATACGCAGGAATGCAACGACCCGCTCAGTGGCATGCTGTGGGCAACGGTCTCCGATGCGTCGACACTGACGTTGACAATCGTGCGGGTGCCGCCACGGCGGGATCTCGCGCGCCTGCCGCTGCCGTTGTTTGACCGCAATGTCCAGCAGAAGCTCACGCTGCCGTTCGTGCTGCCGGCCAATCCCGGCAATGAAACCCTGCAGGCGGCGGCCATCGTGGCGTCGTGGTTCGGCAAGCTGACGGATTTCCGCGGCGTCTCCTTTCCTGTCAGCGCCGAACCGCCGGCCGAGGGCAATGCCGTCGTGATCGCCTCGGCTGGCGACACCGCGCTCAGGGCCGGCCTGCCGTCGCCTGGCGGCCCATCCGTCTCCCTGGTGCCCAATCCAAACGATCCCCTCGGCACCCTGCTGGTCGTCACCGGCCGGTCGGCCGCCGAGTTGATCACCGCTGCCAATGCCTTGTCCCTGGGCAGCCGTCTGCTCAGCGGGGAACGCGCGACGGTCGATCCGCCTGCCTTGCCCATCCGCAAGCCATACGACGCCCCAGCGTGGATCTCCACCGAACGGCCGGTGCGCTTCGGGGAGATGGTGGATGCGTCGGCCCTGCAGGGGACAGGCTATGTCCCCGGCACATTCCATGTGCCGTTTCGGACGGCGCCCGACCTCTACACCTGGCGCCAGCGGCCGTTCCAGGCTGATATCCGGTTCCGCGCGCCTCCCGGCCCCATCATCGACGTCGCGGCGTCACGGCTGGATGTCAGCATCAACAGTATCTACCTGCGCAGCTACTCGCTGGCGCCCACGGACAGCACCATCGACTGGGCCCTGCGCAATCTGGGCTTCTCCCGTCCGGTCCGGTTCGGGACGACGCCGGTGCCGCTCTATACGGTGTTCGGCCAGAACGACCTGCAGATGTACTTCGACGCCCGTCCGCTGCACCGTGGCGATTGCGTCGCCATTCCCCAGGACATCCACCTCTCGGTGGATGTCGATTCCACCCTCGATCTGACCAGCGCGCACCATTTCACGGTGCTCCCCAACCTCGCGTTCTTCGTGAACTCCGGCTTCCCGTTCACCCGGATGGCCGACCTTGCCGAGACCGCCGTCGTGCTGCCGCGGCAGCCGACGGCCACCGAGGTCAGCGCCTTCCTGGACCTCGCTGGCTATCTGGGATCGCTGACGTTCCAGCCGGTGAACCGGCTCACCGTGATGCGGCCGGGCGAACTGCCGGACGGGTTCGACAAGGATATTCTCGTCATCGGCACGCTGGCGCAGGTCGGCCCCGCCGCGGACCTGCTGGAACGCAGCCCGTACCGCGTGGAAAACAGCCGTCTGCAGGTGCAGCTGCCCAACGCGCTGCAGGGCATCTGGTATCTGTTCGGCGACCGGACCGGCGAAGAACGGCAGCGTGCGGCTGTCGCCCTGACCGGGCCGCTGGGGGAGCGCACCGCCGCCCTGATCGGTACGGCCAGTCCGCTTGCGGCCAAGCGATCGGTCGTCGCGCTGCTGGGCGGCTCGCCGCAGGGCCTGAAGGACATGATCGAGGCAATGCGGGACATCAAGCTCACCCCGGAAATCCAGGGCGATCTCGCGCTGCTCGCCGGCGGCTCGATCACCTCCTATCGCGGCGGCGACAGCTACACGGTCGGCCGGCTTCCGGTCTGGCTCTGGCCGGAGTGGATGCTGCAGGACCAGCCGGTCGGCATCTTCACGGTCATCCTCGTCGGTGCGGCCGTACTCAGCATCTGCCTGCATCGGGTACTGCGCTGGCGGGCGCTGCGGCGAGTCACGCACCGGCACACGCTGCAAGAGTGATCATATGATCCGCCGCATCGCACACTCGACCGCACTCCTGATCGCCCTCGGCGGCTTCGATCCGGCGCAGGCGCAAGCGCAGCCGGACCGCACTCTGCCGAACGCCGCGGCAAAGGTCCTGCTCGACCAGGCGAACTACTGGTATGAGCAGAGGCAGCCCGAGGAGGCGCAGCAGGCGATCGACCGCCTGCTTCGCCTGGACCCCACCAATGTCAGCGCGCTCGCCATGCAGGCCCAACTGCAGGCCGAACGGGGCGAACGGACGGCGGCACAGGCAACGCTGGCGAAGCTGCGGACATTGCAGCCGGACAGTCCCCGCATCGCGGCGATCGAGCAGGCAATCCGGTTCGGCAGCATCGATACCAACGCCGTGGCGGAGGCGCGCAGGCTCGCGCGGGAAGGCCGAAGGGCAGAGGCGGTCGCGCGCTATCAGCGCCTGTTCCGCGGCAGCGAACCGCCGGCAAACCTTGCCGCGGAATACTACGAAACCCTGGCGGGAACCGAAGGCGGCCTGCCGGCGGCACTCAATGGGCTGAAGCGCGTCGTCACCGCCAACCCGGGTGATACCCTGGCGCAGCTCTCCTATGCGCGTCTGCTGACATATCAGGAGGCAACCCGGCTCGAGGGTATCCGCAGGCTTGCCAGCCTGGCGCAATCGAAAGGGCCGGATGTCGCCGCCGCCGCGAACAATGCGCGTCGGCAGGCGCTCGACTGGTTGCCGGTCGATCAGGACAGCGTCCCGTCCTACCAGGCCTGGCTGTCGGATCACCCGGACGATCCGATGATCAAGGCTCGGCTGGAGCAGGCACGCAATCCGCCCCGCAGCCCGGACGACATTGCCGGCGCCGAACGCAGCGACGCCTTCAAGGCGTTAAACAGCGGCAACCTGAAGGCAGCCGAGACCGCCTTCCAGTCGCTGATCGACCAGAACCCGCGGGATGCGGACGCGCTGGGTGGCCTCGGCCTCGTTCGCCTCCGCCAGGGACAGCTCGCCGCGGCGCGCGACCTGCTGTCACGCGCCATTGCCGCCGACCCCGCGCACAAGGATCGTTGGGAACAGGCCCTGGCCGGCGCCAATGCCGGGGAGGACTATGCCGCGGCGACGGCGGCCATGCAGCGGGGGCAGCTGGATACGGCGGAACGCCTGTTGCGGACGATCATTGCGCGCGGCGGCGACATCGCCGGTGCCCAGGCCATGCTGGCCGACGTGCTTCGGCGCCGGGGCGACCTCGCGGGCGCGGAAACGCTGTATCGCACCGTCCTCGGCCGCCAGCCCAACAACGCGGACGCGATGGTCGGCCTGGCGCAGGTGCTGAACCGGCAGGGCCGCAGCGACGAAGCCGACGCGCTGATGCAACGGGCGCAGGCCCAGGGCAATGGCCGCCTTGTCGGACGCATCAGGGCCGATGCCCTGCGTCAGCAGGCCTCCGAGACGAGCGATCCAGTGGCCAAGGAAGCGCTGCTGCGTGCCGCGATGGCGGCCGCGCCGTCGGACCCGTGGACCAGGCTCGACCTTGCCCGCGCCCTCGCGGCCCGTGGCAGGACATTGGAAGCCCAGCAGGTGATGCTCGCGGTGACGAGCGCCGCGAACCCCAGCGTCGATGCGATCCGCGCGGCCGCCCTGTTCGATGCGGAACAAGGGCGTATGGCCGACGCCGCCGCGCTGATCGCGCGCCTGCCCGCCGGGGCGCGCACGGCGGAAATGCGATCCCTGCTTGCCCGTGCGAAGCTGGACAGTGAGATCCGCAACATCGCCGGCCTGGCCGCGATCAGCCCGGTGGCGGCACGGGAGAAACTGCTGACCTTGGCCGCCCAGCCCGATCCGGACGGCACGCGCGGCGTCGCCATCGCGCGCGCCTTCCTGCAGATGGGACGTCCCGCCGGTGCGCGGGAGGCGTTGGCGACTGCGCAGGCGGCCACCCCGTCCCCCACCGCCGCGCAGCGCATCGCCTACGCTGGCATGCTGTTGCAGGCCGGCGACGAGCGCGGCGCGCAGATCATGATCCATGCCCTGGATGGGGCGAGAGGGCTGACGTCGCAGCAGGTCGCCGATCTGAACCGGCTGCGGGCGGGCGCGGCGATCCGGGAATCGGACAGGCTGAACGCGGAAGGGCGACAGGCGGATGCCTACGATGTCCTGGCGCCGGCCCTGGCCCGCGATCCCGGAAATCCCGATCTCAACATGGCGGTGGCTCGGCTTTACGCGCATGCCGACGAACCCCGCAAGGCGCTGGCGATCAATCAGGCCCTGCTTGCCCGCGACCCCGACAATTTCACCGCCCGCCAGGCGGCACTGGATGCCGCGATCCAGCTGGGCGACTGGTCCCGCTCGGAGCTCCTGGTGAGAGAGGCGCTGCGGATCGCGCCGGATGACCCGCGGGCGTGGATGATGTCGGCAGCGCTCGCGCGCGCCCGGGGGAACATGAAACAGGCGTTGCAGGACCTGCAGCGCGCCAGGACACTGCGCCGCGACGAGGCAAGCGTCGCGGCGCCGGCGCCCCTTCTCGCGGACGACCCGCCTGCCGGGGCGTCGCGGCGGTCCGCTCCGGCCAGCCTGGGAATCTATCGCACCACCTCCAACCAGGAGACGATGCCGCGCGCCGCCAATCCGTTCCGGCGCGAGTCGCGCGCGTCTTCGCGCCAACCCGACAGCGATGATTTCCTGCTGCCGCAGCCGATGCCGTCCGATCCGATGCTGCGCGACATCGACAAGCAGATCGCGTCCATCAGGCAGGATCTCGCTCCGAAATTCACCGTAGGGCCGTCCGTCCGTTCGCGGACCGGCACAACCGGCCTCGACCAGCTGAACGAGCTGCGCGCATCCATGGAGCTGCTGAGCCGCCCGCTGGGCTACGGGAAACTCTCCGTCGCGGCGACGCCGACATTCCTCTCGGCCGGCGAGGTGCCGGGGGATACCAACAGCCAGTTGCTGTTCGGTACCGGCGCGTTCGGCAACCGTCCGGCCCCGTCCAGCCAGCAGGCCCAGGGTGTCGGTCTTTCAGCCGCCTATGAACTCGGCTGGTTCAGGGCCGATGTCGGCTCCTCGCCAATCGGCTTCCAGCAGACCAATGTCATCGGCGGGGTCGAGCTGTCGCCGCAGCTCGCCGACGGCACCACGCTTCGGCTGCGGGGCGAACGCCGGTCCGTGACGGACAGTGTCCTTTCCTATGCGGGCACGAAGGATCCGTCCACGGGGATCGCCTGGGGCGGCGTGACCCGCACCCGCGGCCACGCGCAGCTGGAGCTGTCGATACACGGCGCCAACTTCTATGCCGGAGGCGGCTACGCCGTGCTCGACGGGGTGAATGTCGCCTCGAACACGCAGTACGAGCTCGGGCTGGGCGGCTCGTATCCGATCTGGTCGGGCCAGGACAACGAGCTGCGGGTGGGCCTCGATCTCGTCTATTTCTCCTATGACAAGAACCTGCGCTACTTCACCTTGGGACAGGGCGGCTATTTCAGCCCGCAATCCTATTTCGCCGCGCTGATCCCGCTCCGCTACACCGCGAAATCCGACGATCTGACCTGGTCGATCGGCGGGGCGCTGGGGTATCAGACCTACAATGAGCACGCATCGCCGGTGTTTCCCAACGACGCGGGATTGCAGAGCGCGCTTGTGGCGAGCGCAGCGACGACACCCGGGCTGCAGACGGTGTATCCTGGCAAGTCGGCGGCAGGCCTGGTCGGCAACGCGGAGGGCGCGATCGAATACCGGCTGACCGACCAGGTCCGGCTTGGCGGCCGAGCCGCCTATCAGCACGCGGGGAACTGGAGCGAATTCATGGGTGCCCTGTTCGCTCGTTACATTTTCGACCATTAGACGCGGTGCGCGGAGCGAAAACCGTGACCGGAAGGCAAGCATGACATCAGCTCGGGCTGTCCCACTTCCATGGCGGGTATTTCTCAGGAGCCTGGCTCTGGAAATGGAGGCGCATGCCGGCGCCGCTGCCTGTTCGGCCGTGCTGCGCAGTGCCGGCCAACGCATGGGAGTCCTGATGGCGCTGCCATCCGTCGACTCCCTGGAAGCGCTGGAAATGGAAATGAACGCGGCTCTCGCCGATATGGCATGGGGGAAGGTCCGCCTGACCCTGGATGAGACAGAGCGATGCATCGTCCTGAGCCACACCGGATTGCCTCGGATCGGGTCAGCCGGTGATCCGCCAGGATCGTGGCTCGTCGCCGTGCTGGAGGGACTCTACGAAGTCTGGCTCAGGCAGCAGCCCGGATCGGATGATTCATTCCGTGCCACGGTTCGCGACGCCGAGGACACGGTCGTCATACATTACCGACGACACGCGTCAGAGTTTCGTGGTCCGTAGCCGGGATGCGGCGTGGCGTGTCGCCAGATGCGTCATGCCAGCGAGAGGCATCGACCATGCGATGCAGGGCGGCCGGCCGGTATGTTGTTGACGCCGCGCGCAGCCGCCACACCAGCCCTGCGCGCATG
>JBFXDK010000135.1:7888-13798 GCA_050181195.1 Acetobacteraceae bacterium | reverse complement strand
AAAGGGGCACAGCCCCTTTGATCCCAACTCGTTTGTTGGATTTGGGGCGGGGGGCCAACCCGGATCTATCGAGGTCTCAGTTGGCCCCCCGACCGACAACCCAACCAAGGAATCGCGTTCCAAGGGCCGTCGCCCTTGGCGGGGATCCAAGGGGCAGCGCCCCTTGGCGGAGCGCGAGGCGGAGCCTCGCCTTACCCCACGCCGAGCCGATCACCCAGCAGCCCGACGGCCAGCGCGTAGAAGTCCGAGGGGTTGTACCGCCGGATCGCATTGAAGTTGTGATACACAACGAACGCCTCCCCGCCCACGCCATCGGGGATCACCACGGCGCTCGGCGTATCCGAGGACCCGTTCCACACGCCTTCCAGCGGTCGCACGCCTTGCCTTGCCCACTCACCCAGCGGCCGTTTGCGGTCCCGGCCTGCGCTGTTGGGATCGAAGCCGGGCGGCAGGATCACCTGCTGGCCCCAGCTCTCGCCGCCGCGCCAGTTGCCCGCGCGCGCCAGGTAGTTGGCGACCGAGGCGAACACGTCGCCGCGGTTGGTCCAGATGTCGCGCCGTCCGTCGCCGTCGAGGTCCGCGGCGTAGGCCAGGTAGCTGGTGGGCATGAACTGCGGCTGGCCCATTGCGCCGGCATAGCTGCCGGTCATGCGGGCCGGCACGATGTTGCCCTGGTCGATGATCTTCAGCGCGGCCATGAGTTCACCGCGGAAGAAGCTGGCGCGCCGTCCGTCCCAGGCGAGTGTCGCCAGCGCCTCGACCACGTGGTAGTCGCCGGTGATAGTGCCGTAGCTCGATTCCAGGCCCCAGATGCCGGCGATGATCCCCGGCGCCACGCGCCAGCGGTCAGAAACGCGCAGCAGCAGGGATCGGTTCTGCCCGACCGCCTGCCGGCCGTCCTCGATTCGCTTGTCGGTGACGATCCGGCTGCGGTACTGCGCCCAGGTCATCGTGAATTCCGGCTGCCGGCGGTCGCGTTCCAGCACCTTCTGGTTGGGCGCGATGCCGGCCAGCGCGGCATTCAGCGTGGCCTGCGAGATGCCGGCCTTGCGGGCCTCGGCACGCAGGCCGGCCAGGAACGATTCAAAGCTGCCCGAGGCGCCGAAGGCCGGCACCGCGAGCAGGGTTGGAACGGAAGCAACAACAACGCGGCGCCGGATCATCATGGCTGCGTTCCTGCCATGCGGCGGCAGGAAAACGCAACCAGATCATGAGGGACCGCTCAGTGGACCCGCGGCAATTCCGTGAAGCTGTGGAACGCCGGCGGCGAGGTCTGGGTCCATTCCAGCGTCGTGGCACCCTCGCCCCAATAGTTGTTCGCCACGTGGGCCTTCGAGGTGAAGGTGCGATAGCAGACATACAGGAAGACCAGTGCCGCGATGCCCGAGATGTAGGCGCCGATCGAGGCGACGAAGTTCCAGCCGGTGAAGGCGGTGGGATAGTCGGGGTAGCGGCGCGGCATGCCGGACAGGCCCAGGAAGTGCATCGGGAAGAATGCCAGGTTCACGCCGATGAAGGTGAGCCAGAAATGCACCTTGCCCCAGAATTCCGGATACTGGTGACCCGACATCTTGCCGATCCAATAGTAGAATCCCGCGAAGATGCCGAACAGCGCGCCCAGCGACAGAACATAATGGAAATGCGCAACAACGTAATAGGTGTTGTGCACGATCTGATCGATGCCCGCGTTCGCCACCACCACGCCGGTGACGCCCCCGATGGTGAACACGAAGATGAAGCCGATGGCCCACAGCATCGGCGTCTTGAATTCGATCGATCCGCCCCACATCGTCGCGATCCACGAAAAGATCTTGATGCCGGTGGGCACGGCAATGACGATTGTCGCCGCCATGAAGTACGCACGCGTATCGACATCGATGCCGGAGACGAACATGTGGTGCGCCCACACCACGAATCCCACGACGCCGATCGCGATCATGGCATACACCATGCCCAGGTAGCCAAAGATCGGCTTTCTGCTGAAGGTCGAGACGACGTGGCTGATGATCCCGAAGGACGGCAGGATCATGATATAGACCTCGGGATGGCCGAAGAACCAGAACAGGTGCTGGAACAGCACCGGGTCGCCGCCGCCGGCCGGATCGAAGAACGCGGTGCCGAAATTGCGGTCGAAGATCAGCATGGTGATGGCGCCCGCCAGCACCGGAACCGCGAGCACCAGCAGGAAGGCCGTGACCAGCTCGGACCAGATGAACAGCGGCATCTTGTGCAGCGTCATGCCGGGGGCACGCATGTTGAAGATGGTCGTGATGAAGTTCATCGCGCCCAGAAGCGAGCTGACACCGGCCAGGTGCAACGCGAACAGCGTGCAGTCCATGCCGATCCCCGGCTCGTAGGTCTGATCGGACAGCGGCGGATACAGCGTCCACCCGGTGCCGGATTCACCCAGCAGCAGCCCGATCATGATCAGCACGAAGGCAGGCGGCAGCAGCCAGAAGCTGATGTTGTTCAGCCGCGGGAATGCCATGTCCGGCGCGCCGATCATCAACGGGATGAACCAGTTGCCGAAGCCGCCGATCAGCGCGGGCATGATCGTGAAGAAGATCATGATGAGTCCGTGCGCGGTGACGACGGTATTCCATTCCTGACCATTGGAAATGATACTGTTGTTCGGCACATTCAGCTGCGCGCGCATCAGCATCGACAGGATGCCGCCGATGATGCCGGCGCACACGGCGAAGATCAGATAGAGTGTGCCGATATCCTTGTGATTCGTGCTGAACAGCCATCGTGCCACGAAGCCTGGCTTGTGGTCGTGATGCTCGTGGCCGTGGTCGTGGGTGGTCGCCGACATGGCTGACGTCTCCATGCATATACACCAGACCGCCCGGCAGATCCGGGACGGCTTCGTTTCCCACCCGTGGCGTCCGACAAAGCGGAGCGCTCACGCGCCGCTTAGGCGGACCGTCTGGCCAGGGCAACCGGGTGCGGGCGCATGTCTTCGTGAGCAGCCACCGGTCCTACCGCCAACGCGACGCACAGCGCGGGGTTGCCGAACCGGCGCCGCTTGCATACTGGGCATCGGTCGAACCACGCGGGAACCGTCATGGCCATGATTCGCGCATTGCAACTGCTCGCCGACCGGCAGGTCGCGTTGAACCTGCTTGACCCACCTCCGGCCCCTGGCCCGGGCGAGCTGCAGCTGCGTGTCCGCGCCGCCGGGCTGAACCACATCGATGTCTGGGGCTATCGCGGCATGGCCTTCGCCCGCCGCCGCTTTCCGCTGACGGTCGCGGCCGAGGCAGCATGCGAGGTGCTGGCGGTCGGCCCCGATGTCACGGGCTTCACACCGGGCGATCGGGTGGTGCCGTTCTCGGCGCTGATCTGCGGCACCTGCCGCTTCTGCACCCGCGGCGAGGACAATCTGTGCGAAAATGTCGGCGGCATCCGCGGTTTCCACATCGACGGGTTCGCGCAGGAGATCACCAACCACCCCGCCCGCCTCGCGGTCAGGATCCCCGACGCCGTCGAGACCCGCGACGCTGCCTGCGTGGCCGTCGCTTATGCCACGGTCGAGCACATGCTGTTCGACAATGCCCGCCTCGAACCGGGCGAATGGGTGCTGGTGCATGCCGGCGGTTCCGGCATCGGCAGCATCGCCATCCGCATCGCCAAGTCGCTGGGCTGCACCGTGATCACCACCGTGGGCACGCCCGAGAAGGCGACGCGGGCCGCCGAACTCGGCGCCGACCATGTCATCAACTACCGCAATGAACGCTTCGAGGGCGTGGTCCGCAAACTCACGCGCCGCAAGGGCGTCGATGTGGTGTTCGAGCATGTTGGCGCCGACACCTTCACCGGCTCGCTCCTGTCGCTGCGCCGTGGCGGGCGGCTGGTGACCTGCGGCGCCACGTCCGGCCCGAACGGCGCGATCAACCTGATGCAGCTGTTCCAGCAGCAGTACCGGATCATCGGCTCGTTCGGCTCGCCGCTTTCGGCGATTTCGCGGTCGCTCGACCGGATCGCCGCGGGCGTGCGTCCCGTTATCGACACCGTCTACGGTCTCGAGGATTTCCGCACCGGCGTCGAACGGCTGGAACACCGCGACGTGTTCGGCAAGATCCTGCTTGAATTCTGACATGCGCCGCCGCCTGGCCCTGTACGGCGACCGCATCCTGGGGCGGCTGATCAAGTGGCTGCTGCAGGCGCTGCGCCGCACCGACCCTGACCGGGCGTCGGATGTCTGCGGCGGCATCGCACGCCGCGTCGGTCCGCTTCTGCCGGCACACCGCACCGGGCGCGCCAATCTGCGCGCGGCCTTCCCCGACAAGGATGCGGCCTGGATCGAGGCGACCCTGCGCGAGGCGTGGGAGAATCTGGGCCGCGTCGCCGGCGAATATGTGCATCTGGGGCGGCTGTGGGACTGGGACCCGGCGCACCCGAACGCCGGACGCATCCGCACCGACGCCGATACGCTGTTCCGGCTGTTGCAGGAGGACGGCGAGCCCGCGCTCTGCTTCGCCGCGCATCTGGGAAACTGGGAGCTGCCGGCGGTCGCGGCGGCGGCGCACGGGCTACCCTCGGCCGTCGTCTACCGCATGCCGAACAACAAGGCGGTGGCGAAGGAGATCACCCGCATCCGCGCCCCCCTGATGGGCCGGCTGATCCGCACCCGCGCGCAGGCGGCCTTGGAGATGGCGGCGGCGCTGGATGCCGGGGAACATCTGGGCCTGCTGGTGGACCAGCATTTCTCGCGCGGCGTCGATGTCACGTTCTTCGGGCGGCGCTGCAAGGCGAACCCAACGATCGGCCGCCTGGCCCGGGTCTATGACTGTCCGGTGGTGGGCGTGCATGTCGTTCGCCTGCCCGGACGGCGCTTCGAGGTCGTCGCCGAGGGACCGTTCGAGCTGCCGCGCGACGCCCAAGGCCAGGTGGATGTGGCGGCAACGACACAGATGATCACGGATGTGATCGAGCGCTGGATCTGCGAACATCCGGGCCAGTGGCTGTGGTTCCACCGGCGCTGGCGATAGCGCGAACGGCGTGGCGCAACTTGTCCGGGCATGGTCGTCGCACCAATGGTATTATCGCGACACGTTGATGTCCGGCTTAAGGAGTATGCCCGCATGCGTATCAGCGCCATTCCACCGCGCCTTCGCCCCCTGGTCCTTGGTGCCGTCCTGCTCGGGTCGCTGGCCCCGGCCGTGATGGCCCAGGGCACGCCGGCGACGGGCGCATCGATGCCGGGTGCCATGCCGCCGAACGAGACCGGCGCCGGCGGGTCCCAGCCAATGAACAGTCAGGCCAGCAACATCGTGCCACAGGACTCCGCGGGCACGTTCGCGCCAGGCCTTCCCACGCCGCCGCTGTCCGAGAACGCCCGCCCGACGCAGTTCCTGCGGTCCGCCCAGGGCGCGCTGGCGGCCGGCCGCACCGGCGAGGCACAGCAGGCCCTGGAAATGGCGCAGACCCGGCTGCTCGACCGCTCGGTGCCCCTCGGCCAGACCAACGATCCCAGCCGCAATCCGGCCGTGCGCGAGATCAGCCAGGCGCTGCAGGCGCTGGGATCGGGCGACCGCACGAGCAGCATGCGGCACATCCAGGCGGCCATCGACGCGGCGTCGCGGGAAGGCCTCTGATAACGGCCGGGCGGTTGGCCGGCCGGTATGGGCACGGTCTGTTTACCTGAGGACCTGATCGCGCGCGCAGAATGCCCATATCCAGTGTGGTTCATGATGATGCATTCATCGCGTGAAGGCATGTTCCCGCAATGACCCGGCCGGTTCGACTGTTCCTCCTCCGTGCAACCGCCCTGCTTGTCGCCGCCGCGGCCGGCGGGGCCGCCCTGCCATCCCCGGCCCACGCGCGGGTCGTGTTCGGCTTCGGCTTCGGCGTGCCGATCTATCCGCCGCCGATCTATGTGCCGCCCCCGGTCTATTATCCGCCGCC
>JBFXDK010000135.1:0-7788 GCA_050181195.1 Acetobacteraceae bacterium | reverse complement strand
CCGCCGCGGCCGGCGGGGCCGCCCTGCCATCCCCGGCCCACGCGCGGGTCGTGTTCGGCTTCGGCTTCGGCGTGCCGATCTATCCGCCGCCGATCTATGTGCCGCCCCCGGTCTATTATCCGCCGCCCACGTGGTATGTGCCGCCACCGCCCACTACCTATGCACCGCCCCCGGCGGGCGCACCCTCCCCCGTCCGGCAATCATGCCGAGCGGGCGCGTATATGTGTCCGATGGACAGGCCGACGACGCCGGGAGCGTCGTGTTACTGTCTGGGGAATAATGGCCAGCGAGTATGGGGACGAGCCGATTGACCAGTCTGCGACCCAGTGGGGGAATTCACGCCAAGCGACCCGCACCGGGATCGCCGCCCAGTCCACCACGCGCGATCGAAGACTATGCGCTGATCGGTGACTGCCGCAGTGCCGCCCTGGTCAGCCGCACGGGCTCCATCGACTGGTTGTGCTGGCCACGCTTCGACAGCCCGGCCTGTCTGGCGGCCCTGGTGGGGGAGCGCGAGAACGGCCGCTGGCGCATCGCCCCCGTTGATCAAAAGGCCCAGGTCACGCGATCCTACCGGCCGCATACGCTGATCCTGGAAACCGTGTTCGAAACGGAAACCGGCCGCGTCGCGGTCATCGACTTCATGTCACGCTCCACCCCTGCGATCGTGCGGATCGTCGAGGGACGCGGCGGATCGGTGCCGATGCACCTCGACCTGCTGCTGCGCTTCGAATACGGCTCCGCGGTGCCCTGGGTCACGCGGCTGAACCATGGCAGCGGGATCAGGGCCGTCGCCGGACCGGACCAGGTGGTGCTGCACAGTGACGTGCGGCTGGTGAACCGGAATCTGACCACGCTGGCCGATTTCACGGTGCAGGAGGGCCAGCGCCTGCACTTCGTGCTGAGCCACGCCCCGTCGCACGAGGCAACGCCGGAGCCGCTCGACGCCGAACAGGCCCTGGACGAGACCGATGCGGACTGGGTCGCCTGGGCGGCGCGCGGCACCTATCACGGCCAATGGCAGGAAGAGGTGCGCCGGTCGCTGTTGACGCTGAAGGCACTCAGCTTCGAGCCAACGGGCGGCATCGTCGCCGCTCCCACCACCTCCTTGCCCGAGAAACTGGGCGGACAGCGCAACTGGGACTACCGGTACTGCTGGATACGGGACGCGACCTTCACGCTGCTCGCGCTGATGCATGCCGGCTATCGCGAGGAAGCCGTGGCGTGGGGCAGCTGGCTCCGCCGCAGCGTCGCCGGTTCCCCGTCGCAGGTGCAGACACTCTATGGCGTTGGCGGCGAGCGCTGGATCATGGAGTGGGAAGTGCCGTGGCTCTCTGGCTATGGCGGCGCCAAGCCGGTGCGCGTCGGCAATGCCGCGAGCCTGCAACTGCAGCTGGATGTGTATGGGGAGTTGCTGGACGCGTTGCACCAGGAGTCCGTCCTGGGCCTGGTCCCGTCTTCGCGCACCTGGGATCTGCAACGCGCGCTGGTCGAGCACCTGGAAACGGTGTGGGACCAACCCGACGAGGGCATCTGGGAAGTGCGCGGAGGCCCTCAGCATTTCACCTTTTCCAAGGCGATGGCATGGGTCGCGCTGGACCGGGCGATCCGCCAGGCCGAGGCCAACGGGTTGCACGGCCCGCTGGATCGCTGGCGCGGCCTGCGCACCATCATTCATGAACGCATTTGCCGCGAGGGGTTCAGCCCGGCGAAGAACAGCTTCACCCAGTTTTTCGGAAGCGACTCGCTGGATGCCAGCCTGCTGCTGCTACCGCTCGTGGGATTCCTGCCGGCGAGCGACCCGCGAATCCGCGGCACCGCGGAGGCGATCGGGCGCGATCTGATGGTGGACGGGTTGATCCGCCGCTATCACACGCACGAAACCGAGGATGGTCTCCCCGGCGACGAAGGCGTCTTCCTGGCCTGCAGTTTCTGGTATGTGGACAATCTCGTGCTGCTGGGACGCCATGCCGAGGCACGGGCCATGTTCGAGCGGCTGCTGGGTCTGTGCAACGACGTCGGACTGTTGGCCGAGGAGTACGACCCCATCGCCCGCCGTCAGCTCGGCAATTTCCCCCAGGCCCTGTCGCATCTGGCGCTGATCAACACCGCCCTGAACCTGGAGAACCATGGCGGTCCGGCGCAGCAGCGGCGGTCACGCGACGGGTGATACCCTGCCCGCCACTGCAGGCGCCATTCGGCGCCGGCATGGCAACGGCCAACCGCCCGAGGCACTGTCCGATGCGATGCAGGGCGGCTGGCCGATAGGTTGTCAATAGCCTGCTGATCCCGCCCGCGGCTGCCACGGGCGGCCCATGCCGGTCGACCATTCGGCCGCCCGGCGTGGCAACGTACCAACCGCCGGCATCGCCGACAGTCGCGCGTCGGTCCCGCCGCGGGTCGTCCGCGGCGGACGCATGCGGAGGAAGGCGGGCCGGCGGCCCGTCTTCCATCGTCAGTTGGCTTCCGTCGTCAGTTGGTCCGTCTTACTAACGATTATTGTCGGCATAGTTGCCGCTACGGTTGTCGTTCGATCCGTAGGTCGACGGGTTGTTGTAGTTGCTGCTGTAGTTCTGGCCCTGACGCGCATTATCCGCATTCAGCAGATCGAGCGCCGCCAGTGTCTGAGCGTCCAGCTTGCCGGTGGCACGCAGGTTGTTCTGCTGCTGGAAGTTGCCGAGTGCGTTCTCGGTTTCCGGACCCCACAGGCCGTCAACGCTTCCCTGGCGGTAGAAGCCGCGCTGCTGCAGGCGCCGCTGCAATGTGGCCAGCATGTCCTGCGAGACGGCCTGGTCGGTCGAGCCGTAGGCCTGGTAGTTGGTATTACGGTTGTTGTCGTAGTTCGAGCTGTAACGGTTGCCCTGCGAGCCGCTCTGGCCTTGCCAGTTCTGGTTCGGGTTCTGCCAGCCTTGGTTTGAACTGTGCCAGTTCTGGTTCGGGTTCTGCCAGCCTTGGTTCGAACTCTGCCAGTTCTGGCTCGGATTCTGCCAGCCTTGGTTCGAACTCTGCGAAGTGCGGTTCGGATTTTGCCATCCCTGGTTCGAGGCCTGCCAGTTCTGGTTCGGGTTCTGCCAACCCTGGTTCGAACGCTGCCAGCCCTGGTTTGAGCTTTGCCAGTTCTGGTTCGGGTTCTGCCAATTCTGGTTGGAAGAGGTGTTCGACCCCGACCAGTTGTCGTTCTGGTTGCTCTGCGCCACGGCCGGCATTGCCAGCAACAAGCCCAGCGCGCCCGGAGCAGCAAATTTCAGCAGTCGGTACATGATGGTCTCCATTCCCTGTGCAAGCCGCACGACGGCTGCGCATGGTCACGTGCGGCTTGTCTGTAGTGCCGGCAACCTGCTCGGCTAGTGCGGGCAACCTGCCCGGCACACAGCCAACGGCGGGGAGCGTGTTGGCGTTGCCAACCGGGCAAGCCCTGCAACGAGGCGGAAAGGGCGGTGAACCCGGGGAAATAACCCGGCTTTGCCGGCGCTTGGGAAAACCCTCGCGCACAGTTGCTTCGTCCTGTTTACCTGGATGGCGCTCCAGTTGCCGCTTGTGACGACAAACGGCCCACGGAATTGCTGCTTAGCATATTCCGGGAAAGGCGAGTTACCATCCCGTTGCAGCCAGCGGGGGGCGGCATCAAGTCAGCACCCTCCTGGCATCAGGCGGCAGCCTGAGCCAGGTGAGACAGCGGCCGGAAAGCGACAATGGGCCCGCGACCGGCCGGCAGGCGTGCGCCGATCACCGGCGGCAAGGGATATGGCGGCGGCAAGGGATCGGGCGGCGGCCGGCCGAGGCCGGCCTTAAACGCCCCTTGTGGCCGGATTTACTCCGCGGCCTGATCGGTCGTCGGTGCGGCCTCGGTCGTGGGGGTGACGGTGGCCCGGGCCTTTTCCGCGATACGGGCGGATTTGCCGCTACGGCCACGCAGGTAATACAGCTTCGCGCGCCGCACGTCGCCGCGACGCACCACCGTGATGTCGGCGATCGTCGGGGAATACAGCGGGAACACGCGCTCCACGCCCTCACCGTAGCTGATCTTGCGCACTGTGAAGTTGCTGTTCAGCCCCTTGTTGGACCGTGCGATGCACACGCCCTCGAAGGCCTGCGTGCGGGTACGATCGCCTTCCACGACCTTCACGGACACCCGCAGCGTATCGCCCGGGGCGAAATTCGGCACGGCGCGCGCGCCGCTCAGGCGCGCGATCTGCTCTGCCTCGATCTGCTGGATGATGTTCATGGTCGGGGTCCTCTGCTTCAGACGGATGGCGCGGTCGCGGGATCGGCGACCGGGGCCTTGGGTTGGGTGGAGGCGCGGGCTTGCCACAGATCGGGTCGGCGTTCGCGCGTGATTCGTTCGGATTCGGCGCGCCGCCAGGCGGCGACGGCGCCATGATGGCCGGATAGCAGCACGTCCGGCACGCGGCGGCCCTGCCAGTCCGCCGGACGGGTGTAGTGCGGATATTCCAGCAGCCCGTCCGAGAAGCTCTCCTCGGTCGCGCTGTCGGCGGCGCCCATCACACCGGGCAGCAGACGCACCACGGCGTCCAGCATGACCATCGCCGCGAGTTCCCCGCCCGAGAGCACGAAGTCACCCAGGCTGAGCTCCTCCATGCCGCGAGCCTCGATCACCCGCTGGTCGATGCCTTCATAGCGTCCGCACAGCAGGATCACGCCCGGTGCGGCGGCGAACCGGGCGGCATCCGCCTGCACGAAGCGGCGCCCGCGCGGCGTGAGGCAGACCAGCGGCCGGCCGTCGGCAACCGCACCGACAGCGGCGTCGACCACATCGGGCCGCAGCACCATGCCCGCCCCGCCGCCGAACGGCGTATCATCCACCGTGCGGTGCCGGTCGGTGGCGAAGTCGCGGATATCCGTGACCTGCAGCGACCAGCGCCCGGTTTCCAGTGCGCGTCCGGCCAGCGACGCGCCCAGGGGACCCGGGAACATGGCGGGAAACAGCGTCAGGACCGAGGCGCGCCAGGTCATTGCGAGGCTCCTGACCGGGGGGGAGCGTCGGCGCTGGCAGTCTGGGGCGATCCTCGGGTCAAGCCCGAGGATGACGGCGTGGGCCGGGATGACGGGTCGGCCTGGTCCGGGGCGTCCATCTCCAGCTCGTCGGGCGGTACCACCGTGATGCGGCCGGCGGCGATGTCCACCACCGGGACCGAGGTCCGGGTGAAGGGCACGATCAGCGGCGGCGCATCGGGGCGGGCGATTTCCAGGCTGACGCCGGCGCCGTAGTCGTGGACGACCGCGACCGTGCCCAGCGGCGCGCTGTCCGCCCCGAACGCGGCAAGGCCGTTCAGGTCGGCCAGATAGAATTCGTCCTCGTCCTCGGGCGGCGGCAGACGGTCGCGGTCGATATAGAGCCGCATGTTGGTCAGTTTCTCGGCTGCCGTCCGGTCCTGTATCGGCACCGCCTCGCCGTTCATGATTTCCGACACCTGCACGATCCCCTCGCCCCGCCAGCGCAGCAGGAAGCGCCGCCCCTTGTCGTCGGTGAGCGGACCATAGGCGGTGAGATCGGCGGGATTGGCGGTGTGGCTTGTTGCGCGCAGCAGGCCACGCACGCCATGCGCACGTCCGATCACGCCCAGCAGGATTCGGGTGTCGGGCAAGCGATCCTCAGCCAGCCGCGGCCTTGGCGCGTTCCTGCGCCTTCCGCTTCGGCGCGGACTGCTTCGGCTGTTCATTCCAGGTGGGCATCGGCGCCAGCCCGGCGTGCCCCAGGAACTTGGCGACGCGATCGGTCGCGACCGCGCCATGGCCCAGCCAGTGCTGCAGCCTCTCGGACTGCAGGCGCACGCGGTCGGCGTGTTCGGCGGGCAGCATCGGGTTGTAGCTGCCCACCTTCTCGATGAAACGTCCGTCCCGCGGGCTGCGGCTGTCGGCGATCACGATGTGATAGTACGGGCGCTTCTTCGCGCCGGCGCGGGCGAGACGGATCTTGAGACCCATTGACCAGTTGCTCCTTCAGTACGGTCGTTGTTTCGGCATCATGCCCTTGGGCATGAGGGCGGCGAGGCCATGGCGCATCAGGCCTTTCTGGCCCAGCTTGTTCATCTTCTTCATCATGGAGGTCATGTCGTCGAACTGCTTCAGCAGCCGGTTCACGTCCTGCACGGTGGTGCCGGACCCCGAGGCGATCCGCTTCTTGCGGCTGGCCTTGATGATGTCGGGGTTGCGCCGTTCCTTCATCGTCATGGACGAGATGATCGCGACCTGACGGTTGACCACCTTCTTGTCCAGATCGGCGCCGGCGAGCTGATCCTTGATCTTGCCCGCGCCGGGCAGCATCTCGATCAGGCCGGAAAGGCTGCCCATCTTGTTGATCTGCTTCAGCTGCTGGGCGAAGTCTTCCAGGTCGAACCTGCCCTTCGCCATGCGGGCGGCGAGTTTTTCGGCTTCCTGCTGGTCGATCGTGTCGGCGGCTTTTTCCACCAGGCCGACGATGTCGCCCATGCCCAGGATGCGGCCGGCGACGCGCTCGGGGTGAAAGTCCTCCAGCGCGTCCTGCTTTTCCCCGACGCCCACCAGCTTGATCGGCGCACCGGTGATGGCGCGCATCGACAGCGCGGCGCCACCGCGGGCATCGCCGTCCATCCGCGTCATGACGATGCCGGTGACACCGACCGCGTCGTTGAACGCCTTGGCGGTGTTGACGGCGTCCTGGCCGGTCATGGCATCGACCACCAGCAGGGTTTCCGCGGGATCGGTGACTTCGCGGACCTGCTTCACCTCATCCATCAGCGCCTGGTCGATCGACAGGCGGCCGGCGGTGTCGAGGATGACGATGTCGAAGCCTTCGCGCCGCGCCGTCTCCATGGCGCGCTGGGCGATCTGCACCGGCGTCTGGCCGGCGACGATCGGCAGGCTGGGCACCTGCGCCTGCTCCGCAAGCTGCGCCAGCTGCAGCTGCGCGGCGGGGCGCTGCGTGTCCAGGCTGGCCAGCAGCACGCGGCGGCGCAGCCGTTCGCGGAAGCGGCGGGCGAGCTTGCCCGAGGTGGTGGTCTTGCCCGATCCCTGCAGCCCCACCATCAGGATGGGCACCGGCGGGGCGGCGTTGAGATTGATCGGGACCGCGCCTTCGCCGCCGAGTTGCTCGATCATCACGTCGTTGACGATCTTCACGACCTGCTGGCCGGGCGTGACGCTGTCCAGCACCTCGGTGCCCACGGCCCGTTCCCGCACCTTGGCGATGAATTCGCGCACCACCGGCAGCGCGACGTCGGCATCGAGCAGCGCGAGGCGAACCTCGCGCAATGCCTCGGTGACGTCGGTTTCGTGCAGCGCGCCGCGGCGGCGCAGCCGATCGAAGACCCCTGTAAGCTTGTCCGAGAGTGAGTCGAACACGCGGTGCGCCCCCTTGCAACGTCGAATACGCCGCTGCGCGAACCCTCGCGGAGCGGCGGAGCCCCCGCGTGTGGCGGGGACCGGGTGGTGAAGATGCCCGGATTCAGGGCTTATGGGGGAACGAGGACGGGGGAGTCAAGAATGGTCCGTGCGCGCCATCCGCTCGCAAGCCGCGGATCTGTGCGTCGCTTGTCGCGGAGCCGCGCTCGCATATGTCCGAGCATCGCATCCCGCCGGACGCACAGACCGGGACGTAAGCGCGGTGATTTGCCGCTGCCCGCGGCCACCCCAGGCCTCGTCAGGTATCGATCCGTGCCGCCGCCGCCGGCACCGCCCGCGCGATCGTCGCCAGCAGGTCCCGCACATCGAAGGGCTTTGCCAGATACAGGTCCATTCCCGCCTCCCGGCTGGCCCTGATCTGGCCCGTGCTGGCATCGGCCGTCACGG
>JBFXDK010000134.1:0-14110 GCA_050181195.1 Acetobacteraceae bacterium | reverse complement strand
GCGGCGCCATGCCGGCGCCGGTCAGGATCGCCGACAGGCTGCCGCGGCTGACGTCGGCGGACGCCTCCACGATCATGAAGCTGCGGTCGGCGCCGGTCGGCTCCTGCGCGATCTTGCCGATCACCAGGGCCTCCAGGTTCTCCTGCCGCAGGTTGGCGGTAGGCGCGAACGGCAGCCGGGCGACGATGCGCAGGTGCTGGCTGGCGCCGCCGTCGAGGGCGCGCCACCACGCATCGGCCTCGCCGTCCTGCGGCACCGGCACGACGCCGACGGTGGCGCTGCCGTCGCCGACCGCCTGGACCACGCCGCGGACGCTGCGCTGCGAAGCGATCGGCGCCACGACGCCGAAGTGGTCGCGCACCAGGTCCCAGTAGCCGGGCTCGTTGTCCGGGCAGTAGACCGCCACCGCGAACGGGCCCTGCAGGCCGACCATCGCCGTCACGATCTCGCGCCAGATGCGCACGATCGCCGCGCGCGGGAAGCGGCCGCGGTGCCGCTCAAGCAGGCGGCGCAGGATCTGCGCCTCGCGCCCCGGCGCGAACGAGCCGGTCACGGTGCCCGCCTTGGCCGCGCGCGTCGCGTCCACCAGCTGCGCCCGCTGCATGACGAGATCATGGATCGCGTCGTCGATCTCGTCGATCCGACGCCGCAATTCGGACAGGGAGGCGCTCGGATCGCTCATCAGGGGTCAGGTCGGGCCGGGAAAATCGCGCGCCGCGCGGGGCGGACGCAGGCCGTCTATAACTAGTCCGGGCGACTGGCAAAAGCAAAGAAAACATTGACAGATGCCCGGGCGAATCCTAGCAATTCTCGCCCTTTGTCAGGCATCCCGAGGCCATCGGCAGGCGATCCGCAGCGATGCACGCCAAGGAACTTTCCGCCCGCGACCTGCAGGGCTCGACGGCGCTGCCGGGGCACCAGGTCGTGCTGGGGCTCGACCGTCCGCTGCGGCTGAACTGCGGCGTCGACATCGGCCCGTTCACGGTCGCCTACCAGACCTACGGCACGCTCAACGCCGACAAGTCCAATGCCATCCTGATCTGCCATGCGCTGACCGGCGACCAGTACGTCGCCGACCAGCATCCGGTCACCGGCAAGCCGGGCTGGTGGGAGACCCTGGTAGGGCCCGGCCTGCTGCTCGACACCGACCGCTATTTCATCATCTGCGCCAACGTGCTCGGCGGCTGCATGGGCACTACCGGGCCGAAGGACATCAACCCGGCCACCTTGCGGCCCTACGGGCTTTCCTTCCCCGTCATCACCGTGACCGACATGGTGCGCGCGCAGGCACTACTGCTCGACCACCTGGGGATCGAGAAGCTGTTCTGCGTGATCGGCGGCTCGATGGGCGGCATGCAGGTGCTGGAGTGGGCGTCGAAGTACCCGGAGCGGGTGTTCTCCGCGGTGCCGATCGCGACCGCGGCGCGCCATTCGGCCCAGAACATCGCGTTCCACGAGGTCGGCCGCCAGGCGATCATGGCCGACCCGGACTGGTGCGGCGGCGACTACCTGGTCCAGGGCCGCAACCCGCGCCGCGGTCTGGCGGTGGCGCGCATGGCCGCGCACATCACCTACCTGTCGGAGCCGGCGCTGCACCGCAAGTTCGGCCGCCGGCTGCAGCAGCGCGAGAACATCACCTACGGCTTCGACGCCGACTTCCAGGTCGAGAGCTACCTGCGCCACCAGGGCATCACGTTCGTCGAGCGGTTCGACGCCAACTCCTACCTCTACATCACCCGCGCGATGGACTATTTCGACATGTACGCCGAGCACGGCGGCGTGCTGGCCAACGCGTTCACCGGCACCAAGGTGCGGTTCTGCGTCATCTCGTTCACCTCCGACTGGCTGTTCCCGACCAGCGAGAGCCGCGCGGTGGTGCACGCGCTCAACGCCGCGGCCGCCAACGTCAGCTTCGTCGAGATCAAGACCGACAAGGGCCACGACGCCTTCCTGCTCGACGAGCCGGAGTTCTTCCAGGTGCTGGGCGGCTTCATGAACGGCGCGGCGGAACACCGAGGCCTGCCGCGGAAATGACCGCGCCCGCGCGCCGCAGCCTGCGGCCCGACCTCCAGGTCATCGCCGACATGATCGCCCCCGGCAGCCGCCTGCTCGACATCGGCTGCGGCGACGGCGACCTGCTGGCTTTCCTCACCCGCGAGAAGGGCGTGGACGGCCGCGGCATCGAGCTCAGCCAGGCCGGCGTCAACGCCGGCGTCAGCCACGGCCTGTCGGTCATCCAGGGCGACGCCGACACCGACCTCGCCGCCTATCCGGCGAACGCCTTCGACTACGTCGTCCTCAGCCAGACCCTGCAGGCGACCCGCGACCCGAAAGGGGTCCTGAGCCAGCTGGTGCGCATCGGCCGGCGCGCGGTGGTGTCGTTCGTCAACTACGGCCACTGGCGGGTCCGGCTGTCACTCCTGGTCAACGGCCGTATGCCGGTGGTCGAGGCCAACGGCTGCCACTGGTACGACAACCCCAACATCCACCTGTGCACCCTGCGCGACTTCATGGAGCTGTGCGGCGGCCTCGGCCTGCGGGTCGAACGGGCGTACTTCCTCGACCGCCATGGCCGCACCGAGGAATTCGCCGCCATCGGCCGCCTGTCCAACCTGCGCGGGCGCCAGGGGGTCTTCCTGCTGTCGCGAGGATAGCGGGAACCCCAATTGCCGCGCCTGCGGCGACAGGATAAGCTTCTCCCGCGCCTGAAGAATCCGCCGTCGCAAAGAACGGCCGGGCGACACGACTGGGAGAGACACGATGACCAAGGCAACCCTGCGGCTTGCCGCCGCCTGTCTCGGCGGGCTGGCGTGGGCCGCTGCGCCTGCGGCCGCAGAGACGGTCAAGTTCACCATCATCGCGGCGTCGCCGGTCACCGTCACGCCGACCAAGGTGACGAAGGAGTTCTTCGTCCCCGAGGTCAACAAGCGCCTGGCCGCGTCCGGCAAGGATTTCAGGATCGAGTGGAACGAGGCCTACGGCCCCAACCTCGCCAAGTTCACCGAGGTGCTGGAGAGCGTCGAGGAAGGCATCGCGCACATGGGCGTGCTGCTGCGCAACTTCGAGGAGGCGAAGCTGCCGCTGGAGCAGTACGCCTCGATGATCCCCTTCGGCATCACCGACATGGACAAGATGCGCGAGGTCGATTCCAAGGTCCGCGCCCGCGTGCCGCAGATGCTGCAGCAGTTCGACAAGTACAACCAGCTCTACCTCGCCGGCGCGATGACCGACAACACGCACATGTTCACCAAGTTCCCGATCCACACAGTGGACGACGTAAAGGGCCGCAAGATCGGATCGTCTGGCGTGCTCGCGCATGTGCTGCGCGGCACCGGGGCCGTCGCGGTGACCGCGAACATGGCGCAGGCCTATGTCGACATCAAAAACGGCGTCTACGACGGCTACACGATGGGCGAGGCGCTGGCCATGCCCTATCGCACCTTCGAGGTCGCGCCCCACCTGACGCGCACCAATTTCGGCATCACCGTGGTGCCGTGCCTGATCGTCAACAAGGACGCCTGGGCGAAGCTGCCCGAGCATGCCCGGCAGGTCGTCAAGGCGGTGGCGGACGAATGGGTCGCCATCCATACCCAGGTGGACAAGGAGCGGCTGGTCGACTTCACCCGCCAGATGGTCGAGAAGGGCCTGAAGGTTGCCGAGATGCCGCTGGACGAGCGGCGCAAGTGGGCGGCCGCGATGCCGAACGTCGCCAAGGAATGGGCCGCCAACATGGACAAGGCAGGACTGCCCGGCAGCGCGATCCTCACCGCCTACATGGACGAGGTTCGCGCCTCCGGTATCCCGGTCGTGCGCCAGTGGGACCGCGAGTAGCGGCGCGCAGGCACCGGATTTTCCCCATCCCCCACAGTTACCCGAGCAGAGGAGATTACTAATGTACCGGACGCTTCTAGGCGCTGCGCTGTCCGCGACCGCCGCGCTGGCGCTTTGCGCGCCCGCGGCCACCGCGCAAACGGTGAAGTTCGCCATCATTGCCCCGTCGCCGATCAACGTCACGCCGACCAAGGTCACGAAGGAGTACTTCGTCCCCGAGGTCACGAAGCGACTGGCCGCCTCCGGCAAGGGCTTCAAGATCGAGTGGAACGAAGCCTACGGACCGCAGCTCGCCAAGTTCACCGAGGTGCTGGAGAACATCGAGGAAGGCATCGCCCACATGGGCGTCATCCTGCGCAACTTCGAGGAATCGAAGCTTCCGCTGGAGCAGTACCCGGCGATGATCCCGTTCGGCATCACCGACTCCTTCGACATGCTGAAGGTCGACGCGCGGGTGCGCCAGCGTGTGCCGGAGATGAACAAGCAGTTCGACAAGTACAACCAGATCCTGCTGTCGAGCTCGATCTCCGAGAACATGCACATGTTCACGAATTTCCCGATCAAGACGGTGGACGACATGAAGGGCCACAAGATCGGCTCGTCGGGCACGTTGGGCCACGTGCTGCGCGGCACCGGCGCGGTGCTGGTCACCGCCGCGATGACCCAGTCCTACCTCGACATCAAGAACGGCGTGTACGAGGGCTACACCATCGGCGAGGGCCTCGCCTTCCCGTACCGCACGTTCGAGTCTGCGCAGTACCTGACGCGCACCTATTTCGGCGTCACCACGGTGCCGTCGCTCGCGATCAACAAGGACGCCTGGAACAAGCTGCCCGAGCACGCGCGGCAGATCATCCAGGAGGTCGCCACCGAATGGGCGCAACGCTCGGTCGCGATGGATCGCGAGCGGCTCAAGCACGACACCGACGCGATGGTCGCGAAGGGGCTGAAGGTCCACGACCTGCCGACCGAGGAAAGGCAGAAGTGGGCCAAGGCGATGCCCAATGTCGCCAAGGACTGGGCGGACAACATGGACAAGCAGGGACTGCCCGGCGCCAAGCTGCTGACCGCCTACATGGACGAGGTGCGCGCCAGCGGCAAGCCGGTCGTGCGCCAGTGGGACAAGGAATGACCTGACCGCCCCAGCTCTCCCGCGCGGCATCCGCCGCGCGGGACGGGCCCCCGGACCACCGGAGCCGATGCGATGAACAAGCCGTCCGTGCCGATCGCGTTGTGCGTAGCCGCCGTCGCCCTTGCGGGCGCCCTGTCCGACGCGCGCGCGGAGGTGCGCAAGCTGACCATCCTGTCGGCTTCGCCCGTCACCGTGACCCCGACCGCGATCACCAAGGAGTTCTTCGTCCCCGAGATCAACCGCCGGCTCGCCGCCAGCGGCCACGACTTCAAGATCGAGTGGAACGAGTCCTACGGCCCCAACCTCGCCAAGTTCACCGAGATCCTGGAGAGCGTCGAGGAGGGCATCGCCCACATCGGTGTCCTGCTGCGCAACTTCGAGGAATCGAAGCTGCCGCTGGACCAGTACCCCTCGTTCATCCCGTTCGGCATCATGGACCCGCAGAAGATGCCGCAGGTCGACGACCGGGTACGGGCCAAAGTGCCCGAGCTCGACCAGGCCTACCTGAAGTTCAACCAGATCCTGCTGGCGCGCGGCTATTCCCACAGCGCGCATGTCTTCACCACCTTCCCTGTGAAGACGGTCGGCGACATGAAGGGCCACAAGGTGGGCATCTCCGGCGCCAACGGCCACGTGCTGCGCGGCACCGGCGCGGTGCCGGTGACGGCGAACATGGCGCAGTCCTATGTCGACATCAAGAACGGGGTCTATGAAGGCTACGTCATCAGCGAGCTCAACGCCTTCCCCTACCGTACCTTCGAGGTCGCCACCCAAGTGGCGCGCACGTGGTTCGGCGTCTCCAGCGCGCCGGCGGTGGTCGTCAACAAGAAGACCTGGGATGCGCTGCCCGCCTTCGCGCGCGATATCGTGCGCGCGGTCGCCGACCAGTGGCACGCCGAGTACTACAAGTTCGAGAAGCGGAAGATGGACGAGTGGGTCGCGACGATGACCCAGCGCGGCGTCAAGTTCACCGACCTGTCGCTCGACGAGCGGCGGCAGTGGGCCAGGGCGATGCCCAACGTCGGGCGCGAGTGGGCGGCCGACATGGACAAGCTTGGCCTGCCGGGCAGCCGCGTGCTGACCGCCTACATGGACGAGGTTCGCGCGAGCGGCGATCCGATCGTGCGCGAATGGGACAAGGAGTAGCGGCGGCGTCCGGCCTGCCGGGCCGCAACGCCGCCGACAAAGAAGGACATCTCCGCCTCGGTCATCGCATCGGGAGGCGATCCGAGGACCGTGCGTCGAAACAGGTGGCGGCGCGCCGCTCAAGCGCCGGCGGCCTGCCGCGAAGCCGGGAACAGCGGCCCGCCCCCCTGGCGTAGGAGAAATCCTGATGTGAGCGGCGAGCGGTTCGTCGCGTATAACGCCCTTGTGAAAGAGCGGCGCGAAGAACCGCCGGACGTGCCGGACACCGTGGCGGCGCTTGGCCCCGCAGCCGGCAGACGAACCGTGAGCGAGATTGGGAGTAGGCGGCGCGTCGTGCGTCGCCGCGCATAAGGAGGAGACGAAGATGACCCCCCGACCGAGACACATCGCGGCCGCGCTGGCGGCCGGCCTGGCACTTGCATCGGGATCGGCCGTCGCCGAGACCGTCAAGCTCACCATCCTGGCGGCATCGCCGGTGACGGTGACGCCGACCACGGTGGCCAGGGACTACATCGTCCCCGAGATCAACAAGCGCCTCGCCGCGTCCGGCAAGGACTTCAAGATCGACTGGAACGAATCCTACGGTCCCAACCTCGCCAAGTTCACCGAGGTGCTGGAGGCGGTGGAGGAAGGCATCGCGCATATCGCGGTGCTGCTGCGCAACTTCGAGGAATCGAAGCTGCCCCTCGAGCAGTACCCCTCGTTCATCCCGTTCGGCATCACCGACCCGCAGAAGATGTACGCCATCGACGGCAAGGTGCGCGCCCGGGTGCCCGAGCTCGACACGGCCTACGAAAAATTCGGCCTGCTCCTGATCGGGCGGGCGAATTCGTCGAGCCCGCACATCTTCACGACGTTCCCGATCAAGACGGTTGACGATCTGAAGGGCCACAAGATCGGCTCGTCCGGCGCGATGGGCCACGTGCTGCGCGGCACCGGCGCGGTGATCGTGACCGCCAACATGGCGCAGTCATACGTGGACATAAAGAACGGCGTCTACGAGGGCTACACGATCGGCGAAGGCCAGGCCTTCCCCTATCGCACCTACGAGGTCGCGCAGCACTTCACCAAGACCTATTTCGGCGTCACCAACATCCCGGCCGTGATCGCGAACAAGAGCACGCTGGCGAAGCTGCCGGACTTCGTCCAGAAGATCATCCATGACGTCGGGGCCGGCTATGGCGAGGCCTATCACGCGCTCGATGCGCGCCGGGTCAAGGAGAACACCGAGGCGATGGTGAAGAAGGGCGCCAAGATCCACGAGCTGCCCTTCGAAGAGCGCAAGCGCTGGGCCAGCATGATGCCCAACATCGCCAAGGAATGGGCCGCCGACATGGACAAGCAGGGCCTGCCCGGCACCAAGATCCTGTCCGCCTACATGGACGAGGTGCGGGCCAGCGGCGAGCCGGTCGTGCGCAACTGGGACAAGGAGTAGCCTCCTCACGGCGGCGGCGCGGCCGACCGGCGCGCCGCCGCGCGTATGACCACGATTGCCCCTGATTCGGCGGGACGCTAATGTGCCGCCCGCTTGCCGACGGCCCTCCGCCTGCGCGGCGACTGCGGAACGGCCGTGGCTGAACGAAGAACAACTGGATCGGGGAGTTTTCGATGAGCAAGTCCTTGGCGATCGTGGTCGCCGCCGCATCGGTCGCCGCGGCCCTCTCCGCTGCGTCGGCGCAGACGGTCAAGTTCACCATCATCTCGCCGTCGCCGCCGACCGTCACGCCCACCACCGCGACCAAGGAATTCTTCGTCCCGGAGGTCAACAAGCGCCTTGCCGCGCTGAACAAGGGCTTCAAGATCGAGTGGAACGAGGCCTACGGCCCCAACCTCGCCAAGACCACCGAGGTGCTGGAGAGCGTCGAGGAAGGCATCGCCCACATGGGCGTGCTGCTGCGCAACTTCGAGGAATCGAAGCTGCCGCTTGAGCAGTATCCGGCGTTCATTCCCTTCGGCATGGACAAGCCGCGCGAGATGCTGAAGGTCGACATGAAGGTGCGCGAGCGCGTGCCGCAGATGGACCAAATGTTCGATCGCTACAACCAGGTCGCCCTGGCCAAGACGGTCTCGTCCACCTCGCACATGTTCACCAACTTCCCGGTCAAGTCCGTGGATGACGTGAAGGGCCGCAAGATCGGCTCGTCGGGCGCGATGGGCCATGTCCTGCGCGGCACGGGCGCGGTGATCGTGACGGCGGCGATGACCCAGTCCTACGTCGATATCAAGAACGGCGTGTACGAGGGCTATGTGATCGCCGAGACCCAGGCCTTCCCGTACCGCACGTTCGAAGTCGCGCAGAACTTCACCAAAACGTCGTTCGGCGTCACCAACGTTTCGTCGCTGGTGATCAACAAGAACGCGTGGAACGCGCTGCCCGACTTCGCCAGGCAGGTGCTTACCGAGGTGGCCGGCGAATGGCGGACCGCCCACATCGACATCGAAGAGCGCCGCATCGGCGAATTCACCGAGACCATGCTGAAGCGCGGCGTGAAGATGACCGAGCTGACGCCCGACGAGCGCCGGCGCTGGGCGATGATGCTGCCCAACATCGCCAAGGAGTGGGCCGCGGACATGGACAAGCAGGGCCTGCCCGGCAGCAAGATCCTGACCGCCTACATGGACGAGGTGCGCGCGAGCGGCGAACCGGTGGTGCGCAACTGGGACAAGGAATAGCCGAGAGGGGCGGCGGCGCGCCCGCGCGGGCGCGCCGCATGCATCACGTCGATTGCCCTCACAACCCCGTGACTGTAATGTTGCCGTTGCCTAGGACGTAGCTCGCGGTCCGGCAAGACACGGGCCGAAAAAGGGCGCGCCAAGGCAAGACGCCGCAGCGGCAGGGAGGCCGGGGGCGGCGACCAGCGCCGGCGGGCACCGCCGGACGACAACAAAGCAGGTCAGGGAGACTTCGTATGGGCAAGACCTTGGCGACGTTGGCCGCTGCCGTGTCGATACTGGCGTTGGTCCCGGGCGCCCAGGCCCAGACCGTCAAGTTCACCATCATCTCGCCGGCGCCGGCGGCCGTCACCCCGACCACCGTGACCAAGGAGTTCTTCGTCCCCGAAGTCAACAAGCGCCTCGCCGCGCTCGGCAAGGGCTTCAAGATCGACTGGAACGAGGCCTACGGCCCGAACCTGGCGAAGTTCTCCGAGGTGCTGGAGAACGTCGAGGAAGGGATCGCGCACGTCGGCGTGCTGCTGCGCAACTTCGAGGAGTCGAAGCTGCCGCTGGAGCAGTACCCCTCGTTCATCCCGTTCGGCATGGACGATCCCTACGAGATGCTCAAGGCCGACGCCAAGGTGCGCGAGCGCGTGCCGCAGATGGACCAGATGTTCCTGCGCTTCAACCAGGTCGCGCTGGCCAAGACCAACTCGTCCAACCCGCACATCTTCACCAACTTCCCGGTCAAGTCGGTCGACGACGTGAAGGGACGCAAGATCGGCTCGTCCGGCGCGATGGGCCACGTGTTGCGCGGCACCGGCGCGGTGATCGTGACCGCGGCGATGACCCAGTCCTACGTCGATATCAAGAACGGCGTGTACGAAGGCTACGTGATCGGCGAGACGCAGGCGTTCCCCTACCGCACCTTCGAGGTCGCGCAGTACTTCACCAAGACCTCGTTCGGCGTCACCGCCGTCTCGGCGCTGGTGATCAACAAGAACGCCTGGGACGCGCTGCCCGACTTCGCCAGGACGGTGCTGTCGGAGGTCGCCCAGGAATGGCGGATCGAGCACATCAAGCTCGAGCAGCGGCGCAACAGCGAATTCACCGAGATCATGCTCAAGCGCGGCGTGAAGATGAGCGAGCTGTCGCCGGACGAACGGCGGCGCTGGGCGATGATGCTGCCCAACATCGCCAGGGACTGGGCCGCCGACATGGACAAGCAGGGCCTGCCGGGCACCACCATCCTGACCACCTACATGGACGTCGTGCGCGCCTCCGGCAAGCCGGTCGTCCGCCACTGGGACAAGGAATAGCGGCCGATGTCCGACCCCGATTTCACCGCCGAAGACGGTGAAGTGCACGTCGTCGAACCCTCCCAGACCGCGCTGGGGCGGGCATTCGACACCTTCGTGCGCATCCTGAACGCATTCGGCACGGTCTGGATCTGCCTGATCATGTTCCTGCTGAACGCCGACGTGTTCATGCGCTACGTGTTCAACGCCCCGATCCGCGGCGTGCCTCTGATCATCACGCTCTCGGTCATCGTGATCGTCTTCCTGCAGCTGCCGGACGCGCTGCGCGAGCGGCGCGTCACCCGCAACGATGCGCTGATCGGCAGCCTGCTGCGGCGCAAGCCGGTGATCGGCTACTCGCTGCAGGCGTTCTACCACTTCGGCGGCGTCGTGCTGCTCGCCATCCTGTTCTGGTATTCGGTGCCGCTGTTCGAGAAGGCCTGGGACCTGGATTCGTACTCCGGCGCGCGCGGCGACTTCACCATCCCGGACTGGCCGCTGAAGATGCTCATCCTGGTCGGCGGCGCCGCCGTCTGCATCCAGTTCGCACGGCACTTCTTCACCGATCTTCGGGCGGTCAAGCGCCATGCCGCCGGCACGCAAGGCTCGGAGACCCGGTAATGAGCGGCATTGACGTCGGAATACTGTCGGTCGTCCTGATCCTGATCCTCGTTTATGCGGGGATGCACATCGGCGTGGTGCTGGGCCTCGTCTCGTTCGGCTGCATCTGGCTGGTGCGCGGCGACGTCGAGATCGCGGGCAAGATGCTCGCGATGTCGGCGGCCGACAGCCTGGCGCAATACGAGTTCGGCGTCGTGCCGCTGTTCGTCCTGATGGGCCTGCTGGTCAGCGTGGCCGAGATCGGGCGCGACACCTACGAGGTCGCGAACCACCTGTTCCGCAAGGTGCGGGGCGGGCTGGGCTCGGCCACCGTGGTCGCCAACGCGGTGTTCGCCGCCGTCACCGGCACCTCGATCGCCTCTGCTTCGGTGTTCACCAAGGTCGCGGTGCCGGAAATGCTGCGCTACGGCTACAACCCGCGCTTCGCCGTGGGCGTGGTCGCCGGCTCTTCGGTGCTCGGCATGCTGATCCCGCCGAGTCTCTTGTTCATCCTGTTCGGCATCCTGGCCGAGACGTCGATCGGCGACCTGTTCATCGCCGGCATCATCCCGGGCCTCCTGCTGGCCGGGACCTACTGCGGCATGATCTGGTTCATGGCGCGGCGGTATCCGCGCATGGTGATCATCGACGAAAGCAAGCAGCGCGTCGGCGACAGCGAGATGAGCGGCAGCGAGATGCTGTCCAAGGGCGTGCCGATCGTGCTGCTGATCCTGATCGTCCTCGGCGGGCTCTACGGCGGCGTGTTTACGGCGACTGAGGCCGGCGGCGTCGGCGCCCTGGGCGCGCTCGTCCTGGCGCTGGCGCGCCGCAAGCTGACCTGGGCAAGCTTCTGGCGCGTGCTGGTGGAGACCGGCCACGTCACGGCGGCGATCTCGTTCCTGCTGATCAGCGCGCATCTGTATTCCCGCATGATCAGCATCACCGGCATCCCGACCACGGTCGACCACCTGATCGCCACGCTCGACATCGGCTTCGTGACCCTGGTGGTCGTCTACATCGTCGTGCTTCTGCTGCTCGGCACCATGCTGGATGCCGGATCGATCATGCTGATCACCATCCCGCTGGTCGTGCCGGTGATGGCGAACTTCCAGGTCGACCTGATCTGGCTGGGCGTCATCACGGTGCTGGCGATCGAAGTGGGACTGTTGACACCGCCATTCGGGCTCGCGGTCTTCGTCACGCACAACAATCTGCGCGACTCGCGAATAGGGGTGAACGACATCTTCTGGGGGGCGGCACCTTTCGCCATCGTCATGGTGCTGGTGCTGACCGCCGTTGCAATCTTTCCGCAGCTGGCGCTGGCTCTGCTGTAGCGCCGCCATCGACACCGACTGAGGCCAACGGGCCGGGCCCGCGCGGCCCGCCAAAGGAGGACGCATGAAGTTCGTCACCATCGACCGGACCCCCGCGGGGCGCGCCGGCGCGCTGATCGGCAGCGAGATCGTGGACCTCGCGGCCGCCGCCGCGCTGAGCCAGCCGCAGCGCCACGTGCCGGATTCGGTGCAGGCGATCCTGGAAGGCGGCCAGCCCGCGCTCGATGCCGTCCGCCGGCTGCTCGACGAGGTCCAGGGCGGCCCCGACAGCCGCAAGGCGATGCTGCGCGAGCGCGGGGCGCTGCTGCCCGACACGACGCGGCTGCTGGCGCCGCTGCCGCGGCCGCTGTTCATCCTGTCGGTCGGCATGAACTATGGCCGCCACCTGAAGGAGATGTCGGACACCCCGCCGCCGAAGGAGCCGACGGCGTTCATCAAGACGCCGCACAGCGTCACCGGCCCGGGCTGGCCGATCATTGTGCCGCCTCAGTGCGGCGACATGATCGACTGGGAAGGCGAGTTCACCTTCGTCATCGGCAAGCCCTGCTACAACGTGGCCGCGAAGGACGCGATGGACTATGTCGCAGGCTACACCATCTGCAACGACGTCTCCGCCCGCGACTGGGTCAAGGGCGTGTTCGAAGCCAAGAGCCAGGGCGGCTTCGCCTCGATCCACGCCTGGGAGCTCAACATCATGGGCAAGCAGCTGCCCACCTTCACCCCGATGGGCCCGGTGGTGGTGACCAAGGACGAGGTGCCCGACCCCTACGACTTGCAGCTCACCACCACGCTGAACGGCGAGGTGATGCAGTCGACCAAGACCGACGACCTGATCTTCAAGATCCCCGAGATGATCGCCCACTTCTCCAAGTGGTTCGCCTTCAAGCCGGGCGACGTGGTCACCACCGGCTCGCCGTCCGGCGTCGGCGTCGGGCGCAAGCCGCCCAAGTTCATGAAGGCGGGCGACACGGTGGCCATCACCATCGAGCGGATCGGCACCCTGTCGAACCCGCTGGTGCTGGCCAAGGACGCCGCGGTCGGGTGAACGCGATGGCCCAGGCGAAGACCAAGGCGAAGGCGAAGAAGACCGGCAGGGCGGCGGCGCGCGTCGCCGTCACCCGGCACGGCATGCGCATCGACGACGACGTCTACGTCACGATGCGCGACGGCACCCGGATCGCGGTGCGCGTCTACCGTCCCGATGCGGAGGGCGCGTTCCCGACCCTGTTCGCCGCCTCGCCGTACCAGTACATCACCGACGACCTGCCGCACAGCCGGCTGTTCCTGTGGCGCGAGGTCGGGCCGGTCGAGTGGTACGTCGAGAACGGCTACGCCTACGTCCACGCCGACGTGCGCGGCACCGGCAAGTCGGAGGGCACCTTCCGGCTGTGCGACGTCGAGGAGCAGCGCGACTACTACGAGCTGATCGAGTGGGCGGCGCGCCAGCCGTGGTCGTCGGGCAAGGTCGGCGGCATCGGCCAGTCGTATTACGCCTGGTCGCAGTGGTTCATGGGCATCGTCAACCCGCCGTCTCTGGCGTGCATCGCGCCCTATGACGGCGCGGTCGACATGTATCGCGGCGTCACCTACCACGGCGGCATCTACTGCGAGTTCATGACCTACTGGGCCAACATGGTGCGGGCCAACAACCTGCACCGCGCCGCCAACCGGCCGACCGGCAAGGCGATGACCCACGACCTCGCGTGGGACTTCATCGCGCACCAGACCTACGACGATTGGTGGCGCGAGCGGTCGGCGTGGGAGCGGCTGTCGGAGATCAAGGTGCCGACCTACTCCATCGGCCACTGGGGCAAGATGGGGCTGCACCTGCGCGGCAACATCCTGGGCTACGAGGACGTCAAGGCGCCCAAGAAGCTGACCGTCACCGGCGCCAAGGACGTGTTCGAGGCGCACGACCTGTTCGACCAGATCGACTACCACAAGAACGAGCTGCTGCCGTTCTACGACTATCACCTGAAGGGCGCGAAGAACGGCTTCATGAGCGGCAAGCCGGTGAAGCTCTATGTCCGCGGCGCCGACCGCTGGCGCGAGGACGACGCCTGGCCGCCCAAGGGCACGCGCTACACGCCGTTCTATTTGCGCCGGCGCCATTC
>JBFXDK010000133.1:11050-14159 GCA_050181195.1 Acetobacteraceae bacterium | reverse complement strand
TGCCGGATCCGCGGATCCGATTTCGGACGCCATCCTGCTTCTGGGCGCGCCCCGTTCGGGTACGACGTGGTTTGCCAAGATTTTCGACAGTCATCCCGACGTCCGCTATTGCCACGAGCCGGACGAAGTGAGTCCGGCGCCGCCGGACCTGACCGATGACGACATTCGCCCTCTTCTGCGACGCTGGAGCGAATGCCGAGCGCCGAGGACGTCGACGAAGCGACCGTTTTTTCGCAAGTCGTGGCAATCCCCGGCTGGGTTTGTCGCCCACACCGTGATTGCGACCGCCATCAGCGCCGCGGGCCGGCTGCCCGATCCATTTCGTCGTTTCAGTGACATGCCGGTCCCGCAATGCGGTGATGAAACGCGGGCCCGGCTGGTGATCAAGTCGGTGCGGTGGTGCCAGGGCGCCGGAACCTTCGCCCGCGCGCTTCCCGACAGCCGGACCGTCCTGATCATCCGCAATCCCTGCGCCCAGATCGCCTCGCTTCTCCGGGGTGCGCAGGAAGGGCGATTCGAACTGCGTGAGGGAGGCACGCTGCCGTTCAACCAAGCCGGCGCCCGCCGGCATGCCGCGCGACATGGCGTCGAGCCGGCGTGCTTCGACGCGTTGCCGGTGGCCGCCCAGGTCGCCTGGGACTGGGCATTCTTCAACGAAACCGCGGTGAATGGCCTGAACGGCATGCCGAACACCCATGTCGTGATCTATCGCGATCTCATCACGGCGCCCGAGCAGGTTGCCCGCAAGGCTTTGGCCTTCGCGGGCCTGGGCTGGAACGAGCAGACGGCCGGCTTTGTGAAGCGCAGCACCACACCCGGGACTGCCGCCGACTACTACAGCGTCTTGCGTTACGCCGCGGATGTGAACGAGGCATGGCGCCAGATCCTGTCCCCGGCCGACCAGGTCGCCATCTGGGCGGTGGCGCGCCGGACCGGCCTTGCCCGCTTCTGGCCGGAGTTCGCCTGCCTCTCCGCTTGATAACCGCGTGACAATCGGGCGCTCCCGGGACACACTTTCCCCGTGAACATCCTTGCGCCACCTCGGGCCCGTCTCCGGATCGAGATCGTGCACGATCTCGTATGCCCCTGGTGCTACCTGGGCGTCCGCCGCCTGCTGCGCACCCTGCGCCGCCGTCCGGACCTGTCCTTCGAACTCACCTGGCACCCGTTCCTGCTGAACCCCGACATGCCGCGCTTCGGCATGGCGCGCCCCGACTATGTCATCCGCAAGTTCGGCGGCGAGGAACGCGCCCGACGTCTGTATACCGCGATATCGGAAACCGGACGGGCCGAGGGCATCCTGTTCCGCTTCGACCGTATCCGCAGGGCGCCGTCCTCGATCGATGCCCACCGCCTGGTGCGCTATGCTGCCCGGTTCGGCCAGGCGGACGCGATGGTCGAGGCCCTGTTTTCCGCCCACTTCACCGATGGGCACGACATTGGCGATCATAATGTGCTGGTCGCCATCGCCTCCGCCGGCGGCCTGCCGCCGCGGGAGGTCGCGGCCTTCCTGAAGGGCGAGGACGAGACCGATTCGATCCACGCCGAAAACCTGCGGGCGCACCGGTTGGGGATCAACGGCGTGCCGTGCTTCATCATCGGCGGGCGGCATGCCATCGCCGGGGCGCAGGAACCCGAGGTGATCGAACGCCTGCTCGACGTCGCCATGGTGGACGCAGCCGGTCTCTGAGCCAGCCCCGGCTTACCCCTGGGACCGCCGCAACGCCTCCCGCCGCGCGACCCAGGTCGTGGCGGCGAAGATCACGAGTCCGCCGGCCAGGGTCGAAACGGTCGGCAGGTCGGAGAAGACCAGATAGCCGAGCCCGGTCATCCACACGAGTTCCAGGAACTTCACCGGCTGGCTGGCACTGGCATCCGCCGCCTTGAAGGCCCGCGTGATGCAGTAATGCCCGACATTGCCCATCACCGCGCAGCCCAGGTACCACCCCCATTGCAGCGGCGTCGGCCAGGTCCAGTCCCACAGCGCCAGCGGCAACGAAAACAGGCTGATCGTGATGCATTGCCAGACGATGATCACCTCGGGCCGGTCGCGGGCGGTCAGCGCCTTGGTGATCAGGGCCGAGGCGGCGAACAGCGGCGCCGAGGACAGCATGATCAGGTCATAGACACCGCCGGTCGTCTGCATTTTCGGCCCGACGATGATCAGGACGCCGGCGAAACCGATCAGCGCCGAGGCCCAGCGGTCCCAGTACATCCGCTCCTTGAACACCAGGGCGGCGCCGATCATCACGAAGATCGGGCCGGTGAAGCCGATCGCGGTCATGTCGGCCAGTGTCAGGTGCGGCAGCGCCATGTACCACAGCACCATGCCGGCGGTATGGATCACGCCACGCCACATCTGCCCGGTCAGCCCATTGGGCGAATAGGCCCGAAGACCCACCCGCACGATGAACGGCAACATGATCACCAGGCCGCAGAAATAGCGCAGGAACTGCACCTGCAGCGGATTGACCTGCAGCGCGATCACCCGCAGCGTGGTGTTGAACACGGAAAACACGATGCCCGCCGCGATCATCCACGCCATGCCTTCGATACCGGGCGGCAGGGCGGAACGGCGGGAGTGTGGCATTGGCCGGACCCTCGCCGAAGCGCGCGCCGGTGACAAGCCCCAAATGTGTCGGTTACGATATGGTGATGGTGAGATCGGGTGTGCCTCCCCATCCGATCCTGCGCTTGAACCCCACCCGGGCGCGTGCGAGCATTCCTCCACCGGGCGACCCGCCGCCGGCGGTGCCGGTCCCGGTCAAGACTCTGCCGTCATGAGCCAGGGTCGCACTGGAGGAATTGTCATGAGCGTCCATCGTCGTCATGTCGCCACGGCCGGCGCCGGCGTGCTCGCCGCGGCTGCGTTCGGCCTTCTCACCCCCGCGTCGGCGGGTTCGAAGAAGGATGCGGCCTCGCTCGCCGCCGCCGTCGAATCCTTCCGGGAAGCCATGTTGAAGGCGGACAAGGCCGCTTTCGAGACGCTGTGCTCGAAGAACCTGAGCTACGGCCACTCCGGCGGACGTATCGAGACCAAGCAGGAATTCATCGCCGGCTCCACCAGCGGCAAGTCGCGCTGGAAGACGCTGGCATTCAACAATGTCAC
>JBFXDK010000133.1:9409-10950 GCA_050181195.1 Acetobacteraceae bacterium | reverse complement strand
CCCCGGATCGGGCGCCCCCTGATCCGGATGCCTCAACAGAAGGACGGGTCGCATGGATCAGTCGGTGCGTGACCTCGCGGTGGGGCATTGGCCCGAGGGCCTGACCCGCGTTCCCTACTGGGTCTATCGCGACGCCGAGACGGCGCGCCAGGAACAGGTGCGCGTCTTCGAAGGCAACACCTGGTCCTATCTGTGCCTGGAAGCGGATATCCCGAACCCGGGGGATTTCCGCACCAGCTTCCTCGGCACCATGCCGGTGGTGGTGGCGCGAACCGAGGACGGATCGATCGCCGCCTTCGAGAACCGCTGCGTGCACCGCGGCGCCATGATCTGCCTGGAAGACGGCGGATCGGTGAAGGACTTCCACTGCGTCTACCACGCCTGGCGCTACGACCTGCGCGGCAACCTGACCTCGATCGCGTTCCGCCGCGGGGTGAATGGGCAGGGCGGGATGTCCCCCGATTTCCGCATGCAGGATCACAGCCCGCGCAAGCTGCGGGTCGCCACGCTGTGCGGCCTGGTGTTCGGCACGCTGTCGCCCGACACGCCGGACATCGAGACCTATATCGGCCCCGAGATCGTCGCGCGCATCCGTCGCGTGCTGCACAAGCCGGTCGAGGTGATCGGCCGGTTCACCCAGGACCTGCCGAACAACTGGAAGCTGTACATGGAGAACGTGCGCGACACGTACCATGCGAGCCTGCTGCACCTGTTCTTCACCACCTTCCGCATCACGCGCCTGAGCCAGGGCGGCGGCGTGCTGGTCAGCGCGAACGGGGTTGCGCATGCCAGCGCGACGCGCGGGGCACCGCCGCAGCATGACACCGCCTATGCCGGCATCCGCTCCGACGATGCGGGCTTCCACCTGGCCGATCCCACCTTCATGAACGGCTGCAACGAATTCGGCGACGATATCCAGTTGCAGATCCTGACGGTGTTCCCCGGCTTCGTGCTGCAGCAGATCAACAACTGCCTCGCCGTGCGCCAGTGCCTGCCGCGCGGGATCGAGCGGATGGACCTCCACTGGACCTATCTGGGCTTTGCCGATGATCCGCCGGACCTGCGTGCGATGCGGCTGAAGCAGGCGAACCTGGTCGGGCCGGCCGGCTATGTCTCGATGGAGGACGGCGCCGTCGGCGGCTTCGTGCAGCGCGGCATCGCCTCGGCCGACGACGTGCTGTCGGTGGTGGAAATGGGCGGTGACGCGGCCGAAAGCCAGGAAACGCGGGCGACCGAGGCATCGGTGCGCGGGTTCTGGAAGGCGTATCGCGCCTTCATGGGGCTGTAGCGGTGGCGGACGCGGACACGCTGTTCCGTCTGTCGGGGCTGAACGCGGCCTATGCCGCGGCGATCGACGCGGACCGGCTGGAGGATTGGCCCGGGTTCTTCCTGGACCCCTGCGTCTACAAGGTCACGACGGCCGAGAACCACGCGCGCGGCCACGCGGCCGGGGTGATCTTCGCCGACAACCGCGCCATGCTGGCCGACCGGGTCACGGCGCTGCGGCGGGCGAACATCTACGAACGGCATCGCTACCGCCA
>JBFXDK010000133.1:0-9309 GCA_050181195.1 Acetobacteraceae bacterium | reverse complement strand
GGACGTGCCTGCGCGCGCCATGACCTTACGGCAGCACGCCGCGGCGGAGTACTACTCCGCCGCCGCCTTCGCCGCCTGCCGTTCGGCGATCATCTTCTTCGTCAGCGGCAGCAGCGAGCGCCCGTATTCGACGCAGTCATCCAGCGGGTCGAAGCCGCGCACCAGGAAGATGTCGACGCCCATGTCGTAGTAGTCGCACAGCGCCTCGGCCACCTGCTCGGGCGTGCCGACCAGGCTGGTGGTGTTGCCGCGCGCTCCGGTCGCCAGGGCGGCGCCGGTCCACAGCCGCTTGTCCAGCCGTTCCCCGTGCGCCGCGGCTTCCAGCAGGCGCTTCGATCCCTCGTTCGCCGGCGTCTTCGCCACCAGCCCGGCCTTGGCGCGCAGCTCGATGATCCGCTGCTTGATGCGTTCGGCGCGCGCCCACGCCTCGTCCTCGGTCGCCGCCAGGATCGGACGGAAGGACAGGCTGAACCGCATCGTGCGGCCCAGCCTGGCGGCATCGGCGCGCAGGCGGGACGTCATTTCCCGCACCTGCGCGTGGGTTTCGCCCCACAGCATGTAGACATCGGCGTGCTTCGCCGCGACGGACAGCGCCGCCTCGGACGCACCGCCGAAAAAGACCGGGATGCTCGGCTGCTGCAAGCAGCGCAGGGCGGTAGACGCGCCCTTGATGGTGTAGAACCGGCCCTGGTGATCGATCGTCGGCGCCGGATCGGTCCAGATGCGCTTCAGGATATCCAGGTATTCATCGGTCCGGGCATAGCGCTCCTCCTTGGTGGAGACATCGCCGTCACGCAGCATCTCGGCGTCCTCGCCGCCGGTGATGACATGCATCGCGACGCGCCCGCCGGTGATCTGGTCCAGCGTGGCGAATTTCCGCGCCGCGACCGGGGGTGCGACGAAGCCCGGCCGGTGCGCCACCAGCATGCCCAGACGCTCGGTGTATTGCGCGGCATACGAGCCGACCAGGAACCCGTCCGCGCCGTCGGCGAAATAGCCGATCAGGATGCGGTCGAACCCGCCCGCCTCGGCGGCCTGGGCAAAGTCGCGGATATAGCCGCGATCCAGCACCATCGGCCCGGGCGGCCGGATTTCCGACCCCTGCCTGTGATGGATCATGCCGATGAATTCGACGCTCATGCTGCGACCTCCCGCATCACGCTTGTCACCAGGTCCGCCAGGTGCGCGTAGTCCTGCGGCTCATTGTAGGCGAAAGCCGACAGCCGCAGCCAGACCCCGCCGTCCAGCAGGAATACCGGCGCATCCGTCCCCGCCGCCAGCAGCCGCTCGCGCAGCATGGCCGCGACGATGTCCCCGGGCTGCACGGGCAGCCGCACGACGCCCATCGCCGCGGCCATCGTGCCGGCCGCCCCGGCCTCGGTGTTCAGCCGGCGCGCGAGCAGACCGGTCGCGGCGGCAGCGAGCGCGATATTGCGCGCCCGCATGTCGGCGCCGCCCAGCTGCTGGTGGAATTCGATGGCATCCGGCACGGACAGCGCCGCGGTCGGGTCGCGCGTGCCGGTCCAGTCGAATTCGGCCACGAACCCCTGGCCCAGCCCGTGCGAGATCACCGGCGGATGCAGATCGTCCTGCCGGTCCGGCGCGGCCCACAGGAACGCGGCGCCCTTCGGCGCGCACAGCCATTTGTGGCAGTTGCCGGTGTACCAGTCGGCGCCGGTCGCGGCCACGTCCAGGTCGATCTGCCCCGGCGCATGCGCCCCGTCCACCAGCACCTTCACGCCGGCGGCATGGCAGGCGGCGGTGATTCGTGCGACCGGCAGGACCAGGGCACTGGCCGAGGTGATGTGGTCGATCACCGCCAGCCGCGTGCGCGGGGTCAGGGCGGCCTCGACCGACGCCACGATCGCATCCGGATCGGGCGCGGGAAACGGCACCGCGGCCTCGGTCATCCGCGCGCCAGCGCGTTCGGCGACGAAGCGCACGGTGTTGCGCACCGCGTTGTAGCCATGCGTCAGCACCAGCACCTCATCGCCCGCCGACAGGTGCAGCGACCGCAGCACGGCGTTGCACCCGGAGGTCGCGTTGTCGATGAACGCCAGGTCCCGCCCCTGCACGCCCAGGAAGCGGCCGAGGATGTCCGCCACCTCCCGCAGCGCCCCCGGCACCACGCTGCGCATGAACCGGCTTGGCTGTTCCTCCATCCGCGCGCGCCATTCGGCCTGCGCCGCCAGCACCACGCGGGGCGTGGCGCCGAACGAACCATGGTTCACCGTCAGGAAATCCGGATCCAGCCCCCAGGCGGAGCGGACGGCGAGGCCGAGGCGGGTGTGTATCATTCCACTGATTCCGATCCGGGGCTTGAGGCGACCGCTGCCTCGGCGCCACAATGGCGCCGATGGTAGGGAATGGAGACGGACCATGATACGGGCCCGCGCGCTGTGTGCCACATTGATGGCGTTGCTGCTGGCTGGCCCGGTGATGGCCGCGCCCGACCAGGCGCTGATCGACGCCGCGCGCAAGGAAGGCCAGGTCGTCTGGTACAGCACGCTGATCGTGAACCAGATCCTGCGGCCGATGGTCGAGGCGTTCCAGACGAAATATCCCGGCATCGAGGTGCAGTACTCCCGCCAGACCAACTCCGACGTGGCGCTGAAGATCCTGAACGAATCCCGCGCCCGCCGGCTGCAGGCCGACCTGTTCGACGGCACGAACTCGATCTATCCGGTGATGGACGCCAAGCTGATCGCCGAGTACCGGCCTGAAGCGGCAAGATCCTATCCGGCGGAACTGAAGGACCCGCAGGGCCGGTGGACGGCCATGAACGTGTTCTTCATGACCACCAGCTACAACACGAACCTGGTGACGGAAGCCGAGGCGCCGAAGACCTATGACGACCTGCTCGACGCGAAATGGAAGGGCAAGATCGTCTGGACCAACGACCCGACATCGCAGGGACCGCCCGGTTTCATCCACAACATCCTGACCCTGAAGGGCCAGGAGCAGGGCATGGAGTACCTGAAGCGCTTCGCCGAACAGCAGCCGGTGTTCATCCCGGCGTCGCAGCGCGTGGTGATGGACAAGGTGATCGCCGGCGAATACCCGATCGGCGTGATGACCTTCAACCATCACGCGGCGATCAGCGGCGGCCAGGGCGCGCCGGTGCGCTGGATCAAGATGGAGCCGCTGCTGCAGACCATCAACCTGCTCGCCCTGCTGCGCGATGCACCGCATCCCAATGCCGCGCGGCTGCTGATCGAGTTCATCCTGTCCGACGAGGGCCAGAAGGTGTTCGCCGACCACGACTACGTGCCCGCCAGCCCGTCGGTGCCGGCGCGCGTGGCCGAATTGAAACCGGATGTCGGGAAGTTCCGCGTCAACGTCGTGACACCCGACATGGGGCGCTACGACCTGCCGAAATGGACCGCCATCTACCGGGACCTGTTCCGGTAATGCGCGGGACGGGCGCGGCTGCGGTCCTGGCGTCCCGGGCGCGGGAAGCGGACGCCGCGGCACCGGACCCGGCACCGCACGAAAGCACCGCGATCCACCGGGACACGTTGCGCTGACGCCGCACCGGCGAACCGGCCCGCAGACAAACCGGCCGCATGAACCTTCAGGGGAGACGCCATGATGTCCAGCACGATCCACGATGGTCCGCCGCAATGGACCGCTCCGCACCCGGGGGGCATCGCATGAGGGCGCTGCTGTGCCTGGCCGCGGCGCTGCTGGCGCTGACCGGCCCCGCCCGTGCCGCGGCCGACCCGAAGCTGGTGGAGGCGGCGAAGAAGGAAGGCAGCGTCGTCTGGTATAGCGGGATGATCATCAACCAGATCGTCCGCCCGATCGTGGCCGCGTTCGAGAAGACATATCCCGGCATCGAGGTGCAGTATTCCCGCGCCAGCGGCAACGACAACGCGCTGAAGATCATCAACGAGGCGCGGGCCCGACGGCCAATGGCGGACCTGGTGGACGGCTCCACCGCGTTCGTGGCGCTCGTCGATACCGGGCTGATCGCGGAATACCGCCCGGCGGAAGCGGCACGCTATCCCGCGGATCGCAAAGACCCGCAGGGGCTGTGGACGGCACCGAACGTCTATTACTTCACCGCCGCCTACAACACGAATCTGGTGAAGGCGTCGGACGCGCCGCAGACATACGATGATCTGCTGGACCCGAAATGGAAGGGCAAGATGGCCTGGACCTACGACCTGACGGTCGGCGGCCCGCCCGGCTTCATCAACAACATCTTGACGACCCGCGGCCAGGAAAAGGGCATGGAATACCTGAAGGCCTTCGCGAAGCAGCAGCCGGTGGTGATCCCGGCGGCGCAGCGCGTGGTGCTGGACAAGGCGATTTCCGGCGAATACCCGATCGCGCTGATGACGCTGAGCTATCACTCCACCATCAGCGCGGCGCAGGGCGCGCCGATCCAGTGGCTGAAGATGCCGCCGATGGTGATGTCGGTGAACACGGTCAGCCTGCTGAAGAACGCGCCGCACCCGAACGCCGCCAAGCTGCTGATCGAGTTCCTGCTGTCGCGGCAGGGCCAGGAGATCATGGCGGCGAACGACTACATGCCGGCCGATCCCACCGTGCCGATCAAGAACCCGGACCTGCAGCCCGAGCACGGCAACTTCGCCGTCACCGCCGTCTCGCCTCAGGAACAGAAGGCCAACCTGCCGAAGTGGATCGCGATCTATAACGAGCTGTTCAAGTGAGTGCCTCATCCACGGCAGCGGAACGGGAGGCGGTCGGCCGGCAGGCGCCGTGGCTGAACTGGCTGCGGCAGGATCCGCGCCGGCTCATCGCGGCGCTGGTCGGGCTGGTGCTGGCCGCGCTGATGGTGCCGCCGCTGTGGATGCTGATCGTCGACAGTGTCACGACACAGGATGCGATCGGGGAGATCACCGGTGTCACCCTGGGCCATTTCGCGCGCCTGGGCACCGACAAGGATGCGCTGACCAGCCTGTGGAACAGCCTGGCCTTCGCCGGCGGCAGCACGGTGCTGTCGCTGCTTCTGGGCGGCGTGCTGGCCTGGCTGGTGGAACGGACCAACGCGCCGCTGAAGGTGCTGGCGTATCTCGCCACCATCATCTCGATGGGCACGCCCTATATCCTGCACGTGATCGCCTGGCTGTTCCTGCTGGGCAAGGTCGGGCCGGTGAACGACCTGTATCGCGCGCTGACCGGATCGGGCGAGAACCTGTTCAACGTGAACTCCATGGCGGGGATGATCCTGATCGAGGGGTTCCTGTGGTCGCCGCTGGTGTTCCTGCTGCTGGGCGCGACGTTCCGTGCCGCCAATGCCGACATGGAGGAAGCCGCGCGCATGAGCGGCGCGTCGGTGTTCGACACGCTGCGCCGCATCTCCCTGCCGCTGGCGATGCCGGCGATCCTGGCGCTGGCCTTGTTCGTGTTCATCCGCGCCGTGGGCGCGTTCGAGGTGCCGGCGCTGGTCGGCATGCCCGCGCGCATCTTCGTGCTGACGACCGATGTCTATGAGGCGACGATCGTCGTGCCACCCGACCTCGGCTATGCCGCGGCCTTTTCCATCGTGATGGTGCTGATCGTCGCGGTGCTGCTGTATTTCTACGGGCGGCTGTCGAAGAACGCCGAGAAGTATCATTCCGTGACCGGCAAGGGCTACCGGCCGCGGCCGTTCGACCTGGGACGCGGACGCTGGATCGCCGGCGCGATCATCATCGTGAATTTCATGATCGTGCTGGTGCTGCCGCTGGTCACGCTGCTGTGGATGGCGCTGCTGCCGTTCCTGCGCGGCTTCAGCGTCGAGGGCCTGTCGCAGTTGACGCTGAAGAATTTCCGCACCGTGTTCACCGCGCCGGGCTATGTGGAACTGGCGATGAACAGCCTGACGGTGGCGGCGGGGGCGGCGACGGCGATCATGCTGGTCACCGCCCTGGCCGGCTGGATCGCCGCGCGCCGCGGCCCGGGCGGGCGTATCCTGGACCAGCTTGCCACGCTGTCGCTGGTGTTCCCCAGCATCTGCCTGGGCGTCGCCGTGATGGAAGTGTATCTACGCGTGCCGCTGCCGATCTATGGCTCGCTGTGGATCATCGCCATCGCCTATGTGATCCGCTACATGCCCTATGGCATGCGCTACGTCTATTCGGGCGTGCTGCAACTGCACCGGGAGCTGGAGGAAGCCGCCGGCATTGCCGGGGCCGGCGCGATAACGACCTTGCGGCGCATCGTCGCCCCGCTGCTCACGCCAGCGCTGGTGGCCGGCTGGCTGTTCATCTTCCTGATCGCCAACAAGGAACTGGCGATCGCGGTGCTGCTGGCCAGCCCGAATTCGAAGGTGATCGCCGTGGCGATCTTCGACCAGTGGGTGAACGGCCAGGGCGGCGAACTGGCGGCATTCGGCCTGGTCTGGACCGTGCTGATGACCGTCATCGCCTGCATCTTCTTCGCGCAGATGCGCCGCGGCGCATCCGATGTCTATGGAAACTGACCCATGCTGACCGTCCGATCCCTGACGAAGATCTATGCCAATCGCTATGACAAGCAGGCGGGCGGGGTGCGCGACGTGTCCTTCGACCTGCCGTCCGGCACGTTCTTCACCTTGCTGGGACCCAGCGGCTGCGGCAAGACGACGACGCTGCGGTGCATCGCGGGGTTGGAGCGGCCGGATACCGGCCGCATCGCGGTCGAGGACCGGGTGCTGTTCGACCAGGACGCCCGGATCGCGGTGCCGATGAACCAGCGCGGCATCGGCATGGTGTTCCAGTCCTACGCGATCTGGCCGCACATGACGGTGTTCGAGAACGTCGCCTTCCCGCTGCGCGTGTCTAAGGAGCGTCGCTACGGGCGTGAGGATATCCGCCGCATGGTGGACGACGCGCTGTCCACGGTGGGCCTGTCCGGCTATGGCGAGCGGCCGGCGACGCGGCTATCCGGCGGGCAGCAGCAGCGCGTGGCGCTGGCGCGCGCCATCGTCTACCGGCCGCAACTGCTGCTGCTGGACGAACCGCTGTCGAACCTGGATGCCGCGCTGCGCGAGGAGATGCGGGCGGAACTGCGGCGCCTGCAGCAGCAGATCGGCGTCACGACGATCTATGTGACGCACGACCAGGGCGAGGCGCTGGCGATGTCCGACCGCATCGCGGTGATGGACAGCGGGCGGATCGTGCAGCTGGATGAGCCGCGGGCAATCTATTTCCGCCCCGCCAGCGAATTCGTCGCAAGTTTCATCGGCGCGGCGAATCTGCTGAACGGGGTCAGTGCCGGCGCCGTCGCGGCCGGCGGCATCGGGGCGATGCGGACGGACGACGGCGAGGCGATCGGCTGCCTGTTCCCCGCCGGCGCCGAGGCGGGACGGAAGGTGACCGTTTCGGTGCGGCCGGAAAGCATCTCCCTGCTGCCGGACGGCGCCGGTGCCGCCGACGGCGCCAACATGCTGCGGGGCACCGTCAGCGCGGCGAGTTTCCTGGGCGGATCCGCCCGTTACGACGTGCGGGTGGGACCGCGGACGATGCGGGTCGTTGCCTCGGCCGAGAGCGTCGTGCCGGCGGGCACGCAGGTTGGCCTGGTGTTCGCACCAGAGGCCGCCGTGGCCGTAGGGTCATAGGCCGCGTGGGATCATAGCCTGGATCACGACCGTTGAAGCCGATACCACGGCATCGCGTGCACGCCGCACCGTCCAACCTCCCGGGCCTGCCGGAACCCCGCTGCGCACGGCCGAACGGTGGCATCGAATGAGACCGCTCCTGCCGGTGCTGGCGCTTGTGGCGACGCTGGCCGGGACCTCCCCAGCCCTGGCCGGTCCGGCCGCCGATGCGCCCCGGACGTGGTCCGATATCCTGGTGAAAACCGCGACCTTCGAGGTGTTCTCCAGTGCCATCGAGAACGGATTGTTCTTCGCCTTCTACGGCTTCGGCGGCAGCACCACGGCGGCGACCGGGATCGTCGCGATCAATGCCGTGACCGCCGGATCGGTCTATGCCGCGAACGAATACGTCTGGGAGGTCCTGACCGCGCCCGGCACTGCGCGGACCGATCCGGCGCTGGTGGCCGGCAAGACCGTGAGCTACCGCGCCCTGAGCATCCTGCGGAGTTTCGCGGCCGGCTACATGCTGGGAGGCGCGCAGGCCACGACCTCGGCCGCCTATGCGCTCAGCGTGGCGGCCGGCGACACCGTGCTTTATGGCGTTATGGAAGTGGTGTTTGCCGGCGGGCATGCCGCAGCAACGCCGGATGCCAGTGGCCCCGGGCACCGAGGCGACGCTCGCGCGCATGCACCGATGGATCGGGTGCGATCTGGATTGCCGACGGGGCTGCTGGAGGAGGTTGCGGATCCGGCGCGACTCGAACGCTGACCGTGGCCTGCGGAGCACGATGCCCCGCTCGCCTGCGCCTCGAACGCCGGCGGTCATCAACTGGCGGGACGCAGCAGAAAATAACTGTGGATCGTCGCCAGTTCATCCAAAGGGTAACCTGAAAATCGATCATCGATGGCCGGAAGCATGCGGATATTCTGGCGCGATTGATCGGTGATCCTTCCCCAGTATTCCATCACCTGAAGACCGGCCCGATCAAAATATGGCAACCATTCGGATTTGACCATCCTGTTCTGGTATTCGAACCCCGTCTCAAACATGGTCCTGTAATATCGATCGGAGTACCGGTAATAGTTGAACTGATTGGCTGACGGGTCATGGAACGACCAATGGTCATCATGGCCGATCATCATGTACATCATGCCCTGCGGCTTCAGCATCAGGCGCAGCGCGATCAGTTCCGGCCCGAGCACCGCGGGTGGAATATGGGTCAGGACGCAGTTGGACACCATGAAGTCGACGCTGCCGACGGGCAGGAAGGGCTCGGCGGTCCGATCGGTGATGCAGAGCGTGAAGTTGCAGGCGCGATAAATATCCTCCCGCGTGCGCAACGCCAGGAGAAGTTGCAGTTTCGACCTGATAATATCCGGATCGAGTGAAAGTTCCGCCGCAACCTCATCCACGATGTCCAGCAAATGCCGGAGGTACGTTTTTATGTAATCGACAGAGGATTTGTCCTCTACATCAAATAAAAAGATTCTGTAATTCCCGCAGAGATATAGCAAAAAAGAATCATGATGGTGCCAGCCCGTCCCCACATCGAGAATGGTTCCGCCGCGCGGGGTGCACTCACGTGCCTTGCGTACCAGCCGGTACGATGTCGGGGTGCCGCCGAGCCTTCGCTTTGAGCGGGTGCCGGCGTTGACGATACGAGACAAGCCGCGATAAACCTGCCGCCCGCCCGGCATGCAGGACAGAATCTTCTCGCTTGCAGCCCAGGTATAGTAAAGCAGCATGCTGTTCGACCGCCTCTGAAAGATCAGTCAAAGAA
>JBFXDK010000132.1:0-14212 GCA_050181195.1 Acetobacteraceae bacterium | reverse complement strand
CCGGTGCGCAACGCGCTGTATGAACGTCAATACAATCCGGCGACGAAGACCTGGCCGCGACCGGGCAACGAGTATCACGAACCCGCGGATCCGCGTTTCCCCTACGTGTTCACCACCTACCGCCTGACCGAACTGCATTGTGGCGGCCTGTCGACGCGCGCGATGCCGCACACGGCGGAACTGCAGCCCGAGGCCTTCGCCGAGATCCCTCCGGAACTGGCGAAGGAGAAGGGCATCGCAAACCTCGACTGGGTGGTGATTTCGACGCTGCGCGGCGAGGTGGAGGTGAAGGCCATGGTCACCGACCGGATGCGGCCCCTGCAGGTGCAGGGGCGCACGATCTATCAGATCGGCATGCCCTGGGTGTTCGGCTGGGAGGGTTACGCCAAGGGCGACATCGCCAATGTGCTGCTGGCGATCTTCGGTGACGCCAACACCTCGATCCACAGCACCAAGGCGCTGACCTGCAATCTGCGCCGCGGCCGGCTGGAACGCCGGGGCGGCACCGGCCATGGCGGTGACGATACCGGCCTCGCCCCATCGGGGTCGGAGGTGCTGGGGCTGATCGACCGGTTGCTGGCGGACCAGCCGGATCGCGACAGCCATCATTTCTCCGATGCGACGCGGGCGCTGACCCGCTATCGCGATGACCTGCGACGCCGTTTGCCGGATGCAGGGCAGGGGAACAGGCCGGGCACGGCGCCGGCCGGCGGAAATGACGCGGTGGATCCTTACGCAGTGCTGGAACAGGTGAACAGCGTGCTTGCCGTGGTCTATGGCACGCATTACCCGATCGGCGCCCCGGTCTGGGAACCGCTGCAGAAGGCGCGCGCATGCTTCGCGGACCTGGTCTCGCGGCCGCACGGTCCGGCCTGAGGGCCGGCACACGCGTGATCAGAACGCGATGAAGCGCCCGGCCAGGATGGCGCTGGTCCAGATCAGCAGCGAAACGGCCGCGGACACGCGGATGCCACCGCCGATCCGGCCCGCGCCGGCCAGCACGCCCGTCCATCCCGGGGAGAGGTGAACGGCGACCGCATGCAGCGCGCCGGCCGTGACCAGGACGAGCTTCGTCAGGAACGCGGTGTTGGCCGCGTAGTCGAGCGGATTGACGCTGAACAGCAGCGCGCCGGTTGTCACGGCGGCACAAAGCCCCGCCGCGGCGACGCGTGGCAGCACCTGCGCCAACGGCTGCGCCGGCACGGACCGGAAGGCCCCCAGAAGCCGCAGGTCGAGCGCGAGGATGGCGCCAAACAGCATCGCCAGCCCCATGATGTGGAGGGCATTGACGATGGGATAGGCGTATGCCGAGGTCTTCAGGACCGCCGCCACCGGCGAGGTCGCGATCGCCAGCAGCAGCGACCCCGACGCGCCGGCGTCTGGATCCATCAGGGCCCGGGCTTCAGCGTTTTCGGCCGGCTTGGATAGACATCGTATGTCTTGCCATGAACCGTGACCGTTTCGGCCTTGAAGGAATGCTCGCCGGGATTGCGGGACCGGTGGCCGGTGACCGAAACCGTGTCGCCGGCGGCTGCGACGCCATCCACGAAGCCGGCGCGCCGCGTGGGTCCTGGCGGTGCGAGATCGACCTCCCACACACCCTGGTCGTTCCGCAGCGTCATGTGGGCGTGCGGATTGCCCAGGGATATCGACACAATGGTGCCGGACAACCGGCTTTCCTGGTCCTCGGTCCAGGACCAGCCGTGGTGCGCCGCGGCCGGTTCGGCAAAGACGAGCAGGGCGGCGACGGCGAGACGGGCGGTGCGTAATCTCAGGTCCTGCATCGGTCCACTCCGGATCTCATGAAACTGTGACGCGCCTGCGCCCGAACGCGTCGCTGTTCGTGCGGCGGATCATCCCAACATCGGGTCGCGTGCCGCCCGTGTCCACTTCCCCCCGGGTCACGCCTCAGGGTTCGCGTACCAGTTCGATGGGCCGTGCGGGCGCGGAGCCGTGCCCATCGGCCATCGATATGGCGTCCGCGCGCATCGCGGTTGCGGTGCGGACCTGCGTCCTTCATTTTCGCATCATGACGGATCGCTTTTTTATGGTGGAATATGACAGTCCCCGGGTGTCGGCATCGTGACCGGCTTTGATCCCAGCGCGGACGGGTGGTCGCCGATGGCGGATGACCCGATGCCGGCGGGTATCGGCGTGCCATGGCGCAAGCGAGAGGCGGACGGGTGGACCTATGGTCTGCAGACATGCGCCGACCACGCCAATCCCGCCGGGGCCGTGCATGGCGGCATCCTGGCCGCCTTCGCCGATCACACGCTGGGCTGCTATGTCGCGGCCGCCGCGGATGACGCGCCGAATGTCACGATCCAGTTGAACACCCATTTCCTGGCCGCGGTCGAGCCAGGGGCATTCCTGATCCTGCGCGGCGGCGTCACCCGTGCCACCGGTTCGCTGGTGTTCGTGCGGGGCCTTATCTCGGCGGCGGGGCGCGATGCCGTCGCGGTCGACGGGATCTGGCGGGTGTTCCGCCGCCGCCGTGGCACACAGGCGGGTGGCGAAGGCGCCGGCTGATCCGCCGCCGGACCGTGCCGGCTACCAGTTGTAGACCCGCATTACGGTCCCGCCCATCAGCGCCGCCTTGTCACTGGCGGACAGGCGGCCGGTATCGCGGAACGGCGCCACGCCCTGTTCGTAGGTCAGCATGCCGATCGTGCGGGTCCAGTCGGTGCCCCACATGCAGCGGTCGACCCCGAACGCGTCGATGATCCGCAGGACGGGATCCCAGATATCGTCATAGGGGAACGGCTGGCGCGACAGGGTGCAGGCGCCGCTGATCTTCACCCGCACGTTCTCATGTTCCGCCAGGGCCAGCAGCTTCGGAAGATCGGCCCAGGGTTCGGCCGGAACCGGCGGCTGGTAGGGCTGCAGCAGCCCGAGATGGTCGATGACGGTGACGGTGTCCGGGTTCCGCCGCACCAGTTCGGTGCCAAGGTCCAGCCGTCCCCAGCACAGCAGGTTGACCGGCAGGCCATGCCGCGCCGCGGCGGCGAAGGCGCGGTTCACGCCCTGGTCCGCGGGGTCCATCGTCGCGCCTTCGCGCATGATCACCCGGATGCCCCTGGCGCCCTGCATGCCGGCCCATCGGGCGACGACATCGTCGATCGCGGGGTCCGTCGTGTCGACCGGCGTGACCACGCGAAACCGGTCCGGCCAGGCAGCATGGACCGACAGCGCGTAGCTGGGATCGTAACGGTAGCAGTTGTACGACGAGACCAGGATCGCGCCATCGACGCCGACCTTGCCCATCGCCTCGACGAGTTCCTCGCCGGTGACGGAGTCGAGGCCATGCGCGGTGCCCGCCCAGGGGCGTCCGGGATGGTTTCGATCGTACGGATGCACCTGAACATCGATGACCGGCATGGCGTCCTCCCGCTCAGCCCCAGCCCAGTTGCCGCAGCGACCAGTTCGCGTTCCAGATCTTCGTCATGTGCCGGATCCGGCCGCCATCGAATGCCATGACATAGGTATAGTCGGCTTCGACGTGCCGGCCGGTTGGCGGCACCGGCCCGCCTTCACCGGAATGCGTGCCGGTGAACACCGCCGCCGCGACCACGGCATTCCGCTCCCGGTCCACCCCCCAGGCCTTCAGCGCATAGGCCCCGTCCGGGATCGGGCCGAACAGACCCTTCATCCAGTCGGTGTAGTCCTGCAGGGTTTCGATCTTGGCCAGCGCATCCGCCTGGCAGGAAAACGTGGCATCCGGGCGGCAGAATTCCTGACAGGCCTCCCAGCCCTTGCCGGCTTCACAGGCGTCGAAGAACGCTTTCGCGGTCTGTTCAATATCCGACATCGCGCAGCCCCCCTTTCACGGCTTGATCGCCTTGCGGGTGACAGTATTGCCGCACGGGAGCAGCACGTCGAGTACAGTATTTTGCCCTGCGGATTCCCCGAACGTCATGGCGTGCCCGGCAGCGTCCCTTGACGCCGGACGGGGCTTCAGGGGCTGGTGCTGGGGGTATCGTGGCTGGTCGCGGCTGCCTGTCGGGGCGCGTCGGTTGCCGCCACCCGGGCGGCCGTCCGCCCCGGACAGGCCCTGGCGCGCGCGGACGCGGCAAGATAGTGCCCCAGAATCTGGGCGACGTCGCAGGCTGACCGGTGCCGCCGGACCCGGGCCGGCTGCCGGTTGACGTTGATCACCATCACCTTGCCATTCCCCAGGGTGATGCGGACCTTGCCCGAGCCGGCCGAGCGGATGGCGGTGCCTGCCATGGTCACGCGCTGCCGGTACAACTGCGCCAGGTCGGGAGAGCGGGAGTGATACATCCCGACGGCGATGAACCAGTTCCCGGCGGCGGCATCCCGCAGGCTGACCAGGAAGCGCGCGGCGTAGTCGGCATTCGCAACCGGATCGAACGCCTCCTCCAGCGAGCGGAAGGCCTTTGGGTGGAATTGCAGGTTCACCTGCATGCAGCCGGTGTCGATGTAACCGGCGCTGGCGGCGATGGCCTGACGAACCGCCAGTACGGCCGCCTCCCTGCTTTCAAAATACGCGCCGGTGCCGCCGATGTTCGCCGCCCAGGGCCAGGGCTGCACCTCCCCCGACGCCAGCGCCCGCCCGCTTTCGGCCCTGGCAATGGCCATCAGCAGCCCGGGCGGGGTCTTATAGCGCTGTTCGGCCTGCTGCACCGCGTCACGGCACAGGGCGGACGGGTCCGCCGGTGACGCCAGGGCGGGCGAGGCCGCGGCCGATGGCAGATCCATCAGGGCCGGCCAGGCCAGGGCCGTAAGCCCGAGAAACGACGCGACGGTTCGACGCAACCCCATTCACCCCGCTGCTGGCCGGCTGTCCCCGCCGCTGGCGCGGATGCCGGAGATGCCGCCCCGATCCCCGGTTCACCATAGCCCGCGCCGGCGGCGGCGTGTCCAGCCCCTTCTCGGGGCGGGGCGTCTTGCGCGTTTCCGGAACCGGGGCCACGCTGCGCCGCAAACATCGGGAGCGAGGACATGAGCAGTTCGTCCGAATACACGCCGCCAAAGGTCTGGACCTGGAACAAGGCGAGCGGCGGCCGGTTTGCCAATATCAACCGGCCGATCGCCGGACCGACGCACGACAAGGAATTGCCGGTCGGCCGCCACCCGATGCAGCTCTACTCGCTGGGCACGCCGAACGGCCAGAAGGTCACGATCATGCTGGAGGAGCTGCTCGCCCTCGGTCATGGCGGCGCGGAATACGACGCCTGGTTGATCAAGATCGGCGACGGCGACCAGTTCGGCAGCGGCTTCGTGGCGGTGAACCCGAATTCCAAGATCCCCGCGCTGATGGACCGCAGCGAAAACCCGCCGGTGCGGGTGTTCGAATCCGGCGCGATCCTGCTGTACTTGGCCGAGAAGTTCGGCGCCCTGCTGCCGAAGGACACGGCGACGCGCGCCGAATGCCTGTCCTGGCTGTTCTGGCAGATGGGCAGCGCGCCCTATCTGGGCGGCGGGTTCGGCCATTTCTACGCCTACGCCCCGACCAAGATCGAATACGCGATCGACCGGTTCGCCATGGAAACCAAGCGCCAGCTGGATGTGCTGGACCGCCGGCTGGCGGACAACGAATTCCTGGCGGGCACCGACTACACGATCGCCGATATCGCGGTCTGGCCCTGGTATGGCGGCCTGGCAAAGGGCCTTCTGTACGGCGCCGGGGAATTCCTCTCGGTGCAGGAGTACAAGAACGTCCAGCGCTGGGCCGATCAGATCGGCCAGCGCCCGGCGGTGCGGCGCGGGCGCATCGTCAACCGCCTGCAGGGCGATCCCGCGGCGCAGCTGCACGAACGGCACGACGCCAGCGACTTCGACACGAAGACCCAGGACAAGGTGCAGGCGAAAAGCTGAACGGCTTCGCCAGCCCCGCCTTCGGGCCGGCTACACGACGCGAACCGCATCGTGTAGCCGCGCATTTTGCGGCCCTGATCGCCCGCGCCGCTGCTGACGCCGGATCGCGCTGATCGGTTTGACTTCGGGCAGCCGCTCTCGCTCCCCCGTCTGTGATTGCACCGCCCCGCGTCTCGCGCGTTGCCGATACAGCCGTCTCGCGACACCCCGGGTCCATCACCCCTGGGCCATCGCTCGGCATCATTCCGGGAAGGTATACATGAGCGACATTCGCGGCGAGCGCACCTCGATACGCAGCTATCTGCAGGACGAACCCCTGGACCTCAATACCGCCACGCGCGAACAGCTGCGCGCCATCCGTGGCATCGGCGATACCCGTGCCGACCGGATCGTATCGTGGCGGGAAAGCAACGGCCGCTTCGAGGCCGTGGAGGACCTGCAGCACGTCCCGGACATCGGAACCGACGGAATGGTGGAACTTCGGCCGCATTTCCGGGTGTAGGTGGTCTCGTGCGAAATCTTCATGGCGCCACCGTCGTCATCACCGGCGCATCCTCCGGCATCGGAATGGCGGCGGCGCGCAGCTTCGCGCGCCAGGGCGCGCATGTCGCCCTGGCCGCCCGCCGCGAACCGGTCCTGTCCGACCTTGCCGCCGAATGCCAGGCCCTCGGCGGCAACGCCGTCGCGATCCCCACCGATGTCACCGACTTCGAATCCGTCCAGCAACTCGGCCGCATCGCATCCGAGCGGCTTGGGCCGGTGCGGGTCTGGGTGAACAATGCCGGTGTCGGCGCCGTCGGCGGCTATACCGAGACGCCGATGGCGGCGCATCGGCGTGTGATCGAAACGAACCTCCTGGGCTACATGCATGGCGCGCATGTCGCGTTGCAGCACTTCCGGAACGAAGGCCAGGGCGTGCTGATCAACAACATCTCTCTGGGCGGCTGGGCACCGGCGCCCTTCGCCGCCGCCTATGCGGCCAGCAAGTTCGGCCTGCTGGGCTTCGCGGAAAGCCTGCGCGCCGAACTGGTGGCCTCGCCCGGAATCCATGTCTGCGACGTCTTCCCGTCCTTCATCGACACGCCCGGGATCCAGCATGCCGCCAACTACACCGGCCGCGTGTTGAAGCCGGCGCCGCCGGTCTACGATCCGCAGCGCGTGGCCGATGCCATGGTCGACTTGGCACTGCGCCCGCGCAGATCCGCTCTTGTGGGCGCGCCCGTGCGCCTGGCCTGGGTGGCGCACGCGGTATCACCCGGCCTGATGGGCTGGGCGACGACACGGTTCCTCAGCCTTTACCTGCGGCGGGCCGAGGCGACACCCATCACCGATGGTAGCCTGTTCGCGCCGACATCACAGGGACGGACCGCGCATGGCGGCTGGAGCGGGCAGAACCGTATGCTGAAGGCGGCCTGCGTTCTGGGCGGCGTGGCCACTATCTGGGCGCTGCTGCCGCGACGGCGGCACTCCGGGGCGCGACACGCCTTGTCCCGCTGACGGACGACACGCCGCCCGCGTTTCTGTGACCCCGCCCCGGCGGCCCGAGGCGGCCGCCCCGAATGAGCGCCACCGCTGCATGATTCCGTCCCCGCGGTTGTGCCATCGTTTCGAACGATCCGATGCTTTGAACACCGCGGCGCTGGCGTCGCGCGGGCCTGCAATCATGCCTTCGTCCCCCGGCGCCGCCCATGGCGTTCCGGCGGAGCCGCGAGGTCGCCTTGTATGGGAGCGGCCAGGCGGCTGCGTCTTCCCGGGTTGTGGCCGTATCCGACGATGTGCGTGCTGCGAATGACTATCATGATCAGTACAAACGTGTTGTGAGACTGCATTACTTGCCACAGCGCCGGTAAATGGGCCGGGACGTGCGAACCCCGACAGCGGATGCGACCTTCGTTGCCGGAACTGGCGACCGATCCGGCCCATGCCGGATTGCCGTCATCGCTTCGGCTCGTCGCCTGCGACTCCCGGGCTTCCGGGTCCCCTGATCGGGTATGTGCAGGCATCCGTATGGTGCAATGTCGTGCGCCTGGATGCGGGCCTGCACGCCGATGGCGGCCGGCTTGTTCGCGACCCGCACGGCGTTCCGGTGGATTGCCGCAGGAATCCGGCAGGTTCCTGCATTTCTTGAAGGGCAATGGCAATTATCTGATAAGTGGCTCACAGTATTACTATGTCTGCTTAATGTTGATAAAGTATCGCACGTCAATTTGAGCATGCAATGCATGGCAGGGAACGGAAAAGCGGCATAGGTGTCCGTGGCGAAGTAGCCAGGATATCCGAATGGAAATCGACGTTGTCTCCGACGAAACCGGTCTGGCTGCCATCCTCGGGGATTGGCGTGCACTTCAGGCCCGCGCGGCCCGCTTTCCATTTTCCGATCCGGCGTTGTTCGCGGCCTGGTGGAATCTGCGTGGCCGGCACCAGCACCGCGAACTTCATCTCGTGACCGTCCGCCATCAGGGCGCCCTGATGGCTCTCGCGCCCCTGGTTGTCGCGCATCAATGGCCCATGCGCGTGCTCGAATGGGGCGGTGGCGAACTCCTGGACTACTGCGACTTCCTGCTGGAATCGGACGAATGGGCAACACCCCTGTGGCGCGCCATTCAGGACAGCGGCAACTACGACTTCGGCCTGCTCCGGGATGTTCACCCGCACGCGGACTGCGCGCCTTCCCTCGGCGCACGCGCACAGCCCGTGCGACGCAGCCAGGTGTCACGCATTCGCCTGCGCTGGACGTCCGCACAGGACTGGATGGATGACGCGCTGTCGCCGTCGGCCCGGACGTTCCTGCGGCGTGCGGAACGCCGCCTGGAAAAGCAGGGGGAGGTCCGCTTCGAGCTCTGCCGCGGATCCCCCGTGCCGGAATCCGTGCTGGACGCGCTCGCCCGGCAGAAGGCGGAATGGTTGCGCGTCTTCAGTAAATCGTCCTGGATGTCGGACGACTGTACCGTCGGTCTGCCGCTGCTTCATGCGGTGGCGGACGCCGCGGCTGCCTCGGGCCGGCTGCACCTCTCCTGGCTGCAGTGCGGTGATCGCATCATCGCAACTCATCTCGGTTTCACCCATAACGACGTGCTGCACTGGTACATCCCGGCCTACGCGCAGGATTGGTCCCGGTTCAGCCCGGGTCGGCTGTTGCTCCTGAAGCTGATCGCGTGCGCTATCGACGATGGATTGTCGAACATCGACTTCATGCGCGGCGCGGAGTCGTACAAGGACTCCCTTGCGAATGAGCAGTTTGCACTCACTGACTTCTTCTTCGCCCGCTCCCGTGTCGCGGTGCTTGCCCGGCCGGGACTGCTCGCGATGTATCGTCGTCGCGCTGCCGCATCTATGGGCGACGATCACGGACCGAACGCAGTGAGGGTTGCACCATGAAACGACCGTGCGCAATCATCGCGGATGGCGGTCATCCCAGGACAGGAGTCTGACCATGTCCCGCTCTGCCGCAACATCGCTGTCCGCCTGCGTGCTGGGCAGCATGGAACTCGTCCGCCCGCTGGGCCTGGCCGGCATCCGCTGCGCGGTCGTTGCACCCCCGGGCGACATCGCCGGATTTTCGCGCACGGTGGAGACGGTCATTCCCTGGTCGCAACCGGACCTCCTGGACCATGCGGACGAACTTCTGAACCGCCTGATAACATTCGGACGGCAGCAGGCGGAACGTCCCGTGCTGTTCTATGAGCATGATGCGCAACTGCTGTTCGTCTCCCGCCTTCGCGACCACCTGGCGCCGGTGTTCCGCTTCGTCATTGCGGATGCCAAGCTGGTCGAGGATCTCGTCGACAAGATCCGGTTCCACCGCCTGGCCCAGCGACTGGACCTGCCGGTGCCGCGGACATGGCATTTCCGTCCTGGTGTCGATGCGATGCCCGGTCCCCGCGACCTGCGGTTTCCGCTGATTGTGAAACCACCGTGGCGCAGTCGCTCCTGGGATGCCCTCGGCGAAACGGCCAAGGTCATGCGCGTCAACAACCACAAGGTCCTGCGCGAGGTGTGGGTGAGGTGGACGGGTTGGGGCGAGTCATTTGGACAGGATAGCGGATTCCTGATCCAGGAACTGATCCCCGGTCCCGAAACCAGTATCGAGAGTTATCATGTCTACGTCGATGACACCGGGAGCGTGGTGGCGGAGTTCACCGGCCGCAAGATCAGGACCCTTCCGCTTCATAACGGCCACAGCACCGCCCTGACCACGACCGACGCAGCGGACGTCGCCGCCCTGGGCCGCTCGCTGGTGGCGCGGCTCGGCCTGCGGGGCGTTGCGAAATTTGATTTCAAGCGTGACCCGGATGGGCGACTTCACCTGCTGGAAGTGAACCCGCGCTTCAACCTCTGGCATCATGTGGGTGCCGTTGGCGGCGTGAACCTTCCGGCGCTCGTCTATGCCGACCTGACGGGCATGCCGCGGCCGGCCCGGTGTTCCATCCGGCCGGACACATCGTGGTGCCGGTTTTCCGAGGACTGGCAGGCTGCCAGACTCAGCGGCGTGCGGTTCCGCGACTGGCTTTCCTGGGCCCTGAAGTGCGAGGCCACGTCACTTGTCTGGGACGATCCCATGCCATTCGTCCATACATTCCGGCGGACCTTGTCGGACCGGTTCACCGCGCGTGCGAAACCTTTCGGCCGAGCGTCGACGATGGTGTTGGAAACTGGGGCGCCAAGATGAGGGTGGCCGTCATCTCCGAAATCCACGGCAATATCGAGGCGCTGTCCGCGACGCTGCGCAGCATCGCCGCCGAGACGGTGGACCGGATCGTCTGCCTGGGCGACATCGTTGGATACAATACCGATCCCGAGGCCTGCATCGCCGCCATCAGGGAACACGACGTGCTGTGTGTCGCGGGCAATCACGACAGGGCGGTGTGCGGCAAGATCGGCACCGAGGACTTTTCCCCCGTCGCCGCCCGGGCCGTGGCCTGGACGCGGCAACGCCTGTCCACCCAGGCCGTCGCGTTCCTCGAAGGCCTTCCGCTGGTGCGCTGTGTCGACGGTTACCTGGTCGCGGTGCATGGCGCGTTGCATCCCCCGACCGGACAGGACCGCGTGCGGCTGGACAATGCCGAACGGCGGCGCATGACCGCGGACGCGCTGCTGACGCATTCGTCCGGCGCGCGCATTTGCGCCTTCGGTCATACGCATCTGCTGGGAATTCACGAATACTGGCGTGACACGGTATCAAGCCATCACGCCGATGAAGTCCGGTTGCGGGCAGACGCCGTCTACCTGATCAATCCCGGTTCCATTGGGCAGCCTCGCACCGCCGAACGGCGCGCAACCTACCTGGTTGTGGATACGCAGAGCAGGATGATCGTCACCCGCCGCGTTGCCTATGACGCCGGGGCGGCCTTCGGCAAGACCATCGCCGCCGGTCTGATGCCGCGACCGCTGCCGCTGCCAGCCCCGGTCCGTTCGGCGCTGAAACGCGGTACCACGGCCGTGGGCCTGTATCCGCTGCTGCGGAAGGGCTTCGACGGGGTCGAGCGGTGGAGGAACGGCGGCTGATGCGGGTGCTCGGTTGCGCGCCGGCCTATCTGGTGCAGCTCATAGCCTCGCTCATTTCCATCTATGCCATCACGCGCATCCTGCCGCCGGAACAGTACGGCCTCTACGCGCTGCTGATGAGCCTGATGCTGCCGGTGCAAAGCGTGCTGTTCGCGTGGTCGGATCTGGGGCTGAAGCGGTTCTTCGCCCGGGTGCAGGCGGATGGGCAGCTGCCGGTCCTCTCGCTGACCGTCTATTGCGGCCTTGCCGGCAGTTCCGTCGTGCTTCTTGGCATCTGCGGCCTCAGCCTGACCACCGACGCGCCGCGGACCGCGCTTGGATCGTTGATCTGGTTCGGTGCTGGGGCATTGATTTTCCGCCAGGCCTCCTTGATTTCAAAGACCTTCCATCTGCTGGACGGGGCGCGCGGCCGCTTCACCGCGATGGAATGCCTGGAAAGCGTGCTGGGCGTCGGGACGGGTATCGCCGCCTGCTTCTGGCTGGGCATGGGACCCGCCGGCGTCTTCGCGGGCATGATCATCGGATCCGTGGCGGTTCTGGCCTGGGATGCGCCGCTGATCTGCCAGCGGCTGCGCCACGGCCATTTTGATCTCCAGCTGCAATGGCACATCCTCGCCTTCGCCGGCCCCGTCGCGATCGGCTTCCTGATGGAATATGTCCTTGCCTCGGCCGACCGGCTGCTGGTCGAGCTGTACCTTGGCACCGGATCGGTGGGTATCTACGCCGTAAGCTACAGCCTGGCCGAGAGGGCGGTCAGCGCGGCGTTCCTGGCTGTGGGACTCGCGGCCTATCCGATGATCATGGACGCCCAGGCGCAGGGCGGCGCGCCGGCGGTGCGCCGGCGGGTCCGCGAATGCGCCGAGATCCTGCTGATCATCGCCCTGCCCGCCTGGGGCGGATTCACCATCGCGTCGGGCCACATTGCCGCGGTGCTGGTCGGACCCGCCTATGCCGCGACGGCCGCGCAATTGATGCCGCTGGCCGGGTTGGCGATCTTCCTCTATGCCCTTCGCGTCCACTACTTCAATTATGCCCTGCATCTGGTGAGCAGGACCCATCTGGGATTGCTGTCATCGGTGCCGGCGGCGGCGATCGCGCTGCTGCTGAACGTCATCCTGCTCCCCCGGATCGGGCTGATCGGCGCCGTGTGGGCAAGTGTCATTTCCTACGCGGTCGCCCTGGCCATCAGCATCGCCCAGGCCATGCGTCATTATCCGCTGCCGTTCCCGCTCGCGGTTGCTGGCAAGGCGGCGGCGGCGACGGTGATCATGTGCCTGGGCTTGCGGATGCTGCCGTTTCCAGCGTCCGCGACGGGGCTGGTGGCGATGATCGCCACCGGCGCCCTGATCTACGGCGCGCTGGTCATGGTGTTGGATATCGCGGGATCGCGCACCCGTATCACCGGCCTGCTGGCAAGCCGCCTGCCGGGATAGCAGCGGGTGGTCCCGCCTTCACGGCCCGCGGCCGATGTACCTCGGCCTTCGTGGCATGGACCGTGACGGCCGACGTGGAACGCCCGACCAGCGCTGCATCTTGCCGGCTGCGCGGATGGGGCGGTCGACCGGATGTTGCCTACTCGATCCGGATCAGCGCCAGACCCGATTCCGGATCATGCTTGCGGCGCAGATGGGCCGGCGCCTCGGTCACCACGATCTCCAGCGTCGGCCGCACATGGCCTTCGCCCAGGTCGCCGCCGACCACCGAGCCGTCGCGACGGGCCAGCGCGGCGTGCAGATGCAGCTTCGGCTTGCCGTCCTTGTCGAGCGCAATGTCGCCGTTCAGCGAGATCACCTCCACCTGCTCCTCGATGGGAATCGGCTGGTATTCCTTCGTCTCCCAATCGAAGAAGCGGACCGTCGCCCGCTCGAACGCGCCGATCGCGGTGACCTGCGCCGCGGACAGCCGCTCCTGCTCCGCGACCTGCTGCAGGCAGCGATGGATTTCGTCGCCCTTGTCCATCACCACCACGAACATGCGCTGCCCGTGCGCTTCATGGACCAGCTTGCTCTTCATGCGCATCTCCCATGCTGCGTCCGGTCACGATGGACCGTCTTCCCCGATTGAACCGCCCACCGGCCCAGCGGTTCCGGCTGGCCGGCGTCAAGGCCGCGCGGGCCGGCCTGGGCGCCGCGGTCTACCGGCGTGCGCCGTCAACCCGGAACCAGCGGAATCCATAGGGTTCCAGCGTCAGCTCTTCGGCGGGATCGATCGTGACCATGTCCTTTTCGCCGCCCAGCAGGCGCAGCAGCCGGGGTGTGTCGGCCGGAAGATGGACCGTCTCTTCCCGATCGCCGAGGTTGTGCAGCGTCACCACGGCATTCCCACGCCAATCGGATCGCAGCGCGAGCACGCGGGACGTGCCGGCATCGATGATGCTGCATTCGCCCCAGCCGATCTCAAGGCATGATCGTCGCGTGGCGATCAGCCGCCGGACATGCTCCAGGATCGAGTCATGATGATTGCGTTGCGCCGTCACGTTCACCTGCTCGAACCCGAAGGGGCCGTCGCTGACCACGGGCCGCACCAGCTGTTCCGGCGGCGCCGTGGAAAAGCCGCCATTCGCGTCCTGGTTCCACTGCATCGGCGTGCGCACCGGGGATCGTTCCGGCAATGACAGGTCCTCGCCCATGCCCAACTCCTCGCCGTACCAGATCACCGGCGTGCCGGGCAGGGCGAACATCAGGCTATGGGCCATGGCCAGACGGGCTGGGTTGTCGCCCAGCATCGACGCGAGACGACGGCGAATCCCACGCCCGAAGATCCGCATGGATTCGTCCGGGGCGAATGCCTCGAACACCTCCTTCCGCTCGTCTGCGGACAGCCGTCCCAGATCGAGTTCGTCGTGGTTGCGCAGGAACGTCGCCCACTG
>JBFXDK010000131.1:12513-14241 GCA_050181195.1 Acetobacteraceae bacterium | reverse complement strand
TGGCGGTCTTGTTCATGGTCACCATCGTGATCGGCTGCCTGATCCGGCCCTCCTGGGGCGGCAATGTCGTCGCGATCAGCATGCGCCAGCGCATCCGGACGCTGCCGGACCTGCTGCCGCCAATCGCGCTGTTCCTGGCGGTGGTCGGCACGATCTATGCCGGCGTGGCAACGCCCACCGAGGCCGCCGCCATCGGCGTCGTGTTCGCCTTGGTGATCGCGGCCTGGCACCGCGCCCTGTCGGTGTCGATGCTGTGCCAGGCGTTCGAAGGCACGATGCGGACGACCGCGATGATCATGCTCATCGTACTCGCCGCCCTGTTCCTGAACTTCGTCCTGGGCTTCATGGGGGTGACGCGTGAACTGACCAGATACATCGACGCGCTTGGCCTGTCGCCGACCGCGACGATGCTCATCATCATCGTGTTCTATCTGCTTTTGGGCATGGTCATGGAAACATTCGCGATGATGTTGACCACCGTGCCGCTGATATTCCCGATCGTCGTGGGAATGGGCTACGACGGAGTGTGGTTCGGTATCCTGCTGACGGTCCTGATGGAAACCGGGCTGATCACGCCGCCGATCGGCATCAACCTGTATGTCGTGCATGGCATCAGGGGCGGATCAGGCCGGTTCAACGACGTCAGCATCGGCTCCATCCCCTTCGTGGTGTCGATGCTGGTGATGGTCGCAATCCTGATGGTGTTTCCCCAGCTCGCGACGTGGCTGCCCCAGCAATTCTATTGACGCGGCTCCGCACCGGCATCGCACACCATATCATCCCGCGATCGGGTTCGGCGGGACCGCACGCCGCGCGCGGATTGCCCCGCCGGCAAGGGCGACGGCCGGTAGACAGGGAGCCGATATCGACGCACCGGCCCGGCCCCATCCACGACCCGTGCCGGCGGTCGTTTCGTCACAATCGTCATCTGCATCGGCCATCGTGGATGGCGGGACCAGGTCCCGCCACGACGAGCGTCACCGCATAAGGCCCGGTGTCGATACGTTTCGGTATCAGCTCAGACCCACCTCGAATCCCCGCTTCGTGCCAGGACGAGCCATCATGCGTTCATACCAGGTCTTGACGTTGGGGAAGTCCGCCAGGTCCACCTTGTGCCGTTCATGCCGCCAGGCCCATCCCAGGATGGCGAAATCCGCGATCGAGCATTCGTCCGCGACGTAGTCCCGCCCCGCCAGGCGCTTGTCCAGCACGCCATACAGCCGGCGCGTCTCCTTCATGTAGCGTTCCAGGCCATAGCGGCGGTCCTGTTCGTTCTCCACCTGCAGGAAGTGGTGCACCTGGCCCGGCATCGGGCCGAATCCACCCATCTGCCACATCAGCCATTCCAGCACCGGCACCTGTTTGCGCGGATCGGTCGGGTAGAACTGGCCGGTCTTCTGCCCCAGATAGATCAGGATGGCACCGGACTCGAAGATGGAAATCGGCTGTCCGCCCGGCCCGTCGGGGTCGACGATGGCAGGAATCCGGTTGTTCGGGCTGATCTTCAGGAAATCGGGCGCGAACTGCTCGTTCTTCGAGATGTTCACGGGGTGAACGTTGTATGCCAGGCCCATCTCCTCCAGCGCGACGCTGATCTTGCGGCCATTCGGCGTGTTCCAGGTGTAGAATTCGATCGCCACGGTTCCTGCCCTCCTCGCATGCTCATCCCATCATCGCCACAGTGTGCGCGCCGCACGGTTCCGTCACAAGCCGAGCGGGGCGGGGTGG
>JBFXDK010000131.1:0-12413 GCA_050181195.1 Acetobacteraceae bacterium | reverse complement strand
GCAAGACCTATTGGGCGGTGGTGTTCGGCGCTCCCGCCGGTGATCAGGGGACCTGGTCGGCGCCGCTGCTCCGGCGCAGCACGCCGGATGGCTGGCGGATCGTCATCGACCCCGCGGGGCAGGAAGCCGTGACCACCTGGCGTGTCCTGGGCCGTGCGGGTGACCTGACCTGGCTGGAACTGCGGCCGCGCACCGGCCGCACGCACCAGATCCGCGTGCACTGTTCGGCGTTCGCCGGCCCGATCCTGGGCGATGCAGGCTATGGCGGTGGCGATGGCCGTCTGCATCTGCTGGCGCGCGCCATCCACCTGCCGCTGGACCCGCCCCTGGACGCCACTGCCGAACCATCAGGCTTCATGCACAATGCCTTGGGCGCATGCGGGTGGAGGCCGGTCCATCGCTTCGGTCACTGACCGCGATCGAAAAATTTCATGAGTCCGTGAACTTCAATTTATTCCACGGATGTCCTAGAATGACAGTGTTGGCAGACAGCGGTGCGCCCGCGGGTTCACCCTCGCTTTGGGTCGATCCCGTTCCGCGGACCAGGCCCATGCGGGGCCAATTCCGTCGGGGCCGGCGCGCTCGTCCACCATCGTCATAGAAGCTGAAAGGAAAAGCCATGGCGGCGCTCAAAGGAAGCAAGACGGAAGACAACCTGAAGGCCGCGTTCGCCGGCGAATCGCAGGCCAACCGTCGTTACCTGTATTTCGCGCAGAAGGCCGACGTCGAGGGCTACAATGACGTGGCCGCGGTGTTCCGCTCGACGGCGGAAGGGGAAACCGGTCACGCCCACGGCCATCTGGAATTCCTGGAGTCGGTCGGCGACCCCGCGACCGGCCTGCCGATCGGCAGCACCAGCAACAATCTGGCCGCTGCCGTTGCCGGTGAAACCCATGAATATACCGACATGTATCCCGGCATGGCCCGCACCGCGCGTGAAGAAGGCTTCGAGGAAATCGCCGACTGGTTCGAGACGCTGGCGAAGGCCGAACGCTCGCATGCCGGCCGGTTCCAGAAGGCCCTGAACGAACTGGCCTGAGGCCGTCCGAAGGATCCCTCTCCCGCTCCGGCGGAAGAGGGACTCCCCCCCCCGATCCCCGCAAGAGACGAAAGAAGCACTGATGAGAGAAGGCAGCCTGGAGGCGCCGACCCGCCATCCGATTGCCTGGCAGGAGGAGTCGTTCTACGACCCGGCCGAGATCGAGAAGGAACTGCACCGGGTCTTCGATATCTGCCACGGATGCCGTCGCTGCTTCAATCTGTGCGAGTCGTTTCCGGTCCTGTTCGACCTGGTGGATTCCTCGCCGACCATGGAAATGGACGGGGTTGATCCGGCCGACTTCAAGAAGGTCGTGGACAAGTGCACGCTGTGCGACATGTGCTTCATGACGAAGTGTCCCTACGTGCCGCCCCACGAATTCAACCTGGATTTCCCGCATCTGATGCTGCGCTACCGCGCCATGGAAGCGCGCCAGGGCAAGGTGACGTTCGCGGACAAGGAACTCGCGCGCACCGACCGTAACGGCAAGCTCGCAGGCATCGTCGCACCGCTCGCTAATTGGGCGACGGCGCGCGACAACACCACGATCGGCCCGGTGGTCCGTTCACAGGCCGGCCTGCATCCGGACGTGGAACTGCCGCGCTATGCCGGGCAGAGCTTCGAGCATCTTGCGGCCGAAACGCCGCTGCTGAACCGCGATGCGCCGGCCTTCGGCCGCAAGGTGGTGCTGTACGCCACCTGCTTCGTGAATTACAACACGCCCGATGTCGGCATGGACACGCGCGCCGTGCTGGCGCGCAACGGCGTGGAATCCGTCGTCGTTCACCCCAGTTGCTGCGGCATGCCGCTGCTGGAACAGGGCCGGATCAAGGACGTGGCGGACAACGCCCGCAAGGTCGCGGGCGAAATGAAGGAATGGATCGCCAAGGGCTATGACATCATCGCCCTGGTGCCGTCCTGCGCCCTGATGCTGAAATTCGAATGGCCGCTGATCCTGCCTGATGATCCCGATATCGCGACCCTGTCGAAGGCGACGTTCGATATCAGCGAATACATCGTCGACATCGCCCGCAAGGAAGGCCTTGCCCCCGGACTGCAGAAGGTGGACGGCGCGCTGACGGTGCACATGGCCTGCCATGCCCGCGCCCAGAACATGGGCCAGAAGGCCGCGGAGATGCTGCGCCTGTTGCCCGAGGCGGATGTGAAGGTGATCGAGCGCTGCTCGGGCCATGGCGGCTCCTGGGGCTTCAAGAAGGAGCATTTCGAGACCGCCATCAAGGTCGGCCGCCCCGTCGCCCGCCAGGCGGCGCAGAACGGGCCCGGCTTCGTGATGTCGGAATGCCCGCTCGCCGGCGTGCATATCGCCCAGGGGATGGAAAGGGTTGGCACGGATGCGGCGAAACCCCAGTTGGTGACCCATCCCATCCAGGTGCTGGCGCGCGCCTATGGCGTCGCCGCAAAGTGAACGGAGCACAAGCCATGCCCAACAAGCGTGAGCTGACCGAGGCCGATATCCTGCCGGCCGCCGAATACGCCAAGAACCGCACGGAATGGCGGCGCAAGATCGCCGCCAGGAAGCGCAACCGCCGCCTGGAAGTCGGCCCGCATATCACATTCTACTTCGAATGCTGGGAGAGCATGTGGCTGCAGGTGCAGGAGATGGTCTACATCGAGAAGGGTGGGGCCGAGCAGGTGCCGGGTGAGATAGAGGCCTACAACCCGCTGATCCCGAAAGGGAATGAGCTCGTCGCCACCTTCATGATCGAGATCGACGACCCCCATCGCCGCCGGCGCATCCTGGGCGGGCTTGGCGGCATCGAGGAGACGGCGTTCATTCGCGTCGGCGGGGAGATGATCCGCGGGGCGGCGGAAGCCGACCAGGACCGCACCAGCGCCGAGGGCAAGGCATCATCCGTTCAGTTCGTGCACTTCCCGTTCACGGCGGAACAGATCGCGGCCTTCTCCAGCCCGAATGCCGAGGTGGTGCTGGGCTTCTCCCATCCCAACTACGGCCACATGACGCTTGTTCCGGAAGCCGTGCGCGCCGAACTCAGCGGCGACTTCGCCTGACACAGACATCGCCGGACGCAGACATCGCCTGACGCACCAGCCGCCGGCGGGCCTTCCCGACCCGCCGGCGGCCTGACTGCCTACTCGGCCGCGACGCGCTGCGCCGGGGTGGCGCGTGCCAGTTCCTCGGCCGCTGCCTTGGCCACCCGCGTGCCCTCGAAGAAGCGCGGGTTCTGCGTGCCCCACAGATGCACGGCGTTCGAGAAGGTGAAGGCGCGGAAGTCATCCTCGTTGATGAATCCGTCCTCGACCAGCTCATAGGCTTCCGGCAGCGGATCGCGCATGTCGATCACGTCGAAATGCCCGATGTCCGAGCTGTAGATCGCCTGCAGCTTCGCCCCGAACGGGTTGGTCTTGCCGAACGCCACCGAGTTCATGCGGTCATCGGCCTCGCAGCCGAAGTAGAACGGCGTGGCGAACAGGTCGACCCAGTCCTGCTTGCGGGTGATCTTGCAGGCCGAGAAGTCGTCGAGATCGGTAAGATTGCCGGTCAGGCGGGCCTGCTCGGGATCCGGCACGCCGTCGCGTTCCTTCAGCGCGGCCAGCATGTCCTGATAGCCGTATTTCTCGACCAGGCTCATCAGCAGCTGCCGGTCGAGCTTGTCGGGATGCATGTGTTCCAGGGCACGTGCGCTGCGCCGTTCCCAGTGCTCGATCAGGTCGCCGAACAGCTGTGCCGCCCAGCCCACGCCGCCTTCCAGGAACGCCCAGCGCAGTTCCGGGAAGCGCCGCGTGATGCCGCCCAGGAACACCGCCTTGCAGGTGGCATGGCCGGCGGCGGCGAAGTGGCCGATATGGTTGTAAACGAAATTCGTCGGCGAGTTGCGCAGGCCCTGGTTGCTGCCGGTGCTGTGGAAGGTCGGCGCGATGCCCAGGTCGCGGCACTTCGCCCAGACCGGGTCGTAGTCGTAGTCGCTGTCGATCGCCATCACGTCGTACCAGACGGCCAGGCGTTCCAGGTCCGGGTTGCCGGTGGACGGCACCGACTGCACGCGGCGGAACATGTTGCTGCCGAACATGCCGGCCTTGGTGCCAAGCTGCTTGGTGGTGAATTCGAGCTCGGCGATCGCCTCATCGGGCGTGTGCATCGGGATGATTGCCGCCGGAGTCATGCGGTCGCTCAGCTTGGAAAAATATTCAGCTGAAACCACATTATATGCCCGAATCACCGCTCGGCGGGTCTCGTCGTCGTTGATGCGCGGCAGCCGCAGGCCGGCGGTCGGATAGATGATGGCGAAGTCGGTGCCGAGCTCGTCAAGGCGATCGTATAGCAGGCGCGGCATCATCGCGGTGGCGCGATCCAGCGTGTTCTCGGTCTGCCGGCTCCAGAAGCCTGGCTGGGCCACGCGCCGGCGCTTGCGCTCCTCGACGGTCATGTTCAGCGCGTCGCGGGTGGACCGCATCGCCGCGAGGAATCCATCGGCGGCCTTGTCGCCGCCTACCTTTCGCATCTGCTCCGCGAAGACCGGATCGTATTCGACCCAGTGCCCATCGCCATCGATGACCGGATGTTTCAGACGCGACCGTATCTGCGCGGGTGTCGCGTGGCCATTCGCACTCATAGCTTTCCTCCCGTTTGGGCGTAACCGACTTGGGAACCGCAGTGAGTCGACTCTTTGGGCAATCCAGCGCTAGGCCGGTCCCGCAGTCTTGTCAAGCTGTATACCGCTACCATTGCCGTAACTACACCGGAATGTTCTTGCGGCCTACAGGGCGGGCGCCGGCGGCCTTTTACAGCGGTCCAAACCGGCCTAGGCTGCGGTCCGAACAAACGGGAGACACGAGATGTCCTTGCGCGAGGTGGGCGCCGTCACCGGCGTTGGCGAAACCAGCTACATGCGCGGCACCGACCGCACCGCCCTGTCACTGCAGCTTGAAGCGTCGCTGAACGCCATCAAGGATGCGGGACTGAAGCCGTCCGACATCGACGGCGTGATCCCCTATGGGCATGGCGCGGTGGCCGAGGATTTCATCACCAATTTCGGCATCAAGGACCTGCGCTTTTCGGCCACCACGCCGATGGGCGGCGCCTCGGCCGTCGCCTCGATCCAATGCGCGCTCGCCGTGATCGAGGCCGGCATCTGCAACCATGTCCTGCTGTCCCTTGGCCGCACCGGTTTCTCGGGCGGGCGGATCGGCACGCGCGTGCAGCAGATGCCGCAGTTCCGGGTGGTGGGTGAGTTCGAGATGCCGTCCGGCGCCATCGCCCCGCCGCAGCTCTACGCCGTGATGGCGCGCCGGCATTTCGAGATGTACGGCACCACATCCCGCCAGCTGGCCGAAATCGCGGTGACGACGCGGCAGCACGCGATGCAGAACCCGAACGCGACGATGCGCAAGCCGATCACGATCGAGGATCACCAGGCGTCGCGCATGATCTCCGACCCGCTGCGCCTGCTGGACTGCTCGCTGGAAAGCGATGGCGGCTGCGCCGTGGTGATCAGCGCCGCCGACCGCGCCAGGGACATGCGCCAGCGTCCGGTGATGGTGATGGGGGTTGCCGAGGGACATCCCGACTCGCCGTCGGTCATCACGCAGCGGCCCGACCTGACGACGCTGGGCCTCGCCAAGGCCGCGCCAAAGGCGTTTGCCATGGCCGGCGTGACGCACAGTGATATCGATGTGGCCGAGGTCTACGACTGCTTCACCTATATCGTGATGTGCCAGCTGGAGGACCTGGGCTTCTGCAAGAAGGGCGAGGGTGGATCCTTCGTGCAGGGCGGCGCGCTGGGCATCAACGGGCGGCTGCCGGTCAACACCCATGGCGGGCTGCTCAGCCAGGCGCACATGGCCGGCATGAACCACATCGTCGAACTCACCCGCCAGATGCGCGGCGATGCGGTGGTGCAGGTGAAGGACGCCGAGATCGGGCTGGTCACCGGCTATGGCGACATGGGCGACGGCGCCGTCGCGATCATGCGGAGGGCCTGACCGTGGACGGCTACGACAAGCTCGTCCCCAGCCCGACGCCGGATACGCAGCCCTTCTGGGACGGGCTGCTGGCCGGCAAGCTGGTGCTGCAGCGCTGCGCCGATTGCGGCACGGTGCGCCACTACCCGCGGCCGGTCTGCGACCGCTGCTATTCGATGAACGCCGAGTGGATCGACGCATCGGGCAAGGGCAAGGTGCATAGCTGGACGGAAACGCACTACGCGTTTCATCCCGGCTTCAAGGGCGATCTGCCCTATCTGCTGCTGACCGTGGACCTCGACGAGGGCGTGCGCATGCAGGCCCAGGCGCGCGGGATCACCCTGGCCGAGGTCAAGGTCGGCATGCCGGTGAAGGTGGTGGCCGAGAGGGTGAAGGACGACCTGGCCCTGCCGGTGTTCGTCAAGGCGTAGGCGCGGGCGCCGATACGTCCGCCCTGGCGGGCGTATCGGCGGGGACCGGCTTGCGTTGCCTGTGCGCGGCCGGCGCTTCCGCCGCCGTCATGGTGGGGCCGGCCCCACCGTCCACGACTTCGTTGATCCATGCGCGGCCAGTCATGGTCAGCCCGCCTGCGCGGGCCATGACGACAGGGCGCCGTCCATCCGCCCCCACCTCATCAAGACGCGCGTCACGACATCGATGGTGCCACGTCCAGCCGCACCGCGATCCCCTTCAGCGAATCGGACACCGCCGGATAGCGTTGCATCACCAGCGGATCATGCCCGGGCACGATCAGGTCCGGCGAGGCGGCGTGCGCGCGCAGCGTGTCGAATGCCTCCAGCATTTCGCCGATATGCAGTGCGGTGGTGAACGGCCGGTACGTCTCCATGTTCTCGTAGAAATGCGTCACGTCGGATGCCAGCACCACGACGCCGCGCCGCGTCTTCACCTTCACGAACTGCAGCCCGTGCGAATGCCCGCCTGTCGGCACGATGGAGATGCCCGGCAGCACGTCGGCGGGACCGTTGTGGTAGACGACGCGCCCGTCGAAGTTCAGCCGCACCACGCCGCAGACATCATCCGGCTCGAAGCTCTTGGCCAGCTGCTTGTATTTCATGTAGCGGCCGACCGCGTAGTGCATCTCGGGTTCCTGCAGATGGAACCGCGCGATCGGGAACTTCCCGAAATTGCCCACGTGGTCGTAGTGCATGTGGGTCAGGATCACGTCCTCGACCTTCGCGGGATCGACGTCCAGCAGTTTCAGCGAGTCGATGGGGCAGCGATCCAGCTTGCGCCCGCGCTTGCCGCCGCTTTCCTCGGTGAAGCCGATATCCACCACCACCGCGCGGTCGGCGTTCCGCGCGACCCACACGAAATAGTCCATCGGCATCGGGCCGTCATGCGGGTCGCCGCCGATGAAATGCTCCGCCCGGTGCGCGGCGCGGCCGGCATAGCGCAGGGCGAACAGTTCGTAGGTATCGGTCATGGATCAGGTCGTTCCCTCATACGCGGTCAGGTCCGGCATCACATGCCGGGTGAACAGGTCCAGCGACTGCAGCGCCTCGGCGCCCGTGATGTCGCCGAAGGCGAAGCGGCACAGCAGGTAGTTCAGTCCGCCCGCCTGGATTTCCCGCAGCAGGAAGTCGCGCACCTTGTCCGGTGTCCCCGCCACGGCGCGCCCCTCGGCTTCCGCGTCCTCGAACCGCTCGGGGAACACGGCGTGCATCACCGGCATCTGGCCGTGCAGCTTCCACAGCTTCAGGAAGCTGGTGCGCCACTTGTCATAGCCGCGACGGGCGACAGCCAGGGCTTCCTTCTCCGTCTCGGCCACCACCACGTGCCGGCTGGTGCCCATCAGCGGCATGTCCTGCGGCGCGTGACCCAATGCAGCCCATTCCTGCCGGTAGCGGTCGGTCAGTGCGCGCATGCCCGCGGCGAACAGGTTGCCAACGATATTGATCCGGTTCTTCGCTGCCCAGGGCGCCGCGTCCGGGCGGCCCAGGCCGTACCATAGCGGCGGATGCGGGCGCTGGAACGGCTCCATCTCGATGGGCACGTCCTGGTAACGGTAGAACTTGCCCTGGTAGGTCAGCGGGCCGCCGCGCATGCCCTGCAGGATGATTTCCAGCGCTTCCTGGTACATCGCCGGCGTCTGTTCCGGGTCCAGGCCGTAATAACGCAGCTCGATCGGCGAGATGCCGCGTCCCACCCCCAGCAGCAGCCGCCCGCCGGACATCTGGTCCAGCATGCAGATCTCTTCCAGCAGCTTCAGCGGATGATACAGCGGCAGCAGATACACCAGCGGCCCGAAGCGCAGCTGCTTCGTGCGCTGCGCGATGGCGGCCAGCCACACGCCTGGCGACGGCGCCACGCCCAGCGGCGTCGAGTGATGTTCGGCGACATGGTAGCCGTGGAACCCGGCCCGGTCATAGGCTTCGACCAGTTGCAGCCGTTCCTCGAAGAACCGGTCCAGCGGCACCTGGCCGCGATCCATGTGGTCGAAGACGCCGAGTTTCATGGCGGATGTTCCTTGGGACGCGGCGCGGATGATACGCCGCGGGGGGCGGGCTGCCAAACCAGAGGTTCAGCCGCGGTCCTCGCCCTTGTGGGCCGAGCGTTACGCGACCATCGGCAGGAACTCTGGCGCACCATCGTTTGACCGGCCGCAATGACGATCGCGTCCGCCCGCCATGCGTTTGCGCCGGGGGCGACACGGTGCCGCCGGATGATCACCGTCATGAACGGAGTCCTGTCCTGATGCGCGGTATGCGGCGGCTTTCGATCCAGGCGGTCCTGGGCGCCCTTGCCTTGGCTGCGGCAAACACCGCGTCGGCGAGCGACGTGACCTCGGTCAGTGGTTCGCAGCCGCTGACCGTTGAAGACGCCTATCCCACCGGCGCCGGGACGGTGGGGGTCGAGGCCAGCTTCCGATGGGATCGCGAGCGCGGGGGCACAAACCTGTTCGAGCCCGATGCGCAGATCAAATGGGGCGCGGCCGAGAAACTGCAGCTTTCGCTGGGCGTGCCCTATCGGTTCGGCAGCACGTCCAGCCGGGATTCCGGTCAGGTGGCCGTGGATGCGCTGTATCAGTTGACCGATGACCGGGACTGGCTGCCGGCGACGGCGCTATCGCCGGGCATCGCGTTCCCCCTCGGCCTGCAGGAGGGGACGGAGACGAGCCTGTCCTTCCTGGCAACCAAGTCGCTGACAGGCAGCCGCAGCGGGCCGGCTGTCCACCTCAACGTCACCTGGTACCACATGATCGCCGGCGGCAGCGCCCAGCGCACCGACCGCTATGAGGTCGTCGTCGGCTACAGCCATCCTGTCGGGCCCGCGACCTCCCTGATCTTCGATGTCGTGCGCGAACAGGACCGCACGAAGGGACAGGTCACCAACCTGGTGGAGGTCGGGATCCGGCGGCAGATCGCCGAGAAGGCGGTATTCTCCATCGGCGCCGGCGCGGGGATCGGCGACGCCTCGCCGATCGCCCGGGTCGTCGCCGGGGTCCAGCAGTCGTTCTGATCCGGGCGCATGGGCTTTGTGGCCGGCGATGGGGTGTGCGACCCTTGTCATTCCGGTCCTGACGAACAACCTTCGGGCGAAACGGCTTTGGCGGACGTGTCCGGCCCTGGCGATGGACAGGGAGGGCGTCGCCGGCCGGACAGGATCGCGCAGGAGGGGAATGTGTCTGTACAGGATGACCCGCGTCTGGAGGCCGGTGCGCGGGGGCTTTGCGGTTTTCTTGGGATCAATCCGGATGAGCCGGTCAGCCAGGATGGGACGCTGATTCCGATGTGGCGGGTCCAGTTGCCGGCGGCGCGGGCCGTGATCGATGCGGCTGATGCGTGCGACCGCGCCACGCCCGCGATGACGCAGGCCGGGATCGCGGCCTTGAGCTCCGGATCGGACGACCAGAGCGGCCTGATCAACCGGATCTGGGCCGCCATGACTGCCATCAGGGGCGGCGACGGAGGCCGCTGAGCGCCTGGTCGCGGAGCAAGGCCAGGGCTGGGAAAATCCCGTGTACTGGCAAAATTCACCATTTCACCGGAACTCCTTCAGATCTCCTTCAAGCAAGGGATGCCAGCGTTGCCTAACTTGCCGCCATGCACCGGAGCCAAGTGCGCTGGTGTATCGACCAAGTGAAGCAACCAACCCGCCTTGTCCCGCAGATGAAGCAGCAAGGCGCATCCAGAAAGGAGACACATCATGAAGTCACTGATCATTGCGGCAGCAGTCGTGTTGCCGATGACGACCACCGCTGTCCTGGCCGATTCCATCGACTCCTTCAATTGGTCCTATGGATACAGCCAACCGAAGGCGAACGAAGGGCCGCAGGCCAGCAAGATGAGTGCCCGCAACGACAGTCTGACGGCACACAACAACTCGGCCTACCAACAGATGGTGGATACCCCCATTTTCAACGGAAACGGCTGACGGCCGCTACCGATGGATCTGGCCAGGCGACGCTCCCGGCTCGAACATTCCAAACAACACACCATTCTGCTCGGCATGCACAGGCCGGAGTGGACGTTGATCGGATCGAAACAGCCGAGGGCGTCGCCCAACCGGGTCAGGACACGAACGTGTCCTGACCCGGTTCGCGCGCACGCGCACGAAACCTATGCGCCGGCAGGGCCTGCGGCTGGCGGCGGGGTCACGAGGCGCGGCCCGAGGCGCAGTCTCGTGATTTTCGGACGTGATCCGGGAACCGCGATGCAGCACGCCATTCACATGATCCGCGGTTACATCATGAACTGGCGCGTCCAACGGGATAGGGGGCTAGCCCTGGCACGACGGGCGCAGCCGTTCGCTCTTAATTCAGAACGGCTGCTTCCATAGCCCGGCTGGATGCGGATCAGCTGGTACGGCGGACATTCCAGAAGTAGGGCCCCGTCCCCTCGATCACACCCGTCAGGTTCTTGCGGTAGGCGGAGCGGATCTGGAACGTGCCCAGGGGCACATAAGGTACCTGGTCGAACGCCCGTTGCTGGATCGCCATGACCGTGGCGTCGCGTTCCGCCGGGTCGGTTGTTTCCACGAACTGGCGCGTCAGCCGTTCCATTTCGTCATCCTTGTACCAGCCGAACCAGGCGGTGGGACCTAGTCCACGGATCTGGCTGTGCTCGATGGGTGTATAGCCGATTGTGGTCGGACGCCAGGTATGCAGGATGGACCATCCGCCCTTCTCGACCGGCTCACGCGAGACGCGGCGTTGCACCACCGTGCCCCAGTCCGTGGAGACCAGTTCGGCATTCATGCCGATCTGCTTCAGCACATCGAAGGTGATGTCACCGAACGGCGCCACGGTGGCGAGGTCGGTCGGGTTGATCACCACGGCCTTTTCGCCCTTGTAGCCGGACGCCGCGAGCAGTTGCTTCGCCTTCTCGATATTGCCGACCAGCGCGTCGCTCTTGACGTCCACGCCGTATTTCGTGCCGCAGGGAAACACGGACTTGCAGGTCTTGTAGGCGTTTTCATCGCCCGCCGTGACCGCGGTCATGTAATCGGCCTGGTTCACCGCCATCATCACCGCGCGCCGCACGCCCACGTTGTTGAACGGCGGGTTCAGGTGGTTGAAGCGCAGCACGCCGTTATAGCCGGTGGGATTGTGATAGCCGAGCTGGATGGCGGGATTGCGTTTCAGAATCGCGACGAGATCGGGTTGAACCTGTTCGTACCAGTCGACCTCGCCGCTTTGCAGTGCCGCGGCGGCGGTGGCCGAGTCGGGGATGATCCGCCATTCGATGCGATCGAAATGTGCGACCTTGCCGCCCACCATCCATTCCGCGGGTTCGTTGCGCGGGACATAGCCTTCAAAGCGCGCATAGGCCGCGTGTGCGCCCGAGACGTACTCATCTGGCAGAAACCGGTACGGACCCGAGCCGGTGGTATCGTTGATCTGCTTGAACGGATCGGTCTTGGCGACGTGTTCCGGCATGATGAACGCGACCGACGCGCCGCCGCGGGCGATCGCCTCGATGAAGATCGGAATCGGCCGCTTCAGCACAATCTTGATGGTACGATCATCTTGCGCTGAACATGTATCGACGTATTGCCACATTGTCTGGCCAAGCGTCTCACGCCGGGCCCAGCGAGTAAGGCTGGGGGCGCAGTCCTGCGCGCGCACGGGTTCGCCATTATGGAACTTCAGGCCTTCGCGCAGCTTGATCAGATAGGTGCGTCCGTCGTCCGACAGCGTGTAGCCTTCCGCCATCTGCGGCTTCGGTTCCAGGTTCGCCGTCACGCCGAACAGCAGGTCATAGATTGCCCAGCCGTGGTTCACGGTGGGCTGCGCCGTGGTGAAGATCGGGTCCAGCAGTGTCAGGTTCGCCTGCGGCACGAAGATCAGCGTGCGGGCATTCGCCGGCTGGCCGATGGCGAACTTCGTCGGAACGAACGGCGCCGCGGCGGCGGCCGTCAGGAACGTACGGCGTTTCATCGTCTACTCCCTACGTGTTGCCGGGGTGCCATC
>JBFXDK010000130.1:0-14561 GCA_050181195.1 Acetobacteraceae bacterium | reverse complement strand
CCCCCACCATACCCGCGAACCACCCGCAAGGAAAGCCCGAACCGGCACGGATGCGTCAGCCGCCCCGCGGGCACGGGCCGGCCGATGTCACATCCGCCCGCACCGCCGCGAACCCGCCACCCCCGCCGGTGCGATCCAGGGCATCGCCTGTGTGGTCTCGGGCGTCCGGCTCCTGGGCGCTGGTGTCGTCATGAAGGAAGGCGCGCCGACGCGGATGAGTGACCGCTCCCGCCCTGACTACGGGCGATTCCGCGTTACCAGGCGCCCCGCGCGCGCCGCGGTGGCGCCCTGTCCGTATACATAGGCCGATTGGCCGTTCACCCAGGTTTGCAGGATCCCGTCGGACACGCGGGTCGGTGCGTCATAGGTCGCCGCATCCTTCACGGTTGCCGGGTCGAACAGCACCAGATCGGCATGGGCCCCCGCCCGGATCACGCCGCGATCTACCAGGCCGAACACATCGGCGGTATGGCCGGTCATCTTGCGCACCGCCGCTTCCAGGCTGAACAGCCCGAGGTCGCGTGCATAGTGCCCCAGCACGCGGGGAAACGTGCCCCACAGGCGGGGATGGGGGTAAGAATCGTGCGGCAGGCCGTCGCTGCCAATCATCGCCAGCCGGTGCGCCATGATCCGCTGCACATCCGGCTCATCCATCTGGAAATAGATCGCCCCCGCCGGCAGCAGCCGTTCCGCCGCCGCCTTCCGCTCCATGCCCCACTCGCGCGCGACGTCGTCCAGCATCCGCCCCGCCAGTTCCGGATGCGGCACAGACCATGTGATCTGCACCGGCACATCCTGGCGCAGGCGATGCGGCATCAGCACGGTGGACCCGGCGGCGTAGGGATAGACGTCGAAATCCACCCGCTGCGCTTCGGCGGCCATCGCGATCGCCGGCAGCGTTTCCACCGAACGGCCGAAATTCTCCGGCATGGTGCATTTGTGGTGGCTGATCACCACCGGCGCCCCCGCGGACCGGCCAATCTTCAGCGTCTCCTCAATCGAAATCAGGACGTCGTTCGCCTCGTCCCGCATATGGGTCACGTATACCCCGCCGGCCGCGCGCAGCGCTTCGGCCACCGCGATCACCTCCTCGGTCGGTGCCTTGTTGTTCGGCGGATAATAGAGGCCGGTGGAGAATCCCGACGCCCCCTGCGCCAGCGCCTCCGCCAGGCGGCGTTGCATGTGGGCCGCTTCGCGGTCGGTCGCGGCACGTTCGGTGTCGCCCTCCATCGCCTCGACACGCAGGGACATGTGCCCGATCAGCGCATAGGTGTTCACCGGCGAGGGATCGCGCTCCAGGCGATCGGCATATTCCGCGAAACTGTCGAAGGTGAACCAGCTCTCATCGCCCAGCAGGTCCAGGGGCGGCACCGGGCGGGACGTCATCCGCACCGGCGAGAGGGAGATGCCGCAATTGCCGACCACCACCGTGGTCACGCCTTGCGACATCTTGCACAGCATGCATTCCGGCCCGCACAGCACCGCCCGGTCGTCATGGGTGTGCGCGTCGATGAAGCCGGGCGCCAGCGCCTTGCCGGTGGCCACCACCTCCCGGTCCGCCGACATGCCGCCCAGGTCGCCCACGGCGGTGATCCGGTCGCCGGAAACGGCGACATCCGCCCGGAAGCGCGGTCCGCCGGTGCCGTCGAAGACCGTGGCATCACGGATGATCAGGTCGCAGCGCAGCGCCATGGTTGCCTCGTGTTCTGTCGGGTCGGGGATAGAATGCCCGAACCCGCCCGCCCGGAGAACCCGCCATGACGATCGCCGATCTGTGCCTGCCCTTGATGCTGCTGCTGACGATCGGCGCCGTCGCCCCGGCCAAGGTCGCCGGCCGCCGCGAATACGACAACGCCCGCCCGCGCGATCCGCGGTTCTATGCCGACGGGTTCCGCCAGCGGTCGCTCTGGGCGCACCAGAATTCCTACGAGTCGCTGCCGTTCTTCTTCGCCGCGGTGATCCTGGCCGAGATGCGCGGAATGCCGCAGGGCACGGTGGACGTGCTCGCCGTCGGCTTCGTCGTGGCACGGGCCGGATACATCGCGGCCTATATGGCCGACCGGCCGACCCTGCGCTCGGCTGTCTGGGCCGTGGCGCTGGCGTGCAACCTGGCCTTGTTCTTCCTGCCGGCCTTCGCCCATGGCTGACCACGCGGCCCGGTCTGGACATCGGACCGGTCCCAGAGCAGCGCGACCCGCACGCGCCCCGCACCCCGCGCACGCCCCTGGCCGAGCGCGGGCGGCCGGCGATCGCCGTCACCGCTTCCCTCCCCGGCCGCATCGGGCTACGCCTATGCCAACCACCGGCGAGACGGGGAGAAACATGGCGTCCGACCTGCACGACCTGGAACAGGCACTCCAGCTCTATTTCGACGGCCTTTACGAAGGCGATACCGGCAAGCTCGGCCGCGTCTTCCACGACGTCTCCCATCTGTTCAGCGTCACCGACGGCAAGCTCGCCGACCTCCCGCGGGAGACATGGTTCGAGCTCGTCCGCAGCCGCGGGTCGGCCAAGAGCCAGGACCTGCCGCGGCATGACTGGATCGTGCAGATCGACCGATCCGGCCCCGCCACTGCCTTCGCCAAGGTGCATTGCCAGATTCCGCCGCGCTACTTCACCGACTACCTCACCTTCGTGAAGCTGGCCGATGGCTGGAAGATCGTGTCCAAGACCTTCCACACGGAAACACGCTGACCCATGATCTACGATTACATCATCGTCGGCGGCGGTTCCGCCGGCTCGGTTCTGGCCAACCGCCTGTCCGCCCGCAGTGCCAACCAGGTCCTGCTGCTGGAAGCCGGCCAGGACACGCCGCATGGCAAGGTCCCGGCCGCGGTGCTCGATTCCTATCCCGGCACCGCCTACCTGAACCCGAACTACACGTGGAACCAGCTCAAGGTCACCACCGAGGTCATTTCCCACAACGACCCCGATGCCAGGCGCCCGCCGCTGCGCACCTACGAACAGGCGCGCATCCTGGGCGGCGGTTCGTCGATCAACGGCCAGCTCGCCAACCGCGGCGCGCCGACCGACTATGATGAGTGGGAGGAGCGGGGCGCCACCGGCTGGCGGTGGGACAACTGCCTGCCCTATTTCAAGAAGGTCGAACGCGACATGGACTTCGACGGTCCATGGCACGGCAAGGACGGCCGCATCCCGGTGCGCCGCATCTTCCCCGACCTGTGGCCGGAACACGCCAAAGCGGTGGCCGAGGCGTTCAAGGAAGCCGGTTGGAAATACGTACTGGACCAGAACGCGGAATGGGAGGACGGGTATTTCCCCATCACCATCTCCAACGCGTTCGAACGCCGCGTCTCCGCCGCCATCGGCTACCTGGATCCCGGCACGCGGCTGCGCGCCAACCTGACGATTTCCACCGATACCGTTGCCGCCGGCCTGATCTTCGAAGGCCACACCTGCGTCGGTGTCCGGGCGATGGTTTCCGGGCGGGAGCAGGAATTCCGCGGCAAGGAGATCATCCTGTCCTGCGGCGCCATTCATTCGCCGGCGCATCTGATGCGCGCCGGCATCGGCCCCGCCGGACACCTGCGCGATCTCGGGATCGAGGTGCGGGTTGCGCTGCCCGGCGTCGGCCAGCGGCTGCAGGACCATCCGGCGGCGGCGGTGGCGGCGTTCCTCAAGCCGCATGCGCGGATCATCCACGACTATTCGCGGCGGCATATCTACGTGGCGCTGCGCTACTCCACCGGCCTGCCTGGCATCCCGGCCGGCGACATGATGACCGTCGTTACCAACAAAACCTCCTGGCACAAGATCGGCGAGCAGATCGGGTCGTTCATCGTCACCGTCTACAAGACCTACTCGGAAACCGGCGAGGTGAAGCTGCGGACGGCGAATTGGCAAGACGAGCCGAGTGTCGATTTCAACCTGCTGTCGGATCAGCGGGACCTGGAGCGGATGATGGACGGCATCCGCCGGTTCGGCGCGATGCACCTGACACCGGTCATGCAGGGCGTCACGACGGATCCGTTCCCCGCCAGCTACAGCGACAAGGTTCGCCAGGTCGGGCTGCTCAGCAGGAAGAACAAGATGATCACCGATGCGCTGGGGCGCCTGCTGGACGGGCCGGCGGCGCTGCGCAGCCTGCTCATCCAGAAACTGGTGATGGAGGGCGTCACCCTGCAGGACCTGCTGACCGATGACGATGCGCTGGAGGCGTTCGTGCGCAAGGCCTCGGTCGGCGTCTGGCATGCGTCCTGCACCTGCCGCATGGGGGCCGAGGACGATCCGATGTCGGTCACGAGTCCAGCCGGCCGGGTGAAGGGCGTTGACGGGCTGCGCGTGGTGGATGCCTCGATCTTCCCGCAGGTGCCATGCGCCAACACCAACTTCCCGGTGCTGATGACCGCCGAGAAGATGGCGGACGCGATCCTCGCGGGAACGTAAGCCCGCCCGGGGTCGCGGGGGCGCGCCCGCGCCGGAATGCCTGCTGATGCAATGATCAGCCTTGCCTTACCGTTTCATCGTCGCGATAGTTGAGATGCGGACGAACGGGGGAACGGTTGCGTTCAGGGTGTCGCTCAGGCTTCGGGGGTCGCTGGCTGCTCCGTGTCCGTCTTGCCGCCCTGCTGTGCGGCGCAGCCATTTTCCCCGCGCTTGCCCAGCTTCCGCCGCGCGGGTCGCCGCTGCCGGGCATCGTTCCGCCGACCGAGCCCAGGCTCGCCCCGGGCCTGAAGCCCGCGGCACCGCTTCCCCCCACGGAACCGGAGACCGCGGGGCCGCGCTACGCGATCGAGCGCATCGTCATAGATGGCGTCACGGCGTTTCCGGACGCAACCATCGCCGGCCTGCTGCGCGATGCAATCGGACCGGCCGTGCCGGAAGGCGAGATCGAAGCCGCCCGCCGCTCCGTCATCGATCTCTATCGCGCGCATGGCTATCTCTACACGACCGCGTCGGTCATCCTCACGGGCACGGAACTCAGGCTGACCGTGATCGAGGGCTATATCGCCGAGGTCAAGCTCGAAGGTGATATCGGTCCGGCGGCGACGCAGGTGCTGCGCTTCCTCAACAATCTCGTCGGACAGAAACCGGTCAGCACCGCCGAACTGGAACGCTGGCTGCTGCTGGCACAGGACATCCCGGGCCTGACCGTGCGGTCCACGCTCAACCCCTCGGCCGGCGATCCCGGGGTGCTGACGCTGATCGCGCAGGTCTCGCGCAAGCCGGTCAGCGGTTTCATTTCGGCGGACAATCGTGCCTACAACCTGACCGGGCCGCAGGAAGGGCTGATCGTCTTCAACCTCGACAGTTTCACCGAGTTCGGGGAACGCACGCAACTTTCCCTCTACCGCGCCGCCGGCCGCACCAACCGGTTCGCGCAGATATCGTCCGAGGTCTTCATCGGCGGGTCCGGCCTGAAGCTCCACCTCTATGCCGGCCAGGGCGTCTCCACGCCCTCCGGCAGCCTCTCCACCATCGGCTATCGCGGCGAAACCTCGGTCCTCGGCGGCTCGCTCGCCTATCCGGTGCTGCGGGCCCGCGACCAGAGCCTGGTGATCACCGGCGCCCTGGATGCGCTGGAAAGCGACATCGCCAACAGCCTCGGCCCCAATGGCAGCCGCCAGCGCGGCAGTTTCGACAGCCTGCGCGTCCTGCGCCTCGGCGTCGACTACGCACGGCTCGACACCTGGTTCGGCGACGACCGCAGCGGCATCAGCAGCATCAGCCTCCGCGCCAGCCAGGGCCTGGACATGCTGGGTGCGTCCAGCAACAACGACACGACGACCCCGCCGCCGCGCCCGGGCGAGACGATCACCTTCCGGAAGATCAACGGCGAACTCGCGCGCACGCAGACCCTGTTCCAGCTGTTCAGCGACAGTTCCCTGGCCCTGCGCACCGCCGTCGCATGGCAATGGTCGGGCGATCTGCTGCCGCCGGTGGAGAAGTTCTACCTCGGCGGCCCGCGCTTCAACCGCGGCTACTATTACGGCCAGGTCACGGGCGACAAGGCGGTGACGATCTCGACCGAGTTGCAGTTCAACGCGCCGGTCCCGGTGCCCGCCTTCGTGCCCGTCGAGCTCCGCTCGCAGCTCTACGCCTTCTACGACTGGGGCCGCGCTTTCCAGAACACGGCACTGGAGGCGAACGTTTCGCTGCAGTCGATGGGCGGCGGCATCCGGCTGTTCGTATCGGATATCGCCGAAATCGACCTGGAAGCGGCATACCGGATGAACCAGTACCCGAACGGCCAGGGACCGAACGTGTCGCCCTTGAAATCGGGCGCATTGTACTGGCAGGTTCTGTTCCGTTTCTGATATTTTTGCGGCACAGGACTACACCGGAAGGGACGCGCGATGAGCAAGAGCAGGCGCCCGGCCCCACAGGCCGTTGCAGGCGAGACGATCCGCCTGGCCCGCCTGTGCGATCGCGCCGGCCTCCTGCGCTCGACCGCGCTGCAGGCCGTCGCCTGCCTCGCACTCGTCTGCGGCCCGGTGCTCCTCGCCCCGCAGCGCGCCGCCGCGCAGCCGGCCCCCAACGCCCGCCCGACCGGCGGACAGGTGGTGGCCGGCCAGGCCAGCATCGGACAGACGGCGGCGCAGACCACGGTCAGCCAGTCCAGCCAGCGCGCCGCGGTGAACTGGCAGGGCTTCGATGTCGGCAGCCAGCACACCGTCCAGTTCCAGCAGCCCTCGGCCAGCGCCGTCACGCTGAACCGGGTCGTCGGCCCCAACCCGTCGGAAATCGCCGGGCGCATCCAGGCCAACGGCCAGGTGGTGCTGGTGAACCAGGCCGGCGTGCTGTTCCACAACGGCGCGCAGGTCGATACCGCCGGGCTGGTCGTCTCCGCCGCCGGGATCAGCAACAGCAACTTCATGGCCGGGCGGATGGTGTTCGACCAGCCGGCGAAACCCGGCGCGAAGATCGAGAACCGCGGCACGATCACCATCCGCGACCAGGGTCTCGCCGCCCTGGTGGCGCCGCAGGTCGCCAATTCCGGCGTGATCCGCGCCCATATGGGCAAGGTCGTGCTGGCGGGCGCCGAGGCGCATACGCTCGACCTCTACGGCGACGGCATGCTGTCGATCAACGTCACGAAGCAGATCACGACAGCGCCGGACGGGTCGCGCGCCCTGGTCACGAACACCGGCACGGTCTCGGCCGCGGGCGGCACCGTCGTGCTCACCGCCGAAGCCGTGGACGGCGTCGTCACCACGCTGGTGAACAGTTCCGGCCGCATCGCCGCCAATACGCGCGCCGGCCGGGCCGGGCGCGTGCTGGTCTCGGGCCGCGGCGGCGACGTGATCCTGGCCGGCACCGTCGCGGCCGAAGGGCGCCGTCCCGGCCAGACGGGCGGCACCATCGCGGTCAATCCCACCGGCAATGTCACCATCGCCGCCGATGCGCGGATCAGTGCCGCTGGCCAGGCCGGCGGCGGCGGCGTGGCGATCGGCGCGCCGCGTGCCCGCGCCCCGGGCGGCGCGCCGGTCAGCGAGGCATTGTCCGCCAATGTCACGGTCCAGCGCGGCGCCACGATCAGCGCCGATGCGCGCCAGGCCGGACGCGGCGGCCAGGTCACCGTGCTGTCCGCCGGCCGCACGCGCATGAACGGCGCGATCAGCGCCCAGGGCGGGCCGAACGGCGGCGACGGCGGCTTTGTCGAGGTCTCCGGCCGCAGCCTCTCCAGTCTCACCGGCCAGGTCTCCGTCACCGCCCCGGCCGGGCGTCTCGGCTCGATCCTGCTGGATCCGGACTTCCTGACCATCGTCGATGCGGTCGCCGGCACCGGCGACCAGGACCCGGCCTTCCTGGGCCAGGGCGGCACGATCCTCGCGGCCGATCCCTCGGCCGGCGCCGATACGATCTCCAACGGCGTGCTGAACGCATTCGCCGGCAACGTGGTGCTGCAGGCCAACAAGGCGCTGACCGTCGCCGGCAATGTCAGCCTGACCAACTCCGCCGGCCAGAGCCTGACACTGGAAGCCGGCGGCACGATCACGGTGAACAGCGGCATCGTCCTGGCGGCGTCCGGCGACATCGTGCTGGCGACCGGCGGCGCGGGTCCGTCCGGCACCGTGCTGGCGCAGCCCTCGCCGCTGATCTCCGTCCTCGGCACCGTCGCGTCGCAGAACGGAACGGTCAGCCTGCTGGGCGGGGATGGCGGCACCGTCTCCATCGGCACGGATGGCCGCGTGCAGGGCGTGGCCGCGACACTCTCGTCCCTCAACGGCGGATCGATCGCGATCGCCGGCACGCTCTTCGCCGGCGGATCCGCCGGCCTGTCGTCGGGCGGCATCACGCTGTCCGGCGCCGCGCGCGTCGCGGGCAGCGCCCTGACGCTCGCGGCCGGCAGCGGCGGCATCATGCTCGCCGATGCCGCGGTGCTGGGCCAGGCGGGCGCGGTCGTGGACCTGTCCACCACGGGCGGGGGCGTCAGCCAGTCCGCCGCCAGCCAGGTGATCGCCGCCACGCTGCACAGCAGCGGCGGCATCGCCGGCGATCTCAGCCTTCCCGGCACCAATGCCATCGCCACACTCGGCGATCTGAACGTTTCCGCGGCCGGCGGCGGCACCGGCACGATCCTGCTGCGCAGCACCGCGCCCCTGTCCGTCGCCGGCACGGTCGCGGCGGCGGGGAACAGCCTGTTCCTGCGCGCGGACGACACGAACGGCATCGAGGTGCTGGGCGGCGGCCGGCTGGAAACGCTCGGCACGGTCGCGCTGCAGGCGGACCGGCTGCGGATCGACCCCGCCGGCAGCGTGACGGGCGCGGATTTCGCGTTCGCCCCGGCGACCAGCGGCGGGACGGTCACGCTGGGCGGCACCAGCGCCAGCCTGGATTCGGTGGACAGGATCAATGCCGGCCGCATCCGGATCGGCATGGTGACGGTGCCGGGGACGGGCGACGTGACCACGGCGGGCGCCATCGTCGCCGGGGCCGGCGCGCCGCTCGACCTGGGCGGACGAAGCCTGGACCTGCGGACCAGCGGCCCGGTTTCCCAGACGCAGCCGCTGCGGAACGTGGCGACGCTGACCGGCGCCGTTGTGGGCAGCATCATCCTGACCGACCCGGGCAACCAGATCGCCACGGTGGGTCCGCTCGCCATCAGCGGGGCCGGTCACGATCTGTTCCTGACATCGGGGCCGTCGCTCACCGTCCAGGGGCCGGTCACCGCCCCGCGCGATATCGCCCTGACCGTCGCCGGTGCCGGCGCGCTGACCGCGGCCGGCAGCATCGTGGCCGGCGGCACGCTGTCCCTGGCATCGGGCGGCGGCGGGGTTGCGCTGACCGGGGCGGCGGTGGTGTCCGGCCCGACCGTCATCGTCGGCACCGGCGGCACGATCAGCCTCGCCTCAGGCTCGCGCCTCGGACAGATCGGCGCCACGGTCGACCTTTCCACGACCAGCGGCGGCATAGTCCAGGAAGGCGGGGCGGTCATCATTGCCGGGACGCTGACGAGCACAGCGGGCGTGACCGGGCCCGTGTCGCTGATCGCGTCCACCAACACCATCGGCAGCCTTGGTTCCTTCGTCGTCAGCGGCGGCACGAACGGGTTCACCCTGGTGGATACCACCGACCTGACGATCACCGGACCGGTCAGCGCCCCCGGCAATATCGGCATCGCCACGGCCGGCGCGTCCCGCATCACGGTCGAGGGCAGCATCACCGCCGGGGCGGCGCTGGCCATGATCTCCGGCACCGGCGGCTTGCACCTGAATGGCGGCGCGGTGCTGGCAGCCGACGCGATCGGACTGACCGCGACCGGCGGCGGCCTGACCCTGGCCGCCCTGTCCCGGCTGGGCCAGGGCACGTCGCTGCTGGATATCAACGTTGGCAGCGGGGGAATCACGCAGGACGAGGCGGCCATCATCGCCACGGCCAGCCTGCAGAGTTCCGGGGGCGTGGTTGGCACCGTCTCGCTGGCAGGCACCGCGAACGCCATCGGGCTTCTGGGTCCCTTCGCGGTCACCGGCACCAACGCGAGTTTCCTGCTGCAGACTGCCGGCGACCTGGCGATCACCGGCGGCGTGTCAGCGCCGCTCGACGTCGGCGTCGTCACCACCGGCACCGGCCGGATCGTCGTCACCGGCAGCATCGACGCCGGGCGCCTGCTGCTGCTGGCGAGCGGCAGCGGCGGCATCGCCCTGAACAGCGGGGCGGTGTTGACCGGCCCCTTCGTGGGACTTGTCGGTAACGGACCGGTGACCCTGGCCGCCGGGTCCAGCCTGGGCCAGAGCGGTGCGGTGCTCGACCTGTCCACCACCGCCGGCGGCATCACCCAGGACGCCGGCGCGGTGATCACCGGCGCCACCCTGCAGAGCACGTATGGCGTCACCGGCGGCGTGTCCCTGGCCGGCACCGCCAACGCCATCGGCACGATCGGCGCGTTCGCGGTGTCCGGCACGGGCGCCGGGTTCAGACTGGTGGATACCGGCGCCCTGACGGTGGCGGGACCGCTGACGGCGCCAGGTGATATCGCGCTGACGGCCGGGAGCATTGCCGCGACCGGCAACATCGGCGCGGGCGCGGTGTTGTCGCTGACCGCGTCCGATGGGATCGCGCTCGACAGCGCGGCGATGCTGACCGGACCGACGGTTGTGGTGAGCAGCGGCGGGCCGATCACCCTGGCATCGGGTGCGAGTCTCGGCCAGGCCGGTGCGCTGATCGACCTGTCGACCACCGCCGGCGGTATCACCCAGGACGCCGGCGCGGTGATCACCGGCGCGACGCTACTCAGTTCCGGTGGCGTCACCGGGTCGGTGTCCCTGGCCGGGACGGCGAATGCGATCGGCACCATCGGTTCGTTCGCGGTGTCCGGCGCCGGGAACGGGTTTGCTCTGGTGGATACCGGGGCGCTGGCGGTCACCGGACCGCTGACCGCCCCGGGAACGATCGCCCTGACCGCGGGCGCCATCACCGCGTCGGGCAGCATCGGCGCCGGCACCAGGCTGGTGCTGACGTCCGAAAGCTTGGGGATCGCGCTCGACAACGGAGCTGTGCTGGCGGGGCCGACCATCGTGATGAGCGGTACCGGGCCGATCACCTTGGCATCGGGTGCGGGTCTCGGCCAGGCCGGCGCGCTGATCGACCTGTCGACCACCGCCGGCGGGATCTCCCAGGATGCCGGCGCGGTGATCACCGGCGCGACGCTACTCAGTTCCGGTGGCGTCACCGGGTCGGTGTCCCTGGCCGGGACGGCGAATGCGATCGGCACTATCGGCGCGTTCGCGGTGTCCGGGGCGGACGCGGGTTTCAGCCTGGTGGATGCGGGGGCGCTCTCGGTCGCAGGGCCGCTGACCGCCCCGGGAACCATCGCCCTGACGGCGGGCGCGATCACGGCCACCGGCAGCATCGGCGCCGGCACCAGCCTTGCCCTGGCCGCGAGCAGCGGCGGGATCGACCTGCTGGGTCCGGCCGTCCTGACCGCACCGGCCGTGTCCCTGTCCGGTGCCGGCCCGATCACGCTCGCGGCCGGCGCATCGCTGGGCCAGAGCGCCACGGTGCTGGACCTGTCCACCACAGGCGGCGGAGTGGTCCAGGACGCGGGTGCCGTCATCACCGCGGCGACGCTGTTCAGCGCCGGGGGAGTCACCGGGTCCGTATCGCTGGCCGGCACCGCCAATGCCATTGGCACGATCGGTGCCCTCGCGGTGTCAGGAACCGGCGCAGGGTTCACTCTGGTGGATACCGGCGCCCTGGCCGTCGATGGACCGCTGACGGCACCGGGAACGATCTCCCTCGCGGCCGGCACGATCGCCGCCACCGGCAGCATCGGCGCGGGGCAGGCCCTGAACCTGCAGGCCGGTGCGGGCGGTATCGCGCTGAACGGCGGCGCAATCCTGACCGGCCCGACAATCACCGCCGCCGCCGGCGGCCCGGTCACGCTCGCCGCGGGAGCGTCGCTGGGCCAGGACGGCGCGGTCCTGGACCTTTCCACGAGCAGCGACGGCATCGATCAGAACGCCGGCGCGGTCATCACCGCCGCGCTGCTGCGCAGTGCGTCCGGCGTGACCGGATCGGTGTCGCTGGCCGGCACCGCCAATGCCATTGGCACGATCGGTGCCTTCGCGGTGTCAGGAACCGGCGCCGGGTTCTCGCTGGCGGACACCGGCGCCCTGGTCGTGGACGGTCCGCTCACCGCGCCCGGGGACATTTCCCTCCGCGCCGGCACGATCCTTGCCAACGGCAGCATCGGTGCCGGCGGCACGATGGCGTTGAACGCGGGCGACGGAGGCCTCGCGCTGCAATCGGCGGCGGTCCTGACCGCTCCCACCATCACGGTTTCCGCCGCCGGACCGGTCACGCTGGCGCAGGGCGCGTCCCTGGGGCAGAGCGGCGCCGTGATCGACCTGTCGACCTCTGGCGGCGGCATCGATCAGAACGCCGGCGCGGTCATCACCGCCGCGCTGCTGCGCAGTGCGTCCGGCGTGACCGGATCGGTGTCGCTGGCCGGCACCGCCAACGCCATCGGCACGATCGGCGCGTTCGGGGTCCTCGGCGCCGGCAACAGCTTCGATCTGACGACGACCGGCACGCTGCGCGTGGAGGGCAAGCTGGTCGCCCCGGTGGGCGTCACCCTGTCGGCCGACAGCCTCATCGCCGCCGGTCCGATCGACGCCGGCGTCGACATCAACCTCACGGCACGAACAGGCGGTATCGCGCTGACCGGGTCCGCGATCGTGACCGCTGCGACCGTCACCCTGGCCGGAGCCGGTCCCATCACCCTGGCCTCGGACGCCATATTGGGCGAGACCGGCGGGGAGGTCGACCTGTCCAGCACGAGCGGCGGCATCGATCAGCATGAAGCGGCCGCCATCTTCGCCGGCATATTGCGCAGCACGGACGGAGTTGCGGGCGATGTCTCGCTTGCCGGGACGGACAATGCGATCGCCTCGATCGGCGGCTTCGCGGTGACCGGAGCGGGGAACGGGTTCCTGCTGCGGAACACCGGCGACCTGGCGGTCTCGGGGCCGCTGACCGCCCCGGGCGCGATCAGCCTGGCCACCGCGGGCGGCGGGACGATCACCTCGACCGGCAGCATCGGCGCGGGAACGTCGCTCGTCGTAACCTCGGGCAGCGGCGGCATCGCCCTGAACGCCGGCGCGATCCTGACCGGACCGACGATCGCGCTGGCCGGCAACGGCGGCCCGATCGCGCTGGCCGACGGAGCGTCACTGGGCCAGAGCGGCGCCGTGATCGAAATGACGGCCGGGACCGGCGGCATCAGCGAGGCGGCGGGGGCAACGATCACCGCCGCCGGGTTATCCGGCGCGGCCACCGGCGCTGTGTCCCTGGCCGGCACCGCCAATGCGATCGCGACCCTGGCCGACTTCTCGGCCGGTGGCGGCTTCTCGCTGCTCAATTCGATGCATCTCACGGTCGGCGGCACCGTGGCCGCGCCCAGCATTGGCATCGAGGCCACGTCGGCCGAGGTTACCGGCCGGATCATCGGGAGTGCCGGTTCGGTCAGTGTCGTGACGACGAGCGGCGGCCTGGTGCAGGCCGGCACCATCACATCCGCTGGCCCCCTATTTCTCGAAGCGCAGGCCGGCGCCATCACCCAATCCGGCAGCCTGAACGCCGGGAGCGGAGCCATCCTGACTGCCGCGAGCGGGATCACCCATTCGGGCACCACCACCGTCTCCGGCGGCTCCGCAACCCTGACCGCAACCGGGGGCGACCTGTCACAGGGCGGACTTGTCTCCGCGTCCGGCACCATCGGCCTCAATGCTGAGACCGGCGCCATCACCCAGTCCGGCCGCCTGAACGCCGGGTCCGGTGCCACCCTGACCGCCGCGAGCGGGATCACGCATAAGGGCACCACCACCGTCTCCGGCGGCGATGCGACCCTGACCACAACCAGCGGTGACCTGGTGCAGGACGGACTTGTCTCTGCCGCCGGCAGCATCGGCCTCAACGCTGAGACCGGCGTCGTCACCCAATCCGGCCGCCTGGACGCCGGCGTCGGCGCCACCCTGACCGCGGCAAGCGGGATCACCCACTCGGGCACCACCACCGTCTCCGGCGGCTCCGCGACCCTGACCGCAACCGGGGGCGACCTGGTGCAGGACGGACTTGTCTCTGCCTCCGCCAGCATCGGCCTCAACGCTGAGACCGGCGTCGTCGCCCAATCCGGCCGCCTGGACGCCGGCGTCGGCGCCACCCTGACCGCCGCGAGCGGGATCACACATAAGGGCACCACCACCGTCTCCGGCGGCGATGCGACCCTGACCACAACCGGCGGCGACCTGTCACAAGACGGATTCGTCTCTGCATCCGGCAGCATCGGCCTCAATGCTGAGACCGGCGCCATCACCCAGTCCGGCAGCCTCGACGCCGGGTCCGGTGCCACGCTGACCGCCGCAAGCGGGATCACCCATTCGGGCACCACCACCGTCTCCGGCGGCTCCGCGACCCTGACCACAACCAGCGGCGACCTGGTGCAGGACGGACTTGTCTCTGCCTCCGGCAGCATCGGCCTCAATGCTGAGACCGGCGCCATCACCCAATCCGGCAGCCTGAACACAGGGTCCGGCGCCACCCTGACCGCGGCAAGCGGGATCACCCACTCGGGCACCACCACCGTCACCGTCGTGTCC
>JBFXDK010000129.1:0-14590 GCA_050181195.1 Acetobacteraceae bacterium | reverse complement strand
CGGATCCTCGAGCAGGAGGGCGTCGCGGCCGAGCCGGGCGCGCTCGCGCAGATCGCGCGCGCCGCGGCCGGGAGCGTGCGCGACAGCCTGAGCCTGCTCGACCAGGCCATCGCCTACGGCGGCGGGCACGTCATCGAGACCGACGTGCGCGCGATGCTGGGCACGATCGAGCAGGGCTATGTCATCGAGCTGCTCGAGGCGCTGGCCGCGGGCGACGGCGGCGCGCTGCTGCAGTGCGTGCAGCGCGTGGCGGAGCACACCTTCGAATTCACCGACCTGCTCGACGAGCTGATCTCCGCGCTGCAGCGCATCGCGCTGGCGCAACTGGTCCCCGACGCCGCCGACGACAGCCGCGGCGACGCGGAGCAGATCGTCGCGCTCGCGCGGCGCATGGGCCGGGAGGACGTGCAGCTCTATTACCAGATCGCCGTGCTCGGCCGGCGCGACCTGCCGCATGTGCCCGAGCACCGCGGCGGCTTCGAGATGATCCTGCTGCGCATGCTCGCCTTCCGGCCGGCCGGCGCCGGGGAGGCGGCCGCCGCGCCGGCGGTTCCGCGCACGACCCCGGCGGCGGGCGCGGAACCGCCGCCACGCCGCCCGGGGGGACGTGCGGCGACGCCGGCCGCGGAGACGGCGCCCGTTACCCCGCCGCGGGCGACACCCGCCGCCGACTCCGGCTGGGGCGATGTCGCGGGGGCCCTGGGCCTGCAGGGCATGGCGCGCGAACTCGCCGCCAACTGCGTGCTGCTCGCGCGCGAGGGCGATGCGATCCGGCTGATGGTCGACAAGGCGCATGCGCACCTGTACAACAAGTCCATGGAGGAACGGCTGCAGCAGGCGCTGAGCCGGCACTATGGCGCCGGGATCCGACTCTCCATCGAGATCGGCGAACCCGAGGCGGCGACACCGGCGCGCATCCGCCAGCAGCAGGAGCGCGACCGCATGCAAGCCGCCATCTCCTCGCTCGAGAACGACGCCGAGGTGAAGACCCTGAAGGAGACCTTCAACGCCCGCATCGTGCCGGAGACGGTGGAACCGCTCGACTGAGCCGGCGCGGCGGCGGGTCCGTTGATGTGCCAGAAGCGCCGTCCGCCCGTGCGTGGCGGCGCGCATAACCGAGAGGACGTGACATGAAAGGTGGTCTGGGAAACCTGATGAAGCAGGCGCAGAAGATGCAGGAAGACCTGCAGAAGGCGCAGGAGGAAATCGCCGGCATGGAAGTTACCGGCCAGGCCGGCGGCGGCATGGTGAGCGTGGTGATGACCGGACGCCACGACGTCAAGCGCGTCAGCATCGACGAGAGCCTGCTGAAGGATGACAAGGAGATGCTGGAGGACCTGATCGCCGCCGCCGTCAACGACGCGGTGCGCAGGATCGAGACCGAATCGAAGGAAAAGATGGCGAGCATGACGCGCGGCCTGCCGTTGCCGCCCGGGATGAAGCTCCCGTTCTGACGAGGCGCCGGTGTCCGACAGCCCGCTCATCGACCGCCTGATCGAGGCGCTGCGCTGCCTGCCGGGCGTCGGCCCGAAATCGTCGCAGCGCATCGCCTACCACCTGCTCGAACGCAACCGCGAAGGCGCGCGCCGGCTGTCCGCGGCGCTGCAGGAGGCCGCCGACAAGGTCGGCCGCTGCGGCGAGTGCCGCACCCTGAGCGAGACCGCGCTGTGCCGCCTGTGCGCGAGCGACAAGCGCGACGCGGCGCAGTTGTGCGTGGTGGAGAATCCGGTCGATGTGCAGGCCATCGAGCAGACCACCTCGTTCAAGGGGCGCTATTTCGTGCTGATGGGACACCTCTCGCCGCTCGACGGCATCGGCCCGGAGGACATCGGGCTCGATCAGCTGGAACAGCGCCTGCGCCAGGGCGCCGTGCGGGAGGTGATCCTGGCCACCAACCCGACGGTGGAGGGCGAGGCCACCGCGCACTACATCGCCGACATGGCGCGCGAGTACGGCATCCGGGCCAGCCGCATCGCGTACGGCGTGCCGTTCGGCGGGGAGCTGGAGTATGTCGATGCCGGTACGCTGTCGCACGCCATCGCCGGACGGCGGGATATCTGAGGCCGTGACGCGCCTGCGCGCCGCGGGCGCCGGAATCGTGATCGCCCTGTCGTGCGCCGCCGGCGCGGCCGCCGCCGCGCCCCCCTGCGACGAGCCGGAAGGCGCGGACATCCCCGCCATCGCCCTGCAGGAATGGCTCGGCGGATTCGAGCAGCCCGTGCACCTCGCGCACGCGGGGGACGGCAGCGGCCGGCTTTACGTGGTGGAGCAGGCCGGGCGCATCCGTGTCATAGAGGACGGCAAGGTCCGGGCTGACCCGCTGCTCGACATCCGCAGGCAGGTGACGAGCGGCGGCGAGAAGGGCCTGTTGAGCGTCGCATTCCATCCGCGCCACGCCGACAACGGGTACTTCTACGTCGACTACACCGCGCGCGACGGCGGCCTGCACACCGTCGTCTCGCGCTTCACGCGCGGCGCGGATGGCCGCGCCGATCCCGCCAGTGAACGCGTGCTGCTCCGGATCGCGCAACCCTACGGCAACCACAACGGCGGCCAGCTCGCCTTCGGGCCCGACGGCCATCTATATATAGGTATGGGCGACGGCGGCAGCGCCAACGACCCGCACGGCCACGGCCAGAACCTCGCGACCCTGCTCGGCGCGCTGCTGCGCATCGACGTCGACCGTGCGGAGGGCGGCGCGCCCTACGGCATCCCCGCGGACAATCCGTTCCGCGACGTCCCGGGTGCGCGGCCGGAGATCTGGGCCTACGGCCTGCGCAATCCGTGGCGGTTCTCCTTCGACGGCGCCACCGGCATACTGTACCTGGGGGACGTGGGCCAGGACCGCGTCGAGGAGATCGATGTCGTCAGCGCGGGGGCGAACCTCGGCTGGGACATCATGGAGGGCGACCGGTGCAACGCGAAGTCCGCCGAATTGTGCAAGCGCGGCGATCTGACCGCGCCGATCGCATCCTACGGCCACGACGAGGGAATCGCGGTGACGGGAGGTCATGTCTACCGCGGCCGCGCCGTGCCCGGCCTGTGCGGGGTGTACCTGTATGCCGATTACGGTTCCGGCCGGGTGTGGGGCCTGCGTTACCGGGACGGGCGCATTCAGGCGGCAAGGCAGCTGCTCGACACCGAGATCAACGCCAGTTCGTTCGGGCAGGGCCCCGACGGCGAGGTCTACCTGCTCGACCTGGGCGGCAGGATCCTGCGCGTCGCGCGCGCCGAGTGAGCCGCGCGCGATGAACGGCAACCAGGGGAGGGCGCGGCGATGATTCCGGGTACCGTACTGTTCGCCACGGCAACCTTCGCCATCATGCTGGCGGCGTTCTTTCACTCCCGGATGCGGCGCGTGCACATCCCGGTGATGGTCTCCATCATGGTCGCCGACCTGTTTTTCCCGGTCTATCTGTACATGACGCGCGACTGGCACAAGAAGCTGATCGAGCACGGGGATATCTTCTCCTTCCTGATGTGGATGCACTTCATGCTGGTGATCACCCTGTACGTGCTCTACGTGGTGCAGATCCAGACCGCGCGCCGCCTGCTGGGCGGCGATGACTTGGTGAGAAAGGACCATCGTGCCCAGGGCATCGGGATCCTGATCACGCGCGGGCTGGTGATCTTCACCGGCGCGCTGCTGGCCGAGCCGGTGGCCAATCCGATTTTTTGACCGCGTATATCCCGGTGCCGCTACGGGTATCACTGTTTCGGTCAACACCCTCCGCTGCATACGATGTGCCCTGTGCAAAACCTGATATTGCATGACAGGTCGGGGCCCAAACCGCTGTCGTTTTCCGCTTTCTTGTTTATCCCCTGGTGACGTGGTCGATCACGCGGTAATAACTGAGCGATAAGGTCAGGATATATCAGGGGAATATGTCTTGACATGGGCGTTGTTTCGGATTAAACATGTATTAAAAATACATATTATAAAATCGCATCACCGGGATGGAACGTAACAGGCGAGAAGGAGAAAAATCATGGCGCTGACCCCCGTAAGACACCCACTGCTGTCCCCCTCCGGTTTCGTGTTCACAGCTATGCTCGTGTTCTCCGCACTGCAGGTAAACGCGGAGAACCGGGAGTTCGAATTCACTATCGAAGAAAGGAAGATCCAGGTCGCGCCGGATCTGGAGTATCAGGTATTCGCATTTAACGGCCAGGTGCCGGGGCCGCTGATCCACGTCAAGGAGGGTGACGACGTTATCGTACACGTCGCGAATAACACCACCCTGCCGCATACCATCCACTGGCACGGCCAGTATCAGCGCCACAACCTTACCAGCTCCGGCGACGCCAGCAACTGGAAGATGGACGGCGTGCCCGGCGTCACGCAAAAGGCGATCGAGCCGGGCGAGACCTTCACCTACAAGTTCAGGGCGGAAAAGACCGGCAGCACCTGGTACCACTGCCATGTGAATGTCAGCGAGCATGTCGGCATCCGCGGCATGTGGGGTCCGCTCATCGTCGACCCGGCCAAACCCACCAAGCTGGAAAAAAAGGTCACCAAGGACGTGATCATGATGCTGAGCTCGTGGGATTCCGATTATGCGGAGAAGCTCGGCTCGGGCGGCGGTCCGCGCGACCTCGCCAACTATTTTTCCATCAACGGCCGTTCTTTCCCTCTGACACAGCCGATCAACGTCAGGAAGGGCGACGTGGTACGGCTGCGCATGTTCGGCGCCGGCGCGGAGCTCCATGCCATTCACACTCATGGTCACGACATGCTGATCACCCACAAGGACGGCCTGCCGCTGCCGGCACCGTATCACGTCGATACCATCCTGATCGGACCGGGTGAACGCTACGACGCCATCATCGAGATGGACAACCCTGGTATCTGGATGGTCCACGACCATATAGATCCGCACGTCACCAACAATGGCAAGCACGGCGGCGGCCCCATGACGGTGATTGCCTACGAGGGACTGTCGCCGGCAGTCCCCGACGACCCGCACAGCCAGTTGCCCAACGATGACCCCGATTTTTACTACAGCGAATCTATGAAAAAGCCGCACGGTATGCACAACAACGAGCGTTTCTCGGGGGTTCCGCTGCAGACCGAAGGGCGGCGCGAGCGCAGGAGGGTACAGCATGAGACTCATTAAGTGCTGGTTTACGGCGGTCATGCTGGTGGGATCCAGCATCGCCGGGGCGGAGGACGGCGGCACCATCCTGCAGGGGCAGTGCAGCGCCTGTCACAATCTGACGGGCCCGTCACCCGTCACGCTGCAGCAGTTGTGGGGTCGCAAGGGGCCTGATCTGTTCTATGCCGGAAACAAGTACAAGGCGGCATGGCTGGAGGCCTGGCTGCAGCAGCCGACACGCATCCGTCCCGCCGGCATGTTCTATGCCGACCACGTGAAACCCGGCGCCGACGGTGACGAGATCGACGCCGCCACGCTCACGGCGCATCCCGCACTGTCCGCGCCGGAGGGCAAGGCCGTTACCGCCGCCTTGATGGCCCTGAAGGGAAACCCGGATCTCGTCACTGCGGGTGCCTATACCCCCGGCAATCTCTCGCTCAGTTCCGGCGAGATGCTGTTCGACAAGTTCAAGGGTTGCCTGGCCTGCCACGAGATCGAGCCGGGATACGGCGGACTCTCCGGCCCCGAGGTCTATACCGCGGCGCAGCGCCTGCAGGAGGACTGGCTGGCGAGTTTCCTGCGCAATCCGCAGGCTTGGGATCCCAAGATATTCATGCCCAACAAGCATCTCAACGACACCGATATCCGGAAGTTCATCGATTACTTCCGTTTGCTGAGTGAGGAGGCCGCGCAATGAAGATCATGAAGGTGATCGTAACTGAGCTCTGCGTTGCCAGCCTGCTGCTGGTTTGGTCGATGGAGGCGCCGGCGGCGGAAAATGCCGCGGACAATTACCGCACCTACTGCACCCAGTGCCACGGCATGCGGGGTAACGGCAAGGGCATCAATGTGCGCGACATGTCGGTACAACCGCGCGATCACACCGACGCCAAGGAGATGTCCGCGCGTTCGGATGAGGACATGTACAAGGCGATCAAGGAGGGCGGTCTGGCTATCAACAAATCAGTACTGATGCCACCGTGGGGTGACGTATTCAGTGACGAGGAAATCCATGGCCTGGTGGCCCATCTCCGCGAGATGTGCCAGTGCAGTTTTGGGAAGTAGCAGTTTGCATGATGGTAATAAGCAGTAAATAACCAAGAGAGCGTTCGATACACGATAATGGAGGGGAGTGACATGAAATTCAAAAAATTGGTGTTAGCGGTGTCCGCTGTTTCCGCCCTGGCTGGCTATGCGCAGGCGGCCCTCGCCGAAAAGGTGAAGGTCGTCATGCACGCCAAGGAGGTTATGCTCGAGATAGACAACAAGGGGACGAAGTATCCGGCGTGGACGTTCGAAGGCCAGATCCCCGGGCCTGTTGTGCGCGTCAAGGAAGGGGACACCATCGAGTTCGAGCTGGTCAACGACAATACCAACAAGGAAAGCCATTCCATGGATTTCCATGCGGCGCAGGTCGACGTCCTTGATGAGTTTGCGCCTGTCAAGCCGGGAGAGACCAAGAAGTTCACCTTCGACGCCAAGTATCCGGGTGTGTTCATGTATCACTGCGGATCCGCTCCCATGCACCAGCATATCGCGCGCGGCATGTACGGCATCGTGATCGTGGACCCGAAGGAAGGCTACAGCGACAAGTTCCCCAGACCTGACCGCGAGTATGTCCTGGTTCAGGGCCAGTATTTCGCCAACGCCGACGATCATCACGCCATCATGGAGGATGAGGGCTACACCGGCTCCCTGATCAACGGCAAGATGTTCCACTACGATCCGGTGCACGACCAGAACGCGAGTCAGGTGCTGGAGGCAAAACCGGGCGAGCGCGTGCGCATCCATTATGTGAACGCCAACATCAACCGGCCCGCCGCTATCCACCCCATCGCCGGCATCTGGGACAGGGTATATCTGAATGGCAACCCCAGGAACGTGGTTCATGGCATGGCCACGTACAACCTGGGCGTATCCGAGGCGGTGTCACTGGATATCGTGTCGCCCAAGGATCGCCCCACCAACAATGCCATTGTGGACCATTCCATGAAGGCGGCCATGAGCGGGGCCATCACCGTGCTCATGAACAAACCGGACGCCGATCCGAAGGCGGGCAAGGGTGACAATATTCTGATTCGGTGACACGGGATCGGAAGGTAAGTTTCCACAGGTATTCCCCCGGCCACGGCCGGGGGCTTTTTTACGATACGATCAGTTGCAGATTTCGGTAGGTTCGATGTAACTTGCAGGTATGCAACTCACCCTCTATACCGATTACTCCCTGCGCGTCCTCATCTACCTGGGGCTGCGGCGCGACCGCCTGTCGACCGTCTCCGAGATCGCGCAGGGCTACGGCATCTCGCGCAACCACCTGGTCAAGGTGGTGCACAACCTGTCCACCCTCGGTTTCATCCATTCGCTCCGCGGCAAGGGCGGCGGCCTGAGCCTCGCGCGCGCGCCCGAGCTGATCAACATCGGCGACGTGGTGCGGCATGCCGAGGCGAATTTCAACATCGTTGAGTGCTTCGACGGCAGGCAGCTCAATTGTCCGATCACTCCGGTATGCCGCCTCAAGGGCGCGCTGAGCGATGCCACCGACGCCTTCCTCGGTGTGCTCGACGGCTATACCCTGGCGGACGTGCTGAAAAACGAGCACAAACTCGTAGCCTCGCTGAAACTGGTCGGGCGCTGAGAACGAGCTCGCTGAGGCCATAGAACCCTCCGGCGCAGATGCGGGCAACCCCGATGGGACAGGAGATCGACCGCGCACATTTCACCCGGCACGACTACAGCGTGTTCTCGGCGCGCCTGCGCGAGGAAACGGCGCTGCTCAGGGCGCTGTTCGAAACACAGGGACTGTCGCAGCGGCACCATGTCGCCGGATTCGAACTGGAGGCCTGGCTGGTGGACGGGCGGTTTCGCCCGGCGCCGCTCAATCTTGCCTTCATGGAGCGCTTCGCCGGCGAGCTGGTGGCGCCCGAGCTGGCGAGCTTCAATATCGAATTCAACACCGCGCCGCGGCCTTTGACCGGCGCTGTGCTGCGCGCCATGGAACACGATCTCTCCGCCCTCTGGCAGCGCGCCAGCGGGGTCGCGCGCGATCTCGACGCACGCCTGCTCATGATCGGCATCCTGCCGACCGTGCGCCAGGAAGACCTGTGCATGGCCAACATGACGCCGCTCAGGCGTTACCGCGCGCTCAACGAACAGGTGCTGCGTCTGCGCCGCGGGCGCCCGCTGCGGCTGGATATCCTGGGAGACGATCACCTCCAGACCGAGCATCACGACGTAATGCTGGAGGCGGCCGCCACCTCGTTCCAGCTCCATCTGCAGGTGCATCCGCTCCGTGCAGCGCGCTACTACAACGCCGCGAAGATAATCTCCGGTCCGTTGACCGCCCTGTGCGCCAACGCGCCGCTGCTGTTCGGCCGCCGGCTGTGGGCGGAGACGCGCATCCCGCTGTTCGAGCAGGCGGTGGCGGTGGGGTACGGCCAGGAGGATAACGCGCCGCACGACCGCGTGACCTTCGGCTACGGTTACGTGCAGCAATCGCTGCTCGAATGTTTCCTCACCAATGCCAGCGAATACGAGGTCCTGCTGCCGATCGAGCTCTCCGCCGCGCCGCGCGAACTCAGCCACCTGCGCCTGCACAACGGCACCATCTGGCGCTGGAACCGCCCGCTGATCGGATTCGATGCCGACGGCACGCCCCATGTGCGCATCGAGCATCGCCCCTTGCCGGCCGGTCCGACCATCGTCGACACAATAGCCAACGCGGCGTTGTTCTACGGCCTGGTGGAGATGCTGGCGACGATGGAGGAGGCGCCGGAGCTGTCATTGCCGTTCGCCGCGGCAAGGGCCAACTTCTACACCTGTGCCCGCGACGGCCTGGCTGCTGAAGTGACCTGGCTGGACGGGCGGGTATATGACATAGCCGACCTGCTGCAGGACGAGCTGCTGCCGCTGGCCCGGCGGGGATTGGCGGCGCTGCGGCTGGCGCCGGAGGATATAGACCGTTACCTGGGGGTGATGGAGGAGCGGCTCGCCGGCGGCCAGACCGGCAGCGCCTGGCAGCGCCGTTTCCTCGATCTCCACGGCAGCGATCTGTTCGCCCTGACGGCCGCCTATCATGGTCACCAGCAGGGCGGAGCGCCGGTGCATCGCTGGCCGGCGTCCTGACAGGCCAGCCACGGGACCTATGCTGACCATCCTCGACCACCTCCCGGACGGACTGTTGGCGGCGGAACCGGCCGACCTGGAGCGACTGCTGGGCGGCCCCACGCTGATCCACCTGCCGGGGCGGCGGGACCGGCCCCTGTTCGTGAGCACGCTGCTGCACGGCAACGAAGACACCAGCTGGCGGGCGGTACGGGCACTGCTGCAGCGATACGGGGGACGGGAACTGCCGCGCGCCCTGAGCCTGTTCATCGGCAATGTCGCGGCGGCGGCGGCGGGCATGCGCCGGCTCGAGGGACAGATCGATTACAACCGTGCCTGGCCCGGCGGCGAGGCGACGGACGGGCCCGAGTGCGCCGTCATGCGCGCGGTAGTGGAGGAGATGCGCGCGCGCGATCCCTTCGCCAGCATCGACATCCACAACAACACCGGGCTCAATCCGCACTATGCCTGCGTGAACCGCCTCGACCCGCCGTTCCTCCGGCTGGCGACGCTGTTCAGCCGCACGGTGATCTACTTCCTGCGCCCGCGCGGCGTGCAGTCGCTGGCCTTCGCCGAACTGTGTCCGGCGGTCACGGTGGAATGCGGCAAGGCCGGCAATCCGCAGAATACGGTGCACGCGCTGGAGTTCGTCGAGGCCTGCCTGCATCTGGCGGAGTTCCCCCGGCATCCGGTCTCGCCGCATGACATCGACCTGTACCATACCGTGGCGACGGTCGGGATCCGGGGCGGGATCGCATTCGGATTCGACGCGGAGGCGCGGGATCTCAGCCTGCCCGGCGATCTCGACCGCCATAACTTCCAGGATCTCGCCCCGGGCACGCCCTGGGGCCGGCAGGATCCGTCACGCCCGTTGACCCTGAAGGTTTCCGACGAGGCGGGCAACGACGTCAGCGCGCGGTATTTCCATCTCGATGCGGACGGGATCATCAGCCTGCGGGTGCCGTCGACGCCGTCCATGCTGACGCTGGATCGCCGGGTGATCCGGCAGGATTGCCTGTGCTATCTGATGGAACGCCTGCCCTGCGCGCCATGAGCGAGTGATTCGGCGGCATCCTATGCAGCGTCGCGGGACCTGATCGGTCAGTCCGTGGGTCGGAGGGGCTGTCACCCCGGCTATCCGAGCAGGATCGCCTCGGCACGCTGCAGATCTTCGGGAGAACCGAACAGCACGACGGCATCGCCCGCTTCCAGTACGGTTTCGCCCGCCGGTGACAGCCGCCGCTCACCCTGGCGCACCAGCGCGGTCACCACTACGCCCGCGAAGTTGAGTTCGGCGAGGGTGTGGCCGATCGCCGGACTGTCCGGCGGCAGCAGCACCGGCCGCAGCCGGTCGGCGTCCGCCTCCTGCGGGTCTTCTACGAGGGCGCTGTCGCCGCGGTACACTTCGCGCAGCAGGCGGTAGCGTGTCGTGCGCTGCTGCTGCATGCGGCGTACCACGCGCGCGAGCGGGACATTGAGCAGCAGCAGGGCGTGCGAGGCGATCATCAGGCCGGCCTCCAGCGTTTCGGGAACCACTTCCGAGGCGCCGGCCTGTTTCAGCTCCTCGACGTGGGCCTCGTCGCGCGTGCGCACCATCACCGGCAGGTCCGGCCGCAGCGCGCGGACGTGGTGCAGAACCTTGTGCGCGGCCGCGGTGTCGGCGTGGCTGATGACCACCAGCCGCGCGCGGTCGACGCCGAGCGCCTCGAGGAGGTCGCGTTCGGCGGCGTCGCCGTAATAGACGCGTTCGCCGGCGAGGTGAGCCTCCTTCACTCGCGCGGGATCGAGGTCGAGCGCCACGCAGGGGATATGCTCCTCTTCCAGGAAGTGGGCCACGCTCTGGCCGACGCGCCCGTAACCGCAGATGATCACATGGTCGCGCAGCTGCGCGATCGACCCGATGTCGATCCGCGCCGCCGCCCCGGCGTCCGGCCCGGCCGGTCGGCGCAGCAGGCGGCCCGCCAGCGCGTGGTTGTAGCGGATGAGGAACGGCGCCGCGATCATGGAGAGCAGCACGGAGGTCAGCACGATCTGTCCGGCGTCCTCCGCGATCACGCCGGCGTCAAGCGCGATGGCGAGCAGTGCGAAGCCGAACTCGCCGCCGACCGCCAGCAGCAGGCCGGTGCGCCAGGCGGTGAAGGCGTCGATTCCGGCCCGGCGCACGATCTGCGCCACCAGCAGGATCTTGACCAGCAGCAGGATCGCCGCGCCCGCCAGGGTCCAATGCCAGATGTGCAGGATCGCGAACGGATCGAACAGCATGCCGATGCCGACGAAGAACAGCCCCAGCAGCACATCGCGAAAGGGGCGGATGGTGGATTCCACCTGATGGCGGAACTCGGTCTCGCCGAGGATCATGCCGGCGAGAAAGGCTCCGAAGGCCATCGACAGGCCGAGGCTGTGAGTGGTCCAGGCCGCTGCGAGCGAGATGAACAGCACGGTGAGCGTGAACAGCTCGGCGGAGCGCCGCGCCGTGACGGCATGGAACAGCGGACGCAGGAAGCGGCGGCCGATCACGAACACCAGCGCAAAGGCCAGCACCGCCTTGGCGAGCGCCCAGCCGAGCGCGCCGGCCAGCGCCGCGGAGCCGGTCGCCAGGCCGAGCACGGGGATGACGACGACGAAGGGGACGGCGGTGACATCCTGGAACACGGACATGGCCGTGCCCAGCCGCCCGTGCCGGCTGTATTCCTCGCCCTGTTCGGCGAGCTGCTTGCTGATGATGGTGGTGGAGGACTGCGCGAAGACCGCGCCGACCACGAAGGCCGCCGCCGGCGGCAGGCCGGCCAGCCAGGCGGCGACGCCGACCACGAGCGTGGTCAACAGCACCTGGCCCGTACCCAGGCCGAGCACGAGATGCCGCAAGGCATGGATCTGCGGCAGCGAAAAGTTGAGACCGATGGTGAACAGGAGGAAAACGACGCCGAATTCTGCCAGCCCCTGTATCTGCCCGCTCTCGATGACCGGGCCGGCGGTATGGGGGCCGAGCAGGACACCGACCAGCAGATAGCCCAGGCTGGCCGGAATGCGCAGGCGCTGGAACGCGATCACGATCACGACCGCGGTACCGAGCAGCAGGAGCACCTGGGTGAGAGGCAGGTCAATCATGCGCGGGATAACGTGCAGGTAATCCGCGTGATGTTGCCCGCGTGAGAATTCATCATGGAGGTCGAGTGTCTCGTCAATGCCATGGCGTCCGTGCCGGTTCGTGACAGCTGGAGGTGCTGTGGCCTGCATATCTCCGCGAGACGGGGTCCCGCGTGCGCGGCAGCTGGGTGGTCCGCCGGGGCCGCTCTTCAGTCTTATCTTGCGGCGAGGATGAAAATGCTTAAGAATTCTATCGATTCCGCACCCCCGGCGTCCACCCGGTAAGGCGCCCGCGGTGAAACAGGCGGCCGGATCCACGGCAAAGGGGTTACATGATGGCACGCATCAAACGATTGCTGGCGGCCACCGACCTGTCGGCGCCCGCGCGCCATGCGGCGGAGCGGGCGGCGCTGCTCGCCACAGAGGCGGGGGGTACGCTCGATCTGCTGCACGTCATCGCCGCGGGTCCGCTGGGCAAGCTGCGTCAGCTTGTGCGTGAGGTTCCTGCGGACGCCGAGCAACGCCTGGTCGACGCTGTTCGGGAGGAAGTGCGCCAACTGGCCGGGAATCTGCTGAGCCAGCACGGCGTGACCGCCGGCGTGCATGTCGTGCTGGGCACGGTTATACATCGCCTGAACGAGGAAGCGGATGCCTTGGGGGCGGACCTGATCGTACTGGGCGCCCGCGGCACGAGCTTCGTGCAGCATCTGCTGCTTGGCTCGACTGCGGAAAAGATGGTGAGCCGGGCCGCGCGCCCGCTGCTGGTGGTCAAGCAGCCGCCACACGAGAGGTATCGCAGGCTGTTGGTGCCGATCGATTTCTCGCCGGCCTCGCTGCCTGCGCTCAGGCTGGCGCGTGCGCTGGCGCCCGCGGCCGAACTCGTGCTGCTGCACGCCTTTGACGTGCCCTTCGAGGGCAAGTTGCGCCTCGCCGGGGTCTCGGAAGAAGCCGTGACATATTATCGCGCCGCAGCACGGGACGAGGCACTGCAGAGGATGCGCGAGCTGCTTGCCGGGGCCGGTATCGCACTGGAGGAGGCGCGCCTGCTTGTGCGGCACGGAGATCCTTGGCGGAATATCGTCGAGCAGGAACAGGAACAGGATTGCGATCTAATTGTGATGGGCCGGCACGGCGAAGGCATGCTTGAGGAGTTTTTCCTGGGCAGCGTTACGAAGCGCGTGCTGATGGACTGTCAGGCTGACGTACTGGTGTCGGTGTGAGCCCCGTCGTATCGCCACAGGCTGGTCGTATGACGGGATTATTCGGTTTGGCAACATGAGAGCGGGATATGGGTGAGAAAGAGGAAAAACTGGCGAAGATCGGCGGGTATCTGGTCGACGGATTTCATTACCTCGCGCTGTTCGCCATCGGCGCCACCGTGGTGTGGTCGGCCGTGCACGAGTACATCGGCATCGTCGAAAAGGGCTATGCCGACCTGAAGGACATCCTGCTGCTGTTCATCTACCTGGAATTCGGCGCGATGATCGGATGCTATTTCAAGAGCAACAAGCTCCCCGTGCAGTTCCTGATCTTCATCGCCATCACCGCCCTGGCGCGGCACCTGGTGATCGACGTGCAGAAGGAGCTCACGGAGTTCGGGCTCTATCTCTACCTCGCGGTGACCGGCGCGATCCTGCTGCTGAGCGGGGCGCTGTTCATCATCGCGTACGCGGAAAAGCGCTACGGCAGCCCGGAAGACGGCATCGAACGCAGGCCGAAGTTCCCGCGCAGACCTGCTGCGACCGACTGAATACCAATAATGGGGGGCGGATTTAAATCCGTCCCCCTCGGCGCGGCTGAATGGGGATCTGAATGGTGACAGATTGATAAATCTGTCGCCTAGTCGTACTCCACCGCCGGCAGCCGGTGCAGGATCTCGCGGTAACTGTCCAGGCGCAGCCGGCTGATCTTCCCGCGCTCCCGGGCGAGCGCGATCGCGCAGCCGGGTTCGCCGTCGTGGATGCAGTCGCGGAATTTGCAGTCGCCCAGGAAAGGCCCGAATTCACGAAAGCCCCGCGCCAGCTCGGCGGGACTTATCTGCCACAGCCTGAATTCGCGCACGCCGGGCGAGTCGATGATGTCCCCGCCCTCCGGCAGGTGAAACAGGAGGGTGCTGGTGGTGGTGTGGCGGCCCTTGCCGCCGGCCTCGGACAGCGCGCCGACGCGGATCTCCAGTTCGGGCAGCAGCGCCTGCAGCAGCGAGGACTTGCCGACGCCGGACTCGCCGACGAACACGCTGGTCCTGCCGTGCAGCTGCGCGCACAGTCCGGACAGGCCGAGCCGCGTCCTGGCGCTGAGGAAGTGCG
>JBFXDK010000128.1:0-14820 GCA_050181195.1 Acetobacteraceae bacterium | reverse complement strand
AAAGTATCGCTGCGCGCGAGAGGGAGCGACACATGATGCGCTGGATCATATCGTCAAGTCTGCGGCTTCGGACGTTGATCGCGGCATTTGCCGTTCTCTTGCTGGTCATCGGCGGCTGGCAGCTTCGCACTGTGCCGCTGGATGTGGTGCCGGAGTTCTCTCCGCTTTCGCTGCAGGTGAAGACCGAAGCGCTCGGCCTGTCCGCAGCCGAGGTCGAATCCCTGATCACCGTGCCGATGGAAGCCGATCTGCTGAACGGTGTGCCGTGGCTCAAGTCGATCGAATCGGAGTCCGTCACAGGACTGTCGTCGATTGAGATGTTCTTCGTTCCTGGCACGAACCTGATGCAGGCTCGGCAGATGGTGCAGGAGCGACTGACGCAGGCGCATGCGTTGCCGAACGTCTCCAAACCGCCGCTTCTGCTGCAGCCGATCTCCTCCGCCAGCCGGATCATGAATATCGGACTGAGTTCCCAGACCGTACCCTTGATTGATATGTCGGTGCAGGCGCAGTGGAACATCATGCCGAAGCTCGTCGGCGTGCCTGGCGTGGCCAACGTGTCGATCTGGGGCCAGCGCGAACGGCAGCTGCAAGTCCTGGTCGACCCGAAGCGTCTGCATGACAAGCACGCCAGCCTGGAACAGATCGTCAAGACGACGGGCGAAGCCGTCTGGGCCTCGCCTCTGACTTACCTGAATTCTTCTACGCCGGGCAGTGGCGGCTTCATCGACATGCCAAATCAGAGACTGGCCATCCGCCATGTCTCACCGATTTCCTCCGCCAAGGAATTTGCCCGCATTCCGGTTCATGGCACGTCCCTGGCACTGGGGGATGTTGCCGAGGTCGTTGAATCGCATCAGCCGCTGATCGGCGACGCGGTCCTGCAGACCGGCCCCGGGCTGATGCTGGTGGTCGAGAAGTTCCCGAACTACAATACCCAGGACGTGACACGCGGATTGCTTGCCGCCATCGACGCGCTGCGGCCGGGCCTCACCGGGATCGATATCGATACAACCATCTACCGGCCGGCAGGATTCATCGAGCGGGCGACAGGCAATCTCTCACTCACATTGCTGATCAGCGCGATCCTGGCGGTCCTTGCCATATGGATCATGCTGGGCAACTGGCGCACGGCCTTGATCGGCACGCTGGCGATTCCGCTGTCGCTGATTGCCGCAGGGCTGGTCTTCTATGCCCGCGGCGTGAACCTGAACATGATGATCGTGGCCGGTCTGCTGGTCGCAATCACGATCGTCGTCGACGACGCGGTTACGAGCGTCACCAACATCGCGCAGCGGCTGCGGGACCCGCGCCTGGGTTCGCCAGGAAACTCGACCTGGGACACGATCGTGCGTGCCTCGCTGGAGGTCCGCGGCCCGATGCTCTACGCGACCCTGATCGCCGCGATCATCGTCGCGCCAGTGCTGTTCATGCAGGGTCTTGCGGCGGCGTTCTTCGAGCCCCTGGTGTGGTCCTACATTCTTGCGATCGTCGCATCGATGCTGGTGGCGCTGATCGTCACGCCGGCATTGTCCATGCTGCTGCTGCCCAATCAGGCTGCGGCTCCGGCCGGGCGGTCCACGCCGGCTGGCGCGGTGCAATCGGCGTATGATCGCATTGCGCCGCGCACGACGACGTCCATGCTGCCGGCGTTGGTCATGGTTGCAGCCGGTATTGCCGCCGTCTTCCTTGTCTGGTCACAGCGTGACCGCGACCTGATCCCCAGCTTCAAGGAAACCGATGTGCTGGTGGAATGGCAGGCGGCGGCAGGCACCTCGCTGCAGGCCATGAACCGGACCACTGCCGGTCTGATCAAGGAACTCAGCGCCATTCCGGGGGTGCGCAATGCGGCGGCGCATATCGGCCGAGCGGTGTTGTCGCATGATGTATCGGACGTGAATGCGGGCGAGGTGTGGGTCAGTATCGACCCGCGCGCCGACTATGCGGAGACGCTCGCGGCGATCGAGCAGGTGGCCGCCACCTACCCGGGCGTGAACGGCCAGGTGGAAACTTTCCTGTCCAAGAAGATGCGGGAACATCTGACCGGCGAGGATGAAAATCTTACTGTCCGCCTCTATGGTCATGACCTGACGATCCTTCGCGCCAAGGCCGAGGAAGTCAAGACGATGCTTTCCCGGATCAATGGCGTCTCGAAGCCGCGCGTCGAGCAGCAGGCGGAACGTCCTACGATTCAGGTGCGGGTGGACCTGGATCGTGCCCGTGACTACGGCCTGAAGCCAGGGGATGTCCGACGTGCCGCATCAGCGTTGATCTCCGGCATCACCGTGGGCGCCCTGTTCCAGGACCAGAAGGTGTTCGACGTCGTCGTCTGGGGCGCACCCGATACCCGCAACAGCCTGCACGACATCCAGAACCTGCTGATCGACACGGACACGGGCGCTCAGGTGCGGCTGGCCGATGTCGCCGACGTCCGGCTGGCGCCTGCCACCAGCATCATCCGGCGGGAGGGCGCTTCCCGACGGCTTGACGTGGAGGCGTCCGTCAGCGGGCGATCGATGGCGGCGGTGTCCGAGGACGTGACGAGACAGCTGAGGAACATCGTATTCCCCTTCGAATACCACGCGCAGGTCATTGGCGCGCAGGTCGAGCGGCGGACGGCTGTCACCTCGCTCTACAGCTATCTCGTCGCTGCCGGCGTCCTGGTGTTCCTGCTGTTCCAGGCCGCATTCCGCAGCTGGCGCCTGGCTGTCGTGGCCATCATCGGACTTCCGGCGGCTCTCCTCGGCGGCATGGTCGTCATGTATCTCGTCGAGACTGTCAGCCTTCTCGGCACGCTGCTTGGCCTGATGGCCGTTCTCGGCCTGGCCGTGCGCAACCAGATCATGCTGGTCCGGCGCTTTCAGGAGCTGGAGCAGGCCGGTCAGCAGCGGGAACGTGCCGTGACCCGCGGCATGAACGAATCGGTGCAGAGTGTCGTCACGACCGCCATCACGCTGGCCGTCATCGCCCTGCCCTTCATCTTCTTCGGTGATGTGGCCGGCCTGGAGATTCTCCATCCGACGGCGGTGGTGATGCTGGGCGGACTTGTCACGTCCACCCTGTACAGCCTGGTCGGCATTCCGGCGATGTATCTACGCAGCGCCATTTCCCTCCCCGTGGACGATCTGGCCATGACCCCCGAAAAAGCGTCATAGGAAAGGAGTGGATTGCATGTCTCGCTTCCCGTCTCCGGCAACCGCCCTCTGCCTGGCTTTCGCCCTGCAAGCCATTGCCGTCCCGGCTTATTCCGCGGCCATCAGCAGCGACACGCATGCTGCTCCGGCCAAGGCCGAGGCAATCCCGGGATCCGCGCTCAAGCGCCTGACATTGACCGACAAGGCAGCGCAGCGGCTGGAAATCCGTACCGGTCAGATCACGCAGGATGCGTCGGGAAAACGGGTCGCGCCGTATCCCGCGCTCATCTACGACCTGGCCGGGGATGTCTGGGTCTATACGAGCCCGTCGCCGTTGACCTTCGTGCGTCAGAAGATCGTCGTCGAGCAGGTCAAGGGCGATGCCGCTTACCTGCTGGAGGGGCCGCCCGAAGGTACCGCCGTGGTGATCGTCGGCGTCGCCGAACTCTATGGCACCGAACGAGGCGTGGGACACTGACAACCACGAACACCGAAAGCCGGGGGAGGTCCAACCTATGATGCGCTGGGTTGTTGGTTCAAGCCTGCGGTTCCGTTTCATCATCGTGGCCCTCGGCGTCGGCCTGATCTATTTCGGCGTGCAGCGACTGCAGGACCTGCCCCTGGACGTGTTTCCCGAGTTCGCGCCGGTCAAGGTCGAAATCCAGACGATCTGCCTGGGGCTTTCACCGGCCGAGGTCGAGGCGCTGGTGACGGTGCCGTTGGAGAACGCCATCAACGGCGTGCCGGGGATCACCGATCTGCGGTCGAAATCGGTGCCACAGCTCTCCTCCATCGTCGCGCTCTTCAAGGCGGGCACCGACGAATTGCTGGCGCGACAACTGGTATCCGAGCGGGTCGCGGTCGCCACGCGCAACCTGCCGACATGGGCCGCGCCGCCGGTCATGATGCCACCCCTGTCGTCGACCAGCCGCGTCATGAAGATCGGCATCACGTCGCAGACAAGGTCGGTGATGGACCTGTCCATGCTCGCCTACTGGACCATCCGGGCGCGTCTGCTGGGCGTGCCGGGCGTCGCCAATGTTGCGATCTGGGGTGAGCAGCTGAAGATGCTGCAGGTGCAGGTCGATCCCGAGCGCCTGGCCGAGGCCAACCTGACGCTGGACGAGGTGCAGGAAAAGACCTCGGATGCGCTGGATGTGGGCCTGCTGCGCTACGCCGAGGGTGCGCATATCGGAACCGGCGGCTTCATCGATGGCCCGAACCAGCGCTTCGAAATCCAGCACATCGTGGCGGGTTCCACGCCCGAGACCCTGGCGCAGGTACCGGTTGCCAAGCGCGACGGCCGGATCCTGACACTCGCCGATGTCGCCAAACTGGAATGGCGTCCGCAGGGAATGATCGGGGATGCGGTGATCAATGACGGCCCCGGCCTGATGCTGATCATCGAAAAATTCCCCTGGGGCAATACGCTGGACGTGACGCGCGGCGTGGAAGCGGCCCTGGAGGCGATGAAGCCCGGGCTGCCGGATGTCGAGATCGATACGAAGATCTTCCGCCCCGCCAGCTTCATCGAGATCTCGGTCGCCAACCTGTCGCATGCGTTGCTGCTGGGCTGCGTGCTGGTGGCGTTCGTGATCGGTGCCTTCCTGTTCGAATGGCGCACCGCGCTGATCTGCGTCATCGCGATCCCGCTGTCGCTGCTGGCGGCGGGGCTGGTACTTTGGGAAACCGGCGCGTCCGTCAACACCATGATCCTGGCCGGCTTCGTCATTGCCCTTGGCGTCGTCGTCGATGACGCGATCCTGGACGTGGAGAACATCACCCGGCGGCTGCGCCTTGCCCGTGCCGCGGGTGACATGCGGAGCACCGCCAGGATCATCCTGGAAGCCTCGCTGGAGGTCCGGGCACCCATCTTCTACGCCACGCTGATCGTGGTGCTGGCGGTCTTGCCGGTGCTGTTCATGCATGGGCTGTCGGGGGCGTTCTTCAAGCCGCTGATCCTGTCCTATGTCCTGGCCATCCTGGCGTCCCTGATTGTCGCGGTCACGATCACACCCGCCCTCTGCCTCATCCTGCTGCGCAACGCCTCTCTCGGCCATGGATCGCCGATCGCTGCCTGGCTTGGCCGACATTACGTGCAGGTCCTGAAGCCTGTGACGCAGGTGCCTCGCGCCGCCTACGTCACCGTCGCGGTCGTGACCCTGGCGGGCATCGTCACGTGGCCGATGCTTGGCCATTCGCTTCTGCCGTCCTTCAAGGAACGCGATTTCCTGATGCACTGGGTGACCGATCCCAGCACGTCCCACCCGGAAATGGTGCGGATCACAACGCTTGCCAGCAAGGAACTGCGGTCCATCCCGGGCGTGCGGAACTTCGGCGCACATATCGGGCAGGCCTTCCTGGCCGATGAGGTGGTGGGGGTGAATTTCGGGGAGAACTGGATCAGCGTCGATCCGGCGGTGGATTACGACAAGACCATCGCGGCCATCGAGGAACTGGTGGAGGGCTACCCCGGTCTGTATCGCGATCTGCAGACCTACCTGAAGGAGAGGATCCGAGAGGTGCTGACCGGCACCGGCGAGGCGATCGTCGTGCGCCTCTATGGGTCGGATCTGGATGTGTTGCGCGCGAAAGCCGATGAAGTCCGGCAGGCCATGACCGGGACCCCGGGGCTGGTCGATCTGAAGAAGGAACTGATCGTCGAGGTGCCGCATATCCAGGTGACCGTGAACCTGGAGAAGGCCCTGCAGTATGGCGTCAAGCCGGGCGACGTCAGGCGTGCATCCGGCACCCTGATGGCCGGTGAGGAAGTGGGCGACGTCTTCGTCGGCGGCCGCACCTACGATGTGCAGCTCTGGACGACGCCCGAGAAGCGCCACAGCGTCAATTCCGTCGAGAACATGCTGATCGATACCTCGACCGGCCAGCGAGTCCGTCTGAAGGACATCGCCGAGGTCCGGGTCCTGCCGACACCGAATCTGATCAAGCGCATCAACAGCTCCCGCAGCATCGATGTCCAGGCCAACGTCAAGGGGCGGGACCTTGCTTCGGTCGCGCAGGATGTCCAGCAACGGCTGCAGACGGTCAGCTTCCCGCTGGGCTACCGCGCCGAACTGCAGGGCGAGTATGTCGAGCTCAGATCGGCCCGGAACCGGCTGCTGATGTTCGCCGTGCTGGCGATGGCGGGTATCTTCCTGCTGCTGCAACTGTCGTTCCGCAGCTGGCGTCTGGCGATCCTGAGTTTCCTGACCCTGCCATCGGCGCTGGTCGGCGGGATCCTCGCCGCGTTCGTCACCGGCGGCGTCATCTCTCTGGGGTCGCTGGTCGGCTTCCTGTCGGTGCTGGGGATCGCGGCGCGCAACGGCATCATGATGATCAACCATTTCCAGCATCTGGAGCGGAGCGAAAACGAACCGTTCGGCCTCGATCTGGTGCTGCGTGGGGCGCGTGAGCGGCTGACGCCGATCCTGATGACAACCGGCGCCGCCGGCCTGGCGATCCTGCCGCTGGTCATCTACGGCAACCTGCCGGGGCATGAGATCGAACATCCGATGGCTGTGGTCATCATGGGCGGGCTCGTCACCTCCACCCTGCTCAATCTCTTCGTTCTGCCGGCGCTGTATCTGCGGTTCGGCGCGGGCACCGCGGCACCGGAAGAGAATGCGGCGCCCGACGGCCTGGCAGCGGCGCGGTGAGGAAGGGGCCTGTCATGCACCCCATCCGCCCCCCTGCCAGGACGATCCCGGTCGGCCTTGGACGCACCGTCGCGGCGGCAGGCCTGCTGGTTCTCGGGTCGGGGTTGGCCATGGCGGCCGACCGGTTTGAACGGACAGACATCCACCTGGAACGGAACGTCCAGGACGGGGACGCGGAACTGAAGATCGACGTGATCGCCGGTTCGGCCGGACTGGCGGCGTTGCAGGTCAAGGCCCCGGATGGGCGAACCGTGCTCGACCTCCGGTCGCCGGATTCCAGGCTGGGCATGCGTCGCTACACGCTGGAATCGCCGGAACCGCGCAACGACGGCAGTCTGCAGGCGGACTTTCCCGAAGGTACCTATCAGTTCACCGGCACGACGAAGAACGGTGGCAGCCTGACCGGCCAGGCGGTGCTGTCCCATGCTTTCCCGGCACCCGTCTCCGTCCTTGCCCCGGGTGACGGGGGCCGCAACCTGCCGCTGGACGGGCTGCAGATACGCTGGAATCTGCCCATCGACGCGGCGTCCCTGATCGTCCTGGTCGAACAGGAGGAAACCGGCCGGCAGGTGTCCGCCACCCTGCCGGGTTCGGCAACCTCGTTCACCGTTCCGGCCGGCTTCCTGACACCGGGCACGGAATACAAGCTGGCCGTCGGCAGCGTCGCAAGGTCCGGCAACCAGACCGTCACCGAATCCAGTTTCACCACCGCGCCAAGGAAATAGCCATCATGTCCCGTCCCTCTCCCGGCCTGCTGTTCATCGCGGCGGTGCTTCTGTTCGGCACGGCCCAGTGGCTGTCGGCCCGGGCGGAATCCGTGACCACCGTTCAGGCCACCGGGACGGCCGCACGGATCAGCAAGGAGCAGGCGACGCAGAATGCGTTGAAGGTGCTGCCCGGCAAGGTCACCGACGTCACGATGGAGCGCAAGCGCGGCAAGTCGGTCTGGGTGATCGAAATCGTCGCCGACAAGGATGGCGAGGAGAACGATGTGCTGGTCGACATGGACAGCGGATCGGTCCTTGCGGTGGAGCGATGATGGCGCACACCCTTTTCCCGGCCTTGGCCGCTTTCGGACTGACGCTATGTCTGTCGCTGGGTCACGCCGCCGGCGCGGTCCAGCCGCCGCCGGGGCTGGGCTCCGAGGAGTTCGGCCTGACAACCCGCCAGCTTGTGCAGGCGATCGAGCAGGTTGAGCAGCAGATCGAAACATGCATGCGCGAGCAGGGCTTTCAATACGTGGCTGTTGACCACGATACCGTCCGCGCCGGCATGCGAGCGGACAAGCGCATGCCTGGCCTGTCGGAAGAGGAATTCATCGACAAGTATGGATTCGGTGTCGCAACCCTGTATGCCGGCCGGCCGCCGCAGCTCACCACCGGGTACAGCCCCGCCCGCGTCGGCCTGGGCGAGCGCAATGTCGCTCTCTTCAGGTCGCTATCGCCGGCGGACCAGGTGGCCTACAACCGGACCCTGTTCGGCGAGAACCCGAATGCCACCTTCGCCGTCGGCCTGGAGACCGAGAACTTCTCCCAGACCGGCGGATGCACCCGCCAGGCCATCGAGAAGATCTTCAAGCCCGAACAGCTGAAGTCCAGCTACTACAATCCGCAGAATGCGCTGATCAACAGTGATCCCCGGATGAAGGCCGCGGTCCGCGCGTTCGCGACCGAAATGAAGAAGGTGGGCTTCGATTACAGCCATCCGGACGATGTGGAGCCGGATATCCGCGCACGCCTGAACGCATTGACCGCGAACGAGACGATACCGCTGGAAAGCATGTCTGCCAGCCAGCGCGAGGCGCTGAAGAGGCTGCAGGACTATGAGCGGCGGGTCGCATTGACCACGTTCAGGCTGCAGGAAGACATCATGGGACCGGTGGAAGAACGGATCCAGCAGGAAATATTTTCCAGGAAGGTACAGTAGCGATCGCCAGTCAGGAGCCGTCTGAGATGGGCATGACGGAATACCGGGATACGCGCCTGGTGCCCAAGGCCGACGAACAGGCGGTGGTGCACCCACCGGCCCGTGTTCACTCCCTGGCCAGCCGGCGCGTCAATATCCTGTTCACGCTTCTTGCGATTGTCGCCGCCGCCGCCGCGGGTGCGTGGTTCGCGGGATCCAGGATCGAGTCACCCGCCGAAGTCGCCGCGCGAACCGCGGCGCCGAAACCGTCGCCGATCCTGGTGCCGGTTGAACGACGTGTCCTGAGCGCTGATATCGTCACACGCGGTACTGCCCGATACGGATTGCCGCAGCCGGTATCGCTCGCGCCGTCGCCCCTGAAGCCCAGCCCCGGGCTGATCACGCATCTGCCCTTGCGCAATACGCAGATCCACGAGGGTGATGTCGTCCTGACCGCCTCTGGCCGTCCGGTCTTCGTGCTGTTGGGCGATGTGCCCGCCTATCGCGATCTGGTGCCAGGTCTGGTCGGCGAGGACGTGCGCCAGTTGAAGGATGCGCTGCGGCGCCTTGGCTTTGATCCCGGGCCCGATGCCGACACCTATGATGCCCGCACCAGCGCCGCCGTTGAAGCCTGGTACAGGTCGAAGGGGTGGGAGCCGTTCGGCGCGACCCGTGACCAGCTGGCGGCCGTCCGCGCGCTGGAACGGGAATGGGGCGAGGCGCTGAAGGCGAAGATGGCGGCCGCCGCGGCCGTCGAGTCCGCTGGCCTGGCCGTCCAGGCGGCCCGCGCCACGGCGGCGTACAACGCGCGCGCCGTCACGATGGACAGGGGCGGCCGGTCGCCCTCGGATCTGGCGTCGTCGCCCCTGCTTGCAAGCGAGCGTGCGCGGGTTGCCCACGCGAACACGGCCGCGGAGGCGGACGTCGCCCAGCAGATCGCGGAACACAGCCTGATCACCCTTGATCCGCGGCAAACCGCAACCGCCCGCGCGGCGGCCGATGCAAAGCTGCAGGTCGCCCAGGCGAATCGTGACCGCATCCGGCTGGAAGGAGAGATGGCGCTTCGCAACGCCGAGCGGGAAGGCAGGATGGCCGCGGAACGGGCGGGCGTGGTGCGTGCCGGTCAACGGTCGGCGTACCTGGAGGGCGAGAAGGCCGTGCGGGCCGCGCTGGATGCGGAAAACCTCGCAACGCTGGACCTGAAACTCGCCACCCAGCGCGTGGACCAGGCAGCCGCCGAACTCGACCAGGCCAGGCGCAGGCTCGGCATTCAGATGCCGATCGACGAGGTGGTGTTCATCCGCTCGCTGCCGGTGCGGGTGGAGGACATCACCGCGACCATCGGCAGTCCGGCTTCCGGCACGGTGCTGACGGTCACCGACAATCAGCTTTCCGTCGATGCCGCGCTGACCCTGGAAGCGGCGCCGATGGTCAAGCCTGGCATGCGGGTTGCCATCGACGAACAGGCCCTGGGCGTGTCGGCGAGTGGCGTCATCGAAACGGTTGCCAATACACCGGGAACCCGGGGCGCCGACGGGTTCCACTACTATGTCGGAATCCGTGTCGATCCGACGCCGATCCGGCTTGCCGGCATGTCGGTGCGTCTGACCATTCCGATCGAAACGACCGACGGCGCCGTGCTGGCGGTCCCGGTCAGTGCCCTGTCGATGTCCACCGACGGAACGACGCGTGTCCAGGTCCACAAGGACGGGGCGCTGCGATACGTTCCCGTGCGCGCGGGTCTGTCCACCGGCGGCTATGTCGAAGTCGCGGCCGGGAAAGAGGGTCTGTCGCCCGGCCAGATGGTCGTGGTGGGATATGACATGCCGTCGGCTGGCCAGGATGGCCGATAATGGACCAGGTCTTCGTCACCACGGACCAGGTGCTGGAACTGCGCGGGGTCGGGCGGCAGTTCGGCACCGACCCGCCCGTTCACGCATTGAGCAACGTAAACCTGGTGGTGCGACGGGGTGAATGGCTGTCGATCACCGGTCCATCGGGCGCCGGCAAATCGACGCTGCTGAACATCATCGGCTGCCTGGATCGTGCGACGAGCGGCCAGTATCTGCTGGACGGTATCGACACGACGAAACTGTCCGACAGGCAGCGCGCGGGCCTGCGCAGCCGGCGCATCGGCTTCGTGTTCCAGTCGTTTCATCTGCTGCCTTATCGCACCGTGCTGGAAAATGTCATGCTGGCCGAGGTTTACCGCCGCGGCGCCCAGCGAGGGCGGCGGGATCGCGCGTTGGCGGCACTTGCACGTGTCGGGTTGCTGCACCGGCTCGATTTCCTGCCGAACCGGTTGTCGGGCGGGGAGAGGCAGCGCGTTGCGATTGCGCGGGCGTTGATCGGCAGTCCGGACGTTCTGCTGTGCGACGAGCCGACCGGCAATCTCGATTCACGCAACTCCGCCCTGGTGCTCGACTTCCTGCAGACCCTGAACGATGAAGGCCTGACCCTGATCGTCGTGACCCACGACGAGACGGTCGCGAACCGGGGATCGCGCCGCGTGCAGGTTATCGACGGCACCGTGGTCGGCCAGGACGACCCGGTGCCTGTGGTTCCGGAACCGGCGGCACCGAACAGGAAGGTTCCGCGCTCGGGCATCAGCGCCGGTGATCTGCTGAACGAAGCCCTGGCCGGCATCTTCGCTCGGCCGACCCGCATGGCGCTGACCGTGCTGGGTGTGGTCATTGGCATGGGTGCCTTGGTGGCAACAGTGGGCCTGACCCGCACTGCCGGGAACCGGATCATCAGCCAGTTCGATCAGCTGGCCGCGACCGAGTTGTTCGTCAGTGCGCGGCCGGGCACCACCACGGGGATCGTCGATCCCAGGGCCATCCCGTGGGACGCACCCGCGCGACTGCGACGGCTGAACGGGGTGGTTGCCGCCGGCAACGTCAGTGAGGTCGATGTCGGCGGTGCCCTGGTCAGTGCCGCCAGGCTGCGGGACCCGCTGGCCAGCAGCGCAATGAAACTGTCGGTGCGGGCCGCGTCGCCCGACCTGTTCCGGGCGGTGCGCGCGGACCTGGCGACCGGCCGTCTGCCGGACGCCGGCCATTCGGACCGGGCCGATCGCGTCGCCGTCCTGGGACCCGACGCTGCCCGACGACTGAGGATACACGACGTCACGCGCCTGCCGGCGATTTCCATCGGCGACCATCTGTATCTGGTCATCGGGGTGTTGAACGACGTCGCCCGTAAGCCCGAGCTGCTGGGGTCCATCATCATTCCGGAAGGAACCGCACGGCAATACTTCAATCTTCCCGGGCCGAATACCGTTGTGGTCGAGACAAAGGTCGGAGCCGCCTATCTGATCGCGGAACAGGCGCGTCTCGCCCTTCGCCCGGACGATCCACGCGCCCTGCGCGTGCAGGTTCCGCAGGAACCCCGTCGGGTGCGGGACGACGTGCAGACCGATCTGGACATGATGTTCCTTCTGCTGGGCGGACTGTCACTGATCGTTGGTGCCCTGGGCATCGCGAACATCACCCTGGTCGGGGTGATGGAGCGGACCGGCGAGATTGGCCTGCGCCGAGCGATTGGCGCGACCAAGGGGCATATCGCGGCGCAATTCCTGCTGGAAAGCGCAACGATGGGGATCATCGGCGGCATTCTTGGCGCGAGCCTCGGCGTGCTGGTGGTGGTCGGCGTGGCGGCCTACCAGGTCTGGAGTCCCGTGCTGGATCCTGCGGCCCCGCTGCTGGCGCCGGTGGTGGGCGGCCTGATCGGGCTGCTGTCCGGCCTGTATCCCGCATCACGGGCCGCGAAGCTGGAGCCGGCGGAGGCCATCCGGCACTGACGCACGCGGAACCGCCTTGGTGAGTGGTTCAACACGCCGTGACGCAACAGGAATACGGCAAGAAAACAAGGATGAATACGCAGCTTTCTGTTAGTCTTATGGCAAATCGGCAATCCAGCCAACAATAGCCATTGCGTGGAATTGGCAATGCAAATGGACTTGGCGATGCAATCAGCGATCGCACGATGCGCAATCCTAACGGAACGTCGAAGCTTCGACTGGTTCAGAGTTTCATGAGACGAACCGCCGGACTTTCGGGTTGCGCCACGACCGCGTTGCTTTGTCTGCCGTTCTGCATTTCCGCGCCGGCCCTGGCCGCGACGGACGACGAAGTCGAAATACTGAAGAAGGCCATTCAGGATCTGCGGGAGCAGAACGACAGACTGTCCAGACGCCTGACGATTCTTGAATCGGACCTGGCACGGCGCAAACCCCCGCCTGCATCGCAGCACGCTCAACAGCAGCCGCAACCGCCATCGCCACAGGCGCCGGCGAAACCCCCGACACTGGCGAGATCCCAGGTGGAGCCGCCGCCGCAAACCAAATCCGCACCCGCTCCTGCCGATGCCAGCCTGGAGCAACGGGTGACCGACCTGGAAACCGCGAAACGCGCGCAAGAGGACGCGGTGCGTTCCATCATTCAGGAGTCGATGTCGAAGACGGGGCCGAAGATCAACGAATTCGTCACCCTTGGCGGTGCCATCGAAGTGACCGCCGCACGGTCGTCCAATTTCTCCGGCAAAACAAGTGACACGGTCAGCATCAGCACGGCTGAACTCGACCTGGAAATCAGGGCGAATGAGTGGATGCTTGGCACCCTGGTCCTGAATTATGACAGCGGCACGAACATTCTGTTCCCGACAACAAACGGTACCAACATCGGGGTCGATCGCGTCACGGTCGATCAGGCAACGGTTTTGATCGGCGATGTGCAGCGCTTTCCGATTTTCATGAAGGTTGGTCGCGATGTTCTGGCGTTTGGAACATCGACCGGCACGCAGCGGCTGGATGTGCTGTCGATCAACAATCCCCTGTCGATCGAAGTCTTCGAAACCCGGCGGAACGCCATCGGGGTCGGCTTTGCCTTTCCCACACCGGAACCCGGACCGCCGCCGCCGCCGGTGGTGGTCCCACCCGTGCGTCCGCTGGTTCTTAATCCCTTGGTCAGTTCGCTGGGAAAATGGATGGGCTATGTTCCATCTCCCCTGCGGCCGAAGCCGCCAACCCCGATGACGTTTGCCCCGCGTCCGCCGCCATTCTACGGCATGCTGTATGGGTATGACGCGAACAGCGAGGGAATCAACCGGCACATGAGCGGCAGCCTCAATGGCCGCCTGGGATATCAAGCCAGCGGCCACTGCGGCCTGCCCTACAGCGAACTGACGGAAAGCTGGGTCTGTCCCTGGTCCTTCGACCTTGCGGTGGACTACATCAGCTCGGTCTTTGACAGCAATTTCCTGACGCAGGAATATCAGAACTTCCTGCCGCAGATCGGCAAGGTGCCCGGCATGGCTGTCAGCCTGAAGGCGGCCATCGGCCGGTTCCTGCTCATCACCGAGTGGAATGGCGCGCTCAATGCGGCCAGGTTTGTCGACGACGCCGGACGCAACATCAGCATGACGCCGTCCGCCTGGCAGGTGTCCCTGGGCTACCAGTTCGATTGGAACCCTTGGGTGGAAACCATCGGCGGCCAGGGCACCTATATCGCGGTCGGCTATTCCCGAAGCGCCGGCCTGGCAGGTGTGACATCAACGGCCACCGGCGCACCGACGCGCGTCGGCACCGTGCCGCAAAGCCGCCTGATCCTGACAGCGGGGGAATGGGTGATGGAAGGCGCCAGGGTCATCCTGGAATACTCGCACATCTGGGACTATCCGGTCAGCCAGGGCGGCACTGGCCGCCAGGCCGACGGTGTTTTCCTTGGCTTGACTTACGTCTGGTGAACAAGCCAGGCGCGGAGCGCGCGGGAACTTGTGCCCCAGTATCGCAGACGTTGAACCGGTAATCGGAAGGGGAGATCAAGCATGACGATCGCCATCGGAGGACTGAAGCCAGCGCATCCATTGTTGCCGAGGCTGAGAGGTCTGGTGCTTCCCCTTGCCGTGCTGGGCTGGATGGCCTGGTCTCCCACGTCGGCCATGTCACAGACCAAGTGCCAGGCGGTCGACAAACACGGCGATCCGCTTGCCCCTTTCCACCAGGCAAAATTCAGCCGCCCGACCGCTATTACGAACAGCTTCCTGCCGATGAAGCCTGGAACACGCTATATCTACGAAGGCACGGCCGTTGAAGACGATGGCAAGGTCGTTCCACATCGGATCGA
>JBFXDK010000127.1:10827-14852 GCA_050181195.1 Acetobacteraceae bacterium | reverse complement strand
TGCGGCAACGCCCACGAAAAAAAGGCCGGACCGGTCGGGCGCGACGCGCTTCCGCGCAATGCCTCGCCCGTCCGTCTCCGCTGCCCCGGACCGGTCCTCGGCCGCCGAACCGACGACAGGCTCAGCGGCCGGGATACCAGCCCGCGGCAGTGGCGAAACGCTCGTAGAAGTCGGGCTCGTAGGCGCTATCGGGATCTTCCCGCACCATGCGGTCGATGATCTGCGCGTCGGGCCCGACCAGGATACGCAAGCGGTCGGCCTTCACCCCGTCCAGGATGATCGTGGCCGCCTCGGCTGCGCTGGTCGGTGCATCACTCACGAAACGCCGGGCGCGTTCGGCGTGCATGCGCACGATGTCGGCGTCGGAGTATCGCGACGGATCCCGGCCCATCGACGCCAGCCGTGTGCGAATCTGCGCGATCTGTTCGGCGTTCAGGCCGTCATCGTCGGTACGGGTCTGCACCTTCAGCGAATTGTCGCGGATGCCCGTGCCGATATGGCCGGGCATGACGACCGACACCTTGATGTGCGGCGCGTTCATGCGGAAGTCCGCGATCAGCGCCTCGGTGAAGCCCTTGACCGCGAATTTCGCGGCGGAATAGGCGGTGTGCGGGGTGTCGGGGCCGACCGACGCCCAGAATCCGTTCATGCTGCTGGTGTTGACGATGTGCGCTTCATCCGCGGCCTGCAGCAACGGCAGGAACGCGCGGGTGGCCAGATAGACGCCGCCCCAGCAGATGTTGAAGGTGCGTTCCCATTCCGAGCGGTCGTTGACGATCATGCTGCCGCCGCCACTGATGCCGGCGTTGTTGAACAGAAGATGGATGCGGTCGGTCGCGTGCTGCGCCGCCGCCTCGTCACGGAAGCGCAGCACGTCGGCTTCATTGGAGACATCGGCGACGTGCGACGTGACGCGCAGGCCCTGCGGCAGCCCTGCGGCTTCGCACAGGCGCTGCGTTTCCGCCATGCCGCGGGCCGACACGTCGCACATGGCGACGGCGCAGCCCTCGGCAACCAGCTGGCGCACCAGTTCGCGGCCCATGCCGGAGCCGCCGCCGGTCACCACGGCGATCCTGCCGGACAAGTCCTTCATCGGCTTTCCTCCCCAATCTTCGCGCCCCCGATGCTGGGGACGGCGTGTCCATCCCCGCCTATACCGCGCAAACGAACCGATTGACACGACGCGCCATGATAGCGCGGCACCACCAAGCGGCATGTTGCCGTGCGGGCGCGGAAGCGGGGCACCGGCGTCGTCGCGGATATCCGCCAGCCTGCCACGCGCCATGCGTTCCGTGCACTGCAGGCTCGTCGCCATCAGCGGATCCCGACGTGCAGCTTGACGTGGTCCGTGATCCAGGCAGGCTGCCGGAAAACTGGAAACCCGCCGACCATGACCACCGCTATCCGAGCAAACGCGATGCCGATCCTGATCGGCGCGTCAGTGATGATGAGCCTTGCCATGGGCATGCGTCAGTGCCTGGGCCTGTTCCTGCCGCCGATGACCCAGGGGCTGGGGCTGTCAGCCTCCGATTTCACCTTCGCAATCGCGGTGCAGAACATTGTCTGGGGTCTCGCACAGGCGCCCCTCGGCGCCATCGGCGACCGTTGGGGGCTGCGTCCGGTCCTGGTGCTGGGTGCCTTTCTCTACGTCGTCGCCATGGCGATCATGACGGCCGCCACCGGTGTCGGGCTCATGGTGCTGGCGCAGGCGCTGATCGGTGTGGGTATCGCCTGCACGGGTTCGTCACTGGCAATGACCGCCACGGCCCGCGCCGTCTCCGCCGAACGACGCAGCGTCATTCTGGGCATTGTCGGCGCATTTTCCTCGGTCGGGACCCTGGTGATCGCGCCGGCCCTGCAGGGATTGCTGGCCTTCTGGGACTGGCGCTGGGGGGCGGGTCTGTTCGTGCTGCTGGCAGCGGCCATGGTGCCGGCCGCGATCGTCACAGGGCGGGTCGACCGCATTCCGCAACCTGCGGTGCAGCGCGCCTCCGCCCGGGAGGCAATCGGCGAGGCGCTGCGCAACCGTCGCTTTGTCGTCCTGTGCTGCACGCACTTCGTATGCGGCCTGCAGCTGATCTTCATCAACACGCACCTGCCCAACTACCTGGCGCTGTGCGGACAGGATCCGATGTTGAGCGCGACGGCTCTGGCGATCATCGGCGGCGTGAACATCGCCGGATGCCTGCTGGCCGGCTGGTTGGGCCAGCGCCATCCGAAGAACGTGCTGCTGGGCCTGACCTATCTTGGACGCTCCGCCGTGTTGACCGTCTATTTCCTGCTGCCGCCGGACCCGGCCAACACGATCCTGTTCGCCACCGCCATGGGGATGCTGTGGCTGGGGGTGATTCCGCTGGTATCGGGCTACGTGGCCGACCTGTTCGGCACCCGCAACATGGCCACCCTGCTTGGGGTCTCGTTCGTCATTCACCAGATGGGATCGGTGATCGGCGCCTGGGGCGGCGGAATGATCTTCGATACGTTCGGGAACTATGACCTTGCCTGGCGGATTGGCGTGGTGATCGGGGTGACCGCGGGGCTGGTCCAGATCCTGTTCGGCGGGCCGGGCCGGACCAGGATCGGGACCCGGCCGATTCCGGCATCCGGCTGAGCGGACCGCGCCGAGCGCTGGGGTAAGGGGGATCCGACCAGGGCGATCATGCGGTGATATTGCAGCGGCGGCGTGCTGGTTGCGGCCGGTGCGAACAGCGCGGCCGCGGCAATGCGGCATCGTTCCGACATGCGGGCACCAAACCGATCAGCGACAACGATGTCTTGTTCCGGCGGCCGGCATGCGCGTCCAGGCAGGCGCACGCTGCAGGATCAGTGGAAGAAAAGGTCCTCGGCAAACAGGCGGTCCGGCGGCAGGCCCTGATCAAGGAATTGCTTCGACATGCCCCGGATGAACTGAGGACTGCCACAGAGCATCACGGCGAAATCGTCGAAATCCTCAAGCGCTTCGAAGACGTGGCTGGCTGTCAGGCGTCCGCGTTCGGATGTCAGCCAAAGTTCGTAGTCGACCCAGGAATCGGCGGTCTCGACCCCCTTGCGAAGCTCTTCGTCATACGGCGCGTCCTCGATCCCCCGCGCGACATACCAGAGCCAGATGCGACGAAAGTCGTCATTGCTGGCCTCGAACCGGATCATCGACAGGAAAGGCGTGATGCCGATGCCCGATCCGATGCACACCAGTCGCCGGAATCGCGCATGGCGATGCGGAGTGAAGCCGCCGAACGGGCCAATCACCTCGATCGATTCACCTGGCCGCAGGTTCGCGAGGCTGTTGGTGAAATCGCCAACCATCCGGGCCGACAGACGCAGGTCCCGCTCCGTCGGCGACGATGAGATCGAGAATGGATGGAGTTCCCAGTGGCGGCCGGCCGGGCCGGGACGATTGATAAAGACGAATGTACCTGGCGCGTAAAGCAGCCTTTCCTGCTGCGGGCGCAAATAGAACTCGACGGTGTCCTTGCCGACAACCTGAACGCTGCGGACCTTGTACGGGTAACGCGGATGCACCCATCGGTAGAGCACGACACGATACAGCCAGCACATGCTGCCGATCAGGATCAGAAGCCACATCCAGAAACGCAGCGGTTCGAATGCCGCAATCGTCACGCCGTGGGTGACCGCGTGGATGGATGTCGCAATGAACAGCAGGCCGAAGAGACTGTGCAACGACAGCCAGCGCTCATAGCGAAGCCGACGCGTGTAGGCCAGGGCGGTTCCGATGAGCAGCCCAACGAAGATCAGGGACAGAGAATTCCTGGCATTGGCCGACCAGAAAGGGATCAGCAGGTCACCGACGGATTCGCCGCGCTCGAGCGCCATCGGCACGTAGAGCAGCGTATGCGTCACCATGACCAGGACCGCCATCGGACCAAGAGTGCGATGCAGGCGGATCGCCCCGTCCAGACCGCCGAACAGGGGCTCGATCCATCGGCTGCGAACCGCGGCCAGCAGCAGGACCGCCATCAAGTTGACCGACCAGACCGACAGCAGCAGGCTGGGGCCTCTCCAGATAC
>JBFXDK010000127.1:2453-10727 GCA_050181195.1 Acetobacteraceae bacterium | reverse complement strand
CGCAGCATCGGGCAGGGACGGAGCAGGCATGCGGATTTTGATCGTAGGCGCGGGCGTCATCGGCACATCGATTGCCTACTACCTCGCTGCACGAGGTGCCGAGGTAACGGTGCTTGAGCGCAAGGCCGTCGCCTGCGCGGCCTCGGGCAAATCCGGCGGCTTCCTGGCCCTTGACTGGTGTGACGGCACGCCGCTCATGGCTCTCGCCCGCCGGAGCTTCGCGCTGCACGCGGAACTCGCCGCGTCGCAGGCGGGGGACTGGGGCTACCGCCAGATGACAACCTACACTGGCGAGATGGGCCAGTCCCATGGTCTGGCACTCGGCGCCGGACCAGGATGGATCTCGCGGGACGTCGCGATCGCCGGGAAAATCGGCTCGACCGCGACAACGGCTCAGGTGCATCCAGCGGCGTTCACGATCGGCATGATGCGCGCAGCGGAAGCGCGGGGCGCCGAGGTGCTTATTGGCGAGACGCAGGGGCTGCTGCGCCGCGATGGCGCGGTCGTTGGCGTGCAGTTCGACGGGAATGCGCTGGAGGCCGATGCCGTCGTCATCGCCATGGGGCCGTGGTCGATATTGGCTGCGAAATGGCTGCCGCTGCCTCCGGTGTTCGGCCTGAAGGGTCACAGCCTCGTCTTCCAGACCGGTGCGACGATCCCGCCGGAAGCCTTGTTTCTGGAATACGCAGAGCCGGGCGGCGCGATGCTCTCACCGGAGGTCTTCCCCCGCGCCGATGGCACGACCTATGTGTGCGGCATATCCAGCCAGTCCGACCTTCCCATCGATCCGGGCCTTGTCACCCCTGATGACGGGGCGATCGACCGGCTGAAGGCACTTTGCGATCGCATGTCGCCGATCCTGGCGAAGTCCCCCGTCCTTGCCAGCCAGGCGTGCTTCCGCCCCGTGACGGCCGACGGACTGCCGCTGATCGGTGCCGTCCCGGGCGCCCGAGGCGCCTATGTGGCAACAGGCCACAGCGTGTGGGGCATCCTGAATGCCCCCGCGACAGCCGAGGCCATGGCCGACCTGATCCTGGACGGGACGGCGCGCTCGGTCGATCTCTCACCCTTCGATCCCGCTCGCCTCGCTGCTCTTGATCCCAGCCGCGTCTCGGTTACTCGCAGGTTCGGCGGTTGACCTGGATCCGTTCAGCGCGGCTGGGAAGAACGCACGCAGACGAGCGCCGACTCGCGTTCAGTAGGGCCGGTCGCCACGCACAAGCATCCGGTACAGGCGGCGATGCTGGCTGTGATCGTAATCGAAGCCGGCCTTATGCAATGAGGCGCGGTCATCAATGATCAGCAGGTCGCCCGGCTTGTATTCGTGCGCATAGCAGAACTGCGGCTGCGTGATCCTGTCAGTCAGCTCCTGCAGAAATTCCTGGGTTTCCTCGGGCGACATGCCGGTGACCGTCTCGGTCTTGCTCTTGTGGAACCACACCGCCTTGGTGCCGGTCTCTGGATGCGTGCGGACAAGCGGATGCACCGTCGGCGGCTTCTTCGACTCGAGCTGGGCCTTTACGATATCCGGATTGCCCGTCTTCATGCGCGCGCTGCTGATCAGCGTATTTTCTGTCTTGGCGCCGTCGATCTTCCGCTTGATGTCGTCCGGAAGCGCTTCGTAGGCCGCGCGCGAATTGCAGACCGATGTCGCGCCGCCCTTGTCCGGCACCGCCACCGCATACAGCATGGTGAATTTCGGCGGCAATTCCTGGTTCGTGTGATCGGTGTGCCAGGTGGCGTTCGCGCCGACTTTCGCGGGCTGCCCCTTGCTGTCCAGGTGACGGTTGTCGAGCACACTGATCAGCGGAAACCCGTCAACCAGGTAGCGCCGGTTCTGGTCCTCCATCAGCTCGCCGAACATTTCACCCGCGGCCTGCAGCTGGGCCGGCGTAAGGTGTGCTTGCCCACGGATCACAAGGACCACGTTTTCGACGGCAGCGTCGCAGAGCGCCTTCCGCGTCGCGGCGTCGATGGGTTGCGCCAGGTCGATACCGGTGACGATGGCGCCGATGTGCTCCTTGACCTTGGTCATCTTCATGGACTGTGCGGGAACCGTCGACACGGCAGCGCTCATGATTGTGGCTCCTTCTTCCCCGGTCTGCGAATTGTGAAGGAGGCCGTGGCCTTTCGCGATCCCGGATTCTCACTCCCGTCCGCAGGATCGGCCGAACGCTCGCGTCTATCAAGTGGCCATGCCACGGTCCGGACCGATGATCCCGTTTCCAGGCAAGACACCTGCCCAGCCTGATGCTGGTGGCGCCAGGCCCGCTTCCCCCAGCCCTCCACCAGCCAGCTCTCTGGACGAGGCCGATCAGCGCCGTATTCTCGGTCGCGCATCATGGTGTGGAAGGGTTGGTGGAGTGGACACGCGCAGGCTCGATCGACCAGACGGTATCGGCGCCTCGGTGCTGCGCTCCGAGGATCGCCGGCTGCTGACAGGTCAGGGCTGCTACGCCGCTGATCGGTCGCCGCCGCTTCTGTGTCACGCCGCCCTGGTGCGCTCTCCGCATGCCCATGCCCGCATCCGCGCGATCGACACCGCCCGCGCCGCCGCCCTGCCTGGCGTGCTGGCGGTGCTGACCGGCCGGGACGCGGCGGCGGACGGCCTGCAACCCATTCCGCACAACCCGGAATGGACCGGCAAGCCGGATGTCGAGCTGCATCTGCCGCCTGGCTTCAGTGTCACCACAACGCCGCATCTGCCGCTGCCCGCTGACAAGGTCCGCTATGTGGGAGAGGCGGTCGCCCTGGTCATCGCGGAGACGGAAGCGCTCGCCGCCGATGCCGCTGAGTTGGTCGCGATCGACTGGGAGCCGCTGCCGGCCGTCATTGCCGCGCGGGCCGCGATGCAGCCGGGCGCGCCGCTGCTCTGGCACGAGTGCGCGCGCAACCTGGCGCTGACCTGCGATGTCGGCGACGCGGATGCGGCCGAGGCGGCCTTCGCGCAGGCAGCCCATATCGTGCGGCTGGACAGCTGGGTGCACCGCGTGACCGGCTGTCCGCTGGAGCCGCGGGCGGTGGTGGGCACCTATGACGCCACCCAGCACCGCTACACCGTCTATACCGCGTCGGGCCGCGGCGCCGTGCAGTGCCGCGAGCGTCTGGCCGCCGTACTCGGCGTGCCGTTGGACCGGTGCCGCGCCGTGTTCGGCGACATGGGCGGCAATTTCGGCACGCGCAACGCGTTCTCCCCTGAATATGCGCTGATGCCCTGGGCGGCGCGCCGCGTCGGCCGCCCGGTGAAATGGGCCGCCAGCCGGCAGGAATGCTTCCTGTCGGACTACCAGGCACGCGATCTGACCTCGACCGCCGCACTGGCACTGGACGCCGCGGGCAACTTCCTGGGCCTGCGCGGCGAGAACATCATGAACCTGGGTGCCTATACCGCCTATTTCTGGCCGCTGCGCAAAGGCCTGTCACAGATGCAGGGGGTATATCGCATCCCGGCGGTGCATTTCCGCGGCCATGCCGTGCTGACCAACACGCCGCCGGTCGCGGTCTACCGCAGCGCCGGCCGCCCCGAGGCGATCTACATGATCGAGCGGCTGATCGATCTGGCCGCCGCCCAGGCCGGCTTCGACCGGGTCGAACTGCGCCGCCGCAACCTGATCCCGCCCGAGGCGATGCCGTTCACCAACGGCGTCGGTGTGACCTATGACAATGGCGAATACGGCGCGGTCATGGACCGCGCGCTGCGCATGGCAGACTGGGATGGATTCGCCGAGCGCAAGGCCCGATCAGCGAGTGAAGGCCTGCGCCGCGGCATCGCGGTGGCCAACTACATCGAGGTCGCGAGCGGCGTGCCGCGCGAGCGGGCCGAGGTGACGGTGCATGCCGATGGCGCCATCGACCTGGTCGTGGGCACGATGAGCAGCGGCCAGGGGCACGAGACCAGCTTCCCGCAACTGATCGCCGAATGGCTGCAGGTGCCGATGGCCTGCGTGCGCTTCATTGCCAACGACACCGATCGCGTGTCGGTGGGCGGCGGGTCGGTATCCGGTCGCTCGATGCGGCTGGTCAGCATCACCGTGGGCGAGGCGGTCGCGCAGATCATCGCCCGCGGCAAGGCAATCGCCGCGCACATGCTGCAGCAGGCGGACGCGTCGGCAATTGCCTATGCCGATGGCGTCTTCGCCGATGCCGGCGGGGGCAGCGTCGGCCTGTGGGACGTGGCGCGGGCGGCGCAGACGCTGACAACGCTGCCGGACGATTTGCGCGGCCCGCTCGCCGCGGCCAGCGAAATCGTCAATCGCGTCGGCGGCTATCCTTATGGCACGCATGTCTGCGAGGTCGAGGTCGATCCGGATACCGGGCACGCGCGGATCGTCGACTGGACCGGCGTGGACGACGTGGGACGCGCGGTCAACCCGCTGATCCTGCACGGTCAGGCACATGGCGCGATCGCCCAGGGGCTGGGGCAGGCATTGCTGGAGGCGGTGGTGCACGATCCGGAAACCGGGCAGCTGCTGACCGGCTCGTTCATGGACTACGCGATGCCGCGGGCCGACACGGTGCCGCCGATGAACGTCGCGCTGAGCGAGGTCGCTGCCAGCTCCCATCCGCACGGCATCCGTCCCGGCGGCGAGGGCGGCACGACGCCGGCGCTGGGCGCGGTGATGAACGCGATCGTCCATGCCCTGGCCGATGACGGGGTGACGCATTTCGAGATGCCTGCCACACCCGAACGGGTCTGGCGGGCGATCCAGGCCGCGCAGCCAGGGGGAGAACGACGCTGATGTCCGAGCCACTTTCGATCGTCCAGGATGGCCGCCTGCTGCGGGTCACCTTCGCCCGGGAGGGATGCGGCGTCAGCGACAGCATGGCCTCGCGGCTGAGCGAGGCGGTGCTGCGCGCGCATGAGACCTCGGACGCGGTGCTGCTGACCTCCGTCGGACCGGATTTCTGCACCGGGCGGGTGCGGGACGTGGGTGGCCCGCCCTCGCCCGAGGCCTATACCCGCCGCAATGAGTATGACGGCATTTTCGGCAGCTATACGGCAATCCGCAACGCTGAGGTGCCCGTGGTGGCGGCGATCGAAGGGCGCGCGATGGGCTACGGCGTCGCCGTCGCTTCCCTGTGCGACGTCTCCTTTGCCAGCGATACCGCCCGATTCAACATGCCGGAGATCGAGAACAACATCATGCCGACGATGGTGATGTCGGCGGTCGCCGGCCGGATGCGTCGCAACGCCATCCTGTGGATGGCGTACTCGGCCGAATTCATCGATGCCCAGCGCGCCCTGGCCTACGGCATCGTCAGCACGGTGGTGCCGGCTGCCTCGCTGACGGACGAGGTGGAACGGTTCTGCAAGGTGCTGCTGGGCCGCCCGCGTCCTGCCATACTCGGCCTGAAGGAATACCTGCGGGTTGCACCGCGGATGGATGACCGCGGTGCGACGGACTATGCGCGCAGCCTGCATTCCATGGTCAACACCGCGGCGTCGATGAAGCGCACGCCGCACTGACGCGCGACCAGCTTGCCTGATGCCGCGGCCGCTGCCCGGGCTGATTCTTGAAGTCCGGGGGCCATCCCCGCCTTCTGGTCCATCGGCCGGGTCAGGGTCAGCCGGAAGACGAATTAACAGATCAGATGAAACGCTGACCGCAGTCAAATGGTTGCCCGCGCTCCCGCGGTTCCTGTATGGTCGCCCGCGAGCCTGACGATCCTTGAGCGCGCGATCCGTGAACGTGACAGGGAAAACATGACTGAGCGTCCGTTCGAAGCAGGGGAACGCGCCGTGCTGACCCGGGAAGGCGTTGACGCCTTGCTGCGGGGTCTGCGTGCCCGAGAGTATCAGGTTCTGGGGCCGACCTTGCGGGACGGCGCGATCGTCTATGATCAGATCAGCGGGATCGCAGATCTGCCAGGTGGATGGACCGACCGGCAGGCCCCGGGGCGATACCGGCTGGAGCGCCGCAACGACGACGCGCTGTTCGGCTTTGCTGTTGGGCCGCATTCCTGGAAACAGTTCCTGCACCCGCCGGTCGAAACCTTGTGGACTGCCCAACAAAATGAGAATGGACTGACCGTTACGACCCCGCCTGACCCGGCGCCGAAGTTTGCCTTCGTCGGGGTGCGATCATGCGAACTTCACGCCATTGCCATCCAGGATCGTATCTTTTGGGACGGCCCGTACCCGGATGTGGCTTATGCCAGACGCCGCAAGGACGCATTCCTGATCGCTGTCAATTGCGGCCAGGCTTCCGGCACCTGCTTCTGCGTTTCCATGCAGACAGGCCCCAAGGCGGAGTCTGGCTACGATCTGGCGTTGACGGAACTGCTCGACAGCAACAGCGAATTTCTGGTGGAGATCGGCACGGAAGCCGGTGCCGAACTTCTGGCGCAGATCCCCCACCGGCGCGCGACCGATGCCCATATCGTGGCCGCCGGGGCCGTGATCGACCGCACCAGGCAGCAGATGGGACGCAGCCTGGAGACCGATGGGTTGAAGGAGCTGCTTCAAGCCAACCCCAATCACCCGCGCTGGGATGATGTCGCCGCACGCTGCCTGACCTGCGGCAACTGCACCATGGTCTGTCCCACCTGCTTCTGCACCACCGTCGAGGATCATAGCGATCTGACAGGCGCCTCGGCCGAACGGGTGCGCAAATGGGATTCCTGCTTCACGCTGGATTTTTCCTATCTGCATGGCGGCAGTGTTCGGCAATCCAACCGCGCGCGTTATCGCCAGTGGATGACGCACAAGCTTGCCAGCTGGATCGACCAGTTCGGCACGTCGGGCTGCGTCGGATGCGGGCGCTGCATCACCTGGTGTCCGGTCGGAATCGACATCACCGAGGAAGCGGCGGCGATCCGGGCATCGGAGACAAAGGGAGGCCGCCATGGAGGGGATTGACCAGATCCTGCAGAGCCATGCGTTTTTCGCGAACTTCTCGCCCGATCACAGCAGGCTGGTGAGCGGTTGCGCCCGCAATCATCGCTTCGATGAAGGGCAATACCTGTTCCGCGAAGGCGACCCTGCGAATGAATTCTTCCTGATCCGTTATGGCAAAATTGCCCTGGAAATCAGCGTGCCCGGCAAGGCACCGGTCGTGTTCGCCACGCTGGGGGAAGGCGAGATCGTTGGAGCATCCTGGCTTGTTCCCCCCTATCGCTGGATGTTTGACGCTCGCGCCGTGGTGCTGACACGAGCGATTGGCATCAACGCCGCCTGCCTGCGTGACAAGTGTGAGGCCGATCATCACCTGGGCTATGAGATGATGAAGCGCTTCCTGCCAGTGATGGTCAAACGCCTGCAGGCAACACGGTTGCAGATACTGGATGTCTATGGAAGCCACTGACGCAGCCATGGCGGCTCGCGACCCGTTCGTGCCGCAAATCTACCGCGTCAGTCAGGTGCGGCGGGAACTTTCCGATACCGTCACGCTGACGCTGCTGCCCGCCGATGGATGCCGGCCGGCGTTCGAGCCGGGCCAGTTCAACATGCTGTACGTCTTCGGCATCGGCGAGATCGCCATCAGCATCAGTGGCGACCACACGGACAGTTCGGCATTCGTCCATACGGTTCGCGACGTGGGCGCGGTGAGCGGCGCGCTGGCAAGACTGGCGGTCGGCGCGAACGTCGGTGTCCGAGGACCGTTCGGCCAGGGTTGGCCCGTTTCCGCGGCCGAGGGCGCGGATGTGGTTATCGTCGCTGGCGGCCTGGGGCTGGCGCCCCTGCGCCCGGTCATCTATGCGGTCATGGCGAACCGCAGCCGCTATGGCCGTGTGACGATCCTGGTCGGCAGCCGCGATCCCGCTGGCCTTCTCTACCGGGACGAACTGACGACGTGGCGGCAGCGGCTGGATGTGGACATCGATATCACCGTGGACCACGCCGACGCGGACTGGCACGGCAATGTCGGCGTCGTGCCGGATCTGATCCAGCGCGCGGCCTTTGATCCTTCGGATACCGTTGCGCTGGTGTGCGGGCCGGAGGTGATGATGCGCTACACGGTCGTGGCCCTGACCGACGCCGGGGTGCCCACAAACCGCATTCATGTCTCGATGGAGCGCAACATGAAATGCGCCATCGGCCTGTGCGGGCACTGCCAGTTCGGACCTGATTTCATCTGCAAGGACGGACCGGTGATGAGCTTCGACCGCATCGCCGACATCTTCGCGATCAGGGAGATCTGAGATGGCGGATGGACATCGACCCCGCCTCGCCGTCTGGAAGTTTGCTTCCTGCGACGGATGCCAGTTGTCCCTGTTGGACTGCGAGGATGAACTGCTCGCGCTGGCAGATGCGATCGAGATCGCCAACTTCCC
>JBFXDK010000127.1:0-2353 GCA_050181195.1 Acetobacteraceae bacterium | reverse complement strand
TTCAACGCCGCCGCGGAGCCGTTCCTGAAGGAAAGCCAGGCCCATGACGACTAAGACGATCAGGGTCGAATATCTGGCGCGCGTGGAAGGCGAGGGCGCGCTGGACCTGCATATCAGTGATGGCCGCGTGACGTCTGCGCAGCTTCGGATCTTTGAGCCACCCCGCTTTTTCGAGGCCTTCCTGCGCGGGCGCGGCTACGCGGAAATGCCCGACATCGTTGCTCGTATCTGTGGCATCTGCCCGATCGCCTACCAGATGAGCGCCGTCCATGCCATCGAGAACGCCTTCGGTATCAGGGTAGATGGGCAACTGCGTGCGCTGCGGCGGCTGATCTATTGTGGCGAATGGATCGAGAGCCATGCGTTGCACATTGTCATGCTGCACGCGCCGGATTTTCTCGGCTTTCCGGATGCCATTCAGATGGCGCGTGTTCATGGTGAGATCGTACGGAATGGCCTGGCACTGAAGAAGGCCGGCAATGAGATCCTGCGGGTGCTGGGCGGACGGGAAATCCATCCCGTGAATGTCCGTGCGGGCGGCTTTCACCGTGTGCCCACACGGGCCGAACTGGCACCGCTCGCGGCCGCATTGGAACAGGCACATGAACTGGCCATCGGTCTGGCACGCTGGGTCGCCACCCTGCCTTTTCCCGACTTCGAGCGGGACTATGAATTTGTTGCTCTCCGCCACCCGGACGAATATCCGTTCAACGAAGGCCGCCTGATATCCAACCGCGGGATTGATATCGATATCGCCGATTACGAGTCGGTATTCGAGGAACGGCATGTGGCCCATTCCACCGCGCTGCATTCGGTGGTGAAGGAGCGGGGGGCCTATCTTGTCGGACCGCTCGCGCGATACGCGCTGAATTTCGATCGCCTGCCGGCATCCGTGCAATCCCTGGCACGCGAACTCGGATTGGAGCCGATCTGCCGCAACCCGTTCCGCAGCATCCTGGTCCGGTCGCTGGAAGTTGTCTATGCATGTGCAGAGGCGTTGCGCCTGATCGCGGCATATGAACCGCCGGAACTCGCCTTCCTTCCTCTCGAAGCGCGTGATGCCGTCGGATTCGGCTGCACCGAAGCGCCGCGTGGCATCTGCTGGCATCGATATGAATTCGAACCTGACGGCACGATCCGGTCTGCACGCATCGTGCCGCCGACGTCCCAGAACCAGCCGAGTATAGAGGCCGATCTGAGGGATGTCGCAACGATGATCCTGGATCAGCCGGATGATGAAATCAGGGATCGATGCGAACAGAGCATCCGCAACTATGATCCGTGCATTTCATGCTCGACGCATTTCCTGAAACTGACGGTGCATCGCGCATGAAGACCCTGGTGGTTGGCATCGGCAACCCGGATCGCGGCGACGATGGCATCGGATCGCTGGTTTTGCGCTGCCTCTCCGGCCGCCTGCCGCCTGAGGTGGCGCTGCGGACGCGCACAGGCGACATGCTGGCTCTGCTGGACGATTGGGCCGGATACGATTGTGCGATCTGTGTGGACGCGACGGAGGCCGGCGGCAACCCAGGCCACGTTCACCGCTTCGACCTGACCAATCAGGATCTGCCGCGCGGCCTTTCATTCCTGTCGAGCCACGCGATGGGCCTGGTGGACGCGGTTGCACTGGCTCGCACACTCGGTCTCGCTCCGGCGCGGATCATTGTCTATGGCATCGAAGGGCTATGCTTTGACGGAGGCGCGGCAATGACCCGTGCGGTTGCTGATGCCGCCCCTGTCGTCGCGCAGCATGTCATGGACGACGTACGGCAACTGGCGCCGGCGACCGCCAATGCATGAGAGCGGGATTGTCCGCGATCTGGTCCGCCGGATCGAGCAGGCGGCACAGGAGTCCGGCGCCCAACGGATCTCCGGCGTCAGCGTCTGGCTGGGAGCGTTGAGCCAGTTTTCGCCAGGACATTTCCGTGAGCACTTCGCCGAGGAAGTGCGCGGTACAAGAGCAGAGTCAGCTGAACTGCGGATAGAAGTGTCGGATGACGCGCTGCATCCACATGCCCAGGCCGTGCTGTTGCAGAGCCTGGACCTGGAGGTGTCGGACGAAAGCACGTAGTCCCACCATGCCACGACACATATCCAACGACACGGAGGATCGGCAGCGGCTTCAGGTGCATCTGACCGGCGCCGTGCAGGGCGTCGGGTTCCGCCCCCTTGCTTATCGCCTGGCAGTGGATGAGGGACTCGCTGGATTTGTGCAAAACACCAGTGACGGCGTAACGGTCGAAGTCGAGGGATCAGATCGCGCACTGAACCGGTTTCTGGCCCGCCTGGACACGGATGTCATGCCGCCAGCGCAGGTTGACACACGCCGCGTCAGACGGGTTGAACCACA
>JBFXDK010000126.1:0-15123 GCA_050181195.1 Acetobacteraceae bacterium | reverse complement strand
TCGCGCGCAGCGGTGCAAAGCCAGCGCGCCGTGCAACGCATCATGTGTCCTGGCCGATACGCCAGACGGCGATGACGGTCCTTCTGGTGGCGATGCTTGCGGCCTGTTCGGGTTCGCCCAACCCGGTACTCTACACGATCGAACCGATCGCGGGGACCCCGCATCGGGGCGGCCCGCGCGTCGTCCTCCTCCAGCAGGTCGGCGTGCCCCGCCTCCTCGAACGCTCGCAGATTGTCCGGTCCTCGGAAAGCTACCGCCTCGACGTCCTCGCCAACGACTGGTGGGGCGAACCCCTGGGCGCGATGCTCGACCGCATCCTGGCCGAGGAACTCGGCCAGCGCCTGCCCGGCAGCGTGGTCCTGAACGAGAGCAGCGCCATCTCCGCCTCGCCGGACGCGATCCTGGAGGTCGCCATTCAGCGCCTGGACCAGGACCACGCCGGCAGCAACGTCATCCTGCAGGCGCAGACCCGGCTGGAGACCAGGCGGCGCGGCGGTTCGGTCCTGCGCAGCATCCGCATTGTCGAGCCGGTCACCTCCCCCGGAACCGCCGGCCAGGTGCAGGCCACCAGCGTCGCCATCGGTCATCTGGCGGACGAACTCGCGAAAATGCTGGCAGCGCGGTGAGCGGGATCGTCTCCAATCAGCCATCCGAGGCGTCGCATCTGCGGGAATGCCCAGGCTGCGGTCTGTTGCAGGTCACGCCGCCGCTGTCCCGCGGCATGAGCGCGCAATGCGTCCGCTGCCCGACGATCCTGCACCACGCGCCAGCCCATTCCTTCCAGCACAGCATGGCGCTGACAGGCGCCGCGCTGGTGCTGCTGATCATCCTCTGCACGACGATGCTGATGGGCGTGGAGACCGCCGGCATTTCCTTGCAGGCTGGCCTGTTCTCTGGTCCCGCCGAACTGGTCCGCCGCGGCATGGACGCCCTGGCGGCGGTCGTCGTCTTTGTGGTGGTCGTCGCACCTTTTGTAATGCTAGGAGCGCGGCTCTATGTGCTGATCCGCCTGCACGAGGATCATCCGCCTCGCCATCTGCGCCGGCTCTTTGTCCTCTCGGAGAAGCTGCGGCCGTGGTCGATGGTCGAGGTGTTCGTGTTCGGGGTGTTCGTCGCCTATGTGAAACTGGGCGACCTCGTGCACATCACCCTGCTTGCCGGCGTCTACGTGCTGCTGGCCCTGACCTTCGTGATGATCTGGGCGGATTCCGACCTGGACCGGGAGGCGGTCTGGGCACACCTTGGCCGGCGCGGGATCGACGACGTCTCGCGCCTGACAACGGGGGACCGCCATCCCGGGCCGGACGCCATCGGCTGCGAAACCTGCGGCCTGGTCAGCATTCCGCTCGGCCATCACGCCCGATGCCTGCGCTGCGACAGCGCCCTGCACCGACGAAAGCCCAACAGCATCAGCCGCACCTGGGCGCTGGTGATCGCCGCGGCCGTCCTGTACATCCCCGCGAACTACTATCCGGTGCTGACGGTCATGCAGCTTGGCGCCGGCACGCCGAGCACGATCCTCGGCGGGGTGGAGGAGCTGATCAGTTCGCGGATGTATCCGCTGGCAGCGCTGGTGTTTTTCGCCAGCATCGCGGTGCCGATGCTGAAGCTGGTCGGTCTGTCGATCATGCTGATCACCGCGCAGACCGGCAGCGTGTATCACCTGCGCAAGCGCGTGCGGCTGTATCAGGTGGTGTGCTGGGTCGGGCGCTGGTCGATGATCGACATCTTCATGGAGGCGCTGCTGGGCGCCCTGGTCCGATTCGGAACGGTGATTACGATCGAACCCGGCATCGGCGCGGTCGCCTTCTGCGCGGTGGTGATCCTGACGATGTTCGCGGCGGAAACCTTCGACCCGCGCCTGATGTGGGACGCCGCAGGACAGAACGACCCCAAGGACGCCGCCGGACCGGCTCCGTCTGCAACTGCGCCGCTCGTCGTCACCTCCTGACACGGAAAGCAGACTACCGGGGAGCGCTGCCCAATTGCGCGGGCCGTGGCGCCCGCTGGATCCGTCAGCCCGGCGCGCGTCGACGACGACCCATTAGCGCCGCGTGCAGCACCGCGATCAGGCCAGCCCCTCTGCGCGGTCATTCTCCCGGGCCGCGGGATCGCGCTCCTCGGGCGCCCCCCAGCCGCCGCCGCCGCCAGACAGCACGTGGATCACGCTGCCCGTCGGCACCGGCACCAGGATTTCCTTGCTTTTCAGCTTGCGTGGCGCCGCACCGGGGGCCAGCAGCGTATAGTCATGCGGCGCGCCATCCTGGCCGCCCAGCACGCCGCGCGCACCATGGACCACGCCCTCGCCGGCGGTGTTGGCGACGCAGTTGCCCACCGCCTCGACCCGCAGCCGCATGTCACCGCCGACGCCGCCGCGATGTTTTCCGTCGCCGCAAGACCCGGGGCGGTATTCATGGGTTTCGAACACCAGCGGAAAGCGGGTTTCCGCCACCTCGATCGAGCCGAACTTGATACCGCCAGCGGAGTGCCACTCGCCGATCGTCGAGTAGCCATCACCCGCCAGCGATCCGCCGCCGCCAGGACGCGCCTGGAACATGTGCCAGATGAAGCGCCGCCCGGTGCGCGGGTCGACGCCGTTCAGCGCGATACGCAACCGCCGTCCCCAGCCGCCCATGGCGCGATCCGGGCATGCGGGCGCGAGGGCGACGATGATCGCCTCGATGATCTCGTTGGAACAATGGCTGGTACACATCGTTACCGGCGCACCCTCCCGCGCCCAGACGATCGTGCCTTCCTTCAGCTTCACCGTCAGCGGACGCAGCGCGCCGTCGTTCTTCGTCACGTCGGGATCGAGCAGGAAGGCGAATGCCATCGCGACCGCGGATTGCGTATTGGCGTGCGAGGAGTTGATGAACCCGGTGACCTGCGGATCGGATTCCGTCAGGTCGACGGTGACATCGGAACCCGACACGGTCACGCGGGCACGGATCACGATGTCGGTCTTGCCGAACCCGTCATCGTCCAGCACGGATTCGCCGTAGTATTCACCATCCTTCCAGTTGACGACGGTCGAGCGGACATGACGTTCCGCGGCGTCCAGCATCGCATCGATCGCCTCGGACAGCACATCGCCGCCGAATTCCCGGATCACCGCCGCCAGGCGCTGCTCGCCCAGCTTGACCGAACCGATCTGCGCGGCGAGGTCGCCTCGGAAGTCGCGGGGATGGCGCACGTTCAGCGCCAGCATCTCCAGGATGTCCTCACGCAGCACGCCGTTCTCGGTCAGGCGCATCGGCGGCAGGCGCAGGCCCTCGTGCCAGATTTCCGTCGCCGCCGGGTTGTAGGCGCCGTGGGTCGCCCCGCCGATATCCGAATGATGCGCGCGGTTCACCGACCAGAACATCAGCTTCGGCCCGTCGAACACCGGCACGAACACCGTGAGGTCCGGCAGGTGCGATCCGCCGCGATAGGGATCGTTCAGCACGTAGACATCGCCTGGCGACGGGTTCGGAAAACGCGCCGCCAGCGCCTTCGCCGCCCAGGACATGGCGCCGACATGCACCGGGATGTGGTCCGCCTGCGCGACCAGGCGGCAGCGCGCATCGATCAGCGCGATCGAGAAATCCCGCGACGAGTTCAGGATCTGCGAATAGGCGGTGCGCAGCATCGCCTCGCCCATCTCCTCGGCGATGGCATTCAACCGGTTCTGCAGCACGGCGACGGTGATCGGATCGGGCATGGTGACCTGCCAGCGAGAGGGTTCGACGCCGGGTCCGCGGAGCGGCCCGCGGTCCGTGGACGGAACGCTATCACTCTCCGGCGCCGCTGCCCATGGCGTCTGGTCCGCGCCGGCGCGACCGCGTCAGGCCACTTGTTCCCGAAGATGGCGCGCGACGTCGGGGGCGAGAAGATAGGCTTCGAACGCCACCTTCAACCGCTCGCCATCGGTGCCATCCCAGTCGCCCCCTCCCCGCAGCCGAGCTTCGATCTCGGCTGCGCTGGCGGCGAGGTTTGCGGCACAGACCGTCCCTGCTGATCCCTTGATGCTGTGGACCTCGCGGATCAGCGTATCGCGGTCGTCCGGCCCGCCGGCAAACCATTTGAGGCGGCGTCCCATCTCGGCCGTGAACACGGCCAGCATCTCGGCCATCCCGTCGTCACCGATCATGTCCTGTAGTTCGGCGAAGGCCGCGGCATCGAGCGCGGGTTGCGCCGCACGCTCTCCGGACGGCGGTGTGATCAGGTCAACCTGGACGGGACGCATGCCCATCACGTCGAGGATGGTGGTCAACAGGACGGATCGGCTGATCGGCTTGGCCACGAAGCGGTTCATGCCCGCCTCAATGCAGGCCTGCACGTCCTCGGGGAAGGCGTTCGCGGTGATGGCGATGATCGGGATCGTCGCAAGTCGCCCGCCCTGGGCGCGGATCCGGCGCGCTGCCCCCAGCCCGTCCAGCACCGGCATCCTCATGTCCATGCAGATCACGTCGTACCTGAAGCTGATTGCCGCCTCGACCGCCTCGTTGCCGTCGGCCGCCAGGTCCAGGTTCACCGCCAGATCCTTGACCGATTGGCTGAACACGAACTGGTTCGTCGGATTGTCTTCGGCCAGCAGCAGCCGCAGCGGCCGGCCCAACCGCGTCATCGCGGCCTCGAACAGCGGCACTGGGTCGCCTTCGGCCGGCTGCGCCTGCGGCGGGTGTTCGGCGATCGGCAAGGTGATCCTGACCCGGAACGTGGTGCCCTCGTTTGGCTTCGACTCCACCCCGATCGTGCCGTTCATCCGGTCGATCAGGCGCTTGCTGATTGCGAGCCCGAGGCCGGTACCGCCGTAGCGATGGCTGATGCTGCTGTCCGCCTGGACGAATTCGCCGAACAGGCTGCCGATGCGGTCGGGCGGAATACCGATCCCGGTGTCGCGCACGGTCCATTCCAGCGTCATCGCGCCGTCCTGCGGGCCAATGCGGCGCAGCGAGACCACGACGAACCCGGTCTCCGTAAACTTCACAGCATTGGACACCAGGTTTAGCAATACCTGGCGGATGCGCCCGCCATCCCCCAGCACCCAGTCCTCGGGTCCCGGATCGGTATCGACCATCAGGGTCAGCCCGGTGGATTCAGCGCGGGGCGCCAGCAGGGCGGCCGTTTCGCGGGTCAGCTCCACAGGGGAGAACGGTCCGTCCTCCAGCGTCAGGTAGCCGGCATCGAGCTTCGAGAAATCCAGTATGTCGTTCAGGATCCTGAGCAGGCTGTCTCCCGAGGCGCTGATCGTCGTCACGATCTCGCGCTGGCGCGAAGTCAGCGTTTCGTCCAGCAGCGCGCCGGCAAGGCCCAGCACGGCATTCATGGGGGTGCGGACTTCGTGGCTCATGGCGGCAAGGAAGCGCGCTTTGGCCTCGCCGGCTGCGTCGGCCTTCGCCAACGCCGTCTGCAGGTCCTGCGCGCTTTCCTCCAGCTTCTGCTTGGTGGCGCGAAGCTCCTTCATGTGGCGCAGCAGGAAGGCGATCAGCGCAACGGCGTTGAGCGCGAGCATGATGACATAGGCCGTGAACTGCCAGTGCAGGCTGACCAGCTCCGCCTGGTCCACAGCGGCCAGACCAGCGCTGTGGACGTTAGACGCTGCGGAAAGACGCATCAGTTCCGCCGCCCGCGGCTCCAGCACGCGCAAGGCCTCGATCGCCGCCTCGCGGCGATGGATCATGGGGATCAGCGGCTCGATCCGGCGGAGACCGGCCTCGAACCGGTCGACAATCCCCTTCAGCGCGGCATCGCCGGCAACGAACGCGCCCGCAGCACCGCTGCGCAGCAGGGAAATGCGGTTGACGCAGATATCGAAGCGCAATTGGACTGCTTCGGTGTCCTCCTGCAGCGCGGCCCGGGCGATCTCGTGCTGCAGGCGCAGGAACTCCGTCACCGACTGGCTGACGGTCCACGCCAGATTGTAGCGCGAGGAAGTCTCGATCAGCTTCTGCTGACGATACATCTGGTAGGAGATGAATCCGGACGCCAGCGCCAGAAGGATCGCTGCCCCGGCGAGCAGCAGGCGGCTGACATGCGCGATCGAAGGCATGATGCGACCAGCGCGCGCCCTAGATCACCTCCATCCGGGCGACCTGCCACGCGGAGCGGCTGTAGAACTTCTGATTGCGCAGTTCGGCGCTGCTGTCGAACGGATAGATGATGAACAGCGGCCCTTTGTCGGCGACCGGCATGTAGCTGCCGTCACGCTTCAGCGCGAGGATTGGCTGGTATTTCGCAAAATCCGCCATCGGGATTTCGGTGGCATAGTCGTTCAGCGCGAAGACCAGCAGCCGATCGCCGTCGGCGCCGACCTTCTGCATCAGGGTGGTCATCGGCACGCCTTCGAACTCCACCGGCCCGTTGAACCAGGGCGTAGCCGTGCGGATGGTCGTCAGGCCGAGGCTTTCCAGCAGCGGCATGTCGAAGACGGCGATGTCGTCATGGTTCGGCTTTGTGATGCGGCCGGAGATGGTCAGGAGGCGCTTTCCGCCGGCCACCGGCAGCGACGTTGCAAAGGCGCGGTTGGCGGCCATCAGGCCAGCACCGGTCAGGACAAGGCGGCGGGTCAACATCGCGGGCCCCTTCTAGTTCATGGCCGCGTGCATTGAAGCGCGATCCGGTTTCCGAAGAATTAACCGCGCCCGTTTCCACTATGGAGCTGGACCGGGACCTGCATCATTTGATCGGATTCGCACCAGTGGCGCTACGCCGAATGATGCTTGGGAAGGGCATCATTCGACCGGCTTCGCACCAGTGGCGCTACGCCGAATGATGCTTGGGAAGGGCATCATTCGACCGGCTTCGCACCAGTGGCGCTACGCCGAATGATGCTTGGGAAGGGCATCATTCGACCGGCTTCGCACCAGTGGCGCTACGCCGAATGATGCTTGGGAAGGGCATCATTCGACCGGCTTCGCACCTGCGGCGCTACGCCGAATGATGCTTGGCCGCATCAGCGACTCAGGTCCCGGACCATCCGTGCCGATGCGGCGGCGATGCGGCGGATCGCGTCCACGTCCACCGCGTGCGGCCAGCGGTCCTGCGGCAAGTGGAACAGCGGATTGCTGCCGACCAGCGTCACATACCGCCCCCCTGCCCGGTGAATATCACGCGTCTCGCCACTTGGCACCTGGCTCATTGGCGCCAGAGAATCGGGTGGCTGGCCTTCCTGTTGCAGCGACGTGCGCATGGACGCGCGCAAGTCCTCGGATGCGGACATGATCGACAGCGTACCGCCCCGCGCGCCGAGGTTGGCGCCGTAATGCACCCAGGTCGCACCACCCGCGCTATCCCATCCCGGGCGATGCTCCAGGAACGCATCCAGTCCCAAATGGCCGAGCTCGTGCCCGCTGTTCGCGGTCATGACGACGTCGCACGCAGGCGGTTCCGCCAGCAGTGCCCGCAGCGTCTCCAGCCAACAAACGATCCCGCCGCCGCGTTCGGCCGTGGATTGCCACCAGGAGCTGCGCGGCGTCATCACCACCAGCTTCGTGCCGCCAGGCTGCCTGCCGGACAACGTCACAACGACATTGCGTGCCTCGGTCCGAGTGCGGCGGGCGCGAGAGACGAACGTCGCCGCCAGGCCGCGTTCGGCGGCGTCCCGCACCCTGTCGCGTGCCTCGCTGGAAACATGGATCGCCGGCGCGCCATAGGGTGCGCGGAACTGTTCAGCGTTCAGCAGCCCAAGGCCCGGCTTCGCGCCCTGGCAGATGATCACCAGCGCCTGGTGCCCGCCATCCCGGCGCATCATGCGATAAGGTTCGGCGTAGACTGCCTGCGGGGAGAGTTCCACCACCCGGACCGGCCCGTCCGTCAGCGACAGCGGGCCGGTGATGCCGTTGCAGGCCGGGGAGTCGAAGACCGGCACGGCATCGATCCGGGTGCCGCCGATCTCCAGCCAGGTCTCCTCCGGGTCCAGCCGGTCGAAGGTGAATGGCTCGATCACCGGCCTGGCGCCGAGGGCGGCGACCTCGCCGGCGAGCCAATCAGCGCCTGCGTGATCGCCCGCGGTGCCGGTGCGGTGGGTGCCCTGAGAGTCCCAGGCCTGCAGCCATGTCTCTACGTCGGTCATCCGATCCCTCCCAATGCGCCCAGGGTCGCCGCGCTGGCCAGGATCAGCAGCGGATGCAGGCGCGTCAGCATGAACAGTGCGACCGCCGCGAGCGTGATCGCGGCGGTGAACCAGTCGATCGTCGTGGTATGGATCAGCAGCGCCGCACTGGCCATGACCAGGCCGGCCGTGACCGGCATCAGCCCAGCCTGCACCGCCTTGCGCCATGGCGTGTCGCGGAACCGGTACCAGGCGCCGGCGACCAGCCAGACGACGAACGACGACGGGCCGGCGACCGCAAGCGTGGTGACAACCGCGCCCGCCACACCGGCGACCTGCCAGCCGATCAGGCTGACCACCATCATGTTCGGCCCGGGCGCCGCCTGTGCCAGGGCGAACAGTGCTGCGAACTCCCGCGCGCCCATCCAGCCATGCAGGTCCACGACCTGGCGTTGCATTTCGGGGATCACCGAGTTGGTGCCGCCGAAGGCAAGCAGCGACAACTGGGCGAAGACCGTGGCGAGCGCCACCAGGGTTCCCGTCTCGCTCATGACCGGCCCCGCCACCACATCGCGCCGGTGGAGGCGGCGACCAGAACCGGCAATGCGATCATCAGCGGGAGGCGCAGCAGCGCGATGGCAACGAAGGTGACGGACGCCGCGGCGATGCCCAATGGCTGGCCCCGCAGCGGCGCGGCGATGCGCAGCGCCGCTGCGAGAACATAGGCGGCCGCGGCGGCGGCCAGGGCGGCAAAGCCCCGCTGCACGAACGGCAGGTCGTTGTAGCGGTCGTAGACCATGCCCAGCACCACGACGATTGCCACCGGGCCGGTCATCAGGCCGAAGAACGCGGCAGCGGCGCCGGGAATGCCGTGGAAGCGCGCGCCCAGCGCAATGGTGAGGTTCATGATGTTGCCGCCGGGCAGGAACTGGCACAGGCCCAGCAGGTCGGTGAACTCGGGCGCGGTCATCCAGCGGCGCTGCTCCACAACCAGCCGCCGGGCCCAGGGCAGCACGCCACCGAAGCCGAACAGGCCGATGGTAAAGAAGCCCAGGAACAATTCGGCGATGCCGGGCCGCGTGGTCTGGTCGGACATGGTACCTGCTTACCCAATCCGGCCCGCGCGCGAAATGGGCGCCATTGCGGCACTGGCCTTTGTCAAATCCTCCCGAACTCGTCAGAGCGCGCAGCGCGCCCCGCCTGGATCCGGATGCCCTCGCCCATAGTTGACAGACACGCCGTCCCGCTCCGGAGTCCATCACATGCGCCCGACCGTGCCCCTGCTGCTGCTCGCGCTGTTTACCCTGCCTTCATGCGCGTACGCGGTGCCCACCCATGTAAACACCGCCAGCGCCGGGGCGGTACGGATCGAGACCGTGGCGCGGAACCTGGAGCATCCCTGGGGCCTCGCCTTCCTGCCGGATGGCCGCATGCTCGTCACCGAACGTCCTGGCCGGCTGCGGGTGGTGTCGCAGCAGGGCCAGATCTCGGCGCCGGTATCCGGGGTGCCCGCGGTTTTCGCCCGCGGCCAGGGCGGCTTGCTGGACGTGGCACTCGGCCCGGATTTCCAGACGAGCCGCATGATCTATCTGAGCTACGCCGAACAGGGGCCGGATGGCGACGCCGGCACCGCCGTGGCACGCGGGCGGCTGAACGACGCCGGCACGGCGCTGGATGACGTGCAGGTGATCTTCCGCCAGGTGCCCAAGGTGAGCGGCGGCAACCATTTCGGGTCCCGCCTGGTGTTCTCCCGCGACGGCAAGCTGTTCATCACGATGGGCGAGCGCTTCAAATTCGAGCCCGCGCAGGACCTTGGCGGCGATCTGGGCAAGATCGCTCGCATCAATCCTGACGGGTCGGTGCCGAACGACAACCCGTTCGTCGGGCGCCAGGGCGTTCGCCCCGAGATCTGGTCCTATGGGCATCGCAACATTGAATCCGCGCATCTGCACCCGCAGACGGGCGCGCTTTGGATCGCCGAAATGGGTCCGCGGGGCGGCGACGAGCTGACGCAGCCCGAGGCCGGGCGGAACTATGGCTGGCCGCTGGTCAGCGCTGGCACGCACTACAACGGCACGCCCATCCCCGATCCCTCAACCCGTCCCGATCTGGCGCAATCGACGCATTACTGGGTGCCCTCGATCTCGCCATCGGGCATGGCAATCTACACGGGCGATCTGTTCCCGGCCTGGCGTGGGTCGCTGCTGATCGGCGGGCTGACCGCGTCCGGCATTGTGCGGGTGACGCTGAACAACGGCGCCTACGCCGGCGAGGAGCGGATCCGCCTGAACGCACGGGTGCGCGATGTACGGCAGGGGCCGGACGGGGCGGTCTATGTGCTGATCGACGACGATGACGCGCCGCTGCTGCGACTGACCCCGTTCAATCCGCCGCGATGAGCAGCGCTGCCGTTACTCCACCGTGACAGACTTGGCGAGGTTGCGCGGCTGGTCGACATCGGTACCCTTCAGCACCGCCACGTGGTAGGCCAGCAGCTGTACCGGGATCGCATACAGGATGGGCGCCACGAATGGGTCGACATCCGGCAGCACCACGGTTTCCGTCGAGATCCCCCGCAGTTTCGACGCGCCCTCCGCGTCGGAGAACACCACCACTTGGCCCCCGCGCGCCGCCGCTTCCTGCAGGTTCGAGGCGGTCTTCTCGAACAGCGGGCCGGACGGCGCGATGGCGATCACCGGCACCGCCGGATCGATCAGCGCGATCGGCCCGTGCTTCATCTCGCCGGCGGCATAGCCCTCGGCGTGGATGTAGCTGATCTCCTTCAGCTTCAACGCGCCTTCGAGCGCGATGGGGAAGCAATTGCCGCGCCCCAGGAACAGCACGTCACGTGCCTTGGCGATCCGCTGCGCAAGGTCCTGGATGGCATCATCCTTCGCCAGCACCTCGGCCGCGCGTTCCGGCACCTCCAGCAGCGCCGCTGTCATCGCCGCTTCCTGGTCGGCATCGATCGCACCCCGCGCGCGACCGGCCGCCAGCGCCAGGCAGGCCAGAACGGACAGCTGGGCGGTGAACGCCTTGGTGCTGGCCACGCCGATCTCGGGCCCGGCCACCGTTTCCAGCACGGCGTGGGATTCCCGGGCCATGCTGCTTTCCGGGACGTTCAGGATGGACAGCACGGTCTGCCCCTGCTCGCGCATGTAGCGCAAGGCTGCGAGCGTGTCCGCGGTCTCCCCGGATTGCGACACCAGCAGACCGAGGCCGCCTTTCGACATCGGCGGCGTGCGGTAGCGGAACTCGCTCGCGACGTCGCCGTCGGTCGGGATCCGGGCCATCGCCTCGAACCACCAGCGCCCGACCAGGCCAGCGTAAAAGGCGCTGCCGCACGCGCTCATGGTGATGCGCGGCAGGCGGGCAAAATCGACCGGCAGATCAGGCAGCGCCACCGCGCGCGTCGCCGGGTTCACCATCCTATGCAGCGTGTCGCCGATGACGGCCGGATGCTCGTGCAGCTCTTTTTCCATGAAGTGGCGGTAATTGCCCTTGCCGATCGCGGCGCCGGTCAGGCGCGTGAGCTTCACCTCGCGCTGCACTTCCTGGCCGTCCATGTCGTAGAAGCGCGCGCCCTTGCGTCCGACGACGGTCCAGTCCCCGTCCTGCAGATAGGCGATGCGGCGGGTCAGGGGCGCCAGCGCCAAGGCGTCGGAGCCGATGAACATCTCGTCCTCGCCGAAGCCGATCGCCAGCGGCGCACCGTGCTGGGCGCCGACGATCAGTTCCGGTTCCCCGGCGAAGATCATTGCGAGCGCATAGGCCCCGTGCAGGCGGCGCAGCGCGGCGCCGGCGGCCTCGATGGGCTTCATGCCGCGGCGCAGGTTCAGGTCCACCAGCTGCGCCACGGTCTCGGTGTCGGTCTCGGTGCTGAACACCTGGCCCGCTTCTTCCAGCTCGCTGCGCAGTTCGGCGTGATTCTCGATGATGCCGTTATGCACGATGGAGACGCGGGAGGTGCCATGCGGATGGGCGTTGTTTTCGGTCGGCGCGCCATGGGTTGCCCAACGCGTGTGGCCGATGCCGGTGACGCCGGTCAGCGGCATCCGCTCCAGCGCCCCGGCCAGATTGCCCAGCTTGCCCTCGGCGCGTCGGCGCTCGATATGGCCGTTGACCAGTGTGGCGATCCCGGCGCTATCATAGCCGCGGTATTCCAGCCGGCGGAGCGCATCCAGAAGCAGCGGGGCCGCCTGACGCGATCCGATGACGCCAACGATGCCACACATCAGCGCTTTCCCTTTCTCGCTGCCCGCATGTCCGCGGCCCGTCCCGGTTTCTGCACCTGCCGCCCGCGCGCCAACGCCAGCGCGTCCGGCGCCACGTCCTCGGTGATCACGCTGCCGGCCGCCACCACCGCCCCGTCCCCCACCGATACCGGCGCGACCAGGGCGACGTCGGAGCCGATGAACGTCCTGGCGCCGATCGTGGTGCGATGCTTCGCGTAGCCGTCATAATTGCAGGTGATGGTGCCGGCGCCGATATTGGTGGCCTCGCCGACCGATGCATCGCCGAGGTAGGTCAGGTGGCTGGCTTTTACGCCCTCGGCCAGGTGCGCGGCCTTCAATTCCACGAAATTGCCGATATGCACGTCGCGCGCCAGGTCCGTGCCGGGGCGCAGGCGGGCGAAGGGACCGATGATGCAGTCGGGGCCGACGCGGCAGCCTTCCAGGTGGCTGAAGGCGCGGATGCGCGCACCCGTAGCGACCGAAACCCCCGGGCCGAACACGACATTCGGTTCGACCGTGACATCGGCGGCGAGGTCCGTATCCATGGACAGGAACACGGATGTCGGATCGGTCATCGTCACGCCCGCGTCCATCGCCGCCCTGCGCAGCCAGGACTGCATCACCGCCTCGGCCTGCGCGAGTTCCGCGCGGGAATTGACGCCGGCCAGTTCCTCGGCCGGAGCCTCCACCGCGACCACGCGCCTGTCATCCGCGCGGGCCAGGGCGACCACGTCGGTCAGGTAGTATTCGCCCTTGGCGTTGTCCGCCCGCACCGCGCGCAGCCAGCGCGCCATGTCGGCGGCCGGACCGCACAGCACACCGGCGTTGCACAGACCGATGTCGCGTTCAGCGGGGCTGGCGTCGATCCACTCAACAATGCGCTCGACCCAAGGGCCGTCGGTCACGACGCGGCCGTAACGGGCAGGATCGGCGGGACGAAAGGCGAGCAGGCCCAGGCCCGCGCCGCTGTCACGCCGCCGGTCCAGCATGCCGCGCAGCGTATCGGGACGGATCAGCGGGTTGTCGGCATACAGCACCGCGACATCACCGGTGCCGAAGTGTTCAGCGGCCTGCAGCGCGGCGTGGGCGGTGCCGAGGCGGTCGTGCTGCGCCACGCAGGTATGTGGCGCGGCTTCCCGCGCGACGGCGTCCATGTCGGGGCCGAGAACCACCACGATGCGGTCGAAGACGGATTCGCAGCTGCCGAGGAGATGGCGCAGCATGGAGCGGCCGGCAATCGCATGCAGCGTCTTCGGCAGAGCGGACTTCATGCGAGTGCCGAAACCGGCTGCCAGAACGATCGCGGTTGCGTGCATGCCGATCCCCTGCTTCGCTGCCGACTATCGGGTAGCGGCCAGTGCCGAGGCCTGTCAAAGACCATCGTTCTGCTATTGGTTCAATTCACGTTTCGGAGTGCAACATCGTGCCGCGAGTGCTGCTGCTGGATCTGGATGGCACGCTGGTCGATACGGTTCCCGACCTGGCCGCGGCCCTGAACCGCATGTTGGCGGTGCGTGATCTGCCGCCGCTGAGCCATGCCGAAACCACGCCGATGGTGGGCGACGGCGTCGCCAGGCTGGTGGAGCGCGCCTTTGCTGCACGCGGTCGTGTTCCCGACGCCAAGGCGTTGAGCGAGTTCGCGGCCGACTACGCCGCGCACGCCTCGGTGGAAAGCCGGCTTTACCCGGCTGTTCCGGAAACGTTGCGGGCCATGTCGGCCGAGGGTTGGCGCATGGCGGTCTGCACCAACAAGCCGGAAGGCGCGGCACGATCCCTGCTGGAGGCACTCGGGCTCATGCCGTTCATGACCGCAGTGGGCGGCGGTGACAGTTTCCCGGTGCGCAAACCCGACCCGGCGCACATGCTCGCGACGCTGGAAGCGGCGGGCGGACGGGCAGACCGGGCGGTGATGATCGGCGACCACGCGAACGACGTGACGGCGGCAAAAGGCGCCGGCCTGCCCTGCATCTTCGCCGCCTGGGGTTATGGCCCGCCGGTGATGGCCGAAGGCGCCGCCGCCGTCGCGCAGGACATGGCGGAGATGGCGGCGATCGCCCGGAGGCTGGTGCCGGCGTAGGCCCGACGCCACCGGGTCCGGCCGGACCAGGATCAGCTGCCGGACCGCCATTCCACGATGCGCCCGTCATGGCTGGGGCCGGCGGCCCTGAGGTACAGCGTCACCTCGCCCAGCCAGCGGCTGTGAAACGCCAGCTGCACTGGCAGTTTCGGGGCACCGGGCACTGCGTCGGCCAGCCAGGCGGTGCCGCGGATCGGACGGGCGGCGGCGTCGCGATCGTCCGAACGCATGTAGCCCGCGAGCATCCGGCCATCGACATCGCAGCGCAGCGCCTGGCCGGCGAACACCGAGCGGCTGGTGATCGGCACGATCTCCTGCCCCGCGGTCCGCGCGGTGATCTCGGAGGCACGCCGGCCGTCATACAGACGGGCCGAACCGTCGCACCGGCCAGTGGCGCGTACTGTGCGCACCAGACTCGCCATGGCGCTGAGCGTATCGATCGTGTCCTTCTGCAATTGGGGCGGAACCGGCTCACGCTCCTCATCATTCGGGGGCACGAGCTGGCGGACCACCGGCTGGCCGCGTTCGTAGTCGATCAGCGTGAGCCTCGGGGTGCCGCGCCAGACACCCTGGGAACGATAGCGATGCGGCTGCGCCCGATCGGACTGCCACACGCCGTCGGCAACGCTGAAGCTGTTGCCTCGGAAGAAGAAGCCGATCATGCCGGTGGTACGGTGTGCCAGTTCGACGCGGTAGGTGGCAGGTTCGAGCGTGAATCCGACCTCGACATCGGCGATGCGGAACCCTGCGGCATAGGCTGCGTAGGAGAGATGAACGCG
>JBFXDK010000125.1:5051-15316 GCA_050181195.1 Acetobacteraceae bacterium | reverse complement strand
TCATAGACGACGAAATCCCGGCCCTGGCGGATCATCTCCGCCAGATTGTCCAGGGTGATGTAGCTGGAGCTTTCGGTGTTGTACAGGCGCCGGTTGGCGTATTTCTTCACCACCACCGGCGGGATCTGGCCGGCTCGGGCTTCCGGCTCATTCTGAACGGAGTCTGCCATTCAATCCTCACGATCGGCGCCGCGTCGTCTGCCTGGCTTCATGACACGCGGCACGCCGCGGCGCGGGCAGCTTCGCAGGCCCCTGAGTCAAAAACCCCTTGGGTCCAACCCCCTGGCCCCGCCACCCGGCACATGACCCTGGCGCGATGGGACGGAACCGCGCCGGTAACATGCGGCGGATTTCGCACCCGCGAAAGCCCTATTCGCCCCGCGATCACGGGTTTGCCGTTCCGCGTTGCGGCCGGGACGCCTATGGTCCCGGCGCGAGGAGGGCGAATGGGGTATGACCGAGAGCGGCGGCCGGCAGGACGGGCACGCCGGGGACGCCGGTGTGGAACAGGATCCGGCCGGGGCGGACGTCACCGCCCTGGCCCGCGACTGGATCGCGATGTGGCAGAGCGAGTGCGCCGCGTTGGCCGCCGACCGCGAGATGGCGGAAACCTGGGGGACGGCCGCGGCGCTGTTTGCCGGCATCGCGACCGCCGTCCTGCAATCCGTCCGGCCATCGCCCACGCCCAGCTCCGCTCGGCATGACCACCCGGCCGGAGGCCCCTGCACCGATGCGCCGGCGCGGCCCGCGGCCGCTGCTGCTGCACCTGACCCTCGCGATGCTGAAATCGAGCGTCTCGGTCGCCACGTCGCCGCATTGGAGGAACGCCTGGCGGACCTCGAACGCCGCGACCATCCGCCGCGCCATCGAAAGCGGAAATCTTGAGGCGGCGTTTCCCCGCGCCGTGCTGCAGGAGGCGGCGCGCCAGGACGCGGCGCTGATCCGGGGCATTGCCGCCTATCGCCGCCACCCCTGGCAGCGCCGGATCGACGATCCGCCGGCGATCTGGGCCGAAGGCGGCAGCCGGCTGCTGGACTATGGCACCCCGGACGCGCCCGCCGCCGGCACCGTGCTGGTGGTGCCAAGCCTGGTGAACCGGGCCTATGTGCTGGACCTGGCCGAGGGGCAGTCGATGCTGCGCTGGCTGGCCGGACAGGGTGTGCGGCCGGTGCTGCTGGATTGGGGCTGGCCGGGGGAGGTCGAGCGGGCATTCACCCTGACCGACTACGTTGCGGGGCGGCTGGAGCGGGCGTTGGCCGCATTGGGCCAGCCGGTGATCCTGGCCGGGTACTGCATGGGCGGGTTGCTGGCGGTCGCCGCGGCGCAGCGCCGGCCGGACCTGGTGCGCGGTCTCGCCCTGCTGGCGACGCCCTGGGATTTCCATGCCGACGATGCCGCCCGCGCCGGACAGGCGGCGTCGTGCCTGCCATTGCTGGAACCGATGATGGCGCTGACGGGAACCGTGCCCATCGACATGCTGCAGGCGCTGTTCGCCCTGCTGGACCCGTGGGGCGTGGCGGCGAAGTACCGCGCCTTCGCCCGCCTGCCGCCGGACAGCGCGCGAGCGGGCCTGTTCGTGGCGCTGGAGGACTGGCTGAATGACGGCGTGCCGCTGGCCGCCCCGGTCGCGCGGGAGTGCCTGGGCGGCTGGTATGGCCGGAACGAACCGGCGCGCGGCGCATGGCGTGTCGCCGGGCTGCCGGTCGACCCCGGCGTGGTGCGTGTCCCCGCCTTCGTCGCCGCCCCCGGACGGGACCGCATCGTGCCGCCCCGGTCCGCCCGCCCCCTGGCGCAGTCCATTCCGGGTGCGGTGCTGCATGAACCCATGGCAGGCCATATCGGCATGGTCGCGGGATCGCAGGCCGAGGCGGCGTTGTGGCGCCCGTTGCTCACATGGCTGCGGAAGGTCGGCGCATCCGCCCCCGCCGGCACGCCCTCGCCCGCACCGGCCATGCGGCCCAGGAAACCCAGGCAGCGAAGCCGGACAACGGCGTGACCTTGTCTTCGGCGTCCGCTTTCGCACATGCGAGACGGGCGGTAGTGTGCCGCCTTCAGCGGGATCACCCCGTGCAGGAGGAGCCAGACATGGACGACATCGTCATCGTCTCCGCGGCCCGGACACCGGTGGGCAGTTTCAGTGGCGGGCTGGGCAGCCTGTCGGCGCATCAGCTCGGTGCCGTCGCGCTGCAGGCCGCGATCAGCCGAGCGGGCATCGAGGCCGCGGATGTGGATGAGGTGATCCTGGGCCAGGTGCTCGCGGCCGGCGAGGGCCAGAACCCCACCCGCCAGGCAGCGCGCAACGCGGGCGTGCCCGATTCCGCGACCGCCTTCGGCATCAACCAGGTCTGCGGCTCCGGCCTGCGCGCCGTGGCGCTGGCGGCGCAGCAGATCCGCACCGGCGAAAGCGCGATCGTCGTGGCCGGCGGCATGGAGAGCATGTCCACGTCCCAGCACGCGGCCTATCTGCGCTCGGGCACCAAGATGGGCGGCGTCGAGTTCGTCGACACCATGCTGAAGGACGGGCTGTGGGACGCGTTCCACGGCTACCACATGGGCAACACGGCCGAGAACGTCGCGACGAAGTTCCAGATCACCCGGGAACAGCAGGATCAGTTCGCGCTGTCCTCGCAGCAGAAGGCCTCGGCGGCGCAGAAGGCCGGCAAGTTCAAGGACGAGATCGCGCCGGTGACGGTGAAGGGCCGCCGGGGCGACACCGTCGTGGCCGATGACGAGTATATCCGTCACGACGCCAGCCTGGAGACGATGGCGAAGCTGCGCCCGGCCTTCACCAAGGATGGCACGGTCACGGCCGGCAACGCGTCGGGCATCAACGACGGCGCGGCGGCGCTGGTGCTCATGACAGCGTCGGAAGCGGCGAAGCGCGGGCTGACGCCGCTCGCACGGATCGCGGCCTTCGCGACCGCCGGCGTCGATCCGGCGGTGATGGGCACGGGGCCGATCCCGTCGACCCGCAAGGTTCTGGAGCGGGCAGGCTGGACGCTGGATGACCTGGACCTGGTCGAGGCGAACGAGGCATTCGCGGCGCAGGCGCTGGCCGTGAACAAGGACCTGGGCTGGGACACCAGCAAGGTGAACGTGAATGGCGGCGCGATTGCCATCGGCCACCCGATCGGCGCGTCCGGCGCCCGGATCCTGGTGACGCTGCTGCACGAGATGCAGAAGCGCGACGCCAAGAAGGGCCTGGCGACGCTGTGCATCGGCGGCGGCATGGGCGTCGCCATGTGCCTGGAGCGGTAGAACTGATTTCGTGCGGGCGGCGGCGTTTGTCGGCTGCTCGCGATCTGCCGGACATGCGTCAGGCGGGGCGGCGGACGATGTTCGCCGCCCTGTTTCGTGTCAGGCCGGGCGGCCGAGGGCGGCCATGAGCTCGGCATATTCCCGGCGGTTGAGACCCGAACTGGCCTGATCCACGGCTTCGCCGCCCAGCATGCGCTTCACCGCCTCCAGCATCTGCGCCGAGAGTGTCACCGCGCCCAGGCGGTAGTCGCGGAACGCGGCGCAGGCATGCGGCACCCAGGCCTCCACGGTCTTCAGCATCGCATCGGCGTAGACACGGATTTCGTATTGCGCATGGGCATCCGCGCGCAGCGAGAGAAAGTGGAAGAGGTTGTGCAGGTCGGTTTTCCAATACCACTGGGTATAGGTGTTCAGCGTCAGGTTCATCCGCGCCAGTTCGCGGGCAAGCCCCTGGCGTGAGGGACTGTTCGGCGCGCCGGCCTCGTCCTCGTTCAGCATTTCGGCGTAATGGTCGTAGTTGCGGGCGGCATCCTCGCGCAGCAGGCGCAGGACATAATCGGCTTCCTCGCCCTGCAGCACCGTTCCGCGCCCCTGGCGGTTGACGACGGATTGCGCGGCCAGGTGTTCAGGGGCGGGAATGTAGAATTCGCGATCCAGGATCGAATAACGGGCCGAGTATTCATTGACGTTCGCCATGCGGTGCCTGATCCACTGGCGCGCAATGAAGATCGGCAGTTTGACGTGGTATTTGATCTCGCACATCTCGAACGGGGTCGAATGGCGGTGGCGCATCAGGTAGCGGATCAGTCCGGCATCTTCCGAGATGCGCCGCGTGCCGCGCCCATAGGAGACGCGGGCGGCCTGCACGATGGCGGCGTCGTCGCCCATGTAGTCGATGACGCGGACGAAGCCGTGGTCCAGGATGGGAATGGGCTGATACAGCAGCGCCTCCAGCGCGGGCACCGTGGGGCGGGCGGTGGCAGCGGATTGCGCGCGCAGGGCGGCGATCTCGGCTTGCTGGTCCGGGGAAAGGGTCATCGCACCTGGGCTTTTTCGTTGCAAACCTGGCCGCCGAGCCGTGGTCCATCGCCGCCGGCAGCGGCCTGGCAGGTCAAGGACAACCCGCCTGCGCGGGTCCGGACGGAAAGGGCACGGGCCATGACGGGGTGGTAGCACGGATGGAGCGGATGTCATCGCCGACGATGAAACATCCCTTCCATCCGGCACGGTCCGTTCCTATATTGGGACCGTCAGCTTGCTGACTATGGTGATAAACGGTGGTTGGAATAAGCGTTGTGGACCCGGGGGCAGTGCCCGGCGCCTCCACCATTTCCCGCGATGCGGATCCCCTCCGGGGGATTGATCCGCTCCGCGGCTCAATGGGGGCGAAACAGGCTCGACACGCGTGGTAAAGACCCACCTTTTGCCCGGCATGATACCGCCGTTATCGGGTCAACTTACAAGTGCCAATGACAATGAGGCGCTCGCTGTCGCTGCATAAGCGATAAGCGCGGTTCGGGGGGCACCGGGCAACAGAAGCCCCCCACTTCCCCACTCAGCCAGCGTCCTTGCCGATGACACGTTCGGCGATCTGTACCGCGTTCAGCGCGGCTCCCTTCAGCAACTGATCCCCGGCGATGAACATTGCGAGCGAGCGGCCAGAGGGGTCGCTGACATCCGGCCTGATGCGACCGACCAGAACATCCCCCTGGCCGGTGGCGTCGCGCGGCATCGGGAAGCGATTCGCGGCGACGTCATCCACGACGCGGATGCCCGGGGCGGCCGCCAGCACCTCCCGCGCTTCGTCGGGCGTGATCGGATTGTCGAACTCAACCGTCAGGGCGATCGCGTGCGCGCGCAGGATGGGCACGCGGATGCAGGTGACACCGATTCGGATGTCCTCCTCGGCCATGATCTTGCGGATTTCCTGCATGACCTTGGTTTCCTCGCCATTGTAGCCGGTGGCGGGATCGACCCCAGAGTCGTGGCTGAACAGATTGAAGGCATAGGGATGCGCCATGACGCGGGGCGCGTAGTCCTCGCCGGCCAGATGGGCGGCTGTCGCGGCGCGCAGTTCCTCCATCGCCGCGGCGCCGGCGCCCGAGGCGGCCTGGTAGGTGGCGGCAATCACGCGGCGAATGCGATTGTGCCGGTGCAGCGGCCACAGCGGCACGACGGCGATGATGGCGACGCAGTTGGGGTTGGCGATGATGCCGTGGTGGCCACCGATGTCACACGCGTTCACCTCGGGCACCACCAGCGGCACGTCCGTGTGCATCCGAAACGCCGAGGAATTGTCGATCACGATCGCGCCGCGCGCCACCGCGGCCGGCGCGAACCGGCGGGAGGCGTCGCCGCCGGCCGAGAACAGGGCGATGTCGAGGCCGCCGAACGCGTCCTCGGTCAGTGCTTCGACAGCGATTGGCTGGCCGCGGAACGGCAGCATCCGGCCGGCGGAGCGGGAGGAGGCGAACAGCCGCAGATCGGCGAGCGGGAACCGGCGTTGCTCCAGGCAGGCGATCAGCTCCTGTCCGACAGCGCCGGTGGCGCCGACAATGCCAAGACGGGGTGGGTTGGGGATCATGGGTCCGGGCTCCTGTATGGAGCCGGTGCGGGCGGGGAGCAGCAATGAAAAGCCCCGTCCGTCACCGGCGGGGCTTGGGGGGTGCTATGCGGAGAGGTCGCGCGCACACGTCCCGGTGGCCCCGCGAAGGGTTTTCCGGCCAGTCGTGTGTTTGGTGGTCGTGTGCCGCATGGGCGTCAGCTGTAACATGCGGTTTGTGCGACACAAAGCGCAAAGCTGCCGTGTCAAAGCCGCCACCGGTGTGTTCGGCCAGCGCGGTCACCACCCATTCCGCATCCGCCCCGTGGCACGAAGGCATCCCGCATGCGATCCGTCCTGGCCGCCCTGCCCTACTTCCTGCTGGTCTTCGCGGCCGGGTTCGCGCTGGGACCGGTGCGGGTGCTGCTGCTGGAGCCGCGAATCGGCCCGTTCGCCGCGGTTCTGGTCGAGGCGCCGGTCATGGTGCTGGCGATGATCGCGGCGGCACGCTGGACCACGCAGCGCTTCACCGTGCCGCCCGCCGCGCCACGCCTGCTGATGGGCGCCTGCGCGTTCGGCCTGCTGATGATCGCCGAAATGTCGGGCGCGGTGTGGCTGCGGGGCCTGTCGCTGGCCGCATACGCCGCACACCTGACGACGCCGGCTGGGATCGTCTCCCTGGCGCTGTTCCTGCTGTTCGCGCTGATGCCCTGGCTGTGCGGACCCCGCCGCTGACGGCCAGCCGGCAGGCGTGGTAGCGTCGCGCGTCGACCGCGGAGACGTCCCATGCATATCGGCCTGCTGCTGTTTCCCCGCCTGACCCAGCTCGACCTGACCGGCCCGTTCGAGGTGTTCGCCAACACGCCCGGTGCGACGGTGCACCTGCTGTGGAAGACGAAGGACCCGGTCAGCGCCATCACCGGCATGAAGATCGTGCCGGACACCACGTTTGCCGAATGCCCGCAATTGGACGTGATCTGCGTCCCCGGCGGCTCGGGCGTCGCCGCCGTGATGGAAGACCCCGAGGTGCTGGACTTCCTGCGCCGCCAGGCCGGGGGCGCGCGCTATGTCACCTCGGTCTGCACCGGCGCGCTGGTGCTGGGCGCGGCGGGGCTGCTGCGGGGCAGGCGCGCGACCACGCACTGGGCCTCGCACGATTTCCTGGCGACGCTGGGCGCCATCCCGACGCATGGCCGCGTGGTGCGCGATGGCAACATCTTCACCGGCGGCGGCGTGACCGCCGGCATCGATTTCGCCCTGACGCTGGTGGCCGAGATGTGCGGGCCGGACGTCGCCCAGGCGATCCAGTTGCAGATCGAATACGCGCCCGAGCCGCCATTCGATGCGGGATCGCCCGACACCGCGCCAGCCGGCGTGCTGGCGCTGGCCCGCGATCGCGGCAAGGGCATGCGGGCCGAACGCGAGGCGCTGATCGGGCGCGTGGCAAGCCGGCTGGACGCGTAGCCGCTTTCGTCCGGCGGAACGCTATTCCCGGCGCGACCGCCTGTCGTCGGGCACCGCCAGCCAGACCCACAGCACGTTCGCCAGCAGCATCGCCGCGACCACCGCGAACACCCAGCGGATTCCCACCGTCGCGGCGATCGCCCCGCCCGACAGCGGCCCCGTCGTGTTGCCCACGAAATAGGCCGAGGAAATCAGGCCGTAGGTCAGCCCCCGCTCCGCCGGGTCCGTCAGCTTGCCGATCAGCGCATTGGCCGCGGGCAGCACGCCGCCGATGAACAGACCCAGCCCGAACCGCTCCGCCACGAACGCCGCGTAGCCCAGCGGCAGCGCCTGCGGAATGGTGAACAGCGCCGCGCCGGCCAGGCTGACCAGCAGCGTGCGGCGATAGCCGATCGCATCGCTGCGCTTGCCCAGGAACGGCACCGCCATCACGCCGGCCAGTCCGGTGACGGAAAACGCCAGCCCGCCCAGCGTGGCGAGGTCGGGACGCATCCCCACCATCTCCCGCACATACAGCGTCACCACCGGCTGCACCGCCATCGTGGCGAACTGGCTCAGGATCATCACCAGGATCAACGAAGCCAGGCCGCTGGACGCCATCACCACCGCGATCCCCGCCGCCAGCGATTTCCGCCGCTTCGCCCCGGTGGGCGGCGTGAACCGCTCGGGCACCATCGCCAGCGTGACGATGAACGCGCCCACCGAAATGACGCCCGCGAAGAAGAACGGAAACCGGTAACTTCCGGTCAGGTCCGCCAGCCCGCCGCCGATCACCGGCCCGATCAGCGATCCCACCAGATTCCCCGTGCCGAGCCAGCCCAGGGAATAGCCGAGGCGGGTCGATGGAACCTGGCTGGAAACCATCACCGTGGCCGCCGAATTGAACCCGGCCAGCGCCCCCATCCCCGCCCGCAACGCCAGCATCTGCCACGGCCCCTGCGCGATGCCCATCAGGAAGGTGAAGATCGCGATCCCCAGCGTCGAGCGCAGCACCATCAGCTTCCGCCCGTACCGGTCCGCCAGCCCGCCCCAGATCGGCGCGGTGAAGATCGCCACGAACGAGGTGGCGGAGGCCAGCACGCCCGCCCACATGTTGATGGCGCTTTCCGACCGGACGCCCAGATCCGGCAGGAACAGCGGCATGATCGGGGCGACGATGCTGAACGCGATGCTCATCACGAACTGCACGGCCACCATGGCCCAAAGCGTGCGTTGCCAGTTGGGCGAGTCCAGGGACTCGTCCGGCGCGGGTTGACGGTCGGTCATCGCCGCCAGCATTCGGCGCCACGCGGCGCCTGTCAAAGCCATGCTCTTTGCGAGGCACGCGCCGCGCGCTATGGGTGCGGAGAGAGACAAGAGGACAGTGAATGGAAGACGATCGGGAGCAGCGACCTGAAAGCCTGTTGCCGTACGAGGACTGGACGGAAGCCGCCCTGCGCCAGGTGGCGGCTCAGGCGATCGAGTTCGCGGCCGCGAACGGGCTGCCGGGCGGCCACCACTTCTACCTGACCTTCCGCACGGATCATCCGGGCGTGATGATCCCGCAGCGGCTGCGCGAACAGTATCCGCAGGAAATGACGATCGTGCTGCAGCACCAGTTCTGGGACCTGAAGCTGGATCGCGAGACGCGCGTCATGAGCGTCGGGCTGTCCTTCAGCGGCGTGCCCGCGACCCTGGTCATCCCGCTGGACGCGATCGTCGGCTTCGCCGACCCGCATATCCGCTATGGCCTGCGCTTCCGCCCGGTGATCCCCGAAACGCCAAGACCGCCCGTCGCGGTGCCCGCGCCGGCAGCCGAACAGCCGGACAAGCCGGACCAGGCGGAAGACTCGGAGGCGGACAAGGCCGACGCGCCGTCGGATACGCCGCAGGTCGTCAGCCTGGATGCGTTCCGCCGCCGCACGCCGCCCAAGACCTGAACCGCCGGGCGCGCGCTCGCCGCCGCGCCCCCCTGAAGGACCGCCCCGATGAATGCTCCGGTTTCCCCCGCCGCCCAACGCCCCGCGGGGTTCCTGTATGCGCCGATGTTCCCGCTGGGACCGGACAGGACTCCGTGGAAGAAGCTGGACATCCAGGGCGTGCGCACCGTCACCTGCGATGGCCAGACCGTGCTGCGCATCGCGCCCGACGCGCTGAGTGAACTCGCCGTCCGCGCCTTCCACGACGTGTCCCACCTGCTGCGCCCCGGCCACCTGGCGCAGCTGCGCGCCATCCTGGACGACCCGGAAGCCAGCGCCAACGACCGCTTCGTCGCGCTGGACCTGCTGAAGAACGCCAATATCGCCGCCGGCGGCGTGCTGCCCATGTGCCAGGACACCGGCACCGCCATCGTGTTTGGCAAGAAAGGCCAGCGCGTCTGGGTGGACGGCAACGAGGAAGAAGCGCTGTCCTGGGGCGTGCACCGCACCTACACCGAAACCAACCTGCGCTATTCGCAGATGGCGCCGCTTTCCATGTACAATGAGGTCAACACCGGCAACAATCTGCCGGTGCAGTTCGACATCATGGCGGCCCCGGGCGAGCACCACGCCGACGAATTCCACCTGATGTTCGTCGCCAAGGGCGGCGGCAGCGCCAACAAGACGTTCCTGTTCCAGGAAACCCGCGCCATCCTGTCCCCCGAGCGCCTGCTGAAGTTCATCGAAACCAAGATGGCCACGCTCGGCACATCGGCCTGCCCGCCGTACCATCTGGCGGTGGTGATCGGCGGCACCTCGGCCGAGATGACGCTGAAGACGGTGAAGCTGGCGTCGACCCGCTGGCTGGATGAGCTGCCGACCGAGGGCACCAAGGCCGGCCACGCCATCCGCGACCCGGCGCTGGAGCAGCAGATCCTGGAGATCTCCCGCAGGATGGGCATCGGCGCGCAGTTCGGCGGCAAGTATTTCTGCCACGACGTGCGGGTGGTGCGGCTGCCGCGGCACGGCGCCTCGCTTCCGGTGGGCATCGGCGTGTCCTGCAGCGCCGACCGGCAGATCCTGGCGAAGATCACGCCCGAAGG
>JBFXDK010000125.1:0-4951 GCA_050181195.1 Acetobacteraceae bacterium | reverse complement strand
GCGGCAAGTATTTCTGCCACGACGTGCGGGTGGTGCGGCTGCCGCGGCACGGCGCCTCGCTTCCGGTGGGCATCGGCGTGTCCTGCAGCGCCGACCGGCAGATCCTGGCGAAGATCACGCCCGAAGGCGTGTTCCTGGAGCAGCTGGAGACCGATCCGGCGAAATACCTGCCGGAGACAACGGATTCGCATCTGGGCGACGACGTGATACAGGTGGACCTGAACCGCCCGATGGCGGAGATCCGGCGGCAGTTGTCGTCCTATCCCGTGAAGACCCGGCTTTCCCTGACCGGCACGATGGTGGTGGCGCGCGACATCGCGCACGCCAAGCTGAAGGAGCGGCTGGATGCCGGCCAGGGCCTGCCCGGCTATATCAAGGACCATCCGGTGTATTACGCCGGGCCGGCGAAGACCCCCACGGGCATGGCGACCGGCAGCTTCGGCCCCACCACGGCCGGGCGGATGGACAGCTATGTGGAGGAATTCCAGGCCAATGGCGGATCGCTGGTGATGCTGGCGAAGGGCAACCGCGGCAAGGCGGTAAAGGATGCCTGCCGAGCACATGGCGGGTTCTATCTGGGATCTGTCGGCGGGCCGGCGGCCAGGCTGGCGCAGGACTGCATCCGCAAGGTGGAGGTTCTGGAATATCCCGAGCTGGGGATGGAGGCCGTGTGGCGGATCGAGGTGGAGAATTTCCCGGCCTTCATCGTGATCGACGACAAGGGGAACGACTTCTATGAGGGCCTGTCGCACGACTAGGTGGGGCGGGCCGGCCCGGCCGGGTGTTGCGGCCGCAACCAGGTGGTTGCGGTCCGGGGTGCCGGGCTGTAGAAGGGCGCGGATTGCCGGCGTAGCTCAGGGGTAGAGCAACTGATTCGTAATCAGTAGGTCGTGGGTTCAATTCCCTCCGCCGGCACCAGGTTGCGATGGGTTAACCATTCTGGGTTTGCCCGGTTTGCTGGGGAGTTTACCCGCCCTGTTAGTCGCCGCGAGCCGCTCGGGCGTCTGGCCGCTTTAATTGATCAAACGATACGGCTCCTCGAGCCAACGGTTTGCAACGGAAATGCCATTTTATACGCATTCGTGCGAATGGTGGACTGGAGTTACGAAGCACGCGCGGTAGCGCTAGATTGAAGCTTTAGCGGCGCTCCGAACTGTGGTTAGTAGGGGCGAAATGCGGTTTCTGGAATTTGGTGATCTGATTGATGGGTTGCTCCGCCGTCGAGCAGGAACTCCAGTCCAGCGCTCCGGGCAGCCACATCTAATGCAGTTGACGTCCACAATAGGTCTGATGGCGTGCTTTCCTTCTCAATACGAGCTATGGAGGTGGACGCAATCCACGTTGGTTAACAGATGAAGGTGCCGGCCCCGTCTGTAACAATCTGCATCTGCATGCCTCGATGTGAGCGGCCCTAAGAAAGCAGGTTAATCGCCCGCGGTTCGCCGGAACCTTGTCCTCGTGCTCCGCAATGACCGTTGACACGTCACCATCACTCAACGCGCCTTCATAGAGAAGCCAGCCGAAAAGTTGCGGTGTCGTCTGTGCTGGCTCGGCGCCGACCTTTGGAGCTGCCTTACGGGCTCCCTGATCGTCCGTGAGAACTCCTGCGCGTATTTTGCGTGCCAATGCCATAGTGGCGATTTCTCCCCGGCCGAGTTTGCGAACTTCGGGGAGATTCGCTATCGGAAGAAGATCTGCGATGCTTATTCGGGCAGCCTCGAAACCACGCTTCTGCTGCAACCGTTCGCGGAACTCCGTCTGGAGTGTCAATTCACCCGTGGTCGACCTCGTTCGAGGTCTAACCAGCGCCTCATACCGAACATAATCCGCGACCAAGAACCATCTCTGCTTGGCCAACGCAGCCATCAGCAACCTTCGGGAGGAGAGCAGATTCCAGACCGAGCATGTATCGATGGCGCTGACTAAGGCAAAGGTACGCACGTCTATGGTGATGTTTGGCAGGTCAGGCACGGCTGAAACTCCGACCAAAGAGAGTCGCGATTTCGTGGGTTTCGGCTGGAGTGGTAAGCAGCATTTCGGATAGCAATCCACGTGAAATTGCACCGCGGCTGTAGGCATCGAAGCAGAGGTCCACATAATTCTTGCTCAGTCCCCGCTCCAGGAGTGCCTGCTTTCGGTTCAACTGCGAGGGAACACTGACTCCCTCTAGGTCTGGATCGGGCGGGTCTGGAGGACGGGGCGCAGCAGCGCGCAACGCCTCTCTCTGGGCGCTATCGATCAGTCTGGCTGCTGTCAAAGCAGAGAGTAGGGCGGGAACACTGACGCGCAGGCGTGCCGCCCAGGCGGACACTTCTCGTGGATCACTCCATTTGGTTCGGTCCACCGTCTGCAGTAACGCCGGAGGGATCAACAGGCGCGATGCGAAGGTGTTGGCACGCAACTCCAGGAGCGTGTTGCTGTCCCACTCGCCGATCATAGACATTGTGATTGGGCTTTGGTCCATCAGCCCGTGGCCCCACTCGTGGGCGGCACTAAATCGCTGGCGTGATAGGCCCTCGGCGAGATTGACCAGCACACATGCGCCAGCCTCAGGGTGGTTCATGTATAATCCCGAAATCGCCGAATTTTCAAGCCTTCGGCGGAACACCTTTATCCCCATTTCGCGCATGGCCGCGAAGACGTCTCGCAGCACCTGCTTTCTGTCGATGCGGAGATGGTCCCGCAGCGCCTGCGCGCACTGCTCCCCATGCCGTACGAAATAGCTGCCACGGGGGTGGAAGACGAAACCATGAGCAGCTGGGACAACACCGAGATCATGCTCCAGCGCGGCTTGGCTTCTACATAGATAAACGAACTCGGCAATAGCAATTCGGTCGGACGTGGAAAGCACGTCGCCACGCTCGCGAAAAAGTAGTTCTACACCCGCATCAGGATCCTGCGCATCATCGGTGAGGAAAAATCGAAAGTCCTTCCTGAAGCAATCAGCAAGGATCAGGACCTCGTCACCGGTCGGCTCCTCCACCCCCGCTTCAAGCGCGCTCAACCGCTCGGTCGGAATGCCGGAGGAGGAGGAGATTGCGGCCAAGTCCTGCGCGAAATCGACGCGCAGTGAGGCGAGTTTGCGGCCAAAGGATGCGGCAGTAAACGGCATCGAACGCCTCCTTAACCCCCGGCGTCTCGGCAGGGGCGATTACCCCTGAAAGCCTCGACACGCTCACCTCGACCGACCCGATCCGTTCATTCGATTGCAGGAGCCACGACCGGAGCACTCACTTCGTCGCTGCCATACTACATAAATTTTGCTTTAACCAGCTCAACCCAAATTTTCTGCGGTCGATCAATCTAATCCACATCTTCCAATCAGTCTTCCACAAGTCTTACAAAACTAACAACGCCGGTACATCCCCTTGTGGCACAACCTGCAGGTCTCCCTCTGGATGTGACCCCGCAGGGACAGAATCATTAGCAAAAATAACGTACATGTTCTAGGGTTACCCGCAAGGATTGATAGTTGCGGGGACATCTAACCCGGAGCACCAAAACTTTAACGTCGTTACAAATCTATGACCGCTGCCGCCGGGACTTCGGCTGTGATGCCGCTCTCGTCGTCACTTGGGCGTTCCGACACTTTGGGTTCACCTGCCGGAGATGGGGGGGTGAATTCAAGTCGGCCGCCAACGGACAACACTGCCTTACGGGTATCAAAAATTGCTGGAATCAGGTCGCCCTAGTGATAAGGGACCTAACCAAATAGCGACGTTTTCATATGGGGCCTACGCCGCCGCCGGCTGGCGCTGCAACCGCAGCCACAGCACCGCCAGGAACGCCACCACCACCAGCACGATGGACGCCTGGTTCAGCACGATCCACCCCAGCCGATCCTGCAGGAAGCCGGCCAGGAAGCTGGATGTCGCCGTCGTGCCGAAGATCAGGAAATCGTTCAGCGCCTGCGCCTTGCCGCGCTCGGACGGGCGATAGCACGTGGTCACCAGTGCCGTGGCCGCCACGAACATGAAGTTCCAGCCCACGCCGTTCAGCGTCAGGGAAATCCGGAAGTGCCAGGCCGACAGTCCGGCCAGGGCCACCAGCACGCCGCCCAGCAGCAGCACCGCCCCTGCCCCCATCACCGCCGGGATGCCGAAGCGCGTGATCAGGTGGCCGGTGAAGAAGGACGGCACGAACATGCCCATCACGTGCATGAAGATCACGACCGGCGCCTCGGTCTGCGGCAGGCCGCAACCCACGATCGCCAGGGGCGAGGCGCTCATGAGGAACAGCATCGTCGCCCAGGACATCATGCCCGCCAGCACCGCCACCGCGTAGCGCGGCTGCGTCGCGATCTCCAGCAACGATCGCTGCGGCCCGCCGGACCGGTTGGCGGCCTGCATCGGCGGGAAGCTGATGAAGGACATCAGCACGAACACCACCAGATGCACCACCGCCATGGCGATATAGGTGCCCAGGTACAGCGGCATCATCACGTCGAATGTCGCCCGCGTGACGGTGGTGCCGATCATGCCCGCGACCACGCCGCCCGCGGTGACCCAGGAAATCGCCCGCGCGCGATAGTTGGACGGCACAAGCTCCACCGCCGCGAAGCGGTACATCTGCAGGCTGGCGACCGCATAGCCCAGCAGCAGCCCGCCCAGGCACATCAGCGGAAACATCGCCAGATACAGCCCCGTGCCGCAGCAGGCGGCGCCCGCCATGCCGAACACGGACCCCACGCGGAAGCCGAAGCCGCGCCCCATGCGCATCATCAGCGCGGCGGCCGGGAACACCGCCAGCATCACGCCCAAATGCTGCAGCGTCGCCGGCAGCGTGGCCAGTTCCCGGTGCGGATAGAAGGTGATGACCGACAGCGCCGTGGCGCTCAGCATGATGATGTTGCCTGCCTGCCCGATGGCCTGGCAGCAGGTCAGGAGGAACATATTTCTCCGCATCGCCGCGGACAGGCGCGATGCGTTGTCGGAAACGGCATTCATATAGC
>JBFXDK010000124.1:0-15517 GCA_050181195.1 Acetobacteraceae bacterium | reverse complement strand
CCGGCCATGCCGAGCTCGCAGACCGCGGCCTCGGTGCCGCCGGCGATCATGACATCGGCATCGCCCATCATGATCATGCGCACCGCGTCACCGATGGCATGCACGCCGGACGCGCACGCCGTGGACAACACGCGCCTGGGGCCGGTGAAGCCGAACCGCGCAGCGATGTCCGAGGCGACCTGATGGATCATCGCGCTTTGCAGCAGCGACATTCGCGGGTGCCGGCCGGTGCCTTCCTGAGATAGGATTGCGGCCTCATGCAATGTCCCCAGCCCGCCGCATCCGGATCCGATGCAAATCCCGGTCATGGCGCGGTCCTCCTCGCAATTCGGCCGCCAGTTCGCAGCGGCGACGGCCTGCGCGACAGCGACCAGCGCCAGCTGGATAAAACGAGGCGTATCCTGCCCCAGTTCTTCCGCGGACCATTCCTGAAAGTCGAAGCAATGCTCCTGCCAGCTTCCCTGCGGCACCTGCCCCGCGATGCGGGACGGCAGGTTATGATTGTTGAAGGTGTTGACAGCGGTGATGCCCGACTCGCCACTGATCAAGCGATGCCAGACGTGATCCACACCCAATCCCAGCGGACAGACCAGGCCCATTCCGGTTACGACGACGCGGCGCATACTTGCCCCCGTGCTTTTGGGAGCTTGGAATAAATGCAGGACTCGGGACTTGGGGAGTTAAGTTTCCATGACGCCGGCCGCGATTAGTATTTCGCCGACGGTTAGACCACCGCAATTCCCGCGCCGGTCCCGCGCCTTGTCGCGGCGTCCCACGCGGCAGGGCGCGGCGCCGTCCCGGGGGGTGTGCGACAGCGGTGCGCTGTCAGGCCGCTAGCATGCGGCCTGGGTTGCGCTCCATCAGCAGCGGACGCACCCAGCGGGCGAAGCGCGTCGCCTCCTCGTCATGCAGGTAGCCCGACAGGCAAAACGACGTGCAGCCAAGGTCGATAAACTGCTGCAGCGTGGCCGCGCATTGCTGGGGGTTGCCGACCACGACGATTCCCGCGCCGGGCCGCACCCGCGTGACCCCTGTCCACAAATGCGGAGCGATCAGCTCGCCATGTTCCCGCGCCAGCTGCTGCACGCGGCGATTGGCCGCGGAGCTGGCATAGTGCGTACGAATGTAGCGCGTCTGCGACTCGGTCACGTCACGCACCAATTCGTGCGCCGCGTCCCAGGCTTCGGCTTCCGTTTCCCGGCACAGGATCTGCAGCCGCATCCCGAACCCCAGCTGGTTCGCCCGTCCATGACGTTCCGCCATCCGGTGGATCGTTACGATGTTCGCCGCGATCCGTTCGACGGTGTCACCCCAAAACAGATGAATATCCGCGTGCCTGGCCGAGACCTCCCACGCCTCGGCCGATCCGCCGCCCAGGTAGAACCGCGGATAGGGACGTTGCAGCGGCTGCGGCGTGATGCGCGCGCCCTTCAGCCGGTGGAACCGGCCATCAAAATCCACCGGCCCCCTGGCGGTCCACAGCGCCTTCATGATGGACACGTCCTCATCCATCAGCGCGTAGCGGTCTTGCTTGGGAAGCAGAATGCCCTCGGACTCCGCCTCGATGTCGCTCTGCCCGGCGATCAGGTTCACCGACAGGCGTCCGCCCGACAGCTGGTCGAACGTCGCGCCCATCTTGGCCAGTTGCACCGGGCTTATATAGCCCGGACGAGCGGCGACCAGCGCCTTGATGCGCCGGGTCTTGGCGACGGCCATCGCGCTGGCGATCCAGGCCTCCCAGCATGTGGTGGCAACGGGGACCAGGAAATATTCGAAGCCCGCCCCCTCGGCCGCCAGGATTACCCGATCGAACAAGTCACTCGACGGCTGTATGAACCGGCTGCGGTCGCCGTAGCAGGTCGTATCGCCGGAGGTCGGCAGGAACCATCCGAATTCGAGCGGCGCTTGCGCTTGCATGGCGGCGTGTCCTCCTGTGCCGGATCATGCTAGCGCGCCCGGGTCACCCTGTCAGTCGGACGGACAGGCCCAAGCGGTCGCGCGCGTACGCGCTGGCACTACGCCGTTGATGCCAGCGGCTGCTGAACCTGCCCGTTCACCTCGGCACCACTTCCCGCGCTCGGCGCCGAGCGTCCGGCCGGGGGGAACGTGAGCTGGTCCGGCAGCACCGCCCGCCGCAGCGGACGCAACCGGTTGGAAGCGACCGCGGCGAATTTGCGCGGCAAGTCCAGGGGCTGGAATGCCCAGCGCTTGCCGTCGATGATTGTCACGTCGCCGGCGGGACAAAGCGTATGCAATCCATGCGGGTATTCGGGCTGCGGCTCCAGCCGGCGGATTGGCGTTTCCTCAAAGCCATCGGGATCGAGCCGTGTCACCGCGTTCAGGACCACCGCACCGCCATAGGTGCGCGAGCAGTCCTGGGACGGGCGGACCAGCCGCCCGTCGACATGGAACAGCGGGCCGGCGGGACGCGCGGACCCGGCGTCGATCTTTACGGGATTGCCGGGATGCGGGATCCAGGGGCCAGCCAGGCGGTCGCTGTGGAAGAGATGCAGACGCTCGTTCGCGCCGTCGCCGTGCAGGGTGCAGAACAGCCACCACCGCGTCCCGTCGTGCCAGGGCGTGGCGTCGACGACCGGGCGGTCCAGGATCGGCCCCACAAGGCGCAGGGTGCCGCCCTCCTCACGCCACAGATGCAGCGCCGACGCCTCCCAGCTTTCGGTCAGCAGGCACAGCCGCCCCACCTCGTCGCGCACCGGGAACGGGTAGGACAGATGGCACCCCGCGCGGATCCAGGGACGCAGTTGCGCTTGGTCCAGCGCCTGACCGGGCGGCACCTCGGCCTTCCAGACCTCGCCCCGCCCGTTCCACTGATGCAGGTATTCGGCCATCACCACGCGCGTGCCGTCCGGCAGGACGCAGCAGGCGGGGTCGGCGAACATGTGCCAGGGTCCCGGCGCCGGCAGCCAGCGGACCGTCGTGGTGATGCCATGGCGCACGATGTCCTCGGCGCGCTGGGGCACGACGCCCAGGTTCCATTCCTCGCGCGAGCAGCGGGTGCGGACGCGTCCAAGCACGGATGCGGGGCCGGTCATGACGGGCGGGACGTCGCGCGACGGCGGGGCATAGCCATTGCCCTTGGATGGCTTGGCGGCGCAAGCATCGCGTAGGCCTGGCTGAGCCGATCCATGAAAGCCTGCATCGTGAACTGACGTCGATACAACGCGTATCCCTCCTCTGTGAGACGATCGTTCAGCTCCGGGTCATTCATTAGCCGGACAACGGTGGCCGCGAGATGGTCCGGGTCGTGTGGCCTGATGAACAGCGCCGTCCGGCCGTCTTCGAGCATTTCGGGGACGGCGCCGACCGGCGTGCAGATCGCCGGCACGCGACTGGCGAGCGCCTCGATCACCACCAGCGGCAATCCCTCGTTGTAGGATGGCAGCACCAACGCGTCGGCCTGCACCAGCGTTTCCCGCACCGAGGTCTGGTCGATCCAGCCGGTGAAGAATACCCGCGACGACAGGCCGAGGCGTTCCGCCATGTCGCGGAAATACGCAATCTCCCCGCCGCCGGCCAAGGTCAGGGTGACATTGGCATCGCGGAGCGCCGGTTGCGCCATCGCCTCCAACAGGTCCGAGACGCCCTTGTCGCGCAGGAGATTGCCGACGAAGACCAGGTGAAAGCCACGGTTGTCACCACGGCGGGCATGACGCGCCGTGGTGGCGGGCACGCCGTTCGGCACAATGCTGACCGACGCACGGGGGACGCGGAACGTGTAGACGAGCCAGTCCTGCCAGAGCCGGCCAAGAACCATGGAGTGATTGGCGGAATGCACCATGGTGTGGATCAGCCATTTTCCAAACCGGCCGCGGGAATTGTAGAATGGGACGATGCGCCCGGCATGGATGTGCAGCAGCACCGGCGTGCCCACGGCCCTGCTCATGATGACGATCGCTGCCTTGCGATAAACGCTGCCCCCGTCGGCAAGGTTGACATGCACCAGGGCAAGCCGGCCACGTAACGTTTCGATGACAATCCGCGCGAGCGCCAGCGCCAGGAAGAACGGCGAGAAGATCAGCCGCCCGCCACCACGGGTCTCCAGCCGCAACAAGCGGAAGTCGCCGGACGTGTCCACGCCCATATTGGCCACGTAGGCCATGATGCTTCCCATTCCGCCGCCGATTTCCCCGTAGGGACAAGCAAGAAAGACGATCCGCTGACTCCTGGCTCGATCCGCCATCGCTCAGACACCTACCCATTTTAGTTGCTATATGATATCTTTGTTATTTAAGATGACACAGAAATACCAGGTGTTCAGTACTACCTATTGGTAATGCGCAACACTAAACGGTGAGCTAGGACAGTGTCCACAAATTTTCGTGAATATCAAGAATGCCGTCATCACGCTGGCAGGTTCCGGCCCCGGCCGCGGGCAGACATAATACGACATACTCGGCAAAAATGCCGAGAGGAGAACAGGAGATTGCCAGGAATTAATGGAACCCGGCATTGCCCCCACCCCACCCCCGCTTCCCTCCCCGCTCGGCCAGGAAAGTGCGGAATATCTCGCCGCGTCGAGGCCGCGCCGCCGCCACGGAGCCGAACTGCGCCTCTATATCAATGTCTCGCCAGCCGCTCGTACTGTACAGAAAGACTTCAGCCCTTGTCTTGCGCTTTGATAATTACTACGACAACTGCTCCGTGTGCTGACACATGAACATGCCCGCCAGCAAAAATGGCGGCCGGACGCGCGTTCACCACACCGGTCTGCTGCAATGCAGCCAAATTCTTGACATACGGGAAATCGCAACAGCACCAGCCGCCACGGCATGACAGCCACGCCACCGGTATCGACGAAGACGGCTGGTCAACGGTATGACATCGCCAAGGACGGCCCGAACCGCAGAGGCGGGGATGGAGGAACGGCGTATGAACGAGAAGGTGGACGTGCTGATCATCGGATCCGGCGCGTCCGGCGCGGCGTTTGCCTGGAGCCTCGCGGATACCAGGATGCGCATCCTTTGCCTGGAACAGGGCGATTGGATCCGCAACACCGACTTTCCCAGCAATGGGCGAGATTGGGAAGCGCGCCGCTACAGCGACTTCGACATGCACCCGACCCGGCGGGCACGCCCCACCGACTACCCGGTTAATGACGACAACTCGCCGATGAAGGTAGCGAACTTCAACGGGGTGGGCGGCAGCACCATCATGTACACCGCACATTTCCCGCGCATGCACCCGTCCGATTTCAGAGTGAAGTCGCTGGACGGCGTGGCGGATGACTGGCCGATCGACTACTGGACGCTGGAGCCGTTTTTCGCGGAGAACGACCGCATGATGGGCGTTTCGGGCCTCGCCGGTGATCCGGGCGTCCCGCCGCGCCAACCAACCATGCCGCCGGTTCCGCTGGGCAGGACCGGCACGCGCTATGCCCAGGCGATGAACCGGCTGGGCTGGCACTGGTGGCCGTCCGACGTCTCGGTCGCCACCACCGAGTACGAAGGCCGCGCCCGCTGCATCAACCTCGGCCACTGCACCCCGGGCTGCGCCCAGGGCGCGAAGGCCAGCACCGATATCACCTATTGGCCGCTGGCGATCCGCGCTGGCGTCGAACTGCGCACGCGCTGCCGGGTGCGGGAGATCACCACCAACGAACATGGCATGGCCGCAGGCGTCATCTACTATGATCCGGACGGCAAGGAGCAGTTCCAGCCAGCGGAAGTGGTGATCCTGGCCTGCAACGGCATCGGCACGCCGCGCCTGCTGCTGAACTCGGCTTCGGGCCGCTTCCCGAACGGCCTCGCGAATTCCAGCGGCCTAGTTGGCAAGAACCTGATGCTGCATCCCTGGCCGCAGGTCTTCGGCTATGTCGAGGACAAGGTTGATGGCGGCCGAGCGCCGATGACGACAATGTGGAGCAAGGAGTTCTACGAGACGGATCCCGCGCGCGGCTTCGTCCGCGGCTACACGCTGCAGTTCAGCCGCGGCACCGGCCCGGTGAACGAAGCGGTGCAGAGCGCCGCTGCCGGCCGTCTGCCGTGGGGCCGGGATCATCACCGCGTCTATCGCGAATTGCTGGACCACCGGCTGCAGATCGGCATCGCCTGTGAGGACCTGCCGGAGGAGCACAACCGGGTGACGCTGGACCCCGTGCTGACGGACAGCCACGGCATCCCGGCGCCCAGGATAGACTACGCTATCAGCGAGAACACGCGCCGGATGATGGAGCATGGCATCGCGCGGGCGACAGACATCCTGACCGAAGCCGGCGCCACGCGCATCTGGACCTCGCGCACCGCGCTCAACAGTCCCGGCCATCTGCTGGGCACCGCGCGCATGGGCAACGATCCGGAGCGATCGGTGGTGAACGCCTGGGGCCGCTGCCACGACGTCAGGAACCTGTTCATCGTCGATGGCAGCATCTGGGTGACGTCCGGCGGCGTGAACCCGACATCCACAATCCAGGCGCTGGCGCTGTATATCGCCGACCAGATGAAGCAGCGCCTTGCCACCCTGTTCGATTGAGGCGGCCATGCAGACCAAGCCCGATACCGACGCGCCTTCCCTCACCGCGGACGACATCGCGGACCTGCGCTCGGCGGCCGGAGCAATGATCCCACCCGCCGCGGAATTCGACGTGCCAGGCGCCGACGATCCCACGATCTTCGCCGACATCCTGGCATCCCTGGGCCGCGACTTTCAGGACGTGCGGGCAGCCGTGCACGAAATAAGGGCGCTTGCCGGCGGCTCCCTCGCCGATCTGGACTCGGACCGGCGGGAAGCGGTGATCATGAGCTTTCATGAGCAGGGTGGCGCGCGCGCCGCGGCCCTGTCGCGGGCGGTGCTGCAATGCTACTATCGCGACGACCGCGTGCTGCGCTCGGTTGGTCATGAGCCGCGTCCGCCCTTCCCCATGGGACATGAGGTGGAGCAGGGCGACTGGTCCCTGCTGGACGCGGTGCGCAACCGGCCGAAACTGTGGCGCGACGCCCCCTGACGCAGGAAACGGTGCCGCATGCCAATTCACGCTTCCCGGCTGGTCGACCGGCCGATCATCGCCCCGGACCTGCACCCCAGCATCGGGGTGAACATCCAAGGACCGTCGCTGATCCGCGTGCCCGACTGGATCGAGAACCGGCTGGGCACGTACTATCTATACTTCGCCGACCACAAGGGCAGCTATATCCGCCTGGCCTACGCAGACGACCTGGCGGGACCATGGCACATCCATCCGCCCGGCAGCCTGCATCTGGCGCAGTCCTGTTTTCTGACGCAGGCGCCGGTGCCCACCGCACAGGAACGCGCCCATTTCGAGGCGCGATACCGCCAACGCGGCACCGCGATATCCCATGACGTTCTGTCGGAGATCACGACGCCGCACATCGCCTCACCCGACGTGCATGTTGACACGGATGCCCGCCGGATCGTCATGTATTTCCATGGGCTGGAGGCGGTGGGGACACAGGTGACACGGGTCGCCACATCTCATGACGGTCTGTCGTTCCAGGCGCAACCCGAGGTCCTGGTCGACCGATCCTATCTGCGGGTCTTTCGGCATGACGAGATGGTCTACGGGCTTGCCATGCCCGGACAGATCTACCGGTCCCGCGATGGGTTTGGAAAGTTCGAAGCAGGTCCCATCCTGTTCAACCCCAACATGCGCCACGCCGCGCTGCTGAAGCAGGGCCGTGAGTTGCTTGTGTTCTGGACACAGGTCGGCGACGCGCCGGAGAGCATCCTGGTCAGCCGGATCGACCTTTCCCCGGACTGGACGGCGTGGAAGGACGGGGCGTCCACGCTGGTGCTGCGGCCGGAGCGGTCCTGGGAGGGCGCCAATGCCCCAGCCGTGCCGTCGATCCGCAGCACGGCCTATGGGGAGGTGAACCAGCTTCGCGATCCAGCCATCTTCGAAGAGAATGGCAGGATCTTCCTGCTGTACGCCGTGGCCGGCGAAAGCGGGATCGCGATCGCGGAACTGTCCGTGGCGTAGGCACAAGGTCGTATGCGCAGAACTGCCCTGATTCGATCAGGCGTTCCGGCTGGCTATGCGCCATGCAGCGTGACTGATGGTGTCATAGGTGTGACGAGAGCGTTGCGAATGAGCGTGTGCCGCGGAATCGGTCACGGCCATGTCCCCTCGCGATTGATTGCCATTCCACGACAAGAAACGAGCCGGTGGATGCTGCAGGGCCTCCAAACTCACGTCGACCGGCTATATTTACCGGTGTGCTAACAGCATTTTGCCGTTCGGCAGATCGTATCGTGCGACAACCGTCGTGCGACCACATTCTCTGCCTACGGTGAGTCGCTCCTGAAAGAGACTTCAGGCGGGGGAAGCAGCGATCCTTCCCCCGCCTGCTTTTCCAACGGTCCGACGTCTGTCGCTGCATTATTCCGACACATTCGCTGATCAATTGCCTCCAGCCGTCAATCACTGCCGTCCCCGGACTGGTTGCGTCATCCATTCCAAGTACTGACACAGCGACGGCTCTCATTCCGATACTTATTCGTTACGACCTCAAGGGTTAACATTAGATCATACCAGCACACGCTTGCCTCGACCCTTCTATGCCCCCATCGTTGCAGGCGAAGGCCCGCCATCTACGACTTTGCCGATGCAGTTTCAAAAGTTTCGGTTGATGCGTCTTCTAGCGCCATCATAGTGGATCAGGTCGGCACGTCACAAGCGATGCCACCCTGCAATCAATGTCCTCGGGAACGATAGCCCGGGTTTTCAGACGCTGCGATGCCGAACGGGAGGGAGCAAAGGGTTGACTGTCCTGTTGCATAAGATACTATAAGTGTGCTTCCTGTCTGTGGGAGCAGTGTTCCGTTTGAACCACCTTGAAGACGGCTGGATTGCTCCGGTCGTCTTTCTTTTCATCCAGACCGATCGTCATATGAAGGGCTGTTGACGCTGACGCACGGCCAGTGCCTCACCGGTAGAGACCGGGAAAGTCTTCGGGCCTTCCTGACCTTTGAACCTTACGTGCGGTTCTCATGCACGCGGCTCTCCGGTTTCCGGCTTTCTGATTGGAATTGCCCCGCCTGCGATCACCGATCCTGTGCGGTCCACCCGATTGGGTTCAGCGCATGCGGCTCAGGACGCCAGTCCGGACCAACGCGCCGAACCCGTCGATAAATGAGCAGCGCGGATCACAACGCTCCAGCAAACTTCTCAATGAACGCGTTGGTCCGCGCGCTTTGATCCAACTGCGGGAAATGCCCGCAATCCGGAACAATCTCCACCCGCACCCCCGGCACATTCGCGCGCAAAAGGTCCAGGTACGGCGTGGACTGCCCGGCGCGCAGGCTTGCGCGTTCCCGCCGTTCATTCGTGTACGTCGCCTGGATCGCCATGACAGGCACGCGCAGGCACCCCAGTGACCCGGCCAGCCGATGCACGTCGTACCGCGCTAGGTCGGGCAGCATCTTCTCCCCCACCTCCCGCGGCAGCCGCCGGGCACGGTCGACGACGGATGCCACGACATCCTTCTCGCTGCGCTCCGTGAACATGGACGCGAACAAAGCCCCCGTCAGTGTCCGATAGCCGTCCTCCTTTGCGAACTGCTCGGCCAGCATCGCCGGCATGGATGGGGAGAACTGGCTGCCATCCACCAGCACCAGCCCAGCCGTGTGGGACGGCGCCTGCAACGCGGCCTCGATCACCACGCGGCAGCCCAGGCTGTGCCCCACCAGCACCGAAGGCGGCAATGCCAGCGCGCGCAGCAGTTCGGCAATGTCGGCGCCATAGCGCTCGATCGAGCAGTCCGCCGCGGTCCCCGCGCTGGACCCGTGCCCGCGGAGGTCCACCGCCACCGTGCGGTGGCGCGGCGACAGATGCGCAACCTGCGCGTCCCAGTCCCGGTGCGAGCAGGCGAAGCCATGCACGAACACGATCGGCGGCTCGCCCTGGCCCTTGATGACATGGTGCAGCAACGTCATTCCTCGCCTCCCGCTTCGTTGTTCGGCGCGCCTACTGTGCGGGCGTCATGGCCGGCCGGCAACGGGCCTTGCCGCCACCGCTCCAACCCGCTTGGATATTCGTCGCAACAAGGGGGGAACCAAGCGATGCCCGTCGAGCTCCGCATCGAAGGCCCGGTCGCCAAGGTGGTGCTGAACCGGCCGGAGAAGCTGAACGCGCTGAGCTGGGAAATGCGCCAGCAGCTGAACGAGTATTTCTCGGCCCTGCGCTTCAACGACGCCGTCCGCGCGATCATCGTCACCGGGGAAGGCCGGGCATTCTGCACCGGCGCGGATGTGGGCGGCATGCAGCGGCAGGACCTGCGGTCGGAGCGGGAGAGATTGCAGCGCGGCAGCCACACCTACATGCGCGCGCTGCATGCGATCGAGAAACCCGTCATCGCCGCGGTGCGCGGCCCGACCGTGGGCATCGGCTGGAGCATCGCGATGGGCTGCGACCTGGTCATCGCCTCGGAAACCGCGCGGTTCTCGCAAATTTTCCGCCGCATCGGCCTCGCCCCGGACGGCGGCGCCATCTGGTTCCTGACGAAACGGATCGGCATGGCCAAAGCGAAGGAACTGGTGTTCACCGGCCGCTTCGTGGAAGCGCCGGAAGCCCTGGCGCTGGGCCTGGTGAACGAGGTGGTGCCGGACGCGGAGCTGATGCCGCGCGCCGAGGCGCTGGCCGCGGACCTGGCCGCCGGCCCGACCTTCGCCTTCGGCATGGCGAAGAAGATGTTCAACATGGCGAACGGCAGCTACGAGGAATTCCTCGACATCGAGAACTTCGTCCAGCCGCAGCTGGGCCAGACCGAGGACCATCGCGAAGGCGTCGCCGCGTTCAAGGAAAAGCGGAAGGCCGGGTTCAAGGGCCGCTGATCCCCAACCCCAGGACAGGTCCCATGCCCACAATGCCAGACCGATTCGACGTCGCGTATCTGCTGCTCAGCGGCACCACCACGGCCGCGCGCTGCCCGGAGATTCTGCGCGGGCTGGTGGGGCTGGGGTTTTCCAGCGTCATCGCCATCCCAACCGAGCACGCGGCGCGCACCGTATCTTTCCGCGAACTGGCGGACGTGGCGGGCGCGCAGGTGGTAGAATCCTATTTCGACCTGGCGATCCGCCCGCGCCCGCCCCTGGGCGTGGTGCTGTTCGCGCCATGCAGCTTCAATTCACTGAACAAGCTGGCGCAGGGCATCGCTGATACGCTGGCGTTGTCGGTGGCAGCCGAGGCGATCGGGCGGCGCACACCCGTCATCGTGGCACCGTCGCTGAACCAGCCGCTGTTTGAACATCCGGTGGCGCAGGCTTCGATGCGGACGCTGCCCACGTGGAACGTGACCGTGGTGCCGCCCGTGGATACGGGGGATGGTCCTCGGCTGGCGCCAACCGAACGATTGCTGGGCGCGGTGCGACCGTTTGCGCCGCGCGGTTGACGCCGCGCAAGGCGCATGGGACGCGTTGCGCATCAATGCGGCAGGATAAGGCACCATGGCGATAGAACTCACATCCGGGCTGGTGGGCGCGCAGATCACCGGCAAGATCGGCTGGTTGATCTGGGACAACCCCACCAAGCTGAACGCGCTGTCCCCCAGCATGTACGGCGACGCCCTGGCCGTGATCGAGGCGTATGCGGCCGATCCCGACATCAAGGTGGTGATCATGCGCGGGGCCGGGCGGAAGGCGTTCATCTCCGGCGGCGACATCAAGAGCTTCGAGACGACGCGCGCCGATGCCGAAAGCGCACGCCGGGCGCGAGAGCTGCCGGCGAAGCTGCGCCGGACCATGCTGGATCTGGAAAAGCCGTTCATCGCCATGATCTATGGCTACTGCCTGGGCGGCGGGCTCGGCATGGCGCTGAACGCTGATCTGCGCTTCGCGTCGTCGGATTCGCAGTTCAGCGTGCCCGCGGCGCTTCGCGGAATTGCCTATGCGCCCGAGGGACTGAAGCAGCTGGTCGATCTGGTGGGGCCGAGCGTGGCGAAGGACATCATGTTCTCGGCGCGCCGGCTGAAGGCGGATGAGGCGCTGCGGGTCGGGCTGATCAACCGCGTGGTGGACGCCGAGGAACTGGAGGAGACGACGATCGCCTACGCGGAAACGCTGGCGGCGAATGCACCGCTGTCGATCCGGGCGTCCAAGTTCTTTATCAACCAGTTGGGGCTGGAAGAGGCGCAGCGCGACGAGGCGCGGATGGACGCGATGCAGCGCGAGGCCGAGAACAGCGAGGACTTCAAGGAAGCCACGCGTTCCTTTATGGAAAAGCGCAAGCCCGTCTTCCACGGGCGGTAAAGCCGCCAGGCAGGCATGCGTGGCCTGGGCCACGCATGCGGCTTTGCACCGGCGGCGCTGCGCCGAACGGGTGAACATACTCAGGCAAGGCTGTCGATCGCGCCGACGATCCGGCAGCGCGGCAGGCGACGGACGGTTCGCCCGCTGATCCCACCCAGCGCGCCGACGGCGATCGGGGCGGCACGCGCCACCGCGGTCCAGCGCACCGCGCCCAGCGTGGGATCGCCGGGATGGCTGCGGGTGGAGAACACGGGCGAGAGAAACGCCAACACCGCCCCGTTCCGCTCGGCGCGCAGGATATCGGGCCGGCTGTGCGCCGAACTGGTGATCACCCCCCGGCGGCGGCGCAGGGGACCGGGCCAGCGCCCGCCGCGCAGGTGCACGCCGGCGCCCAGCCGCACCGCCAGCCGCACATCGCCCGCCACCACCAGCGCCAGATGCCGGACGCGACAAATGCGCGCGAGGTCGCGACCGATCGCGGCGCGGTCCGGGTGGTCGTCGTGACGGAACACGATCCCTGCCATGCGCGGCGGCAATCTCAACGCCGCCGGACGTGGATCGGGCAGGCGGCGGGAGTCGGTGAACAGCCACAGCGTCGGCGTCGATCCATGGCGGCGCGCGGCAATCCGCGCCCAGGGGACCAGCGTGGCGCGCGAGGCGGCAGCCGGCGGGCGGCGGGATGGGCTCGGCACCGGTGGGGACGGCATCGGCTCGGGCATGGTCAGGCTTCTCCTCCCCGCCCCTTCGCGGTCATGAGGGCTGCCCCCGCGCGCGATAGGTCTCGGGCGCCAGGGCGGCGAACAGCACGCCCGCGGTCACCAGCAGGCCGGCGGCGGTGATCAGCGCCGCTGTCGGCCCGAACCCGTCGGAGATCAGGCCCAGGCCCAGCGGCCCGGCGACATAGCCGATGTCGCCGGTCATGCGGAACACGCTCATGGTCGTGGCATTCATCCCGGGCGGGGCGCTGTCGGCGGCGTAGACGGACGGGGCCGCGCCGCCGATGGAACTCGCGATGCCCCAGGCGATGCTGGCCGCCATGAACCACGCATAGGACGGAGCGAAGCAGAACAGCAGCATCGACGCGCCGGAAATCACGGTGGCCGGCCAGATCACCGCCTTGCGGCCGAAATAATCCACCAGCATCCCGCCGGGATAGGCCGCCAGCAGCCCCACGACCGTGCCCACCGCCATCGCGAAGCCGATCGCCGTCACCGACAGGCCCAGCCGCAGGCTGCCCAGCAGCGGCACCACGCTGAACAGCCCGCCGGTCCGCGCCGCGGCATTGGCCAGCGACACCATGCAGGCCAGCACGAAGCCGATCTGCCCCGCGAGCCGCCGCATCTGCACCAGCATCGATACGCCGCCACTGCCGCCGCCCCGGCGGGCGGCGCCCTGGCCGATATCGCGAGTCTCGCCCACCGCGAACGCCGCCACGGCGCCGGCCCCCACGCCGGCGACGGCATAGGCGAGGAACGGCGCGGTCAGGCCGTAATGCTCCGACAGCAGCCCGCCCGGGAACGGCCCGACGCCGGCGGCGAAGATGAACACGCCCTGGTAGATCGACACCACCCGCCCGCGCCGCGCCGGCGTGGTGATGTCGGCCAGCACGATCTGCCCGGTGGTGACGATCAGCCCCGCCCCGGCGCCGGCGACGAAGCGCGCCAGGATGAATTCCGGGTAGGTCGACGCCGCCGCGCACCACAGATTGCCCGCCGCGGTCACCAGCCCGCCCAGCACCAGCGCCCAGCGTCGGCCGAAAGCATCCGACAGCCAGGCCGACGGCATGGCGCCCGCGAACCGCGCCAGCCCGTACACCGCCACAGCCATCCCGATGGCCGAAACCGACACGCCGAACGACTGCGCATACAGCGGCAAGGCCGGCACGACGCCGCCAAAGCCCATCTGGTTGATCGCCACCAGGACGCACATCCAGAACAGCACCCAGTTCGTCCGGGGCGCGCGCACGACGGGCGCGCGATCAGGCGCCGTCACCGCCGGACCACCACCTCTGGCCGCAGGTCGTCGTCGTCAGGCACGATCAACAGGTCGGTGGTCGCCGGCATCACTCTCCCCCTTGGGCAAGCGCCGACCATATCCGGCAGAAGCCGGCGGCATCCACCCCAGGGGGCGGGATACTGCGCCGCGTTTTCAACCGACCTGGGTGAACCGCCATGACCGTGCCTCGTCCCGCTGCCATCGCGCTTGCCTGGCTGATGCTGTGGGCGGGCGCCGTCCCCGCGCTGGCCCAGGACGCCGCGGCCCCCGAGGCCAGGCCGGACGCAAAGGCCGCGCCCGCATCCCAGCCTACGCACGCGCTGCCGGCCGATTCCACCACGCACCACACGCTGGACCTGCGGGACCGCGCGCTGGCCTTCACTGCCACCGCCGGCAGCATCCGCCTGTTCAACCTGCAGGGCGCGCCGCAGGCGGACATCGCCTATGTCGCCTACCGCCTGGACGCCGACGCCCCGGCCCAACGCCCCGTCACCTTCGTGGTGAACGGCGGCCCCGGCGCCTCCTCGGCCTGGCTCCACCTGGGCGCGCTCGGCCCGTGGCGCCTCCCGATCGGGGACGGCGCCATCCGCCCCTCGGCCGACCCGCGCGTGATCCCCAACCCCGACACCTGGCTGGACTTCACCGACCTGGTGTTCATCGACCCCGTCGGCACCGGCTATTCGCGCGCGGTCGGCGGCAGCGAAGACGTACGCAAGCGCTTCTGGTCGGTGGAAGGCGACATCCAGTCCCTTGGCGCGTTCATCCGCCGCTGGCTGCAGCAGACCGGGCGCATCACCTCCCCCAAATACATTGCCGGCGAAAGCTATGGCGGGTTCCGCGGCCCTCGCCTGGTGCGCGCGCTGCAATCCGAGCAGGGGATCGGCGTGTGGGGGATGGTGCTGGTCTCGCCCGCGCTGGACCTGAACGAGCGGGCGGCGGCGCTGGACCCGATGTCGGCGGCCGGGCGGCTGCCGTCCATGGTGGCGGCGGCCCGCGGCTTCCGGGCCGATGTCAGCCGCGACGCGCTGGCGGACGCCGAGGCCTATGCCGCCAGCGACTACCTGCTGGACCTGATCCGCGGCCCCGGCGACCCGCAGGCGGTCGCGCGCATCGCGCAGCACGTGGCGGCGCTGACCGGTCTGGACCCCGACCTGATCCGCCGCCACCACGGCCGGCTGAGCCGCGACGCCTTCCTGCGCGCGCTGGCGCCCGAGGGGCGGGTCGCCAGCGTCTATGACGCGGTGACGACGGGGCTGGATCCGTTCCCCTCGGCCGCGCGCCGCCCGCGCCCCGACCCGGTGCT
>JBFXDK010000123.1:13654-15727 GCA_050181195.1 Acetobacteraceae bacterium | reverse complement strand
TGAACAGCTACTCGTTCCGCCACGCCCTGATCCAGGAAGCCGCGTACGAATCCCTGCTGCGCCGCCGGCGGCAGGAATACCACCTGCACATCGCCGAACAACTGCGCACGACGTTCGCGAATACACCCGACAGCCGCCCGGAAATCCTCGGCCGCCACCTCGCCGCGGCGGGCAGGATCGACCAGGCCGTGACGTGCTACTGTGAGGCCGCGCAGCAGGCCAACCGGCTTTCCGCCAATGTCGAAGCGCTGCGCCATTACCAGACGGCGGCGAAACTGCTGGAAGGACTGCCCGACACGCCACAGAAGATGGACCGTGAAATCGACGTGCGGATCGCGCTGGCGTCACAGATCCTGGTGGCGCACGGCAATGCCGCGGCGGGTATCGACGATGCCATCGCCCGCGCCCGTGCGTTGTGCGAGGCGGTGGGCGACCAGAAGCGCCTGTTCCGCGCCCTGCGCAGCCTGCAGACCTTCCACATGGTGCGCGGCAGCATCAACATCGCGCACGAGATCACGCTTGAACTGCTGGACCGGGTGCCCAGGCTGAACGAACCCGATCTGCTCATCCAGGCGCATCGCCCGCACGGGCTTTGCCTGCTCTATCTCGGACGCTTCGCAGAGGCCCGAACGGTATTGCGGCGCACGCTCGATCTCTACGATCCCGCCAAACATGCGCCGCAGCGCTTCGACTACGGATCGGATCCGGGCGTCCTCGCGCACGCCCATCTCGCCTGGGTCGAATGGTTCCTGGGAAACGAGGCGGCGGCCGAGGAGCAGAGCCGGACGGCGGTCGCGCAGGCGCAGGCGCTGGATCATCCGCATTCCCGCTGCTTTGCCCTGGCGTTCCATGCCTGCCTGGACCAGTTCCGAGGCAGTGCGGCGGGGGCGTATGAGACGGCCGAGGAGATGATCCGCCTCGCCCAGGCGCACGAATATGCCTATTGGGGCGCCTGGGGCGAAATCCTGCAGGGATGGGCAACCGCCCGCCAGGGCAGCCTGACCGCCGGGCGACGACTTCTTCAAACCGGGCTCGAGGATTACGCGCAGACCGGGGCGGGCGTGCTGCGGCCCTACGCCTTGTGCCTGCTCGCCGAACTGTTCTCGCCCGACGATCCGGCGCAGGCACGCGCACTGCTGGACACGGCGATCAGCCAGGCCGAGGAAGGCGCGATCCTGTTCTGGCAAAGCCAGGCCCTGGCGCAGAAGGCTCGGCTGTTGCAGCACTCCGACCCGCTGGAAGCCGAGATCCTGCGCCGCCGCGCGCTCGCGCTTGCGAAGACGCAGGGATTGCGGCGCAATCCATGGATCACGCTCCCATCGGGTCGGCGCAGGAAGCAGCCGCCCAAGTGACCGCCCGGTTGGTTACCCCGCCGCCCCCAGAGCGGCGGTAATACGGATCGATCCGCGGCGACACGGTTCCCATCCATCCACGGGACACCGCTGCCGATGCGCCGGCATCCTGGCGGGCGCGTACTCCGCCGCACCGGCACACCGGCGCGTGTAGAGTGGCTTTCCTCACCGAAAAGTGAGAGGTCCCACGCTTTGGCGTAGAGCGATGGATGCCGCGATCCGTCGGCAGACGGATTGTTGAATGGCAAATCAAGCGACATCGTGGAGGTCTGAATCGCGGGATGTCACCCATACCATTGCAGCGCCGCACCCTAGGTGCAGCGCTGCCCGGCGGCTTAGGCCGCATTCGGGTGTTTCCTCACTAAACCTGGCGACTTCGCCGGCCCGCAGCCGAACGAACGCCCTCTTATTGGCGCAATCGCCCCAAACCGTCAATGCACATTTTGCAATCAGACTGCCGCGTTCCCTTGCGCCACCTGCACGCGCCGCGGACAATCCCGGTGTGGCCTGCCAGAAGCCCATGACATCTTTCGACCGCGACTTTCCGCACGCCGTCACACAATCGTCGCCCGCCTCCCGAGCAGCACTTGCATACCGCGCGAAGCGCCCGATATGCCGTCGCGGTGGCGCCTCCGGGCGCCGCGCCTTGGACGTTTCCTCCCTAAACTTGGCGGCACCCTCGGGTGCCGCCTTTTTTTGCCCGCAGCGCGCCCGCGCCAGT
>JBFXDK010000123.1:0-13554 GCA_050181195.1 Acetobacteraceae bacterium | reverse complement strand
CCGCGCGAAGCGCCCGATATGCCGTCGCGGTGGCGCCTCCGGGCGCCGCGCCTTGGACGTTTCCTCCCTAAACTTGGCGGCACCCTCGGGTGCCGCCTTTTTTTGCCCGCAGCGCGCCCGCGCCAGTTCCGGGCATCCGGAATGTGAAAGAGACAAGCGAACGGACGAGTGGTTTTGCCGTTTTCAGCACAGGATCGTGCAGGAAACGCATCATGAAACCGCATCTCATCCTGTCGTCGGCCGCACTCGTCTGCGGCCTGCTCATCACCCCCGCCCTCGCGCAGCCTTCCGACAGCCTGGCCTACGTCCAACCCCTGCCGCCGCAGGCGGTCCAGCGGGTTCAGGAGCGCCTTCGCCACAACGGCCTCTATTCCGGCGCGGTGGACGGCGTCTGGGGCGCCGACAGCGCCGCGGCACTCCAGCGCTTCCAGCAGACGCACCAGTTGCAGGTCACCGGACAAATGAACCAGGCAACGGCAGCGACGCTCGGCATCGACCCGCGGTCGCTGCTCGACATGACGCACGCCGAGAGACATGAGCAGCCCATGCGCCCGAGTTCGACGCTGCAGCGCAGCTCCATCCGCGCGGTGCAGGACCGGTTGCGGGCCTTGGGCTTTTACCAGGGCGCGACGGACGGGATCTGGGGACCGGGGACGCAGGGCGCGATCGAGCGCTTCCAGCAAGGCCGCGGCCTGCAGCCAAACGGCCAGCTCAACCCGGCAACCGTGTCCGCGCTGGGACTGGCGCCCGAGGTGATGATCTATCGCTGACGGCGGGTGGATCGCCGACGACGGGGCAGGCGCGCCTGCCCCGCCGCACGATCAGTGCTCCTGGCCATACGCCTTCATGACATCGGCCATGGTCGCGAACCGGTCGGCTGGCATGGCGCGGATGGTTTCCAGCACCTCGTCGTCGGCGCCGTTCTTGCGCGCATGCGTCTCCAGGTCCTGCCGGCTGGCAGGGAAATCGATCCCCTTCAGGTGATGTGCGATGCTGGTCGGCGATTGCCCGCCGGTGCCCTGAGCCATGGCTCTTCTCCTTTGCTGAACGCAGGTAGAAGGCGCGGCTCAGGAATGCCGTTGCATCCTCGCTCGATTTTGGACCGTTTCCCGCCGAACCGCCACCGGCCGGAGGGATCCGCCCGCGAACCGGTGCGGCGGGTGATCCGCGCTACAGCAGGAAGAGGGCCATCAGGATCAGGATTACGGCGCTCAGGACGACGGCCCAGACGGTCGCGTTCGTGACTGCGTTCCAGGTGCGCTGGCGATCCGCCAGGAATGCATCGGCCGTGTCGGACCCCCCCGGGGCATGGGACGTGCCATGAGAATCGTGAGTCGCCATGAAGTTCCTCCGAACGGACACACCAGTTTGACCGCGTTCTATTCAACACGCGCCCTGGGAGCAAGAGATCGCGCCGTCCGTCCATGCCGGACGGGAACAGAATGACCCCGATCGACGCGGCAACAGCGCCGCTCGCCAATACCGCCCCGCCGCGCCCGCCTTCAGCGCGCGCTGACGGAGACCAGCCGGCCATCGACCAGCCGCACCCGCCGGTCGGCCGTCGCTGCCAGCGCCTCGTCATGCGTGACGGCAATGACCGTTCGCCCCTCCTTCGCCAACCCGCGCAGGATCGCGAACACCGCCGAACCATTGCGGGTATCCAGCGCGCCGGTCGGCTCATCGGCCAGGATGAACTGCGGATCGTTGGCCAGCGCCCGCGCGATCGCAGTGCGCTGGCGCTGCCCCCCGGACAGCGCATCGGGCCGTTTCCCAGCCATCGCCGCCATGTCGAGCGCTCCCAGCAGCGACAACGCCCGTTCCCGCATCGCCGCCCCGTCCAGCCGCCCAAGCTGGCGCATCGGCAGCATCACATTGTCCAGCACCGAAAATTCCGGCAGCAGGAAATGGAACTGGAACACGAAGCCGAACCGCACCAGGCGCAGACCGGCGCGCGCCTCCCCGTCCAGGGCGGCGGTCGGCATGCCCTCCACCAGCACCTCGCCGCGGGTTGGCGGATCGAGCAGGCCGAGGAGATACAGCAGAGAGGACTTGCCCGATCCGGACGGACCGGTGATCACCGAAAATGTCCCGGCCTCGAACGACAGGTCGATATCGGCGACCAGCGTCACCGGCACCGCACCCGGCAGGATGCGGGTCAGGCCGACCGCCTGCAGCCCGGCCGTCATGCCGCGCCGCGGATCACGGTCAAGGGATCGGTGCGCGCGGACCGGCGCGCGGGCAGCCACGCCGCGCCCAGGGAAGCCGCGAGCGCGATGGCGCTGGCGGTCGCGTAGATGGTGAAGGACCGCCGCACGATCAGCGTCGCGCCATTCTCGCCGCCCGGCGCCGGCACGCGTTCCAGAACCGCCGAGAAACCCAGGCCCAGCCCCCATCCCGCGACGGTGCCGGCAAGCCCGACCACGGCGCCCTCGATGACGAAGATCGTGACGATCGTCCGGGCGGCGACGCCGATCGAGCGCATGATCGCGATGTCGCGCGCCTTCTCCATCACCACGGTCGAGATGATGTTGAAGATGCCAAAGCCGGCGACCAGCAGGATCGACGCCGTGCAGACGAAGATGATGGCGTTCTGCAGGACGAAGACGGACAGCACGCGGGAGAAGGTTTCCTCCCACGGCGCCGTCTTGAACCCGAAGCGTCCCTCGATCATCGCGGCCGTCGGGATGGTCCGGCTGATATCGTCCAGACGGATGCGGATCTCGTTGATCACGCGCGGGCGCGCCTGCATCGACTGCTGCTTGGACAGCGATACATACACGACGCCGTTGTCCTGCTGCTCCAGCCCCGTCCGGAACAGTCCGACGATCCGCAGCGCCGTCTCGCCGCCCGCCACGGTCGCGGCCACCAGCGTATCGCCCACCGCCGCACCCATCTTGCGCGCAAGGCTTGCCCCGATCACCACACCGTCCGGGCGCGCGCCCAGCGCCTCGATCCGCCCCTCCACCATGTCGCGCGCCAGTGACGTCACCCGGCCTTCCTTCGCCGGATCGATGCCCAGCGCCGTCACGGCATAGTCCCGCCCCGCGCGCCGCAGGATCATCTGTCCGCGCAGCGTCGGCGCCGCGGACACGCCCGGGATCGTGGCCAGCGATTCCAGGATGCCAGCCGCGCCGGTGATGCCGCGCACCGGATCACGCGGCTGGATCCGGCGGATATCCACCGCCGCCTCGGGATACAGCAGTTGCAGCGGCTGGCGCGCCGGCCGGCGGATCTCGTCGGTCATGACGATATGCGGATTGGATTCGATGATCTGGGTGCGGAAATAGGTCTGGAATCCCTGCATCATCCCGCTGATCGACACGAAGACGCCCACGCCGAGGGTGACGCCCATGATCGAGACGAATGTCTGGCGCTTGCGGCTGCGCAGATGCGCCAGCGCCACCGACAGGGGCAGTGGCATCATGAGCGGTGCGCCGGCCCGTCGACGACGCGCACCGCCGTCCCGGCACGCAGCCCCTGCGGCGGATTGTCGATGATCGCCTCCCCCTCGCTCAGGCCCTCTCGGATTTCCGTCGCCTCCGCGCCGGTCGCCCCGGTCTCCACCGGCACGCGCACCGCGCGCCCGTCATCCACGCGATAGACATAGGCTTCGCCCGGGCGCCCGCCGGTCGGCGGGTCGTTGCGCACGGCCAGGGCCGGCACCAGCAGCGCATTGGCCCGTTCGGCGATGACGATGTTCACGTCCACCGTCATCCCGGTCAGCAGTTTCGTATCGGGCGGCAGGTCCGCCTCGATGCGGAACGTGCGGGTCGCCGTCTCGCCGGCCAGACGCATGTTCGTCACCTTGGCCCGGAATACCTCCTGCGGGAATGCCTCCGACCGGATCGCCACATCGGCGCCCATGCGCACCGCGGGAATGTCGCGCTCATCCACATCGGCGGCCACCCGCAGGCGGTCGTCGGCCACGACCTCATACAGCGTCTGGTTCGCCGCAACCGTCTCGCCCACCTTGACGGGACGCTTCACCACCACCCCGTTCAGCGGTGCCAGGATGCGGTGCTCATCGACCTGGCGGGAGAACAGCCGCACCGCGGCGGCCGCCTGGTCGCGCACCTCCTGCACCCGCTCCACCTCCTGGCGGGGCTTCACGCCCAAGGTGAGCAATTCGCGGCCGCGCGTCAGTTCCTGCTCCGCCTGGGTCAGGCGCGCGATCGCGTCCTCCAGCCGGTGGCGCGCCTGGCTGTCGTCCAGCTGCGCCATCACCTGTCCCTGCCGCACCGCATCTCCTTCGTCGACGGCCAGCGAAACGATGCGTCCCGCAACGGTCGTGCCCACCCGCGCCGTATTCACCGCCTCGACGATGCCGGTCGCGTAGACGGCCTCGATCGCCGGGCCGAACCATGGCTGCACCAGCGTCACTTCGACCGGGCGCCACCAGGTGAACCACGTCGCCCCGCCGGCCGCGACAAGCAGCAGCAGGAGCAACAGCAGCAGCCCGCGGCGGCGCGGGCGCGGCGACAGCGACGCCACCGGATGCGCCGGCTCGACCGGCACCACGTCCCGGCGCGCGGCTTCGACGGCGGGAGGGTCGACCGCCTGGGCTTCAACGAACGATGGAGCCCGGGGCTCATCCTGCTTCGGCAATCGTCTCGTCCCTCATCGCTCATCCATCCACGGCCGCACGATCAACCCCGGGCGGAATGGCGACGGAACGTGATCATGCAATTCATCCAAGGGATAGAGCCGGGTCAGCCTGCACGGTCAGGCGACCCTCGCTCTAGCCGCGGGCCAAGGCGTTTACCTTGACGCAGGTCAACCGCCCCCGGCGCCGCGTCGCTATAATTGGGTGCAACCGTGGCGGCCGAAAGGTTCGGCGAACGAAAGGCGATGACGATGGGCACGATGCGCGCGATGGTCCTTGCCCGCCCCGGCCAGCCCCTGCGTTGCGAATCCCTGGCCGTCCCGGCACCCGGCCCCGGACAGGTGCTGGTGAAGGTGCACGCCTGCGCCGTCTGCCGAACCGACCTGCACGTGGTGGACGGGGAGCTGACCCAGCCGAAACTGCCGCTGGTCCCCGGCCATGAGGTGATCGGCACCGTGGTGGACACTGGCCCCTCGGCCACCCTGTTCCGCCCCGGCGATCGCGTCGGCATTCCCTGGCTCGGCTGGACCTGCGGCACCTGCGAATACTGCCGCGGCGGCCGGGAAAACCTGTGTCCGGCGGCGCGCTTCACCGGCTACCAGATCGACGGCGGCTACGGCGAATTCACCGTCGCCGATGAACGTTACTGTTTCCCGGTCGATCCCGGCTTTTCCGATGCCGAGGCCGCGCCCCTGATGTGCGCCGGGCTGATCGGCTACCGCACGCTACGCATGGCCGGCGACGCGCGCCGCATTGGCATCTACGGGTTCGGCGCGGCGGCCCATATCGCCGCGCAGGTCGCACGCCACCAGGGGCGGCAGATCTACGCCTTCACCCGCCCGGGCGACATCGCCGCCCAGGACTTCGCCCGTCGCCTGACCGGCGGCTGGGCCGGCGGATCGGACGAAATGCCGCCCGATCCGCTGGACGCCGCCCTGATCTTCGCGCCCGTCGGCGACCTGGTGCCGGCCGCGCTGCGCGCCACGGCGCCCGGCGGCATCGTGGTCTGCGGCGGGATCCACATGAGCGACATTCCGTCCTTCCCCTATGCGATCCTGTGGATGGAACGCAGCATCCGCTCGGTGGCCAACCTCACCCGGCGGGACGCCGAGGAATTCCTGGCGCTCGCGCCGAAAATCCCGATCCGGACCGAGGTCACGACCTACGGGATCGATCAGGCGAACGAGGCGCTCGACGCGCTGCGCGGCGGGCGTGTGACCGGGGCGGCGGTGCTGCTGCCGGGACCCTGATCCACCACGCACCGCGAGCGGTTCAACGGAACGCCCGAACGCCAGGCGCATTCTAGCCACGACGACAGGCCCGGCCGGCCGGCTGAACGGTCCGGATCGGCGCCGAGCGGTCCGAGGCAAACGCGCGTGGAGTTCGCAGCATGAAAAGAGGGGATGCCGCGGCCTGGATGTGGGCAGAGGCGTGGGAACGGCTCGCCCGGGCAGAGCGCATGCACAGGCAGTTCTTCGAACCGCAATATGCCGCGGATGCGCGGCTGCCGGTGTGGCAGCCGCCGGTCGATGTGGTGCAAACCGAGCACGAGGTGCTGATCGTCGTCGCGCTTCCGGGCGTCGATCCCGCCCAGGTCGAGGCGGCCATCGAGGACGGCACGCTGCATGTCGCCGGCCAGCGTGTCCTGCCGCCCGAATTGTTGACCGCGGTGATCCACCGCCTGGAACTGCCGCACGGCCGTTTCGAGCGGCGCATCCCCCTGCCCCCCGGACGCTACGACGCCGTGCGGCACATCGCCGCCAATGGCTGCCTGCTGGTCCGGCTTGCCAAGGCGCAGTGATTTTCAGGAGGTCCGTTCATGCTCCCGCCCTTCCCTCGCCGCCTCCTCGCCCCTGATCTGGGTTCGGCCGCCATCGGCGATGCCCCGGCCCCGTCCGTGCCCGCCGACGGACTGATCATCCTGCCGGTGCGCGAAACCGTCCTGTTCCCCGGCGCCGTCCTGCCGCTGGTGGTGGCCCGCGCCGCCTCGGTCGCCGCCGTGCAGCACGCACTGCGGGCCGGGCAGCAGATCGGGCTGCTGATGCAGCACGATCCCAAGGTGGATGAACCGACAGCCAACGACATGCACCGCACCGGCACCATCGCCAACCTGTTGCGCTGGGTCACCACGCAGGACGGCACGCACAACCTGATCTGCCAGGGCGTGCAGCGGTTCCGGGTGAACGACTTTGCCTCCGAGCGCCCCTTCCTGATCGCCCGCGTGCAGCGGCTCGAGGAGCAGGAAACCCGCTCACCGGAACTCGAGGCCCGTCTGCTGAACCTGCGCAACCAGGCGCTGGAGGCGCTTGAGCTGCTGCCGCAGGTGCCGGAGGGCCTGATCACCACGGTCCAGGGCATCGACTCACCGTCCGCGCTTGCCGACCTCGTGGCCGCTTATCTCGATATTTCCCCGGTTGAGAAGCAGGAGATCCTGGAGACCATCGACCTGCCCGCGCGTATCGACCGCGTCTCCCGCCTGCTCGCCCAGCGCACCGAGGTCCTGCGCCTGACTGCGGAGATCGGCCGCCAGACCCGGGCCAGCCTGGACCAGCGCCAGCGCGAATTCGTGCTGCGCGAACAGATGGCGGCGATCCAGCGCGAACTGGGTGAGGATGACGGCAAGTCCGGCGAGATCCGCGAACTCACGGAAACCGTTGAAAAGGCCGGCATGCCCGAGGAGGTGGAGCAGGCCGCCCGCAAGGAGTTGCGGCGGCTGGAACGCATGCCGGAAGCCTCCCCCGAGCATGGCATGATCCGCACCTACCTCGACTGGCTGACGGAATTGCCGTGGCGCCTGCCCGAGGAGACGCCGATCGACATCGCGGAAGCGCGCCGCGTCCTCGACGAGGATCATTTCGGCCTGGACAAGATCAAGCGGCGCATCGTCGAGTACCTGGCCGTGCGCAGGCTGGCACCGGAAGGCAAGGCGCCGATCCTGTGCTTCGTCGGCCCGCCGGGCGTGGGCAAGACGTCCCTGGGGCAATCCATCGCCCGCGCCATGAACCGGAAATTCGTGCGCGTGTCGCTGGGCGGAATCCACGATGAATCGGAAATCCGCGGCCATCGCCGCACCTATATCGGCGCGCTGCCGGGCAACATCATCCAGGCGATCCGCAAGGCCGGCACCCGCAACTGCGTGATGATGCTGGATGAGATCGACAAGATGGGCCGCGGCATCCAGGGCGACCCGGCGGCGGCGATGCTGGAGGTGCTGGACCCCGAGCAGAACAACACGTTCCGCGACAACTACCTGGCCGTGCCGTTCGATCTGTCGCATGTCGTGTTCATCGCCACCGCCAACATGCTGGACACGATCCCCGGCCCGTTGCGGGACCGGATGGAGATCATCGACCTGAGCGGCTACACCGACGTCGAGAAGCTGCAGATTGCCCGCCGCTATCTCGTTCGCCGCCAGCTGCAGGCCAACGGCCTGACCGACGAGCAGGCCACCATCGACGACGACGCGCTGCGCCAGATCATCCATGCCTATACCCGCGAAGCCGGCGTGCGATCATTGGAACGCGAAATCGGCCGGGCGCTGCGTCACGCCGCGGTCGGCATCGCCGAGGGGCGCACCACGCATCAGCACATCACCGCCAGCGACCTGGGCGCGATCCTGGGCGCGCCGCGGTTCGAGAACGAGGTGGCGATGCGCACCAGCGTGCCCGGTGTCGCGACCGGCCTCGCCTGGACGCCTGTCGGCGGCGACATCCTGTTCATCGAGGCGAACCGCACGCTGGGCAGCGGCAAGCTGATCCTGACCGGGCAACTGGGCGACGTGATGCGGGAAAGCGCGCAGGCCGCGCTCAGCCTGGTGAAGGACCGTGCCATGAGCCTTGGGATCGATCCGGGCCTGTTCGAGAAATCCGACATCCACATCCATGTGCCCGCCGGTGCGACGCCGAAGGACGGGCCGAGCGCGGGGGTGGCGATGTTCACGGCGCTGGCGTCGTTGCTTCTGGGGCGTACCGTGCGCAGCGACACGGCCATGACCGGGGAGATCAGCCTGCGCGGCCTGGTGCTGCCGGTGGGCGGGATCAAGGAAAAGACCGTCGCCGCGGCGCGCGCGGGAATCACGCGGGTGATGCTGCCGGCGCGTAACCGGAGGGATCACGAGGACATCCCCGAGGACGCGCGCAACCGCCTGGAGTTCGTGTGGCTGGAGCGGGTCGAGGATGCGGTCAGCGCCGCCTTGGAGGGACAGGGTGTCGGCGCGCCAGGCGCGCGGGCGGCGTGAGCGGAAACTCTTCCGCGTCCCGCCCCTTGATCCCGGGCGCGGCCGGTCGACATGCTGATTGCATGACCGTCAGCATTGCATTCGACAACAGTTACGCCCGCCTGCCCGAGCGGTTCTATGCGGCCCTGCCGCCCGCGCCGGTCGCGGCGCCGCGGCTGCTGAAGCTGAACACCGCCCTGGCCAGGTCGCTGAACCTGGATCCGGACGCGCTCGCCAGTCCCGAGGGCGTGGCCATTCTGGCCGGCAATCGCGTGCCGGAGGGCGCGGCGTCGATCGCGCTTGCCTATGCCGGGCACCAGTTCGGCAACTTCGTGCCGCAGCTTGGGGATGGCCGCGCGCTGTTGCTGGGCGAAGTGATCGACCGGGACGGCGTGCGCCGCGACATCCAGCTGAAGGGATCCGGCCCGACGCCGTTTTCCCGCCAGGGCGACGGGCGTGCGGCGATCGGCCCGGTGCTGCGGGAATACCTGGTCAGCGAGGCAATGGCGGCACTTGGCGTGCCGACGACCCGCTCGCTGGCGGCAGTGGCAACCGGCGAGCCGGTCTATCGGGAGCGCATGCTGCCCGGCGCGGTGCTGACGCGCGTTGCGACGAGTCATCTGCGGGTGGGAACGTTCCAGTATTTCGCCGCCCGCGGCGATACAGACGGGCTGCGCCTGCTGGCCGATCATGCGATCGCGCGCCATGACCCCGATGCCGCGCGGGCGGAGCATCCCTATCGCGCATTCCTGGCCGGGGTCATCGACCGGCAGGCCGATCTTGTCGCGCGCTGGCTGCTGATCGGGTTCATCCATGGCGTCATGAATACCGACAATACGTCGATTTCCGGTGAAACGATCGACTACGGCCCTTGCGCCTTCATGGACGAATATGATCCGGCGACCGTGTTCAGCTCGATCGATCACCACGGCCGTTACGCATACGGAAACCAGCCACGGATCGCGCACTGGAATCTGGTGCGGCTGGCGGAAGCCATGCTGCCGCTGCTGGGCGAGGACGACGACGCGGCCGTCGCGGCTGCGCGCGATGTGCTGGAGACCTTCGCGCCAAGGTTCCAGCGCGCCTATCTGGACGGTCTGTGCCGCAAGATCGGCGTGTTCGCCAGACAGGAGGGCGATGATGTCCTGGCGCAGGAACTGTTGCAACTGATCGCCGACAGCCGCGCCGACTTCACCCTGACGTTCCGTGGCCTGTGCGACGCCGCGGGCAGCCCGGATGCCGATGCGGCCATGCGCGCGCTGTTCGCCGATGCGCAGGTCTACGACTCCTGGGCGGCACGGTGGCGGGCCCGCCTGGCACAGGACGGCGAATCGGCGCCGGTGCGGCGAGCGGCGATGCAGGCGGTCAACCCGGCCTTCATTCCGCGCAACCATCTCGTGGAGTCAGCATTGGATGCGGCGATCGCCGGCGATTTAGGTCCGTTTTCAGAACTGCACGACGTGCTGTCGCACCCGTTCGACGACCGGCCGAACCTGGACCGTTACCGTCTGCCGCCCGATCCCGAGGAGCGCGTGCGGCAGACATTCTGCGGCACATAGCGGCTGGTTCGCTGATTATCCCATATCTCGTGGAGCATGATCTCCCCGGGCGAACCGCTGGCATGGGGTGAACCAGGCTGCGGTCAGAAAGATGGAACATCTTCAGCCCGCGAAGTCAGGCGGAGACGCTCTTAACGTATCTGGAACAAAATCCGGTGCAAAACGCGACGGCAGCGTTGCCCGGAGTGTCGCGCCGGAATTACAAAGCAGGCATAATTCTCGTTTCCGCTTGCATGGGCGCTGGCTCGGTCACTAACCTCACGGATTATTGTAGTCCTACCACGCAGCCCAACGGTTTCAACGCACAGCATGATTTTTGCCAAATCCCTGCGCCATCACCGGTTCATGATGGTTGCTTCCCTGCTGGTTCCCGTCGGGCTGTTCGCCGGCATTGCATGGAAAAATCATGAGGACGTGGAACGGGAAAACCGGGAGGTTGTCGTCCGAACTGCCGCCGTGATGCATGAGCACGCGCGCATGGTGTTCGAAACGGCGGACCTGATGCTGGGACGTGTCGACGACATCATCAGCGGCCTGACCTGGGAACAGATCGCATCCCCTTCCACCAGCCATCTGCTTGCTCGTCTGAAGAAGCCATTCGATCAGGCGGTCTCGGTCTGGGTCACCGATTCGACCGGCACCGTCCGCGCCGGCAGCCAGCCGTGGAACCCGGGCACCACAATCGAAAGCCGCGATTTCTTCGCCGTGCATCGGGAGCGGGAGACGGGCGATTATGTCAGTTCCGCGTTTGTCGGACGGGCGACCGGCATTGCAAGTTTCGCGCTAAGCCGAGGTTTGAAAAACCCGGACGGGACGTTCGCCGGCACCATCCATGTCTCGCTCAGCCCCGACTATTTCACCCGGTTCTTCGCCGAAGCCGCTCCAGCCTTGCCGCATATGGCTGCCCTGATCCGACGCGACGGGCCCATCCTGGCGAGCGAACCCAGCCACCCCATCGGCACCACGCTCAGCCAGGACGGCACGTTGCTGCGGGCGTTTCAACAGCATCCAGGAGCCGGCCTGGCTACCGGCACCAGTGTCCTGGACGGGGCCGAACGCGTGTATGCCTACCGCAAGGTGGCCCGGTATCCCGTCTATGTAGCATTCGGCGTCGACACCGCGGTGATCGCGTCGATCTGGTACAGCACTCTGATCGTGTTCGGCAGCGTCGCCGCTGCCGCCGCCGTGCTGCTGTTCTGGTTCTCCTGGCATGCCTACCGGGGGGCCCGAGCCGCCAATGAAAGCGCGGCTCGCCTGCAGGCGACGATGGAAACCCTGCAATCCGAGATCAGCCAGCGCGAAGCCGCCGAACAGCGGGTGCGGCAGACCCAGAAGATGGAGGCGGTGGGCCAGTTGACTGGCGGAATCGCGCATGATTTCAACAATCTGCTCACCGCCATCCTCGGCAGCCTGGAACTGCTGCGTAAGCGCCTTCCGCAGCACGATGCGTCGGCGGTTCGATTGCTGAACAACGCGCTCGACGGCGCCCATCGCGGCGCGGCGCTGACCCAGCGCCTGCTCGCGTTCGGACGCCGCCAGACGCTGCAGCCCGAGCCGGTCGACATCGCGGCGCTGGTGGACGGGATGCAAGATCTGCTCCGCAGTTCGGTTGGCGCCGGCGTGCAGCTGAAGACGGAGTTCCCGCCCGATCTGCCGCGTGCCTACGCGGATACGAACCAGCTTGAACTCGCCCTGCTGAACCTGGCGGTGAACGCGCGCGACGCCATGAAGGGCACCGGGCAACTGACCATTGCGGCGCAATGCGAGAGCGCCGGGTCCTGTGCGCGGGACACCGCCCTGGCCGGCGGTGCCATCGTGCTGCGCGTCATCGACACGGGCATGGGGATGGACGAGGCCACGCTCGCCCGGGCAACCGAACCATTCTTCACGACCAAGGGAGTGGGGAAAGGCACCGGCCTGGGCCTGTCCATGGTCCACGGCATGGCCGGTCAATCCGGCGGCAAGCTGATACTGAAAAGCCGGCCGGGCGAAGGCACGACCGCCGAACTGTGGCTGCCGCGCGCGCAACCTGGCGCTCAGGCCCCAGCGCAGCCCGTCTCGCCAGAGCCGGAGCGCATCCGCGGGCGGCACTGCCGCATCCTGCTCGTCGATGACGATTCCCTGGTCCTGCAAAGCACGGCTCTGCTGCTGGAGGATCTGGGCCACACGGTCCTGTGCGTGCCGGAAGCCCCCCTGGCGCTGGACATGCTGGGCAGCGGCGAGCCGGTGAACCTGGTCGTGACCGACCAGGCGATGCCCGGCATGACCGGGCTGCAGCTTGCAGCCGAGATCAGGCGCCGCTGGCCGTATCTACCCGTGCTGCTCGCGACCGGCCTTGCAGAGCAGGCCGAGGTGCAGGACGCGGGCCTGCCGATACTGTCCAAGCCATTTGTCCGGGCCACGCTCGAGCAGACGATCCGCGACATGACGGCGTCTAGGCCCGCGGGAGCGTTCAACCGGCACGCCGAACCTCTACGGGCCGCGGGGTAGCGGGCGCCGGAGCGATCGCGCCCCGGCGCGCATTCAGCCTGACCGGTCAGGGTGCATGCGCTGGCTTCCTTCGCTTGATCACATGAGCCGCGCCGCGGCGGCGTTGCGCCGAATGCCTGCCTAGCGATTCGCGATCTGGGCTGCCAGCTTCCGCGCCATTTCCAGGTGGTCGCGCAGCACCGCCAGCTGCTTCACGGCGTATTGCCGCAGCTCCATGTTCGCCCCGTGTGCCGCCTCCTGCTCGAATTCCGGGATCGCCGCCTCGTGCCGCTGGATCTGCAGCGCGACATAGGCGCGGTTGAATGCCGGGCCTGTCAGGTCCTGCAGGTCATTCTGGTCCTCGCGCTGTCCCGCGCTGTGCTTCGGCGGTTCGGGAAAAGATGGGTCGGCGCCCGTGATCTGCTGCAGCGCTTTCCTGGCCTCGGAATGATCCAGGATCATCCGCTGGGCGAAGAGCTTCACCGGCTCGAAGTCCGTGCGCCGTTCGGCCAGTTGCCCGGACTGGATTTCCCCCACGGCCATTCGCATGGCCATCGGCACGAACGCCTTGTCGACGTCGTTCACCGCGGCGAGGCTTGCGCCGGCGCTCGCCATGACCAAGAGCACGGTCAGGATGATTGATCTGCGCATGCTGTCCTCTGATTGATGCAACTTTGAGAACGGACGAGCGCCCTGGCAGTTGCGGA
>JBFXDK010000122.1:0-15778 GCA_050181195.1 Acetobacteraceae bacterium | reverse complement strand
GTGTTCGGGACGCAGGGGCCGGAGGTTCGAATCCTCTCACTCCGACCATTTCCCCAGTTGCCCGCCGTTACACTCTGCCCAATCTTCGCGCCAATTCCGCCGCGGCGGTGCCCCGGACAACCCCGATTCTTCTCTCCATCGACAACCCGATGGAGCATACGATGCATCGCCTTCTGCTAGCCGCCACCCTGGGTCTGGGCCTGCTCTCCGCGGGAGGCCTCGCCACCACGGCCTCGGCGCACCAGGCGGCACCAGCCCCCGCCGCCGCCAAGTCCGCCGGGCACACGGCGACACCGGTCCATTACGACAGCCATCGCCGGCACTACACGCCGCCCCCGCGGCACTGGCATCGCCCGGCACCGCAGTGGAACAGCCGCCACCATTACCAATCCCGCTACCAGCACCCGTACAGCAACAGCCATAGCTGGTACAGCTGGCGATAGGCCGGACAGGCGCAGGACCCGCACCGCCGGGTCCTGCCGTCGCGCGAAGGGACAGGGCAGCCTGAAGTCAGGCCCGCCCTGCCCAGGAACGCAGGATCAGTTTCTCGATTTCCAGGATCGGCAGCAGCGCGAACCCGACGCCCAGCATCACCAGCCCGTCCGTCAATGACACCGCGGTGGTCTGGAACAGGTACTGCAGCGGCGGCGCGTAGGTGAAGGCGAGTTGCAGCGCCACCACCGCACCCAGCCCGATCCACACCGCCTGCGTCCCCATCACCCCCCGCCACGTGAAGGAACGGGTGCGCTGGTAGCGGACGCTGAACAGATACGCGATTTCCAGCACCACGATCGTCCCCACCACCATCGTGCGGCTCGTTTCTTCCGGCAGCCCGCGCCGCTCGCCCCAGAACACGATGCCGAAGATCGCCACCATGAACAGGAACGACACGAACACCGTCCGCCAGGCGACGAAGCCAGACAGGATCGGGGTCGTGGGATCGCGGGGCGGGCGGCGCATCACGTCGGCCTCCGCCGGCTCGAAGGCCAGCACCAGGCCGAGTGTGACGGCGGTGATCATGTTGATCCACAGGATCTGCACCGCCGTCATCGGCAGCGCCAGCCCCAGCGCGATGGCGGTGATGACGACCATCGCCTCGCCGCCATTGGTCGGCAGCGTCCAAGCGATCACCTTCAGCAGGTTGTCGTAGACCGTCCGTCCTTCCCGCACCGCCGCCGCGATCGTCGCGAAATTGTCGTCCGCCAGCACCATCTGCGCGGCCTCCTTGGCCGCCTCGGTGCCCTTGCGGCCCATCGCCACGCCGACATCCGCGCGCTTCAGGGCCGGCGCGTCGTTCACCCCGTCGCCGGTCATCGCCACCACGGCGCCGCCCGCCTGCAATGCCTGCACGACGCGCAGCTTGTGCTCGGGGCTGGTGCGGGCCAGGACCGCGTTCCCGGACAAGGCCGCCGCCAGGGCGGACTCGTCCAGCGTATCCAGGTCGGCGCCGGTCAGCACGCCGCCCGTGCCGCCATCCAGGCCCAGCCGGCGGGCAATCGCGGCGGCCGTGACGGCATGATCGCCGGTGATCATCACCACGCGGATGCCGGCTGCCTGGCAGTCAGCCACCGCGGCAATCGCCTCCTCGCGTGGCGGGTCGTTCAATCCCAGCAGCCCCAGCAGGCATAGGCGCGCGTCGGTGGCATCGAATGCGGCGAGCGTGACGGTGCCGGGGGCCATTCGCCGGGTAGCGATGGCGATGACGCGCTGGCCCTGTTCCGCCAGCGCCTGCAACCGCGCGTGCCACGCGTCCCGGTCGAGCGGTTCGTGACCAGCGACGCCGGCCTGCCGGTCGCACATCATCAGCACCTGCTCCGGGGCGCCCTTCAGATACAGCATCGGCGCGTCCTCCGCGGCCGGATCCTCATGCAGCGTCGCCATGAAGCGGTGACGTGCATCGAACGGGATTTCCGCCTGCCTGGGATGCGCGCCCCGGATGGTGGCCTCGTCCAGGCCCGCCTTGTGGGCGAAGGTGATCAGGGCGCCTTCCATCGGGTCGCCCTCGACCTGCCAGACGCCCTGGACGGAACGCAGGACCGCGTCGTTGCACAGCAGCGCCCCGCGGGCGAGCGCCGCCAGCCGCGGATCAGCGGACGGATCGATCGGTATCCCGTCGTGGTTCAGGCTGCCCTGAGGGGCATAGCCGGCACCGGTGACCTCGATCGGGCCGGCGGTCGTGACCGCGGTTGCGACCGTCATCTCGTTGCGCGTGAGCGTGCCGGTCTTGTCGGTGCAGATCGTCGAGACCGATCCGAGCGTTTCCACCGCCGGCAGACGGCGGATGATGGCGTTGCGCGCCGCCATGCGCCGGACCCCGATCGCCAGCGTGATCGTCATCACCGCCGGCAGGCCCTCGGGGATCGCCGCGACCGCGATGCCCACCACGACCAGGAAGGCTTCCTCCCACGGATAGTCGCGGGCCAGGACGGCAAAGGCGAACACCAGGGCGGAGAGCGCCAGGATCACGAAGGTCAGGCGCTGGGCGAACCGGTCCATCTGGCGCAGCAGCGGCGTGGTCAGCGGCTCGATCCGACCGACCATGGCGCTGATCCGGCCGAGCTCGGTGCGGGCGCCGGTGGCGACGACCAGCCCCGCCGCCTGCCCGCCCACCACCATAGTCCCGGAGAACGCCATGGGCCGGCGGTCACCCAGCGCGGCATTTGGGGCGACGGGATCCACCGCCTTGTCCACGGGCACCGATTCCCCGGTCAGCACGGCCTCCTCGATCCGCAGGCTGCTCGACCGCAGCAGGCGGAGATCGGCCGGCACGCGGTCGCCTGCTTCCAGCAGGACCACGTCCCCCGCGACGAGCGTGTCGGCGTTGACGCTCGTGCGCCGCCCGTCGCGGATGACCGAGGCCGTCGCGGTCATCATGTCCCGGATCGCGTCCAGTGCCCGTTCGGCGCGCCCTTCCTGGATGAAGCCGATGACGGCATTGATCACGACCACGCCCGCGATGACGCCGGCGTCCACCCCGTGTCCGAGCCCGGCCGTGATGGCGGCGGAGGCCATCAGCACGTAGATCAGCATGTTGTCGAACTGTGCGAGGAACCGGCGCCACGCCGGCCGCGGCTTTGCCGCTGGCAGCCGGTTCGGTCCCTGCCGGCTCAGCCGGTCGGCGGCCTCCTCGTCGCTGAGACCGGCCCGCCGGGACCCGAGTTCACGCAATGCCTCCTCGGCCGCGACCGCATGCCAGGTGGTCGTGTGCTCGATCGGATCCGTCTGCATTCCCCACTCCGGCATGTCATCGTCGCGTGCCGCATGGCCGCGCTTGAACGCCGGCCGGCGACCGGAGCGGGTATAGTGTCCCGCCGGCCCCGAACCACCGTATTATTTGTTCAGGAACCGGCATGCCGACGGGGTGGATCGCCGGATCGCCCGGGATCTTGCTCCGGCACCGCATTCATGGGCCGCAGCGTTTTCGCGGGTATCGGTTACCGTGATCGCGATCAGCAATCCCGTCGCTGCAGCGAAATGCATCGCCGCGAGCGAGAGTAAATCTTCGCCATCTTCTCCGACCGGCGGCAACGTCCCGGCCAACCCAGCGTTGACCCGCGCAGCAGGGGCTCGCGACGGGGTCCCGTATCCAGACACGGGAGGCGGATGACATGGCCCAGACAGTCAGTGATTTCTTCTGGCAGCGCCTGCACGAATGGGGCGTCCATACGATTTTCGGGTATCCCGGCGACGGCATCAACGGGCTGGTCGGCGCGCTGGACCGCACCAATGGCGACTTCCGCTTCGTCCAGGCCAGGCACGAGGAAATGGCCGCCTTCATGGCGTCCGCCTATGCCAAGTTCTCGGGTGAGGTCGGCGTGTGCATGGCTACCTCCGGTCCGGGTGCCAGCCACCTGATCACCGGATTGTATGACGCGCGCCTGGATCACATGCCCGTGCTGGCGATCGCCGGGCAGCAGCCCCGCACCGCGATCGGCGGGCATTACCAGCAGGAACTCGACCTGCAATCCATGTTCAAGGATGTCGCCGGCGCATTCGTCTATCAGGCCAGCGCGCCCGCTCAGGTGCGTCATCTGGTCGATCGCGCGATGCGGATCGCCAAGGGCAACCGTCGGGTCACCGCCGTGGTGATGCCGCACGACGTCCAGAACGCAACCTACAGCGATCCCCCGCGCAAACATGGCGCCCTGCTGTCCGGGACCGGCTACAGCGAGCCACGCGTGGTTCCCTACGAGGCCGACCTGCAACGGGCGGCGGATGTGCTGAACGCCGGCGAGAAGGTGGCGATCCTGGTCGGGGCCGGCGCGCTGAACGCCACCGACGAAGTGATCGAAATCGCGAATCGCCTGAATGCCGGCGTCGCCAAGGCATTGTTGGGCAAGGCCGCGCTGCCCGACGATCTGCCGTGGGTGACCGGCTCCATCGGCCTTCTCGGCACAAAGCCGAGCTGGGATCTGATGATGGAGTGCGATACGTTCCTGATGATCGGGTCCGGGTTCCCGTATTCCGAGTTCCTGCCCAAGGAAGGCAGCGCGCGCGGGGTGCAGATCGATCTCGAGCCGGAAATGCTCAGCATCCGCTACCCGATGGAAGTAAATCTCTGCGGCGACGCAGTCGAAACGATTCGCGCGCTGCTGCCGATGCTGACCCAGAAGCAGGACCGGTCCTGGCGGCAGCGGATCGAGTCCAACGTGGCCGAGTGGTGGAAGGTGCTGGAAGCGCGTGCCATGAGCAGCGCCAATCCGGTGAACCCGCAGCGGGTCGTGTGGGAACTCTCGCCGCGTGTGCCGGATCGCGCCATCATCACCAGCGATTCCGGTTCCTGCGCCAACTGGTTTGCGCGCGACCTGAAGATCCGCCGCGGCATGATGTGCTCGCTCTCGGGCGGGCTTGCCTCGATGGGCGCGGCCGTGCCCTACGCGATCGCCGCGAAGTTCGCGCATCCCGACAGGCCGGTGATCGCCTTGGTGGGCGACGGGGCGATGCAGATGAACAACATGGCCGAACTGATCACCGTCGCGAAATACTGGCGCGAATGGGCCACTCCGAACTGGGTCGTCTGCGTGTTCAACAACCAGGACCTCAATCAGGTGACCTGGGAGCAGCGGGTGATGGAGGGCGATCCGAAGTTCAACGCGACCCAGCAGATTCCCGACGTGCCGTATCACAAGTTCGGCGAGCTCATCGGCTTGCGCGGCATCTACGTCGACAATCCCGAGCATCTGGGTGCCGCCTGGAGCGAGGCGCTGTCGTCGGACCGGCCGGTGGTGCTGGAAGTGAAGACCGACCCCGAGGTGCCGCCGCTGCCGCCGCACATCACCCTGCAGCAGGCGAAGAATTTCGCGTCGTCCATCTACAGCGGTGATCCGTCCACGGGTCGCATGCTGGCGGGGGCGGCCAGGCAGGCGCTGGATACCGTGCTGCCGAACCGGTCATGACAGCGCCGGCGGGACATGGCGCCGGGACGGCGGGCGGTGCCGGCGGGAAGGTCGCGATCGGATCGATCCGCGGTGCGGCCTACACCATCCCGACCGACAAGCCCGAAGCGGATGGCACCGCGCAGTGGAACTCCACAACCCTGGTCGTGGTGGAAGCGACCGGGGGCGGGGAGACCGGGATCGGTTACACCTACAGCCATGATTCCATTGTCCGGCTGATCGAAGAGAAGCTGCGTGAGCAGGTGGTGGGCCGCGATGTCATGGACCCGCAAGGCACCTGCCTGGAGATGCAGCGCGCGGTCCGCAACCTCGGCCGGGAAGGACTGGCGGCAACCGCGATCTCGGCCGTCGACACCGCGCTGTGGGACCTGAAGGCGAAGCTGCTGGGCTTGCCGCTGACATCGCTGTTCGGCCGCTACCGCGACGCGGTGCCGATCTATGGCAGCGGCGGGTTCACCACCTATAGCGAGGCGGAGCTCACCGCGCAGTTGCGCGGATGGGTCGAACGGGATGGATGCCGGTGGGTGAAGATGAAGATCGGCACGCACCCCGAGGCGGATCCGGCACGCGTCGCCGCGGCGAAGCGGGCGATCGGCGACGGCGTCCTGTTCGTCGACGCCAACGGCGCCTATGACGTGAAGCAGGCGCTGCGCCAGGGCGAACACTTCGCCGACCAGCAGGTCGCCTGGTTCGAGGAGCCGGTCTCGTCCGATGACCTGGACGGCCTGCGCCTGCTGCGCATGCGGCTTCCCGCCTGCATGGATGTCGCCGCCGGCGAATATGCCTATACACCTGACTATGTGCGACGCATGCTGCAGGCGGAGGCGGTCGATGTGCAGCAGGCCGATGTGACGCGCTGCCTCGGCTTCACGGGGTGGCTGCAGATCGCCGCCCTGTGCGACGCGCACCACATTGCCCTGTCGGGCCATTGTGCCCCGTCGCTGCACGTGGCGGCCGCCTGTGCCGTGCCGCGGCTGCGGCACCTGGAGTGGTTCCACGACCATGTCCGGATCGAGCACATGCTGTTCGACGGCGCGCCGACGCCGCGGGATGGTTTCATTCGTCCCGACCTGTCGCGTCCCGGCCTCGGCATCGCCTTCAAGCACCAGGACGCGGAGCGGTTCCGGGTTCATTAGCACGCACCCGGCCGGCGGGACACGGCGTGCGCGCCTGGCCACCGCGTTCCGTTCGGTCTGATCATGCATCGGGAGAATGCCATGTCGCGGAGGACCAGCGCCGTCGCCTCGCTGCGCCACCGGCTTGACGCGGAACGGCCGGGAGCGGCGGCATTCCTGCCGGCCGGACGCGACCCCGCGCCGGCACGCCGGTCGCGCTGGCTGGCGCACGAGCGGACCGAGGGGGAGCGCAGTCAGGGACCCGCCATCGCCGCGGCGCGGCGTCTCAATCGTGCATCCGCCCTGCTGGCGACCTCGGTGCTGACCGACAGCGCGGTGGAACATTATCGCGGATCGTTCGAGAACCGGATGATGTACCTGCCGCTGGTGACATCCGCCCTGACACTTGCCATCAGCCTGCATGGCGGCCGCGATCCGCGATCGGGACCGCACCCCGTGCGCGACGCGATCTATGGCCTTGCCGCCGCCACCGGCGTGATCGGCGCTGGTTTCCATGTCTACAACATCACCAAGCGTCCGGGCGGTTTCTCCTGGAACAATCTCTTCTACGCCGCGCCGCTTGGCGCGCCATTCGGCCTGGTGCTGGCGGGCATCATGGGGGCCACGGCCGAACGGGTGCGGCGAAGCCCGGGCGAGGAAACGCCACGGGTGATGGGCCTGCCGGCCGGCCGCACCATGGCGGCGCTCTCGGCGCTGGGGATTGTCGGCACGGTCGGTGAGGCGGGTCTGCTGCATTTCCGCGGCGCCTACCACAATCCCGCGATGTTCGTGCCCGTCACGGTGCCGCCGGCCGCCGCCGTCCTGCTGGGCAACACCGCGCTGGGGCCGCCGCGGCGGGACCGCTGGTTCACCCGATGGTGGCTGCGACTGACGGCCCTGGTCGGGTTCGCCGGCGCGGGGTTCCACATCTATGGCGTGGCGCGGAACATGGGCGGCTGGCGCAACTGGTCGCAGAACGTGCTGAGCGGCCCGCCGATTCCGGCCCCGCCCAGCTTCACCGCCCTGGCCCTGTCGGGTCTTGCCGCGCTCAGACTGCTGGAGGAGCGTCCTGATGCCTGATCGCTATCCCGGATACGATGTGCTGGCGAAGCGGAACACGCCGTCCTGGAACGACGCGAGCCGGCGCGCCATCGACCAGCGCCTTGCCCTGCCGCGCGATCCCCGCTTCTTCAGCGCGGAGGAGTGGGTCACGCTGACCGCGCTGTGCGACCGCATCGTGCCGCAGCCGAAGGATCGTCCGCCGATCCCGGTGGCGGCGATGATCGATGACAAGATGGTCCGCAACGAAACCGACGGTTACCGCGACCACCGGCTGCCGCCGATGCGTCAGGCGTGGCGGCGCGGGCTGCACGCGATCGATACCGAGGCCCGCGCGCGCCACGGCGCGCCGTTCCACCGGCTGGACCCGGCGGCGCAGGATGCGCTGCTGTCGCAGGCGCAGCAGGGCGCGTTGCAGGATCCGGCCTGGGGCGACATGCCCTGCGAGGTGTTCTTCACGCACCGCATGGCGCACGACATCGTCGCGGCCTATTACGGCCACCCTATCGCGTGGAATGAGATCGGGTTCGGCGGTCCGGCAAGCCCGCGTGGCTATGTCCGCCTAGGCGCCGACAAGCGAGATTCCTGGGAAGCTGTCGAGGCGAAGCCCGGCGAGGCGGACAAGGCCAGACGGAAGAACCGCCATGTTGCGTGACGCGCAGCACCATCCGCGCGGCAAGGGCGGGCGGGCGCCGGACCCAAGGCGGGTGGGCGGCTGGATGCCGATGCGGGAATACCCCGAGAACGAGCCCGTCGACTTCGCGATCGTCGGCACCGGTGCGGGCGGCGGCACGCTGGCCTGTCGCCTGGCCGAATATGGGTTTTCCGTGGTGGCGTTCGATGCCGGGGCGTGGTGGCGCCCGCTGGAGGAATTCGCCTCGGATGAAACGGAGCAGAGCAAGCTCTACTGGACAGACGACCGTATATGCGACGGGGAGGACCCGCTGCAGTTGGGATCGAACAACAGCGGCAAGGCGGTCGGCGGCAGCACGGTGCATTTCGCCATGGTGTCGCTGCGCTTCCGGCCCGACTGGTTCAAGACCCGCACCCTGCTGGGCTACGGCGCCGACTGGCCGCTGGATTGGCGGGAGATGTGGCGCTATTACGGCGAAGCCGAACGGGCGCTGGCGATCGCGGGACCGGTCAACTTCCCCTGGGGGCCGAAGCGCCCGCGTTATCCATATCGCGCGCACGAGGTGAACGCCGCCGGTCTGGTGCTTGCGCGCGGGTGCGAGGCAATGGGGATCAAATGGAGCCCGACGCCGCTGGCCACCGTCTCGGCGCCGCGCGACCTGTCGCCGCCCTGCGTGTATCGCGGCTTCTGCACGATCGGGTGTTCCACCAATGCGAAGCAGAGCGCGCTGATCACGTGGATACCGCGCGCGGTGCAGGCGGGCGCGGAAATCCGCGATCTCGCCATGGTCGGGCGGATCGAAACGGATTCGGCGGGCCTGTGCACCGGCGTCGAATACCTGCGTGAGGGCGCCTGGCGCTTCCAGCGGGCGCGCAATGTCGTGGTGGCGGGCTATGCGATCGAGACGCCGCGGCTGTTGCTGATGTCGGCCAACAGCCGGTACCCGGACGGGCTCGCGAACAGTTCGGGCCTGGTGGGGCGGAACCTGATGGTGCAGACGAATCATGCGGTCTGGGGTTCGTTCGACGAGGAGATCCGCTGGTACAAGGGGCCGCCGTCGCTCGCGATGACCGAGCACTGGAATTACACCGACACCGGCAAGGACTTCTTCGGCGGCTATGCCTACATGAGCCAGGGGCCGCTGCCGCAGCAATGGGCGGCCACGCAGTCCGGCAATCACGGCTTGTGGGGCGAGGCCCTGATCGAGGCCATGAAGAACTACAATCACGAGGCCGGGCTGAAGATCGTGGGCGAGGTGCTGCCGCAGGAGCGCAACCGCGTCACCCTGACCGAGGAGAAGGACCAGTACGGATTGCCGGCGCCGCGCGTGACATTCTCGCTGTGCGACAACGACCGGGCGCTGGTGAAGCACGCGCTGTCGCACATGACCGATGTGATGCATGCCGCGGGGGGGCACAATACCTGGCAGGAAAAGAACAACAGCGCGCACCTGAACGGCACCGCGAAAATGGGTGATGATCCCCGCGACAGTGTCGTCGATGCCGATTGCCGCAGCTGGGATATCCGCAATCTCTGGGTATGCGACGGGTCGGTGTTTCCGACCGTGGGCGGGGTCAATCCGTCCCTGACGATCCAGGCGATCGCCTTGCGGACCGGCGACCGCATCCGTGCGCTGGCACAGCGGGGAGAGTTGTAGGGGCGTTTGTAGGGTAGCGGGAACGGCCAGGGCGGCTCGTGCGCCGCCCTGGCCGTTCCTGTCAGTGCGACATCTTGCCCGCGCCGTTTCCGGCGCCGAGTTCCGCCCCGGTCATCGGATTGCTGTTCGGGTCGGACTTGGTGCGGGAGGCAACCTTGCTCTCCAGCGACTTGTCCTGCTGGCTGAGTTGCACGCTGGCGGAACCGTCGCCGCCGTCAACCGCCATCTGCTTGTCGCGCTCGTCTACGTAATCCCATTGGTCACCCTGGTTCCAGGGGCCGCGCATGTCGCCCACGCCCTGGGACATGTTGTAGTAGGTGTCGGTGAACGGCTTCCTGCCGGGCAGCTTGCCGGGCGGGAAATTCACCTCGATCGCATACAGCGCCTTCTCGAAGGACTTCTGATGGGCGATTTCCCGCGTCATCAGGAAGCCCAGCGCGTCCTTCACGCCGGGGTCGTCCGCCAGGTTGATCAAGCGCTCATAGATGATCTTCGCCCGCGACTCGGCGGCGATGTTGGAACGGAGATCGACGGTCGGTTCGCTGCGCGAATCGACATAAGCGGCCGTCCAGGGGACGCCGGCCGAATTCGTCAGGGCGACACCGCCGCCATAAAGCAGCGCGGTCGTGTGGCTGTCGGTGCCGCCGGTGATGTTGGCGAGCAGCTCCGCCGTCTCGGCGCCTTCCGCCATCTGGTTCTTGATGCCGCGGTTCAGCATCACGACAAGGCTGCCGACGACCTCGAGGTGGCTGAGCTCCTCGGTCGCGATGTCCATCAGCATGTCCTTGCGCCCGGGGTCGATCTCGCCCAGGCCCTGGGTGAAATAGCGCATCGCCGCGGCAAGTTCGCCGTCCGGGCCGCCGAACTGCTCCAGGATCAGGTTCGCCATCCGCGCATCGGGCGCCCCGACGCGGACTGTGTACATCAGTCGAGTATTGTGCATGAACATGGCGGGGGCCTCCTTGTGCCTTTGCGAGAACCCCGACGGCTACAGGGAGTTTGGACGGGCGCGATCACGTGAAGCTGGTGTCGCGAGAGACATCTGTCATCGCGCTGGCGGAGTATTTGCCGGTCGCGTTCGCGGCGCGGCCACGCTGCCGGCTGATCATCGCTCACCCATGACAGGGTTCCAGACCGGCGGCGGGTTGACAGGACGCGTGGCTGGATCGGTGATGGTACCATGTCTCAAACGAACGCGACATTCAGCGAAGGTCTGCTGTTGCACCGGCAGGGCCGGCTGGCGGAGGCGGAACGTGCCTATCAGGCGGTGCTGCGTGAACAGCCCGCGCATTTCGATGCGCTGCACCTGCTGGGTGTCGTTGCGCTTCAGACGGGGCGGGTGGCGCTGGGCGTCGCGCTTCTGGAAAAAGCCATCCGCGTGAACGGCGCGGTTGCTCCGGCGCACAGCAACCTTGGCTATGCACTTGCGATGCTGCAACGTCCAGCGGAGGCGCTGACGAGCCATGACCGGGCGATCGCGCTGAAGCCGGACTTCGCCGAGGCATACTGCAACCGCGGCAATGTTTTGCTGGATCTGAAACGACCCGGGGACGCGCTGGCCAGTTATGACCAGGCGATCGCGCTGAAACCGGACTATCCGGACGCCTTGAGCAACCGCGGCAACGCGTTGCGCGGCCTGAACCGGCTGGAGGACGCGCTGACCAGCCATGACCGGGCACTCGCGCTGAGGCCCGACTACGCGGAGGCCCACAGCAACCGCGGTGTCGTGCTGGCCGCGCTGAAACGGTTCGACGAAGCGGTCGCAAGCTATGACAGGGCGCTCGCCCTGAGGCCCGACTACGCCGAAGCCTGCAGCAACCGGGCCAGCGCCCTGCTGGCCCTGAATCGCGCGGAGGAAGCGGTTGCAAGTTGTGACCGGGCGATTGCGCTGCGGCCGGACCATCCGGAGGCGCACAACAACCGGGGGGTCGCGCTGGCGTCCCTCGGCCGTCCGGCCGAGGCGCTTGCAAGCTATGACAAGGTGGTCGCGCTGCGGCCAGGCTATGCCGAGGCGCACAACAACCGGGGCGTGGTGCTGATGGCCCTGAAGCGCCCGGAAGAGGCGCAGACGAGCTACGACCGGGCGGTTGCGCTGAATCCCGGGTACGCCGAGGCATACGGCAACCGCGGCAATGCGCTGCTGGCCCTGAATCGCCCCGAGGAGGCACTGGCAAGCTGCGACAGGGCCGTCACGCTCAACCCGGACCTGGCAGAGGCGTACAACATCCGCGGCCTGGTGCTGGCAGCCCTGAAGCGCCCGGAAGAAGCGATCGCGAACTACGACCGGGCGATCGCGCTGCGGCCCGATCATGCCGAGGCCTACAGCAACCGGGGCAATGCGTTGTGGACTCTCAAGCGCCTGGACGAAGCGCTGATCAGTTGCGACAAGGCGCTGGCGCTGAAGCCCGATTGTGCCGAGGCCTACAGCAATCGTGGCAACGTCCTTCTGGACCTGCGGCGTCCGGAGGAGGCGCTGGCAAGCTGCGACAGGGCGCTGGCGCTGAAGCCCGACCACCCGGAAGCGCACAACAACCGGGGTGTCGTGCTGGCCGCCCTCACGCGGCTGCAGGATGCACTGGCAAGTTACGACCGGGCGCTTGGACTGAGCCCCGACTATGCGGAGGCGCGCTTCAACCGAAGTGTGTGTCTGCTGCAGATGGGACGCCTGGAGGAAGGTTGGCGCGAATATGAATGGCGCAGGAAGAAGGATGGGTCCACGGCCGTCCGGTCTTATCCGCAACCACTCTGGCTGGGTGAGCAGGACATACGCGGCAAGGTCGTGCTGCTGTACTGGGAGCAGGGAATTGGCGACACGCTGCAATTCTGCCGCTACGCCAAAGCGGTCGAGGCACGCGGCGCGCACGTCGTCCTGGCCGTGCAGGATTCGCTGCTGCGCCTGTTACAGCAATCCCTGTTTGGCCTGGAGGTCATCAGCGGCAGGGACATGCCGGGGGCGTTCGATTATCACTGTCCGCTGCTGAGCCTGCCATTGGCGGTGGGTACGACGCTCGAGACCATCCCTTGCGAACCACGGTACCTGGTCGCGGATGCGCGTCGGACAAAGGTTTGGCGGCACCGCCTCGGCCCGCGGACCAGGCCGCGCATCGGTCTTGCCTGGCGTGGCAGCCCGACCTACCGAAACGATCACGCTCGATCCATGGACCTGGTCACGCTGCTGCCGCTGCTGGACGATCGTGCCGAGTGGATCTGCCTGCAACAGGTGCTCTCCGCCGAGGATGCGGCGGTGCTGCACGCGGACGGGCGCATGCGGTTCTTCGGCAGTGAATTGACGGATTTCGCGGAGACGGCAGCGCTGGTGGAGGCGTTGGACGTCGTGATCGCTGTCGATACCAGCGTGGCGCATCTGGCAGCGGCGCTGGGCAAGCCGACGGCGATCATGCTGCCGTTCAGCCCGGACTGGCGCTGGATGCTGCATCGGAATGACAGCCCCTGGTACCCCAGCGTCCGCCTGTGTCGCCAAGGCCGGTCTGGAGACTGGCCGAGCGTGGTTGAGACGGTGCGGGAAGAATGGCGCTGGTTGTGCGGGGAAGGGTAGATCGCGGGCGCCGGTGACGAGCGCGGCCGGGCTGCGGCGCCTGGTTCGGCGGCAGATGGCAGCCCTGGGGGCTGGCCCGCGTATGTCCCCCGCCCGCGGGCGGGGGGGACACCGGCAGGGTGCTACGGATCGACGCGCGCGGTGGCGTTGCCCGTCACCACCTCGACGCCGTTCTGGTTCTTGGTCGACAGTTTCAGGTCGACCAGCTTCTGGCCGTTCTCCTCGCGGATGGCCTCGACCGTCGCGGTCGATTCCAGCGTGTCGCCCGGCCATACCTGGTTGGTGAAGCGTACGCCGAATTTGGTCAGCCGGCCGTCACCGACATAGTTCGTCAGCATCTTGCCGGTCAGGCCCATCGTCAGCATGCCGTGGGCGAACGTGCTCTTGTACCCCGCGGCCTGGGTCGTGTAGACCTCATCCGTGTGCAGCGGGTTGTAGTCGCCCGACACGCCGGCGTACTGGACGATCTGGGTGCGGGAGAGGTTCTCGACCACCCGCTCGCTGTGGGTGTCGCCGACCTTCAGCGCGGAAGCCTTCAGTGCCATCTGTTTGTCTCCTCAGCCTGCATCCACCGGGCGCTCGGTCGTCACGCCGACGCCGCGCGCGATCATCACCAGTTCACCGTTCTGGTCGCGGTATTCGGTGACCCGCTCGCGGAACGTCAGCTTGCCGGCGCGCTTGCTCTCGCGCTCCCACGTCTTGCCGGGCTTGGTTTCCACGGTCAGCACGTCGCCGGGGCGCAGCGGGCGGATATATTCGTAGTGTTGTTCGGCGTGCAGCCCGCCCGAGGACGCGGGCTTGCCCTCGATTCCGCTGGGTCCGGCGGCGGAGCCGAACCACTTCTGGCCGGGCTTCGGCCGCAGGTGATAGTCGGGGTCGAACTGTGCCACGGCCTGCGCGAAGGAGGGGGGCGCGATGATGCCGCCGACCTCGGATTTCTTTGCTGCCTCGGCATCGTGGTAGACAGGGTTGGTGTCGCCGACCGCACGGGCGAACATCATGATGTGCGTGGCTTCGACGGGGAATGTGATCTTGGCCAAGGGTTTCCTCCGGAACGTGATACCTCACCAGCCTAGCAGGACCGTCGAAAATCGGAACAGGGGCCCGGCCCGATGAGGCGACCCGCCCGCCGCGGCGGCGCCCGCGTGCGTGCCGCGCTGGATGCCGCGGCGATCCCCACCTGGAACGGCCCGCGCCCGGTGGCCGACCGCGCCGACGCGATCCGCTGGATCCGTGCGCCGGGCGTGCTGCCGCGCGGGCGGCGGGTGTATGCGATCGGTGATGTGCATGGCTGCCGGGACAGGCTGGTGGCGCTGCATGCGGCCATTGCCGAGGATTTCGTGAAGCGGCCGCCGGGTTCCGCCGTGCTGGTGCATCTGGGCGACTATATCAACCAGGGGCCGGACAGCGCCGGCGTGGTCGGCCTGCTGGCCGCCGGACCGCCGGTTGCCGGCATGGCGGTGGTGAACCTGATGGGCGATCACGAACGCATGCTGGTCGACGCACTGAACGGCGACCGTGCCGCCGCGACCGACTGGCTGTGGGCCGGCGGGCGGGAGGCGCTGGCGAGCTGGGGCCTGGCCGGCGACCTGCCGCGCGAGGAATGGGAACGCGCGCTGCCCGCCGGTCATGTGGCGTTCCTGCGCGGCCTGACGATGACGCACCGGGAAGGCGACTATTTCTTCGTCCATGCCGGAATCCGGCCGGGCGTGCCGCTGGGCCGGCAGACGATCGACGACCTGACCACGATGCGCCAGCCCTTCCTGTTCACCGAGGACGACCTGGGCGTGATCGTCGTGCACGGGCATTCCACCAGCCCGGCCCCGGTCACCGGCAAGAACCAGATCGGGCTGGACACCGGCGCCGGCATGGGCGGCAAGCTGACCTGCGCCGTGCTGGAGGATGACGTGGTCGGCTATATCGGCGTCTGACCGCGGCGGGAGCGTCAGGCGCTCCGCCGGGGCCAGAGGTTCAGTGCGCGCCGCGGCACTTGATCATGCGCAGCGGCGTGTAGGTCAGCGCCACCGTCCCGTCCTGCTTCACCACCTTGTTTCTTGTCCGCACCAGGCCGCGGCCGGGACGGTTCTTCGACAGCCGAGCCTCGATCACCTCGACTTCGACATGGATCGTGTCGCCGGCGAAGACCGGGCCGTGGATGTTCAGTTCCATATGCAGGAACGCGAAGCCGGTGTGCTGCATGGTGGACTGCACCAGCAGGCCTTCGGCGAAGGTATAGGCCAGCGCGCCCGGCGCGATGCGCTGCTTGATGTCGGATTCCTCCTTCAGGAACTCGACATTGGTGAACAGGACCTCGACCATGCCGGTGGCGTTGACGAAGTTGGTGATATCGGCCTCGGTCAC
>JBFXDK010000121.1:0-15971 GCA_050181195.1 Acetobacteraceae bacterium | reverse complement strand
ACCTTGCGCGGTCCGGGTCAGGCCCCCCGCCGGACATCCAACCAAGGAATCGCGTTCCAAGGGCCGTCGCCCTTGGTGGGGTCCAGGGGCAAAGCCCCTGGCGGAGCGCGAGGCGGAGCCTCGCCTTCCCTACGTCCCGTGATACCGGTCCCCCGCGTCGCCAAGGCCAGGGCGGATGTAGCCGCGATGATCAAGCGCGCGATCGATCGCTGCCGTAAAGACCAACACATCGGGGTGCGCGGCGGTCAGGCGGCGCAGGCCCTCGGGTGCGGCGATCAGACAGGCGAAGCGCAGGTGGCGGGCGCCGGCCTGTTTCAGGCGGTCCAGCGCGGTGACAGCCGATCCGCCGGTGGCCAGCATCGGGTCGACCACCAGCACCGGCCGGTTGGCGATATCCGGGGGCAGTTTCAGGTAATACTCCACGGGTCGCAGCGTTTCCTCGTTGCGGAACAGCCCGATATGGCCGGCGCGGGCGTTGGGCATCAGCGCCAGCATGCCATCCAGCATGCCGTTGCCAGCCCGCAGAATGGAGACGATGTTCGGCGCGCCGCCGACCAAGGCCTCGCCGGCCGTGGGTTCCAGAGGCGTTTCGACCGGCGCCGGCTCGGTTGGCAGGTCGCGCGTGGCTTCGACACCGATCAGCAGGCTCAGTTCCCGGGTGAGTTGGCGGAACAGCGCCGTGCCGGTGCGCCGGTCGCGGAGCAGCGCCAGCTTGTGGCGCGCCAGCGCGTGCGCGACCACGGTGACGGTCGGGAATTCTGCTGTCACCGCGTCTCTCCGGATGTTTGCGGGAGTGAAGCACAGGGCGTGCCGCCCGGCCAGAACTGGCGCGCCGGCCGGGTTTCTGGAACACTTCCCGGCGGGACGAACAGGAGGAAACGACATGGCGGACAAGCAGACCGCGATCGTGACGGGCGCCGCCAGCGGCATCGGGCGGGCGATGGCCTTGGGACTGGTGGGCGCTGGTTTCACCGTGGTGGCGGTGGATCGCAACGCAGCCGCACTGGGATCCTTGTCCGGTGCCGCCGCGGGCAAGTCGGGCCAGGTGATCACGCTGGAGGCGGACCTGTCGCAGCCCGGCGCGTTCGACCGGATCGTGGCCGAGGCGCTGAAGCCCAGCGGGCGGATCGATGTGCTGGTCAACAATGCCGGCATCGGCCAGGCCGGCGTGCGCCCGGATGCGCGTCACAACCCGATCCGGCTGTGGGACATCACGCCCGAGCTGTGGGCGCGGTTCCTGGCGGTGAACGCGACGGCGCCGATCATGATGGCGCGCGCGGTGGTGCCGCACATGCTGAAGGCCGGGAAGGGCAAGGTGATCACGGTCACCACCAGCCTGGGCACGATGGTTCGCGAGGGCTACACGCTGTATGGGTCCAGCAAGGCGGCGGCGGAATCGGCGATGGCGGTGCTGTCGGCCGATTTGAAGGGCACCGGCGTGACGTCGAACGTGTTGGTGCCGGGCGGCGTGACCAATACGCCGCTGGTCGGCGAGAATGCCGGCGACCCCGCGAAAATGCTGCAGCCCGAGATCATGGTGAAGCCGCTGCTGTGGCTGGTGTCCGATGCGTCGAACGGCGTGAGCGGGCGGCGCTTCATCGCCGCGGACTGGGATGCGTCGCTGTCGGACGCGCAGGCGGCCGAGAAGGCGGGCGCGCCGATCGCGTGGCTGTCGATCGCGCGGATGCCGATCGAGCCGAAGTAGAAGCAGGGGGCGGCGGCCGCACCGCTATCTTGCGAGCGATCGGGCCGGTTCGGGATCGTCGCCCTCTCCCTTCTTCTCCACCGGCGGATAGCGCCGCAGCAGCCAGATCATGATCCCCATCGAGGGCCAGGCGGCCAGGGTGCAGATCATGTAGAATATCTTGAAGCCCACTGCTTCCGCCAGGAAGCCGGTGAACCCGCCTATCGTGCGCAGCCCGATCGCCGCCACCGACGACAGCAGCGCGTATTGAGTCGCGGTGAACGCCACCGAACACAGGCCCGACAGGTAGGCGATGAACGCTGCGTCGGCGAGGCCGCCGGCGAAGGATTCGATGAACACGGTCGCATACAGCACCGAGACCTGGCCGGGCGAGTAGGCCAGGACCACGTACATGCCCATCACCGAGCTCTGCACGCATCCCGTGACCAGCAGCGCGCGTCCCACGCCCAGGCGCGCCACCAGCCAGCCGCCGACCGCCGTGCCCGCCAGGACGGCGGCGAGCGAGGGGATGAAGTTCGCCACCGCGATTGCCGCGCGGTCGAATCCCAGGGACCGGTAGAACGGCGCGGTCATCACGCCGGCCATCGCCTCATCCAGCTTGAACAGGGCGACGAAGGCCAGGATCATGAAGGCGCCGGGCCGCGACAGGAACTCGGTCAGCGGTTCCACCACGGCATGGCGCACCCGCGCGACCAGGCTGCCCCGGCTGCCCGCTTGCGCCTGCCGCGGCACGTCCGGCTCCGGTGCCAGCAGGGTCACGACGACGCCCACCGCGATCAGCGCCGCCACCCCGGCCAGCGCGACGTTCCAGCCGACGATCCCGGCCGAGGCGATGACCCCCGAACCGGACACCAGCAGCGCGCCGCGATAGCCCCAGACATAGGCGGCCAGGGCGGCGCCCTGCATGCGGTCCTCGAATGTCTCGATGCGCCAGGCGTCGATCGCGATATCCTGGCTCGCCGACAGGAAGCCGACCAGCGCGGCGGCGGCGATCGCGGCCCCTGGCGCGGCGGCGGGATTGGACAGCGCCAGCAGCGTGGCGGACACGACGAGCAGCGGCTGGATCGCCAGCAGCCAGCCGCGGCGCTGGCCGAAGCGGCGCAGCGGTCCCGCCGGCGCGGTCTGGTCCAGGATCGGGGCCCAGAGGAATTTCAGCGTGTAGGACAGACCGATATTCGCGGTCAGCCCGATCATGGCGAGCGAGACGCCGCCTTCGGACAGCCACAGGCGGAAGGTGAACCCGGACAGCGGCAACGGCAGGCCGGCCACGAACCCGTATGCCGCCATGATCCAGATCCGTCGGTCGGCCAGCATACGATCGGCTTGCATGAGGGGGCGAATCGCCTCTCAGAATCGTGAGGCGATCACCCTGGCACGTTCGCGTCGCCGCGGCCAAGCGGACGCTGCATCGAAACCACGTCCAGCCAGCGGCCAAATTTCACCCCCACCGATTTCAGCGTGCCCACCATGTGGAAACCCAGGCTGGCGTGCACGCCGATCGAGCCGACGTTCTCGGAATCGCCGATCACCGCGATCATCTGCCGCATGCCGCGGGCGGTCGCGTCCTCGATCAGCTTGCCGACCAGCGCCTTGCCCACGCCCTGGCCGCGCACGTCCTCGCGGACATAGATGCTGTCCTCGACGCAGAAGCGATAAGCCGAACGGCTGCGGAACTGGGTGTAGTAGGCGTAGCCGAGGACGCCGGACTCGTCGGTCGCCACCAGCCAGGTGCCGTCGAGCGCGATCACGGCGTGGAACTTGTCGCGCATTTCCTCGACCGATGGCGGTTCCTCATCGAAGGTTCCGGTGCCATGCAGCACGTGGTGGGCATAGATCGCCTGGATGTCGGGGATGTCGGCGTCGGTGGCGGCGCGTATCTGCATGCGGCATCTCCTGGACCATGCGAATTCTTATGCCGGCCTGTATATCAGCAGCGCCGAGACCTCGCCTGTGCGAATTTCGGTGGGCCGGGTTTCATGTCCGGCGGACGCACGCGACGGGTCGGGTGCCTGTGGGCGCTTGGCCGAGCCTCGCGATCGCGGTCCGCGCGTCGTGGCGTCAGACCAGCAGCCCCAGCACCGCGGCGGCATCGCAGGCGAGCGCGAGCAATGCGCGGTCCTGGCCCGGGCCGGCGACCAGCGACAGGCCGACCGGCGCGCCGTCCACCATGGCGGCTGGCAGGGTCACCTCGGGCAGGCCGCAGAAACCGGCGATAGCCGTCACGCCCATGGTCGCGAGGCGCACGGTGTCCTGTTCCTCGGGGCTTGCGGTCAACAGCGGCGCGACGCAGGGGCTGGTCGGGTAGACCATCACCGCGCCCCCGGCCAGCAGCGGCAGCACGCGGGCCTGGAACTGCCGCCGGAAGGCGCGCCCCAGTGCGGCGGTGCCCGGCCCGGTGGCCTTGGCCATTTCGAAGCGCTTTGCGACGGCCGGACTCAGCCGGGGCTTGGTGGCATCCACCCAGGGACCCAGGGCGGCCCAGACTTCCTCGGCCTGCACGGTGCGGAAATGGTCGAACAGGCTGTCCACGCCTTCCGGGACCAGCCGGATGCCGACCGAACGTCCCCCCAGCTGTTCCAGCCGTTCCAGCGCGGGGCGCAGCGCCTCGGCGACTTCCGGCTGGGCATTGACCCAGGCTTCCTCGACGCGCAGCCAGGGGCCGGTCGCGCCGATGCGGCTTCCGGGCAGAAGCACGTCGCCGATGCCGGCAAGCAGAGAGGCGTTGCGGGTGAACCAGCCGGGCGTGTCCAGGCTGGGCGCCAGCGGGCAGGCTCCTGCCAGGCTGATGGCGCCGTGGGTGGGCCGGATACCGTACAGGCCGCAATAGCTCGCGGGGATCCGAACCGAGCCGCCGGTGTCGGAGCCGAGGGCGAAGTCCACGAGGCCGGCCGCGACGGAAGCGGCCGATCCGCAGCTTGAGCCGCCGGGGAAGCGGTCCGGCGCACGGGGATTGATTGGCGTGCCGTGCCAGATGTTTTCCCCGGTCAGCCCGTAGGCGAGTTCGTGGGTCTTCGTCTTGCCGGCCAGGTGTGCGCCGGCCTGCAGCAGCGCGGTGACGACCGGCGCGGTGGCAACGGAAGGCGGGTGCGTCGCCGCCCAGTCGGGATTGCCATAGGTCGTGACGGCCCCTGCCACGTCGAACAGGTCCTTGACCGCGAATGTCAGGCCGGAGAGTCGGCCGGTTCCGAGCGGCGGCTGCTGAAGGCGGGGGCCGGGGATGAAGGCGCCGACGGTATCTTCGAGACTCACGTTTTATTTGTCCTTGTCCGGCCGATCTGCCATAGACGCTCGTCCATCCAGCCACGTTCATGTTTGTACGAGGCGTTTGCCGGCCCGGGCATCGGGGAGCGCGTAGGACATGACCTCGTTACAGAACGCAATGACATGCAAGCTTCATCCCAATTCATGCAATCTTCTCGGAAATCGGAAATAATTTGATTTTTTTGTCAATTGCTATCATGGTCACTTTGTGATCTGACGGCATCACATTGATATGGCCAAACGAGGCAATTACGCCATACGATTCATTCGCGCCCGAGACAGGCGGGGCGACTGCTCCATGGCCGGTTCTAGGATCCATGCTGTTGACCGGCCACACGCTAGCATTCCGGGGCCGCCGCTGCTGTCTTTCCGTACGCCTTTGAAGGGGTTCGCTTGTGGATATCTCTGACGGACACACCTCCGGCCCGCCGTGGGTCGGCCGTCCGCCCGCCGTGACGGACGGGCAGGCGGCGGCGCAGGGCGGTGGCGCCGGTGCCGGCCTTTCGACCGGAGCCACGGGTGCCCGCGATGCCCCGATCCATCCTCGTCTGCTGGCGATGATGAATGTGGCGCGGTATTACGGTATCGAGCTTGATCCACATGAGTTCCGTCTGGGCGAGGGCGAGAAGGTGCCAAGCGCGGCCGCCTTGTCGGCCTGGGCGCAGGGTGCGGGGATGTGGTCCCGCGCGCTCAGGTTGCGCTGGCGCCACCTCATGAGCCTGGGCAACGGCGCGCCCGTGGTGCTGCTGTTGAATGACGGCACGGCGGCCCTGCTGGTGGGTGCGAACGCCGAGGCGAAGGTGGTTGCGCTGCGCGACCCGCGCGCGCCGGAAGGCGACCAGGCCGTCCACGTGGACGAGATGCGCCTGAGCGAGGTCTGGAGCGGCGAGGCGGTGCTGCTGCGGGCGCTGCGCGAGCAGACCGAGGCCGATCCGCCCTTCACCATGAGCTGGCTGATCGGTGTGGTGATGAAGGAGCGCAAGTCGATGCGCGACCTCTTCATCGCCTCGTTCGCCATCAGCTTCCTGACGCTGGTGCCGCCCCTGATGGTGATGAAGGTCATCGACAAGGTCTTCGCGCACCAAAGCTATTCGACCCTGTTCCTGATCGCCGTCATCGCCGCGATCGCGATCGTCTACGAGATGCTGCTGGGCTTTGCCCGCCGCCTGATCATCCTGGTGGTCGGCACGCGCATCGATGCCAAGCTGAACCTGCACATCTTCAATCGCCTGGTGCGCCTGCCGCTCGACTATTTCGAGCGGCATCCGGCGGGCGAGACGATGTACAAGGTCTCCCAGGTCCACAAGGTGCGTGAATTCATCACCGGGCGGTTGCTGTCGACCTTCCTGGACCTGATCACGCTGGCGATCCTGCTGCCGTTCCTGTTCATGATCAACTCGACCATGGCGTGGCTGGTCCTGATCTGCACCGCGATCATCACGCTGATCATTGTCGTCTACCTGAAGCCGATCCGCGTGATGTACGGCCGCGTATTGGCGGCGGAAACCGCGAAGCAGGCGGCACTGGGCGAGACGGTGTTCGGCGTAAAGACCGTGAAGTCGCTCGCCCTGGAGCCGCAGCGCAAGGCGCTGTGGGATGAGCGGGTCGCCGAAGCGAGCAAGTGGCGTCTGGCGATGGGCAAGGTCTCCAACTGGCCGCAGACCCTGGTCAATCCGATCGAGCGGTTCATGTGGATCGGCGTGGTGCTGATCGGCGTCTACATGACACTGGAAGGCGAAGGTGCCCTGCGCCTGGGCGGCCTGATCTCGTTCATGATGCTGTCGCAGCGCGTCAGCGCGCCGCTGGTCGGCATGGCGCGTCTGATGGAGGAATGGGAAGAGGTTCGCGGCGCCATGGCGCAGGCCGCGGATGTGCTGAACCGCCCGATCGAGCGCGATGCGAGCTCGGGCGGGCTGCGTCCCAAGTTCTCGGGCGCCATCACGTTCGACGATGTGACGTTCACCTATGCGGGCACGAAGACCGCGGCGCTGAGCAAGGTCACGTTCTCGGTGCCGGCCGGCACCATGCTGGGGGTCGTCGGTCGGTCCGGCTCGGGCAAGTCCACGCTGACCCGGCTGCTGCAGGGCATCAACCGCGATTACACGGGCTTCGTGAAGATCGACAACGCCGATCTGCGCGAAATCAACCTGCGGCACCTGCGCACCAATTTCGGCGTCGTGCTGCAGGACAACTTCCTGTTCCGCGGGTCGATCCGCGACAACATCCTGGCCGGCCGCCCCGGCCTGACGCTCGAGGATGCGGTGCGGGCCGCCCGCCTGGCCGGCGCCGAGGAATTCATCGAGCGCATGCCGAACGGGTACGAGACCTACATCGAGGAAGGCTCGCCCAACCTGTCCGGCGGTCAGCGCCAGCGCCTGGCGATTGCGCGTGCCCTGGTCAGCGATCCCAGGATCCTGATCCTGGACGAAGCGACCAGCGCGCTTGATCCGGAAAGCGAGGCATTGGTGAACGCCAACCTGCAGCGGATCGGGCGCGGGCGCACCATGGTCATCGTGTCGCACCGCCTGTCATCCCTGGTCGAATGCGATCAGATCGCGGTGCTGGAACGGGGCGAACTGGTCGATATCGCCCCCCACACCGTCCTGCTGGAACGCTGCACCGTCTATCGTCAGCTCTGGGCACAGCAGAACCGTCATCTTGAAGTGCAAGGTCCCCGTCATGCAGCGCTCGCTCCAACCCTCCTCCAAGGCGACTAGCACCGAGGTCGCGGAGCGGAACGACCCCACCCTGCCCGCGATCCTCGAGTTCCAGTCACCGTCCACCGCGATCCTCAACACGCCGGTTCCGCTGGTGGCGCGGAACATCGCGTTGATCATCAGCTCCATGGTCCTGGCCTGCGTCGTCGCCCTGGGGTTGATCAAGGTCGACAAGGTGGTGACCGCAACCGGCAAGGTGGTCGCCAAGGACCGGACCATCGTCGTGCAGCCGCTGGACCAGGCGATCGTGCGATCGATCGAGGTCTCACCCGGCGAGAAGGTGCGGGCCGGCCAGTTGCTGGCGCGCCTGGATCCGACCTTTGCGGCGGCCGACCTGACCGCGCTGCAGGCGCAGGTGTCCGCGCTGCAGGCGCAGGTGACCCGGCTTCAGGCCGAGGCCGAGGACCGGCCATTTACCTACACCGGCCTCGACCCGAATCTCTCGCTTCAGGCGGCGATCTTCAGCCAGCGGCGCGCGGAGTACAACTACAAGATCGAAGGCTATGCGCAGAAGGCGAGCGGCCTGGCGGCCAGCATCTCCAAGGCGCAGTCCGACGCGACCGCCTACCGCGACCGCCTGGCTTATGCGACGTCGCTGGAATCCATGCGCAAGGAGCTCGAACGGCTGAACGTCGGCAGCAAGATCAATACGCTGTCGGCGATGGACGTGCGGGCCGAGATGCAGCGCAACCTGCAATCCGCGGAACAGGCGGCCATGTCGGCGCAGCGCGACCTGGCGGCCCTGATCGCGGAACGCAATGGCTATGTCGAGAACTGGCGCGCCGATGTGTCGGAAAAGCTGGCCGAAGCCGTGACCAAGCTGTCGGATGCCCGCGAATCCCTCAACAAGGCGCAACTCCGTCGCCAGCTGGTCGAGCTGCGGGCCGACAGGGACGCCACGGTGATGTCGGTCAGCAAGGTTTCGGTGGGCTCCGTGCTTTCGCCGGGCCAGCAGTTCATCTCCCTGGTGCCGTCCAACGCGCCGCTGGAGGTCGAGGTCAACATCGCCGGCACCAACGAAGGCTATGTGCGGGTTGGCGATCCGGTGGCGGTCAAGTTCGACAGCTTCCCCTTCGTGACGTACGGCATGGCCTATGGCGTCGTGCGGATGATCAGCCCCGACAGCTTCACCTCCGAAGACGAGCAGCGCAATCCGACCGGCGCGATCGCGCCGCCCAGCGCCGCCCTGTCCGGGCCCGGCGTGTGGTTCCGCTCCCGCATCACGCTGGACCGGATCGACATGCGCGACGTTCCCGAGGACTTCGCCCTGATGCCGGGCATGCCGGTGACCGCCGATATCCGGATCGGCCGGCGCACGGTGCTCGGCTATCTTCTGGAGAAGGTTGTGCCGCTGGTCCGCGAGGGTATGCGGGAACCGTGATGGCCCAGCCACAGCGCGACGAGGCTCGCTCGCCATGCTGATCATCGACCGGTTGACGAGTGTGGTGTCAGCCAAGGCCGCGCTGAAGCGGGCCTTGCGGCTGACCGAAAGCGGGGACCGCAAGCGCGCCTTTCCGCTGCTGGCGCGGGCGGCCCGGGCCGGCATCGCCGAAGCCGAGTACCGGGTTGGACGCTGCTACCTGGAAGGCGCCGGCGTTCCGCCCAGCCGGACCGACGGCGTCCGCTGGCTGGAGCGGGCGGCGAACGGCGGCTATGTCGAGGCGCAGGCGCTGCTCGCCACGCTGTGCCTGCACGGCATGGGACCGAGCTTCGCGGATACGGATGGGGGCGGGTCGGCTGGGCTGTTCGGTGGCAATGCCACGAATGCGGAACCCGACTTCAAGGCCGCGGCGCATTGGGCGCGGAAGGCGGCCGAAGGCGGGTCGGCCGACGGCAAGGCGGTGCTCGCCTATGTCCTCACCTCGGGTCCCGAGGACATGCGGCAGGCCGAGGAAGCCGAGGAGCTGTACCGGCAGTCGGCGGAAGGCGGATGCCCGCAGGGTCAACTCGGTTATGCGCTGGCGCTCGCCCGCAATGCCAGCGATCCGGACGTCCAGGCGAAGATCATCGAGAATCTGCGCCAGGCTTCGGAGAAAGGGCTGGCGACGGCGCTCCATCTCTACGGCCTGATCGCGGAACGCGGCGTCGGACTGCCCCGCGACCCCGCGCTGGCTGCGCGATGCTATCGACAAGCGGCCGAGAAGGGACACCGCTCGGGTCAGGCCCGCTGGGGCCTCTGCCTGATGGAGGGCATCGGCGTCGACCCCAACCCGATCGAGGGCGAGTCGTGGCTGCGACGCGCGGCCCTGGCCGGCGATGCGGAAGCCGCCGCGTTGGTCGGTGATCTCTATGCCAAGGGCGGCCAGCTTCCACCGAACTATGCGGAAGCCGCGATGTGGTTCCGCCGCGCTGTCGAAGGCAGGCACCGCGGCGCGGCCCGTGCGCTGGGCATGCTGCATCTCACCGGCGCCGGCGTTCCCCGCGATCAGCAGGAAGCCGCGCGTCTGTTCCGCATTTCGGCCGAGGGCGGAGACAAGAACGCACACGCGGACCTCGGCAACCTGCTGCTGCGCGGGCATGGCAGCGAGGAAGACTCGGTACGCACGCGGGAGTGGTTCGAGAAGGCAGCCGCCTCGGGCGACCTGATCGCGGCGTTCAATTTCGGCGTCTGCCTGGCCGAGGGCGTCGGTATCGAACGCGATGACCGCAAGGCCGCGGAATGGCTGCGGCGCGCCGCCGACGGGGTGGTCAACGCTCAATACTGGTATGGACGCATGCTGGTCGAGGGCCGCGGCGTCGAACGGAACCCGGAGGAAGGCCGCAGCTGGATCAAGCGCGCCGCGGATATCGGCATGATCGAGGCCGAGGTCATGCTGGCGGACATGATGCTGAACGGCCGCGGCGGGGCGAAGGATCACGCGAACGCCCTGGCGCTGTTCCAGAAGGCCGCCGACCGCGGCCATGTCGGCGCGATGTTCGCGGTCGGCGCCATGAATGGCGGCGGCCATGAGGTGCCGACGGATCGTGTGGTGGCACAGCGCTGGTTCCGCGCCGCCGCCGAACGTGGCCATCCCTATGCGCAGATGATGCTGGGGCGCTATCTCGCTCGTCGGCTGGCCGGGGAACAGAATTTCGAGCAGGCGCGGGTCTGGCTGGAAAAGGCGGTCGCCCAGGGCCTGCAGGACGCCAAGGCAGATCTCGCCGCGTTGCCGCCGGCGGCGAATGCCGAACAATCCCAGGCGGCCGGCGGCTGACACATGGCGGCTGGCGGCCGGGAGGCCGAACCGCAAACCGTCGCGCTCGCCCGTTCGGCCCTGCAGCAAGGGCGGCAGGAACTGGCCCGCAACAACAGCACCGGCGCGCTCCCCTGGCTGGAGCGCGCCCATCGGCTGGTGCCCAAAGACCTCAACGTCGTCCTGACCCTGGCCGCCGCATGCCTGCCGCAGGATCCGGCACGAGCCGCGACGCTGTTCGGCGGGGTCACCGCGGCGCACGACCTGCGTGAAGCCTGGCTGGGGCTGGCCGGCGCGCGGCGTTACCTGGGCGAGATGGCGGCGGCGGCCGAGGCGGTACGCCAACTCCTGTCCCGTCACGTCTGCCAGGCCGACTCGGCCGGCATCGCCAGCGATCTCGCGCGCCGGATCGGGGCGCCAGGGTGGTGCGGCATCCGTCCCAGCCGCGACATCCAGGTCCGGCCATTCTCGGATGGCCCGATCGACGTGAAGCTGGACGGGGAACCGCTGGCGCCGAACGATGCACAGCACTTTCGTCTGCCCCCCGCCTGGGCAACGCATGCCAGCCTGTCGGTCACCATCGGCGGACGGGACTGCCTCGGGAGTCCCATCGACCTGAGGTCCATCGCGCGCACCCACGGCCAGGTCGAGGCGGTTGACGGCGGGATTCGCGGCTGGGCTTGGCATCCGGGCGATCCGGCGACTGATCCGGTGCTGACGATTTCCGATGCCGCGTCCGGACGACGGTTGCGGATCGTGGCGGCAGAGCCGGCCGCGGACGTGGTCCATGCCGGCCCGCTGGCCACGGTGCGTGGTTTCACCGTTCCGGCCGCGATGCTGGCGGACATGACGGGGCCGATCCATGTACGCGGCCGCGACCGGCGCGACCTTGCCGGCAGCCCGGTCGACCCGCTCGCCGAACAGCGCGCCGCGCTGCAGGCCGCGCTCATCGTCGCGCAACGCTACCCGGCCGATCCGACCCACGCGGCCGAGACACCGATTCTGCCGCCGCCCGCGTTGCCAGCCGACCTGCCCGTGCCCGCCAAGCCGGTGGGTGCACAGCGCCGCCGCCGTCAGGTGGACGTGGTCGTGCCGGTGCACGGCCAGCGGGACCTGACGCTTGCCTGCCTGAAGACGCTGTTCGCGACGGTATCGCGGCCGTCACGCATCATCGTGGTGGACGACGCCTCGTCCGATTCCGGCCTTGTCGCCGAACTCGACCGCCTCGCGCGGGAAGGATTCATCCGCCTGATCCGGCATCGCCGCAATCTCGGGTTTCCCGCCAGTGCCAATGCCGGCATCGCGGCCAGCCCGCGCCGCGACGTGGTGCTGCTGAACAGCGACACACTCACGCCGCCCGGCTGGCTGGAACGGCTGCGCGAGGCCGTCTACAGCGAGGAGTCGATCGGCACCGCCACGCCGTTTTCCAACAACGCCAGTATCCTGAGCTATCCGGGACACGGCGACGACAATCCCATTCCCGATCGTGCCGCAACCATCAAGCTGGACCGCCTCGCGCGGCGGGCCAATGGCATGGCCACCGTCGAGATCCCGGTCGGCGTCGGCTTCTGCCTTTACCTGCGGCGGGACTGCCTGGACGCGGTGGGCCGGCTGCGTGACGACGTGTTCGCGCAAGGCTACGGCGAGGAGAACGATTTCTGTCTGCGGGCGCGGCGTCTTGGCTGGCGGCATGTGGCGCTGCCGGGCGTGTTCGTCGCCCACTGCGCCGGCAAGTCCTTCGGCGCCACGGCGCAGCATCTGCGCGCCCGCAACCAGGAGATCCTGAACCGGCTGCATCCGGGCTATGACCGGCTGATCGAAACCTTCGCCCGGGCGGACCCGCTGGCCGAGGTTCGGCGGCGCTTCGACCTGGAACGCTGGCGGCAGGGACGCCGGCGGACGCAGGAAGCCGTTGTCCTGATCACCCACGATCACGGCGGCGGCGTCGAGCAACGGGTCCTCGGTTCGGCGGCTGCCCACCAGCACGCCGGACGCCGGCCGATCATCCTGCGGCCGTCGGTGGCGTCCGACGGCGCGCAGGCGGTGGTGCTGGGCGATGATACGGGCGGTGGGTTTCCGAACCTGCGCTATCGCCTGCCGGCGGAGTTGCCTGCGCTGCTGCGCCTGCTGCGTGCGGAACGCGTTGCGCTGGTCGAGGCGCACCATTTCCTCGGCCATCATCCGGAGATGCATCAACTGGCCGCGGAACTTGCCGTCCCCTGCGAGGTGCATGTCCACGACTATGCGTGGTTCTGCCCGCGGATATCGCTGGTGGGTGGTCATGGCCGTTACTGCGGCGAGCCGGGCCCGCGGGCCTGCCAGCGCTGCATCGACGATCATGGCAGGTTCATTTCAGAAGATATCACCGTTGCAGAATTGCGGCGGCGGTCGCGCTCGTTTCTTCGCGCTGCAAGCCGGATCGTTGCTCCGTCGCAGGACACCGCCGACAGGATCGTGCGTCACTTCCACGACGTTTCCCCGGTGGTGATCCCGCATGAGGACGACTCGGCGATACGCGTGCCGGAAGGGCGCCATGAACAGGGACGGATTCGCGCATGTGTCCTGGGCGCGATCGGCATCCACAAAGGATACGACGTGTTGCTGGCCTGCGCGCGCGACGCCGCGGACCGATCGCTCGACCTCGAATTCGTGGTCGTCGGCAGCACGATTGACGATTCGCGGCTGCTGGCAACGGGCCGGGTCTTCGTCACCGGCAGCTACCACCCCCAGGAGTACACCTCCCTGATCGCCGCGCAACGTGCGCAGCTCGGCTTTTTGCCGTCGATCTGGCCGGAAACCTGGTGCATGGCCCTGACGGAGCTGTGGCGTGCCGGCCTGCGGGTCGCGGCATTCGACCTCGGCGCACCAGCGGAGCGAATTCGTCGCACCGGGAACGGTTTTCTGCTTCCGCTTCATCTGCCCGCCAATGCTATTAATAACGCATTAATAGCCAGTGTGGCATCAAACGGATGTACCGGGGTCGTCACCAGAATGCGTTCTGTTTCGAACTCAGATCCATCTCGCGTTGTCATACAACCGCAGTGATGCCACGCCTCTTCAAGAGCGAGATCAAAGAATGTCCGATAACGCGGTCATGAACAGACCTGCCGCCGATCCGTCAGCCCAGTCCGAAGCACGCGATGCCGCGTCCAGGGTGGCGGAACTGCGCGTCTCGGGTCACCTGATGACCCTCGACACCGGCGTCTTCTGTGTGTTCCCGGCGCCCGGCAGCCCCTCGGCGGATCCCAATACCGGCCTGCCCGGCGTGCGGGTCACGCGTGCCCCGGCGTCGAAGCCCGAAGCCGTTTCCGTCTCCACCTTCAATCCCGACGGCTGGCTCGATGGCGCCGCTGCGCTGGTTCGCGTGACCGAACCGGCAGCACAAATTCTTGTCACCGTCTATCAGTCCGCCCGGCAGGCCAATGAAGCGGCACCGCGACTGCAGGTGTTGCGCCTCAGCGGCGAAGCGACGGAAGCCGCCGCCCCGGCGCCCGCCGCTCCTGCCGTAACGGCGGTGCCCGCGCCAAGCCAGGCTGCGCCCACGGAGAACCCCGAGGTTCTGGCGCATGTGCAGCAGACCGGCGACGTTACGGGCAAGATCGGCGACTGGGTCGGGTTGCGCGGCAGTCATCTGTGGATCGAGGGCTTCGGCGTTGCACCCAATGCCCTCGTTGGTCCAGGCGATATCGAATATCAGGGCGTCCTCGGCCGCGGCTGGCTGTCGCCCTGGGTGGAAGGCGGCAAGTTCTGCGGCAGCCGCGGCATGGCGCTGCCGCTGCTGGGCCTGAACGTCCGGCTGAAGGGTGAGGCAGCCGAAAAGTTTGAGTGCCAATACTCCGCCAGCTTTGTCGATGGCACGACGGTCGGTCCCGTCCCGGCGGGCGAACCGTGTCAGGCCGAGAGCCTGCAGTCACTGGAAGCCTTTCAGATCGAGATCCGCCCCCGCGCCGGAGCGGCCGCCGCTCCTGCCGCTGATCGCAAGCCGGCCGCCCGCAAGCAGGCTGCCCCCAAGCAGCCAGCCCCCAAGCAGGCAGCGAAGCCAAAGACGGCATCGCGGTCCGGCCGGCGCTGAACCGGCATCCGGCGGGCGCTGCAGGCAGGCGCCCGCTGGTTCCCGTTCCCCTCTCGTCCCGATTCCAGGATGTTCGTGCCGGACCAGCGACCGGCCGATTGCCCTGCCGGTTCCCGTGCGCGCCGCTGACCGGACGGACCGGATCGCCATGACACAAGGCCGCCGATTGTGAATTTCCTGTTCGTCCATCAAAACTTTCCCGGACAGTTCCTGCACATCGTCCGCCATCTGGTCGCGGCCCGCCGCCACCAGATCGTGTTCATTACAGAACCGAACGCCAACGTCATCGCGGGCGTGCGCAAGGTGCCCTATGTCCGCCCGCCGAAGGCCGGGCCGGAAGTCCATGTCGCCGCCCAGGAACTCGAGAACGGCGTCAGGCGCGCGGAAGCGGTGTGGCGCATGGGAATGAACCTGAAGCATCTGGGATTCGAGCCGGACATCATCATCGGCCACCACGGCTGGGGCGAAATGCTGAATCTGGTCGATATCTGGCCGAAGGCGCCAATGCTGGGGTATTTCGAGTTCTACTACGACCCCTACAAGGCCGATGTCGGCTTCGATCCGGAGTTTCCCGCCAATCGGAACGATTTCCCCCGCATCCGCGCCAAGAACGCGATCAACCACATCGCCCTGAATCTGGGCCAGCACGGCCACACGCCGACGGAATGGCAACTTTCGACCTATCCCGAGTGGGCCCGACCCCAGATCAAGCTGATCTGGGAAGGCGTGCACCTCGATACCTGCTCCCCGGATCCGCAGGTGCGCCGGCGGCAGCTGAAGATCGGTGATCTGACGATCCGTCCCGGCGACAAGCTGGTCACCTACATCTCCCGCGACCTGGAACCCTATCGCGGCTTTCACCTGATGATGCGGACGCTGCCGCACCTGCAACGTGCCCGGAAGGACTTGAAGGCCGTGCTGGTCGGCAGCGACGGCGTCAGCTACGGGGTCATGCCCGCGGGCGGGAAAACCTGGCGGGACATCATGATGACGGAAGTCGGCGACCAGCTTGACATCAGCCGCATCGCCTTCCCTGGCCGGAT
>JBFXDK010000120.1:11282-16024 GCA_050181195.1 Acetobacteraceae bacterium | reverse complement strand
CGGCGCCCGATCATCACCCCACGCCCAAGGCGCCGCGCAGGTCCTGCACCACCTTGTCCGCCGCCCGCTTGCGCCAGCGCACGCGCTGGCCGATCGGCGTGTTCTCCACCTCGGGGTAGACCTTCAGCGCCGCGAACACCGGCCCCGGCGTCGCCAGCAACCCCGGCAGGCGCGCGGTGAAATCGTCGATTTCGGTGATATTCACCGCAGTCGGATAGCCGACAGACCGCGCGACCCCGGCATAGTCCACCACCTTCGATCCCGGGACCGGCTGCCCGCCGGTGGTCGCATACACCTCGTTGTCGAGGATGAAGTGGTAGAAGTTCGGCGGCGCCTGTTCGGCGATCGTGGCGAGTTGCCCGAGGCTCATGAGGATATCGCCCTCGGAATCGAACAGCACCACGCGCCGGTTGGGCTGCGCCAGGGCCAGCCCCAGGCCGAAGCCGGCGTGCCCGCCCATCGCGGGATCGCCCAACGGGATATCCATAGGCGATTCGCTGATTTCCACCCAGTGGCGGCCGCCGCGGCCCGAGATCACGATCGCATCGCCCCGGTGCTGCGCGAACACCTTCAGCAGATCGGCTGTATGCATCATGGCCGTGCGCTCCTACCGGTTGAAGCCATGGTATTCGTCGCCCACCAGCACCACGACGGGCCTGCGGGTGCGCTCCGCCTCCTGGAAGGCGATGTCGATCCGGTCGGAATCGCCATCGTTCTCGATCAGGTAGAAGTTGATGCCGAATGCCATCAGGAAGCGCTCGGTATAGGTGGCGGCGGTGTCGGTGTTCACCCCGTGCCGGGTGTAGCCGCGATAGCCCACCATCAGCACCACGGGCACATTCAGCCCCATCAGCCAGCCGCGGATGGAATCGCCCGATTCCATCATGCCCGTGTTCTGGATCAGCATCATCGGTTTTCGCCCGCCGGCGAACAGCCCTGCGGTGATCGAGCACGCATGCCCTTCCCGCGTCACGCCGACCAGGCGCAACGCCGGGTCGGACTTCATCAGCAGATACAGCCAGTTCGTCTCGCTGTCCGGCAGCCACACGATATCGGTGACGCCATTGTCCTTCATCTTGCGCATCACCGTCTCCGGGCTCAGCGCCGCCGCTTCGGCCATGGATCCTCTCCCGCCCCGATGCCGGTTCCGTTGTCGGCCGGCCTCTCCCTAGCTAACATCACCCCGAGACCAAGGGAAACCGCCCGCTTGCAGGGGAGAAACAGCATGAGTTTGAGCTTCAAGGCCGGTAACGCGACGATCCATCGTGTCGTCGAGATGGAATGTGGCTTCACGCCGGCGCTGGAATTCCTGCCCACCCTGACGCAGGAGGTGCTGGACGAGAACCGCTCGTGGATGCATCCGGCAGCCCTGGACGACAACGACAACCTGGTGCTGTGCTTCCAGTCCTACGTCCTGCAGATCGGCGGCAAGAACATCCTGGTGGATAGTTGCGTCGGAAATGACAAATCCCGCGAGGCCAGGCCGCTGTGGAACCGCAAGAAGGACTGGGCCTTCGCCAACGGGCTCGCCGCGGCCGGCTTGACGTTCAACGACATCGACTTCGTGATGTGCACCCACCTGCACGTCGATCATGTCGGGTGGAATACGAAACTGGAAAATGGTCGCTGGGTGCCCACCTTTCCCAACGCCCGCTACCTGTTTGCCAAGACCGAACTCGACTACTGGCTGGCCGAGAATGCCAAGGCCGAACTGCCGCCGATCGCCGACAGCGTGATCCCGATCGTGGAGGCGAAGGCCTGCGACGTCATCACCAGTGATTATGAGATGAACGACGTCGTGCGGCTGTTTCCCACCCCCGGCCACACGATCGACCACTTCGCGGTCGAGGTCGGCCGCCATGGCGGCGCCGATGCCGTGTTCACCGGCGACCTGATCCACAGCCCGTTGCAGGCGAAATATCCGGAACTGTCGATGCGCGTTGATTATGATGCCGCCCAGGGCATTCGCTCACGCACGAAGTTCCTGGAAACCTATTGCGACACCAATACGCTCTGCTGCTTCGCGCACTTCCCCTCGCCATCGAAGGGCTATGTGCGACGCTGGGGCAACGGGTTCCGCTGCGAATACGTGAACGACTGACGCCATCACGTCTCGCTCACGGGAACTGACACGCCGTTCCGCGGGTTCTACATCGGACATGCGCCGGCATCACCCGGCGCCCCCCGATGTGGACCCGCGCGAAGGAATGCGAGTGAACCTGCCCTGGCTCAACCGGATCGGGTCCGCCGTCCCCGCGCACGACATCCACGCCGAATTCATCGACTACGCACTCTCCGCCCTCGCGGCCGAACCGCACCGCCAGGCACTGTTCGAACGCATGGCAGCGCTGGCCGACATCGAACACCGCTACGCGATCCTCGAGCCGGCGCCCCGGCCGCGTACACGCATCCTGGACCAGGGGGGATTCTACCGCCGCGGCGCCTTCCCCTCCACCGCGCAACGTATGGAGCGCTACGGAACCGAGGCGCTGGCACTCGCGATGCAGGCGATCGCCGCACTTGACATCGACGCCGAGAGGAACAGGATCACGCATCTGGTCGTCGCCAGTTGCACCGGATTCACCGCGCCGGGCCTTGACTTCCAGATCCTGCGCGCGGCCGGACTCGACCAGCGGGTGGAGCGCACCCTGGTTGGTTTCATGGGATGCTTTGCCGCGGTCAATGCGTTGAAGCTTGCCTGGCACATCGCCCGCTCCTCGCCGGAAGCCATGGTGCTGGTCGTTGCGACGGAACTCAGCAGCCTGCATCTTCAGGAGCGGTTCGACGACCTTGCGACGCTGCTCAGCTTCCTGTTGTTCGGCGACGGCGCCGCCGCCTGTCTCGTTTCAAACGACGCAAACGGAATTCTGCTCGGCCCCTTCAAGTCCACACTGATTCCGGACACCGAGGATCTGATCACCTGGCAGATCCGGGACAGCGGATTTGTCATGCACTTGTCCGGACAAGTACCCGGTCATATCCGCCGCTTCCTGCCCGCGCACGGCACGCCGCTCCTCGGCGGCCGGACGCCGGCGGACGTATCTCTCTGGGCTGTGCACGCCGGCGGACGATCCATTCTTGACGCCGTGCAACAAGGGCTCCAACTGCCGCCTGACGCGCTGCGCCATTCTCGCGCGGTGCTCCGGGAGTACGGGAATATGTCATCGGCCACCCTGATGTTCGTGCTGGATCGCATCATGCGCGCTGCGCCCCAGGGTGGGGCAACAGGCGGCGATGGCCTGGCGATGGCATTCGGCCCCGGACTTACGGTCGAAACCTTCGCCTTCCGTCGCCCATGATGGCCCTGTCCGCGCGAGTCCTCGCCGCTGAACGGATGGATTCGGGCTGCATCGATTATCGGGACTATCGGCGCTGCCTGCGCGACCTGGGCCGGGTCAACCAGGTTACGATGACGCATCGGCCCATGCTGAATTGGCTTGCCGGGGAAACCCGCGATCTGCAGCGCTTCTCGGTGCTGGATGTCGGCAGCGGTTTCGGTGACGCGCTGCGCCAGATCCATCGCCGAGCGGTGTCGCGCGGCCAGCGCGTGCGCCTGGTCGGCCTCGATCTGCATCCCTGGAGCACCCGCGCCGCGCGGGAAAGCACGCCCGCGAACCATCCGATCGAGTTCCTGACCGAGGATCTGTTCCGTTACGTCCCGCCCGAACCGTTTGACTTCGTCATCAGCACGCAATTCGCGCACCATCTGAACGACAGCGACATCACGCGCTTCATCCGGTGGATGGAACGGCATGCGCGCTGCGGCTGGTTCATTTGCGACCTGATGCGCCACCGGTTTTCCTATCTTGGCTTTCCCCTGCTAGCATTCGCAGCCGGGTGGCATCACTACGTGCGCCATGACGGACGCGTCTCGATCGGACGCAGCTTTGTTCCTGGTGACTGGCGGCGTCTGCTGCAATCCGCAGGAGTCCCCGAAGGCGCCGCGACGATCAGTCGGCACGCCCCGTTCCGGCTGTGCGTTTCGCGGCGATGCGCCCTGCCCTGATCATCGGCGGCGGCCCGGCCGGCGCCACCACCGCCGCGCTGCTGGCCGGCTCCGGACGGCGCGTGACGCTGGTCGAGCGTGCCCCAGAACCCACCGACAAGGTCTGCGGCGACTTCCTCAGCACCGAAGCGATCGCCCTCGCCAGGACACTCGGCGTCGACCCCGCAACACTGGGGGCGGAACCGATCACCCATGTCCGGCTGGCACACGGACACACCCTCGCCGAAGCCGCTCTGCCTTTCCCCGCGCTCGGATTCTCTCGCCGGCGATTCGACGCCGCGCTGCTGCAGGCCGCCGAGGACCGCGGCGCCACCGTGCTGCGCGGCCATGCCGTGCAACGGATCCGCCGGGATCGCGATTCGGTCGTCGCGCAACTGCAGCGCCACCCCGACCTGCGGGCCGGAACGGTGTTCCTCGCCACCGGGAAGCACGATCTGCGGGGGCATCCCCGCCCCGGCCGTGGCGAGGGACCGGTGGGCGTGAAATTCGCGCTCCGCCTGGCGCCTGGCCAGCACCGGCAGCTTTGCGGTGCGGTCGAGCTCGTTCTGTTTCCCGGCGGCTATGCCGGCCTGCAGGTGATCGAGCACGGCCAGGCGGTCCTGTGCCTCCTGGCCGACCGTCATCGCCTGCCCGTCAGGTCGGGGTCGGCGCAGGACTGGATCGAGGCGCTGCGCGGCGCATGCCCGCATCTCGCCCAACGCCTCGGCGGCGCCGATGCCGGTCCCGCCCGGCCGCT
>JBFXDK010000120.1:0-11182 GCA_050181195.1 Acetobacteraceae bacterium | reverse complement strand
CCTCGCCCGCCTTGCATCCGCCCGCCCGCTCGCGCAGAAAGCCGCATGCCATCCGGTAAGCGCGTCACCCGGTTAGACCGGTACATCTTTCGTCAGCTTTCCCTCGCGCTGATCGTGGTCACCGGCGGGCTGACCGCGCTCATCTGGCTGACCCAGTCGTTACGCTTCGTTGAACTCGTGGTGAACCGCGGCCTTTCGTTCGGCGTGTTCCTGCGCCTGACCAGCCTGCTGATCCCCAGCTTCGTTGCCATCATCCTGCCGATCACGACCTATGTCGTGATCCAGTTCATCTACCAACGCCTGGCCGGCGACCGGGAGCTGACGGTGATGCGTTCGGCGGGCCTCTCGCCCGTCGCGCTGTCGCGTCCCGCACTGTTCCTCGCTCTGCTTGCCACCGCCGCGGGCTACGGCCTCACGATCTGGGCGGTGCCCTCCTCACTCGCGAGTTTCCGCCAGTTCCAGTGGGAGATCCGCAACCAGATGGCGGCCTTCCTGCTGCAGGAGGGCGTCTTTACCCCGGTTTCAGATAAACTCACCGTCTACATCCGCTCCCGCGATCCGGACGGCACGCTCCGCGGCATCATGGTCGATGACGCGCGTGACGCCGGGGCGCATGCAACGATCCTGGCCGAACGCGGCAGCCTGCTCGAGGGGCCGCACGGGCCCCGCGTGCTGCTGTTCAACGGCAGCCGGCAGGAGATCGATCATAACAATGGCCGGCTGAACATGCTGACCTTCCGCCAGAACGAGATCGATCTCGCGGAATCGGTGCGCGACGAAGGGTCTCGCCTGCTCGACATGTCGGAAATGTCCCTCGGACAATTGCTTCATCCGAACCCGAACAACCCGCGTGACGCGCCCAAGTGGTACGCCGAAGCGCACCGGCGCCTGACATTGCCGCTGACCACGCTGTCCTACGCCCTGGTCGGGCTGCTCTCGGCGCTCACCGGCACGTTCCGCCGGCACGGTGGAATCCTGCGCCCATTGGTGACGATTGTCATCATGGTCGGCCTGCTGGCATCGGGGCTCGGAGTTGCCACGCTGGCGGCCCGTGACAATGCGCTGGTGCCATTGATGTGGCTGCACGCGGTGCTGCCCGGCGTGGTCTGTGCCTGGCTGCTTTACGCTCCGGTGATGTGGACCCCGCGCGAACTGCGCAAGGCCGCCCTGCCATGACGCCGATCGTCACGCTGTCGCTGTATATCAGCCGGCAGTTCGCCGCGTCCGTGCTGGCGATGCTGCTGGCACTCTCCGGTCTGGTCTCGATGTTCGACTTCATCGAGCTGCTTCGCCGTTCGGCCAGCAAGCCGGATGCGACCTTTGGCGTCGTGCTGCAGATCGCGGCACTGAAGCTGCCCTACATCATGATGCAGATCCTGCCCTTCGCGGTCCTGCTGGGCGGCATCCTGTGCTTCTGGCGGCTGACCCGCTCGTCGGAACTGATCGTCGCCCGCGCCGCCGGCATCTCGGCCTGGGAATTCCTGGCCGCACCGACCGTCTGTGCCCTGCTGTTCGGCACGATCGCCACCGTGGGCATCAGCCCCGTCTCTTCGGTGATGCTCGCGCGCGCCGAGGTGCTGGACAACGCCTATCTGCGCACCGGCGGCGGACCGCTGGCGCTGAACGGCGGACAACTCTGGCTGCGCCAGGCGGACCGCGAGATCGTGCCGCGCGGAGTCGCCATCATCCATGCGCAGGGTGTGGAAGTGCGCGGGCGGGATCTGACGGCGCGCGGCATCAGCATCTTCCGGCTCGATGACAACGATCGGCTGCTCTCGCGCATCGAGGCGCGGGGCGCGACGCTGTCCCCGGGCAGCTGGCGGCTTGACGACGCGCGCACGATCCGGCCCGACCAGTTGCCGGAGCCGATCGGGACCGCCGCGTTCCCGACCGACCTCACGGTGGCGCGCGTGCAGGACAGTTTCGCCTCCCCGGACACGCTCTCGGTCTGGGCCCTGCCGGATTTCATCGGCCTGCTGGAACGGTCCGGTTTCTCCTCCATCCGGCACCGGCTGCATTTCCAGGCGCTGCTCGCCTTGCCGCTGCTGGCCGCGACCATGGCGCTGCTGTCAGCCGGGTTTTCCATGCGGCCGGCGCGCCGCGGCGGCGTGGCACGCATGATCGGCAGCGGCGTCGCCGCGGGCTTCGTGCTGTTCGTGGTGTCCAAGATTGCCGAGGAGTTCGGCCAATCCGGTATCCTGCCCGTGGTGCTGGCCGCCTGGGCGCCCGCGGTGGCCGGCCTGATGCTGACCGTCGCCCTGCTCTTGCACACGGAAGACGGTTGATCATGGCCCTGGGCGAAATGCTGCGACTGATCCTGCTGCCGCTGATCTTGCTGACGCTGACCGCCCTGCCATCCCCGGCACGAGCGCAGTTCAATGCCATTGCCGCGGCGGGCGCAGGCGGCGGGCCGCAAATGTCGCGCAGTGATCCCGTAACGTTCACTGCGGATACCGTGGAGTATGATCGCGAGAATGCGCTGGTGATTGCACGCGGGCGGGTGGAAGCGTGGCAGAACGACCACGTGCTGCGCGCCGACCAGATCACCTTCGACCGCAACACCGGCGTCGCCGCCGCAAAGGGCAATGTCGTGCTGCTGGAACCGGACGGGCAGGTGCTGTTCGCCGACTACGCCGAAATGACCAGCAACATGCGGCAGGGCGTCTTGAAGGGGATGCGCGCGCTGCTGGCCGAAAACGGCCGCTTGGCGGCCAACGGGGCTCAGCGGACCGAGGGCGTGATCAACGAACTCTCGAAGGTCGTCTATTCCACCTGCAATCTCTGCGCCGACAACCCCGAGCGCGCGCCGCTCTGGCAGATCCGCGCCGCCTCGGCCGTGCAGGACCTCGAGAACAAGAAGATAGAGTACTATGACACCGTGCTGCAGATGTACGGCGTGCCAGTGGCCTATGTGCCGTATTTCTTCCACCCGGACCCGTCGGTGAAGCGCCAGTCCGGCCTGCTGACCCCTGCCGCCGGCACGTCCTCGCATGTCGGCGTGTTCTATTCGCAGCCCTACTACTGGGTGATCGACGACCAGTCGGACGCGACCTTCATTCCGACCATCACGAGCCGGTCGGGACCGAATCTGAACCTGGAATACCGGCGTCGCTTCAACAGCGGCTATATGGTCGTCAATCCGTCGGTCGGCATGACCGACGGCAAGACACAGGCCTGGATCGCATCCCAGGGGCAGTTCAGCGTCAACGAGACCTGGCGCTGGGGCTTCGATATCAACCGCGCCACCTCGGCCAACTATGTGCGCAACTTCAACTACGGATCGCGCCTGGTCGGCGGCTCCAACGTCCTGACAAGCCAGATCTACGGGGAAGGCTTCGGGCGCGGGGCGTATTCGCGGCTGGATACCAAATTCTACCAGGGTCTCAACAACACGATCGACACCGCCAAGCTGCCGGTCGTGCTGCCGCGATACATGTACAGCTATCTTGGCAGGCCGGATTCGTGGGGCGGGCGCATGCGCATCGACACCGGCGCATTCAACGTGCTCCGATCGGATGGCACGAGCACCCGTCGGGCCCAGCTCACCGCAAGCTGGGAACGGCCATTCACCGGCGCCTTGGGCGATCTGTGGAAGGTGACGCTGCGCGGCGACGCGATCGGCTACGACGCCTCGCACCTGAACGACCAGCCGAATTTCAGCCAGCTCAACAATACGACGGCCGCACGCGCTCTGCCGCAGGCGGCGGTCGACTTCCGCTGGCCCTTCATGCGGTCCGCCGGGGCATGGGGCACACAGCTGGTCGAGCCGATGGTGCAGGTCATCATGGCGCCGCAGGTCGGCGACAGCCAGACCTGGCGTTATCCGAACGAGGACAGCCTGGACTGGGAGTTCACCGATGCCAACCTGTTCGGCTTCAACCGCTTCCCGGGCGTGGACCGGCTGGAAGGCGGCGTGCGGGCGAATGTGGCCCTGCATGGCGCCTGGTACATGGGCGGCACTGCCTTCGACGGGCTAATCGGCCAATCCTATCGCACGACGAAAAACTACAGTTTCCCCGCTGCCTCGGGGCTGCAGGACCAGGTGTCCGACGTGGTGGTGCGCGGTACCTTCGCGCCCACACGCTGGCTGGATCTGACGGGTCGCATGCGTCTGGACAACGAATCGCTCACCCCGCGCATGGCCGAAGCGATCGGTTCGGTTGGCGGCCCGGCGCTCCGGGTCAGTGCAGGCTATCTCTATTCCAACTACAATCCCTATTATTATTACGACCAGCCGCCCCCGCCGCCCGCTGGCAGCGGCTACTACACCGGCCGCAACGAAATATCGCTCGCAGTCTCCTCGCGGCTCGGCCGCTACCGGTTCGAGGGCAACGCCCGCCGCGACCTGGCGTTGAACCGCATGGTTTCGTTCGGCGCGGACCTCATATACGAGGACGAATGCTTCATTTTTGATTTCCGAGTCTATCGCCGCTATACCTCGTTCAACAACGACAACGGCTCAACGACCGTCATGTTCCTCTTTACATTGAAAACCATCGGCGATTTCGGTTATCGCGCGCTCTAGGACCCGGAGAGTACTCATGCTGGCAGACACCGCGCTGCGCCGGTTCGTTCCCTGCCTCGCGGCCGCCATGCTGGCCGCCGCTGCGCCTGCCCTGGCCCAGAAGCCCAGGCCGGATGCGGCGAAGGAGGTGGAGCTTCCCGGCGACCGCATCGTTGCGATTGTAAACAAGGACGTCATCAGCACCTCGGACGTGAACAACCGCACCAGGCTGTTCGTGATGTCGACCGGCCTGCCCGCGTCCTCACAGGTCATCGACCGGCTGAAACCGCAGATCGTCCGGCAGCTGATCGATGAGCGGCTGCGCATGCAGGAAGCCCAGCGCCGGAAGATCGTCGTGCCGGACCAGCAGATCGCGGCTGCTATTCGTGAGATCGAGGCGCGCAATGGCCTGCCCGCCGGCGCGCTGCGCGCGCGACTTTCGGGCGACGGGATCAGTCAGCGGACGCTGGTCAGCCAGATCCGTACCCAGCTTGCCTGGACGCTGGTGCTGCGCGAGCAGCTTGGCGAACGCGTGCAGGTCACCGACAGCGAAATCGCCGAATATCAGGCGCTGCAGGCGCAGCAGATCGGCCGGCCGGAATATCGCGTAGGTGAGATCTTCATTCCCATCGACGATCCGAGCAACACCGCCGACGCGCAGCGCTTCGCCGAAACCGTGATCCAGGAGCTTCGCGCCGGTGCGCCGTTCCCGCTGGTAGCCGCGCAGTTCAGCCAGACGCAGACGGCGCTGGAAGGCGGCGAGCTCGGATGGGTGCAGCCCACCCAGCTCGATCCGCATGTGGCCCGTCTCGTCACTGAAATGCCGGCTGGCGCGATCAGCAACCCGGTCAAGGTGCCGGGCGGCTATTCGATCGTCACCGTCCAGGGCAAGCGCGAGATCGGCCGCGACATGGGCACGATGCTGAGCATGCGGCAGGTATTCCTGCCCTTCGCCGCGCCGCTGAACCCGCAGGCTCCAACCGAGCAGCAGCGCCAGACCTTGGAGAAGGCGCGCGGGATTGCCGCCTCGGCGCGCAGCTGCGAGCAGATCGAGAGTCTGGCCAAGGCCAATAATTCGCCCCGACCGGCCGATCCAGGCGAGGTCCGACTGGAAGGCGTAACGCCGCCGCAGTTCCGCCAGATGCTGGCCTCGCTGCCGATCGGCAAGGCGAGCGAGCCGCTGGTCAGCGCCGACGGCATTGCCGTGATGATGGTCTGCTCACGCGACCAGAAGAACCTCGCGGGTCTGTCGAAGGAGGAAGCTCGGCGGCAGATCCTGAACGACCGGGTGGAATTGCTGTCCCGCCAGATGATGCGCGATCTGCATCGCCAGGCAAATATCGACCGTCGCGACGGCAGCGTCTGATCCTGGCCGGCGCGGAGCGTGGCGTGCAGGTGCCCGTCCAACCTGACCCACCGCCTCTGCGCGACGTCATCGCCCGTCATGGACTGAATGCGCGCCGGTCCCTGGGCCAGCATTTCCTGCTCGATGGCAACCTGACGGCGCGCATCGTCCGCGAGGCCGGACCGCTGGCCGGCCGCCACGTGATCGAAGTCGGTCCCGGCCCCGGAGGGCTGACCCGGGCCTTGCTGTCGTCCGATGCTGCCAGCATCACCGCAGTCGAACTCGACCGGCGCGCGGCGGCGGCAATCGCAGAGCTTGCGGAGACGTCCGGCGGCCGGTTGCGTGTGATCGAGGCCGACGCGCTGCGCATCGACCCGGTTTCGCTGGCGCCGGCGCCGCGGCAGATCGTGGCGAACCTGCCCTACAACGTGGCCTCGCCCCTGCTGGTGGGCTGGCTGCGCCAGGCCGGTGCCTTCGAGCGCATGACGCTGATGTTCCAGCAGGAGGTCGCGGAGCGCATCTGCGCCGCCCCGAACACCGGGGCATATGGACGCCTGTCTGTCCTGACACAGTGGCTATGCCAGGCGGACATGGTGCTGCGCATCCCGCCGACGGCGTTCGTGCCGCCGCCCAAGGTGTGGTCGGCCGTGGTCGTGCTGACACCGCATCCCGGCCAGCCGCCGCCTGTGCTGTTCGCGGCGATGGAGCGGCTGACCGCGGCGGCGTTCGGGCAGCGGCGAAAAATGCTGCGCGGATCGTTGAAGTCGGTCGGCGGTGAGGCGCTGCTTGCGCCGGCGGGAATTGCGCCGGACCGCCGCGCCGAGACGCTGAGCGTCGCTGAATTCGATGCACTCGCCCGCTTGATGAACGGGGGCGACTGATGCCAGGTGCCGACGATACATCGTGCGGGGCGGCGCGGACTGGCCGCGCCGCCGCGCTTTAGCCGATACCCAGGGCCGAAAGCGTTCTCGGTCCCGCCACGCCGTCCACCGCAAGCCCGTGCGCGGCCTGGAACGCCATCACCGCGGCTTGGGTTGCCCGCCCGAAGATGCCGTCGGCCGAGATGCTGGCGCCCTTGGCGATCAGCGCCTGCTGCAACCGCATCACGTCCGGGCCGCGATCGCCCATGCTGAGTATGACGGGGATCGAAACCGGCGCAGCAGATCCGATGATGCCCTCCAACGCCCAGGTTCGGATCAGGTCGTCGCCGCATTCGAAATGCATCGCATCCTCGGTGCGGAACCCGGCGCCCCAATACCAGCCATGATGGTTGAAGATTGGATAGATCCGCGTCAAACCTTCCTGCACCAGCCCGTCGCCTCGCGTGTCCAGCCGCCCTTCCAGGGTCAGGTCGATCGCTGTTCCCCAGGAGTGATTGCTGATCGAGGTTGTGGACCCGCGCACGAACCGCGCGCACAGCATGCCGACCGTGCCGAGGGCGGCATGAATTTCCGGTGCCTCGGCCCGGATGTCGCGCATCACGCGCATAAGGGACTCCACGGCGGGCGCAAGACCCCGCACGGGGAACGGCCCGACATCGGCGCTGGTGATAAGGCTTGTCAGCGTGGCATTGGTCACCGCCTGGCAGGTCTGGTCATAGGACCCTCGGGGGTTGCCCAGGAGAGAGAGCATCGTGGCCTGCCGAGCGGCCGTGACTCCGATGTTGATCCCGGAGGGGATCGGAACAAGTCTTGTCAGTGACATCGACGTTTTCCATTGTTGCTGTGCTGGTCAATTCCATTGCAGCGCCGGATCGGGATCCGGGCAGCGGGGTACGCGCTTGCAGATGAAGGCGAGAATCGAGATCGCATCCGTCGCCGGCGTTGCGGGCGGTGGCGGAGGCGGCGCGGGACGGTTTGGCACCGTCGGCAGCGGGAACGCCCGGATCGGTGGCCGTAGCAGGACATCCGGCGGCAGGCGCGGCGATACGGGCCGGACCGGCGTGGCCAGCCGGGCGATCGATGCGGACACGGCAGGCGTCGGCTGCCGCACCGTCACCCGGGCGGGTGTTGCCGCGGCCTGCTGCATCAGGAGCGCAGCCGGACGCGCGGCCGTTCCGGCCACCGCAGCGCTGGGGACGGCGGTGCGCGCGAGGCTGAGCTGCACCGAACCCGAGCGAAGCAGCGCCGGCTGCAATCTCGTGAATTCCTTGATTGGCGGTGACGGCGCGACGGTCCCGGCTTTCCACTTCACCTCAAGGTTGCGTGCGAGCACCAGCGCCGCCACATAGCTTGGACATCTCCCCTCACCGCTGCTTCCGTCACTGAGCTCGCCGCCCGCCGTGGCGAGACGCCAGAACCGGGACTCGAACAGGAGCTTCGGCAGCCACGAGCGCGTCAGGGCGATGGAGCGGTATTCGAAGGAAACGCTGTCGATCTGTCCGGCAGGCTGGGCCGTTCCGAAAATGTCCAGCAGTTCTGGCGGCGCGGTGCGCACGAGATGCTGCACCTCAGCCGCGGTCAGTGTGAACCGCGGCCAGGCACCGAGGTCGAAGACATTGTACGGCGTGAATCCGGTTGGCGCATAGCTGATGAGGCTGGTATCGGTCTGCATGTCGATATCCTTGACAAACGACCTCTTCCAGTCTTCCCAGGTCAGGACGGGACTGCTGGCAGCGCAGGCCTGCTCGACCTGCAGCGCTTCCTCGATTGCCGCCTTGCCGCCTTCGGTGAGCCAGTCCTGCATGATCTGCTGCAGTTCCTGACGCATCCGCGGCTCATCCACATCCGACCACTGGCTCCGAACTGCGGGATCGGTCGATGTCTCTGCCGTAAACTGCCGGTTCCGGTATTCCTCCTGCTGCGCGATATGTGCGTCACGGTGCTGGCGGTAGGCGACGAACAGCGGCGTCGGCGTCCGGTCCGTATCCGGCAGGTACAGCACCGCCCGTGCGGCTTCGAGCCGCGCCTGACCGGCCGGGTCCAGTGCGCCGATGGCCGGGTGGCCCATGGCCAGCGCCTCGGCGCAGATATCCCAGAGATATTCGCCTTCGACCACCGGCGCGATCACGCCGCGCGGGATCTGGTTGGAGACGCGGGCGAACTCCGACAGATTGAGCGTGTCCTGCGGCGTTTCGAGCTTGCCGGCGCCAATCCGCCGCAACTGATCGGGGGGATAGCTGAGCGGTGTCAGGGCAGGGAAACTGAGGAATGTTTCGGGCGATTCAAAGACGAGCTTTGCCTTTGCCATCAGCGCGAGCTGGATGAAGGCGTCCATGGCGGGTTCATCCTGGCGACAGTTACAGGGATGGGAGACGGGCCGGCGGAGCGGCCCGCCCGGTCAGGTCAGACCCACTTGGTGATGCCGGAATCCGGATCCGGACTCTTGGGCATCACATGGCACTTGAAGCCAACGACCTGCATGCCCGGCACGGACAGTCCCTGGTTGTCCCAGGAATAGCCGTTGCTTTGAGACGACGACCCGCTGGCTGTCACGCGGTTATAGCTGCCGCCAAGGTGGAACAGGCCGAAATGCACCGCGCCTCCGCCGCCGACACTGGAATTCGCGTGCTGCGACATGAAGTTCCGGAAGCCTTCACTGTGGCCCATGTTCAGCCGCAGGTTGCGGATGAAGATCACCGATGTCGGGTAGGCGGGCAGCAGTCCGTGCGGCGGCGCGGCGCCGTCGCTCAGCATATCGCCCCGCGAGTCGGGATTGGCAGGATTGAACCGCCAGGTCTTGCTGCTGAGGAAGCCGCGCTTCAGCCAGGGCCGGTTGATGACGGCCTGCGCGATCTCGAAGTCGAGGCTGAACGTATCGAGGTTGAAGTTGCTGTTGAACTCCGTCCTGGACTGACTTTTGCTGGCCGTGCCCGCAACCCCGAAAATGCCGAGATAGGACGCGCCGGCCGAGGCTTTCCACTTGCTGGCGTTGTAGTTGGACGACTGATAGTGGCTGTAATCGCCGCTGCGGAACGTGAATCCCGTCCAGCCCGTCGACGTCGCGAAACTGGCCGGCAGCAGCGAGGTGTAGAAGAAGTCGCTGCCCGATGCGAGGCCGGTGAGGCGCGCGTCTTCCAGTTCCTGGCGGTACTGCTCTTTCAGCAGGGCCATGTCACGCCGCATGACCTGGTCAATGAAGGCAGCGATCTCTTCGTAGTCATTCTTGTACCCGTTCGAAACCCAGTCCATCATTGCCGCGCGGACGCGGTTGCGTAGCACGTTCCCGTTCAGCGCGAAGTAGTGCACCGAGCGCGGATCGGCCGCGGTCAGCGCATCCACGCGCCGCGCGTTGTATTCCAGCGCCGCCGCCTCATAGGCGGCCATCTTGTCGAAGTAGGCCGTCGTCAGCGGGCTTGGCTCGGTGACCTCGGTCTCGGTGTCGTCGATCAGGTTCTTCTTCTTTTTCGTCACGTGCAGCAGGCCACGGAACTTCTCGATCTTCTGCTTCACGTCGGCTGGCAGCTCGGTTTCCATGACCTGACTCATGTCCAGGACATAGCGGTAGATTTCCGAGAGGGAGCCTTCGTTGTTCAGAACCGCGAGGCGGGCGAACTGGTCGTTGGTCGCTTTGTTCACGTCAACGACGAGATCGACAAGCCGCGCCAGGTTTTCGGCCTGGCCGTAGAGACGCGCGGTATCCTGGGCGCGCAACTGGTCCAAGAGCGCCGGGGTGAGTTCGACGCCAGTGGTCGTTGTCTGGCCGCCGGGCTGGGTGGTGGTGGAGCTGATCTGATCGATATCCCGTTTCTTCACCACACCGGTAAGGCCCTGTTGCAGGAATTCGAAATCCTCCACTGCAGTGGGAAGTCCAGGTGAACACCAGCTGAAGAAATTGTCTTCGGTCTTCGGGACCGTTTCGTCGCCGTTAGCGAGGATGTCGTACATCTTTCCCATGATCGAGCTGACGAGCTCGCGGGGTGTCACATCGGCCATGTGCTTTCTCCGGTCGTTTCTGATGATACTGTATGGCCGGGATGTCCGGCGTATCATCGGCGCGAACAGAGCCACGCCCGGTCTTTCGAAACAGTGAACTCCATCACCGGTGGGCAGGCAGGCTCGTGGATTGGACACCAGACCACAATCAGCGACATGGAACGAAATAAGATGAATTTTTAGTGCAGACCGCATCGATGTAATACATAGGATCGATAATTAAACTTAATACGATGATGAGGCGTTGTATTGTAAATGAGACTGTGGAATCGCCTCGTTTCCGTCCCAACCGGCCGCTACCGCACATTCCCGTGATTGTCGGCGTCGCCACAGACAGGCGTCATGACAGACGCGGGAGCAACCTGCCGGATGAATGTAATTTTATGTGGAAGCATACGGCGATGACGGGGAACGCCCCCGAGCGTTCCACCCGGCCGACGCTCGGCCGCCCTTGCGGAC
>JBFXDK010000119.1:0-16270 GCA_050181195.1 Acetobacteraceae bacterium | reverse complement strand
CCTTCACGCACACTGGACGCGGACCGCGCAGGGCGGCATGGTCGCCAGGAAAACCGCGGGGCGCGCTTGTCTCGCCTGTTTCGCGCAACACATACCGTCGAACACATCCGACGATGAGGACATCGAGCAGCCATGGATCACATCATCGGCCAGACCCCAGCCGCGGGCGCCCCGGGCGCCGCCGACATGATCGTGGAGGGCGACCAGAAGACCTTCATGAAGGATGTGGTGGAGGCATCCCGCACCCTTCCCGTCCTGGTTGACTTCTGGGCCACCTGGTGCGGCCCCTGCAAGCAGCTCACGCCCACGCTGGAAAAGGTGGTCAGCGCCGCCGGCGGCCGGGTGAAGCTGGTGAAGATCGACATCGACAAGAACCGCGCGCTCGTGCAGCAGCTCGCGCAGCTCGGCCTGCCGATGCAGTCGGTGCCCACCGTCGCCGCGTTCTGGCAGGGCCAGATCGCCGACCTGTTCCAGGGCGCGCTGCCGGAATCCGAGGTCAAGCGCTTCGTCGAGGCGCTGCTGAAGATGACCGGCGGGTCGATGCCGTCGGCCGACCTGCTGGCCGATGCACGGGCGGCGCTGGAGCAGGGCGACGCGCAGCAGGCCGGCGAGATGTTCAGCACGCTGTTGCAGCAGGAGCCCGAGAACGGCGACGCCTGGGGCGGGCTGATCCGCTCGCTCATGGCGCTGGGCCGGGAGGAGGAAGCCGAACAGGCACTGTCGCAGGTGCCGGAGAAGCTGGCTGATCACGCCGAGATTTCCGGCGCCCGCAGCGCGCTGATGCTGGCGCGCGAGGGGCGGCAGGCCAAGGCGCAGCTTGCCAGCCTGCAGAGCCGCCTCGCCGCCGATCCGGCCGATCACCAGGCCCGCTATGACCTCGCCACCGCGCTGAACGCGATGGACGAACGTGAGCAGGCGGCCGAGGCGCTGCTGGAGATCATTCGCCGCAGCCGCGGCTGGAACGAGGACGCGGCTCGCCTGCAGCTGCTGAAGTTCTTCGAATCCTGGGGCTACGATGATCCTGCAACCGCGTCCGCCCGCCGGCGGCTGTCCGCGATCCTGTTCAGTTAGATGTCGCCCCCGTTTCACCCACGCCCGGAGGACCTGCCGACCGAGTTCCCGGTGTTTCCGCTGACCGGCGCCTTGCTGCTGCCGCGTGGCAAGCTGCCGCTCAATATCTTCGAGCCGCGCTACAAGGCGATGGTGGAGGATTCACTCGCCGCACCGCGCATGTTCGCCATGATCCAGCCGGATCCCAAGCTGCCGGAAACCACGAACGGGCCGGCATTGTACCAGATCGGCTGCCTGGGCCGTCTGTCGTCATTCAGTGAGACCGATGACGGGCGATTCCTGATCACGCTGACTGGCCTGCTGCGCTTTTCGGTGGCCGAGGAGAAGGAGATGCGCCGCGGTTACCGCCGCGTGCGGGGCGATTTCTCCCGCTACCTCGGCGACCTCGACCTCGCACCCCAGCCAGACGGCGTGGAACGGGAAGCGCTGCTGTCGGCACTGCGGGCGTTCTTCACCCACCGAGGTATCGACGCGAACTGGGATGCGATCCGGCGCATGCCGGACGAGGCCCTGGTAGTGACACTGGCGATGGTATGCCCATTCGAGCCGGCCGAGAAACAGGCGCTGCTGGAAGCCGGCACCGAGGCCGACCGCGCCTCGACCCTGCTCGCGCTGTTGCAGATGGGTGCCGCCGGCCCCGACCTGCCGCCCGGCCGTGTGGTAAGCTGACCGACGGAACCGACCATGAGTGATGCCCCTGCTCCCCCCGATCGCCCCGCCCCGATCGACCCGCGCCTGCTGGAAATCCTGGTATGCCCGTTGACCAAGGGTCCCCTGGAATACGACCGCCAGCATGGTGAGCTGATCAGCCGCAAGGCCGGCCTTGCGTATCCGATCCGCGACGGGATCCCGATCATGCTGGTCGAGGAGGCGCGCAAGCTGGACGAGTGATGCCCACCGCCACGGAAATCCGTCTGGACCGCCGCGAGCGCGTACTGCACGTGTCGTTTGATGACGGCGGGGTCTTCGCGCTGCCCGCCGAATATCTGCGCGTGGAAAGTCCGAGTGCCGAGGTGCAGGGTCACGGCCCCGACCAGAAGCAGATCGTGCCGAACAAGCGGTCGGTCGCCATTACGGCGATCGAGCCGGTGGGTAACTACGCGGTGCGGCTGGTATTCGACGACGGGCATGATACCGGGATCTTTTCGTGGGACTACCTGCATGAACTGGGCCTCGAGCGGGAGCGGCGCTGGAGCCGCTACCTGGACGCGCTATCCCAGCGCGGCCTGAGCCGGGGGCCGTGACCACGGCTGAATGAAGACCGCATGCCTGCCCGCCCCCGCCCTCTGACCGAGGCCGACCGCGCCGAATGGGCGCAGTTCGCGCGCTTGATCACGCCGCTCCGCGGCCAGCCTCCCGTCGCGCCCGTCGCACTGCCGCCACCCGCGGCCGAGTTGCCGCCGCGTCCCCGCCTGGTTCGTCCCCCGGCCGGCACGGCGCGCGCCGAACGGCCGCGGCCGGTCACGGTCGGTGCGGCGCCGGCCGGCGTGGATGCATCCACCTGGCAGCGGCTGCGAAGCGGCAAGCTCATTGCCGTCCGCAAGCTTGACCTGCACGGCATGACGGCCCAGCACGCCTATCACGCGCTGATCGCCTTCCTTCGCAATGCGCATGCCGACCGTCTGCGCTGCGTGGAGGTGATCACCGGTCGCGGGTCGGGCGAAAGCGGCGGCACGATCCGGCGGGAATTCCCGATCTGGCTCAACCTTCCGGAAATCCGCCCGCTGGTTCTGGCGGCGGTGCATCCGCATCCGGCGAATCCGGGATCGGTCCGGCTGTTGCTGCGCCGGATCAGATGACGCCGTTCGGCGCGCGTCTGCGCGCACTCCGGGAGGCGCGCGGCCTGACCCTGAAAAGCATGGCGGAAGGTCTGCAGGTTTCTGCGGCCTATCTCTCGGCCCTGGAGCATGGCAAGCGCGGTGCGCCGAGCGCCGGCCTGGTGCACCAGGTGAACGAGTTCCTGGGCCTGATCTGGGACGATGCGGACGACCTGGCGCAGCTTGCTCGGCTGTCCAATCCGCGCGTCACCGTCAACACGGCTGGCCTGACGCCGGAGCAGACGGCGCTGGCGAATCGTCTGGCGCAGGTGATCCATCGCCTGCCGCCCGAAACCGTGGCGGCGTTGCACGCCACCCTGGATGCCTCTACGCCGCTGGCTAAGCCCAGGCTGCGGCGGCCGGCGCGGAAGGGAAACTCTCCGTCGGCGTCAGGACATTGAGTGCGCCGGGCAGAGACCGGCGGGTTATCCACAGATCGCCGCGCTGGTTGACATTGCGGGACCCGCTCACTATTTTCTTGTAAGTCAGAAGCGTAGCCGCGTTCCGGCGCTCCGGACTCGATCTCGCTCAAATTCCGTATGGTAGCACCCTCCGCCGGACTCGGGTCCGGTTGAACCCGCAGGCTGCCTCCTTCCCCCATTTACTCCCTCGCCCTCATCGAGGCACCCGATGCATCTCGCCGAACTGAAAATGAAATCGCCCGCCGATCTGGTGAGCTTTGCCGAATCGTTGAACATTGAAAACGCCTCGTCCCTGCGCAAGCAGGACATGATGTTCGCGATCCTGAAAAACCTGGCAGAGAACGATCAGGCCATTCACGGGGAAGGCACGCTGGAGATCCTGCCGGACGGCTTCGGCTTCCTGCGCAGCCCGGAAGCCAATTACCTGCCCGGCCCCGACGACATCTATGTCAGCCCAAGTCAGGTCCGCCGTTTCGGACTGCGCACCGGCGATACCGTCGAAGGACAGATCCGCTCCCCCCGTGACGGTGAACGCTACTTCGCCTTGCTGAAGGTCGAGGCGGTGAACTTCGAGCCGCCGGAAGCGGTGCGCCACCGAATCAACTTCGACAATCTGACCCCGCTGTATCCCGATGAACGGCTGAAGATGGAGGTCGAGAACTTCCAGTCGGTCGCCAAAGGACCGCAGCGCGACTTTACCCCCCGGGTCATCGACCTGATCGCACCGGTCGGCAAGGGCCAGCGCGCCCTGATCGTTGCGCCTCCGCGCACCGGCAAGACCGTGATGCTGCAGAACATCGCGACCGCCATCGCGGCCAATCATCCCGAGGTGTTCCTGATCGTGCTGCTGATCGATGAGCGGCCGGAGGAAGTCACCGACATGGCGCGTAGCGTGAAGGGGGAAGTCGTGAGCTCCACCTTCGATGAGCCCGCGACGCGCCATGTGCAGGTCACGGAGATGGTGCTGGAGAAGGCAAAGCGCCTGGTCGAGCACAAGCGCGATGTGGTGATCCTGCTCGACTCCATCACGCGCCTCGCACGCGCCTACAACACGGTTGTGCCGTCCTCGGGCAAGGTGCTCACCGGCGGCGTGGACGCCAACGCGCTGCAGCGGCCGAAGCGCTTCTTCGGCGCGGCGCGCAACATCGAGGAAGGCGGGTCGCTGACGATCATCGCCACGGCGCTGATCGATACCGGCAGCCGTATGGACGAGGTGATCTTCGAGGAGTTCAAGGGCACCGGCAACTCGGAAATCATTCTTGATCGCAAACTTTCGGACAAGCGTTCGTTCCCGGCAATCGACATCACCAAGTCGGGCACCCGCAAGGAAGAATTGCTGGTCGAGAAGAGCACGCTGTCGAAGATGTGGGTGCTGCGGCGCATCCTGAGCCCGATGGGCACGGTGGACGCAATGGAGTTCCTGCTGGACAAACTGAAATACAGCAAGACCAACCACGATTTCTTCGAAGCCATGAACACCTGAGCCGGCACTCGGCGGGGCGTTTGTTCCGCCGGGCCGCAATCCCGTCAGCGGGTTCGTCCTGACGCCGTCCGGCCGCGAAGGTCGGGCGGCGTTTTTTCCTGTCCGGCAAAGCCTCGTTCGACCCGGCACGGAACACAGCAGTTATTCGCTTTCAAAAATTCGTGATTAATGAAACCGACTCTGCTACACCTGCGATAATCACTGCTGCCCGCACGATCTCAGCGGGCACCGGCATTCCTGCCCTGACACGGTCTGATCGTCATGGCCCATGCATATGGGCTGTCCGCGATCCTTCCTGCGTGGGGCAGGGACGTGGATGGCAGGGCTGAACCGCACCACGATAGGGGGCATCGCCGGTCAATCATATCCGATGCGCACCGGGCCAGCGCGCCCTGCGCATCTCACGCGGAGGCAACACCGGATGGATTTCAGTCGCCGAGCGAAAGGCAGAACGGCTTGGCTCGTGCCTGCCGTGTTGCTGCTACTCGCCCAGGCCCCGGCCGCAGACTCTCCTCCGCCCACACAGGCTCCTCCTCCGACGGCAGCTCCCGCTCAGAGCGCTGCGCCTCCGCAAGCGGCAGCTCCCGCGCAGACCGAGGCCCCGCCCCAAACGGCTGCCCCTGCCCAGACCGGGGCCCCTCCTCCGACGGCTGCCCCGGCCCAGACCGAGGCGCCTCCTCCGGCGTCCGCTCCCGCTCAGAGCGCGGCGCCCCCCCAAGCGCCAGCTCCCGCGCAGACCGAGGCGCCGCCCCAGACGGCAGCTCCCGCGCAGACCGAGGCTCCTGCCAAGGAGGCAACTCCCGAGCAAAAGGCTCCTCCGCGTGAGACCATCACCCATATCCCGCCTGCCTCGATGGACGCGGTCCTCGGCAGCCAGGTGACCACCAGCGACGGAAAGAGCATCGGTCGCCTGACGGATGTCCTGGTCGATCAGGACGGCAAGCCCAAAGCAGCCGTGATCGATGTCGGCGGATTTCTTGGCGTCGGGACCCGGCGCGTTGCAGCCGAGTGGTCGGCGCTGCGTTTCAGCCCGGCTGAACAGAAAGGGCGGGTGTTGATTGAAATGACGTCCGAGCAGATCCGCGCGGCGCCGCCGTATCAGGATCCGAAGAAGCCGGTTCCGGTCATCTCGCCCGGCCCGCCCTCGGCAGGCGACACGCCAACGCCGCAGAAGCCGGATTGAGCCGTATGGCGCCGATCCCCCCCCCGCCGGCGCGCCGTCAGCGCGCGCTCGACATGGTCACCTTCTTCGTTGCGGATGTGCAGACCGGCTTTGGTCCATTCGTCGCGGTCTACCTGACGACCCAGAAGTGGACCCAGGTGGAGATCGGGTTCGTGCTGACGCTGGGCACGGTCACCTCCCTGCTCAGCCAGCTCCCGGCCGGTGTCCTGGTCGATTCGATGCGCAGCAAGCGGCGGGCGGCCGGCGGCGCGCTGGTCGGGATCATCATCGCGGCGCTGCTCCTCGCCGTCTGGCCGGCAAAGCTTCCCGTTATCCTGGCCCAGATCCTGCACGGGTTCGCCAGTTGCGTCCTGACGCCCGCCATCGCGACGATCAGCCTCAACCTCGTGGGACACGCGGCCTTGGGCGAGCGGCTGGGGCGCAACGCACGCTGGGCGTCCATCGGCAACGGCCTCACGGCGGCAGTCATGGGCGCCAGCGGAGCCTACTTCTCCAGCCGGTCCGTGTTCTTCATGACAGCAATCCTATGCGTGCCGGCCCTGATCGCATTGGTGGCGGTGGGCCGCGGCCAGCACGGGCAAAAGCAGACGAACGCGCCGCTGCTGGACCGGGTCGGCCTGCGTGCACTGGTCACAGACCGGCGCCTGTTGGCGTTCGCCGGATGCGTCGTGCTGTTCCATCTGTCGAACGCGGCAATGCTGCCGCTGGCCGGCGGCGCGGTGACGATGCATGCCGGCGATGCGGCCAACCTGATCATCGCGGCATCCATCGTGGTGCCGCAGGCCGTGGTGGCCGTGCTGTCGCCCTGGGTGGGGCGCGCGGCGGAGCGGTTCGGACGTCGCCGCCTCCTCGTCCTCGGCTGGGCCGCCCTGCCCTTGCGCGGCATCCTGCTTGCCCTGCTGCCAACCACGTGGCTGCTGGTGCCGGTTCAGGCGATCAGCGGTGTCAGTGCCGCGGTATTCGGCGTGATGCTGCCGCTGCTGGCGGCCGACATCACCCGGGGCACCGCGCATTTCAACTTGTGCATGGGGTTCCTGGGCCTCGCGGTGCATGTCGGCGCCGCCATCAGCACGACCATGGGCGGCGCCATCGCCGACACCATCGGCATGTCGGTGGCTTTCGCCGTGCTGGCGCTCGTCGGCTGGGTCGGCACGCTGATGGTGTGGAAGATCATGCCGGAGACCCGGGTCCGGGCTCCGGCGATCGGACCTACGAGCGCAGTTCCGGTATGACCCATAGCGGATTCTCGCCACGGGCGACGCGCTGGCAGTTGTCGAACGCATTGCGGAACCGGGTGAACTGGTTGTCCCAGGTCGGCCCCGCGAAATGCGCGGTCAGCACCACGTTGTTCAGCCCGAACAGCGGGTTGTTGGGCGGGGGAGGTTCCTGGTCGAAGACATCCAGGCCAGCGCCGGCGATGGTGCCGTTGGACAGTGCCTCGACCAGAGCCGGTTCATCCACCACCGGGCCGCGGCATGTGTTCACCAGATAAGCGGTGGGCTTCATCATCTTGAACTGCGCGGCACCCATCATCTTCCGGGTGGACGGCAGCAGCGGCACGTGCAGGGACACGATGTCGGAGGAACGAAGAAGTTCCTCGAACAGGCTGAACTTCACGTTCAGCGCATCCGCGCGATCCTCCGGCAGGCGGTCGACGTCGTAATACTGCACGAACATTCCGAACGCCTGGGCCAGCTTGGCAACCTTCTTGCCGATCATGCCCAGGCCCACGATGCCCAGCGTGCGGCCCTTGAGCTCATACAGCTTGACGTCATCGACGTTGTTGCCCCGCCACCGGCCGGCCGCGACATTCTCGTGCTGCCAGGTGATGCGGCGGCAGACCGCGAGCATCAGCAGGATCGCATGCTCGGACACCGCGGTGGAGTTGGCGCCGCCGTTGTTGCAGATCGGCACGCCCGCGCGTCTGGCAGCCTCGATATCGCAACGGTCATAGCCGGCAGAGAGGAGTTGCACCAGCTTCAGGTTCGGCGCGGACCTGTAGAACGCATCGTCCATGGTGCCGTCACCGAAGCCGACCAGGGCCATGGCGTCCGGCAGCGCCGCCTTGAATTCGGGCGAGCCATGCTTGGCGATCACCATGTCCAGGCTTGGCGGCACCATGTCCTTCGCGATGCTGATCTCATTCAGCGGATTGTCGGCAAGGATGATCTTGGCCATCGGTTTCCCCTTCTGCGCTCGCCTGACGTCGGCAGCGTCGCCCGAGGATAGCGCCGGCGGGAAGATCGGCCCAGGGGGACTCCGGCCGTCAGCGACGGCGGGGGCGCAAGCAGACCGTGGTCCGGATGTCAGGCCAGGGATCGCGGCCTGCGCGTGGCGCCCGCCATCTGCAACGCCAGTTCCGCCATCCGGGCCGCCATCTCATCCACCGTCAGCCGCCCGCCCGGCCGGTGCCACGTATAGGCCCAACTGATCATGCCGCCGATCGCCAGCGCGGCCAGACTGACATCGCGCAGTTCGAACTCGCCGGCATCGACGCCTTCCTGCAGCAACTGCGACACGACCCGGTCGAAATGCTTGCGCAGACCGTTGATCTCATCCAGCGCCTGCTTCGTCAGGTTCTTTTCCTCGCGGAAATAGATCGCGATGTTGGCCTGCCGTTGCAACACCACCTTGGTGAAGTCCGCCACCGCCTCATGCAGCCGGTCGGTGGCGGAGCCAGGCTGCGCGGCGGCGGCTGTCACCGCCGCCAGCGACATCTCGATCGTCGGCTTGCACAGCGCCGCCAGCAGATCGACCTTGCTGCGGAAATGCGTGTAGATGAACGGCTTGGTGACACCGAGCTCCGCCGCGATGTCGTCCAGCGTCGTCCCGGTGAAGCCGCGCTCGTAAAAGAGCTTGACCGCTTCCTCCAGGATCCGTTCCCGCTTGAACGCCAGTATCTCGTCGCGCATCCGCTGTACCAACCGATGTGAAGAACCATGCTACCGCTACCGCCACTGGATTGAAAGACTACCGCCGGGTAGCGTGGCGTTCTCGCAAGCATAGGAGGAAACCATGGCGGGCATGCTGGACGGAAAAACCGCGCTGATCACCGGCGGCGGCGGCGGGATCGGGCGCGCCACGGCGCTGATCTTCGCCCGCGAAGGGGCACGCCTCGCCATTGCCGATGCGGTGGAATCGGCGGCGCAGGAAACGGTGGCGCAGGTGAACGCCGCCGGCGGGCAGGCAATCTCGCTTTCGGGTGACGTCACCGACAGCGCCACCGTGCAGGCCATGATCAAGGCGGTGGTCAGCGCCTTTGGCCGCGTCGACTGCGCCTTCAACAATGCCGGCATCGCCGGATACCAGGTGGATGCCGGCGGCAAGAAGACCCACGAATGGTCGGATGAGGCGTTCGACCGCATGATCGCGGTGAACCTGCGCGGCGTCTGGCTGTGCATGAAACACGAGATCCCGCAGATGCAGGCCCAGGGCGGCGGTGTGATCGTGAACACCGGCTCGATCGCCGGGCTGATCGGCCTGCCCACCTCGTCCGCCTATGTCGCGGCCAAGCACGGCGTCCTGGGCCTGACCAAGACCGCGGCGCTGGAATATGCCGCCGACAATATCCGCGTGAACGCCGTCTGCCCCGGCTATATCGAAACGAAGATGACCGAGGACACGATGCGCCGGCGCGGCGCCGAACTGATGGGCCGCGTGCCGTTCGGCCGCATGGGCAAGCCGTCCGAAATCGGCGAGATGGTCGCCTGGTTCTGCAGCGACCGCGCGTCCTATGTCAGCGGCGCCTGCTACAACGTCGACGGTGGCTACATGGCGATCTGATCGTGCCGGGGCGGACGCGCACCATCGCGTCCCGCCCCGACGCACCGATCACGATCCGCCACAGAACCCTTCGATGATGTCGGCGTGCAGCGCGGCGATCTCGCGCTGCAGCCAGTCCAGGAAGGGCGACAGCCGGCGCTCCACCAGGTCGTCGACGGTCTGCGCGGTCAGCACGCCGTTCAGATGGTCCACCCGCTCCAGCGCCTTGGCCCCGCCACGCAGATGGTAGCGCAGGCGCAGCTGCGTCAGGTGCCATTCCAGCTGCGCCAGATTCAACCCGACCGAGCGCGGGAACGCCGTGTTGATCAGCAGGAAGCCGGCGACCTCCTGCGGCCGGTAGCCGCTCGGGTGCTCGCGGCGATACGCGTGATAGCCGGCCGCGGCCCGCAGCAGGGAGTTCCATTGCCCGGCATCAATCTCCCCGTCTCCGGCCCCCGCCTGCGGCGCCAGCGCGTGGAAGCGCGTATCCAGCAGGCGCGTGGTCTGGTCCGCGCGTTCCAGGTAGCGGCCCAGCATGTAGAAGTGCCAGGCCTGGTCGCGATAGAACGTGCCCTCGGTGATGCCGGTATGGGCCTGCGTGCCTTCCTTCAGCATCGCGCAGACGGACGTGAAATGATCGGGCAGCAGGTCGGCGGGCGTCAGCGCCTTGATCCGGGCGTGGAAGATGTTGATCTGCAGCCACATCTCGGTGGAGATCAGCGCCCGCAGCGTGCGGGCGTTTTCCCGCGCGGCGGCCATCGCCGCCTGCACCGAGGACGGATTGCCGGCGTCCAGGATGTAGAAATCCGCGACGTTCGCCTGATTCGCTTCGTTGTGCTTGGCGTAGAATGCCGACTGGTCGCCATTGATGCGCAGGATCGACAGCCAGTTGCGCGTGTCGTCGGCATCGCGGGCGAAGGTGTTGGTCACGTCCAGCAGGCGGGCGAGATTCTCGATCCGCTCCAGGTACCGTGCCAGCCACAGCGTGCTTTCAGCGTGGCGCGCAATCAGGTGCGCCCGCACGCGCAACGATTCGGTCTCGCTCATGCCAGCACCCACGTGTCCTTTGATCCGCCGCCCTGCGAGGAGTTCACCACCAGCGTGCCCTCGCGCAGCGCGACGCGCGTCAGGCCGCCCGGCAGCACCCAGGTGTCCCGCCCGGTCACGGCGAAGGGGCGCAGGTCGATATGCCGGGGACGCACACCATCCTCGGTCAGGGTCGGGGACACCGACAATTTCAGCGTCGGCTGGCTGATATAGTTGGCAGGATCCGCCTTCAGCCGCTCCCGGAAGTCGGCAAGCTGCGCGCGCGTGGCGTGCGGCCCGATCAGCAGCCCGTAACCGCCGGACTCCGCCACCGGCTTGACGACCAGTTCATGCAGATGGTCCAGCGTATAGGCGAGCGCATCCGCCTCGGCGCATATACGCGTATCGACATTCGGCAGGATCGGATCCTCGGACAGGTAATATCGGATGATACGGGGCATGTAGGCGTACACCGCCTTGTCGTCCGCCACGCCGGTGCCCACGGCGTTCGCAATGGCAACCGAGCCGCGCCGCCAGGCCTCGATCAGGCCGCGCACGCCCAGCATGCTGTCCGGATTGAACGCATCGGGGTCCAGGAAATCGTCGCCGATGCGGCGATAGATCGTGTGCACCGGCGCCAGCCCCGCCGTCGTGCGCATCCAGACCTTGCCGTCCTCCACCGTCAGGTCGCGGCCTTCCACCAGCGGAACGCCCATCTCCCGCGCCAGGAACACGTGCTCGAAATAGGCGGAATTGAAGATGCCCGGCGACAGCAGCACCACCTGCGGCGTGGACACGGACGGCGGCGCAATCTCGGCCATCGCATTGTGCAGGCGCAGCCCGTATTCATCGACGCCCCGCACCGACAGCCCAGCCATCAGGTCGGACAGCACGCGCGCCGTCATGTGCCGGTTCTCGACGACATACGCCACGCCCGAGGGCGTGCGGGCATTGTCCTCCAGCACCATGAAGCGGCCGGCGTCGTCGCGCACGATGTCGGTGCCGCAGACATGCACGTAAGTGCGGAACGGTACCTCGAACCCGACCATGGCCTGGCAGTAGCCGGCATTGCCCAGCACCAGTTCCCGCGGGATCACGCCATCGGCCAGGATCTTCTGGCCGTGGTAGATGTCATACAGGAACATGTTCAGCGCGCGCACCCGCTGCACGACGCCGGTCTCGATCTGCTGCCACTCCGGCGGCGTGATCACGCGTGGGATCAGATCGAACGGCAGGATGCGGTCGATCTCGGTCGCATCCGAATAGACCGTGAAGGTGATCCCACGCTCCAAGAGGTCGCGTTCGGCATCGGCCGACCGGCGCCGCAGCGACTCGATCGGCAGCGCCGAAAGCCGCGACAGCAGAAGCGACAGGCCGGGATGCGACGGCCCATTCTTGCGCAGCATCTCGCAGAACCACGGATCCGGATTGTAGCCTTGCAGCACGCCATGCGGTTGGACCTGGATCGGCCCCTGGCCCTGGCTTTGTGTCTGGTCCCGGCTTTGCGCCTGGCTTTGTGTCTGGCCCTGCGTCTGGCTGCCCGAAGCTGCTGGCATCCCACGCTCCCTGTTGCAACGCAGCATGTTAGCCATACCCAAACCGCAAGGGGAATACCTTCCTCCCGCTCGGCTTGACAAAGCCTGCCTGTCGGCCGGCTATGATCCGCGACACGACCGACGAGGACAGGCCGCGATGACGATCGATTTCCGGGCGCTGACCCGCGATGAAGCTCTGATGACCCAGGCGCTGCAGGGTGCGGACCTCGCGCCGCTGCTGATGGTGCTGGTGCATCTGAGCGGCGAGGAAGCCTGGCTCGATGACGTCGCGCCCTTCATCGCCGGCCCGTGGAACTTCCACGAAAATGCCCCTGAGTCGGTGAAGCAGCGCGTGCGCGACCGGCTCCGCGCTGTCCTGATGGACTACGCCGCCACCAACCGCCCCCTGCCTGCAGAGCCGCCGCCCGGACTGCTGCGAAAGATGCTGAACACCTGCGTCGGCCAGACCGTGCCGGACGAATACGTTCCGATGATCCTGGAAGAGATGATGCTGCACGATCAGGATCCGAAGACCGTGCCCTGGCGGACGCAACCGGATGCATCCGCGCTGGCGGCGTTCCAGACGGTGATCATCGGCGCCGGCGTCTCCGGCCTGTGCATGGCGATCAAGCTGCGGGAAGCCGGCATTCCGTTCGTGATCTACGAACGCAACCCGACCGTCGGCGGCACCTGGTTCGAAAACGGCTATCCCGGCAGCGGCGTCGATACGCCCAACCATTTCTACTCGCTGTCCTTCGAACCGAACCACGACTGGCCCGAGCATTTTTCCAAGCGCGACGAGCTCTGGACCTATCTGGAGCGCCTGGCCGACCACTACGACATCCGCCGCCACATCCGCTTCGACACCGAAGTCACCGCCGCGCGGTTCGATGCGGCACGCTCACGCTGGATCGTCTCGGCCCGTTCGGCGGACGGGCAAACGGAAACAGTGGAGGCGAACGCGCTGATCACCGCGGTCGGGCAACTCAACCGTCCCTTCATCCCGGATATCCCCGGCCTGAAGGATTTCGCCGGCCCGTGCTTCCACACCGCGCGCTGGGACGCGACCCAGGACCTGACCGGCAAGCGCGTGGCCATGATCGGCACCGGCGCAAGCGGCATGCAGGTGGGACCAACGATCGCACCCGATGTCGCGCAGCTGACGATCTTCCAGCGCTCGCCGCACTGGGCGGTGAACAACCCGAACTACCACGCCGCGGTCAGCCCCGGGAAAATGGCCGCGCTGAAGCACATCCCCTTCTATGCCAAATGGTACCGGTTCCAGTTGCTATGGGCCTCGGCCGACGGGCTGCATGCCTCGTTGCATGTCGATCCCACTTGGCCCCTGCCCGACCAGTCGCTGAACGCCGCCAACCAGAGGTTCCGCGACGACCTGATTGCCTACATCAGATCCCAGATCGGCGATCGCCCCGATCTGCTGGAAAAGGTCGTGCCGCCCTACCCGCCCTACGGCAAGCGGATGCTGCGCGACAACCATTGGTACAGCACGCTCACCCGTCCCAATGTCGAGCTGGTGACAACACCGATCGAGCGCATCACCGCCGACGCCATCGTCACGCGCGACGGCCAGTCCTATCCCGCCGATGTCCTGGTGCTCGCCACCGGGTTCGAGGCGCAGCGCATGCTGGCGCCAATGGACATCACCGGACGCGACGGCCAGACGATTCGCGCGCTGTGGGGCGAAGACGAGCCGCGCGCCTATCTGGGCATCACCGTGCCGGGGTTCCCGAACATGTTCATGCTGTATGGCCCGGGCACGAACCTCGCCCACGGCGGCAGCGCGATCTACCATACCGAATGCCAGGTCCGGTACATCATGCAGTGCCTGCGGGAGTTGCTGGAAACCGGGTCGGCCGTCATGGAATGCCGGCAGGAACCGCATGACGCGTTCAACGAGCTTCTGGACAGCACGCACGCAAAGATGGTCTGGGCGCATCGCGGCGTCGGCAACTGGTACAAGAACCGGAACGGCCGCGTGGTGACGAACTCCCCCTTCCGGCTGGTCGACTACCGCCGCATGACCGAGACGCTCGACCGCAACGACTACGTCATGGCGTAGCGGGCGGGCCTCGCCTCAGTCCAGGTCCGCCCGGTATTCACCGCGATGGAACAGCGCCGCCGCCGGCCGGCTCTCACGCCGGCGGGCGGTCGCGGCCCGGTCCACCGAGCGCAGATCATCCGACAGCACCACGCCGTAATCCGCCTCGGCGCTGTCGCGGCTGACGAACCCGCCGAGGACATCAGCCAGCACGCGGTCCGGCTCCCGGTCGAAAGGATGCCCCCAGCCGCCGCCGCCGCCCGTTTCCACCCGGATCACGTCGCCGCGGCGGACGATGTTGCCGTCGCTCAGCGGCCCCAGCACGCGCTCATCCGGCCGGCCCGGGTTGATGACGCAACGCCCCGGACGCGCGCACTGCCCGCCCGATACGCCCCAGGGCGGATGCTCCACCGCGTCGATGCGGACGGACACCATCCCCTCCCCGGCCAGCAGCTCCACCTCGCGCACCATGCCGCACCCGCCGCGCCAGCGCCCCGGACCGCCGGTATCGGCGTTGATCGCGTACTCCCGCACGCGCACCGGAAACGCGGCGTCGAGGAACTCGACGGGATAATTCTCCTGCGCCACAAGATAGATCGCGTCATTCCCGTCGGCATGGGGACGGGCGCCATAACCCACGCCGACGCCATCCGACAGCAGGAACAGCTCGCCCGCATCCGTCCGTCCGCGCACATACCAGATGACATACGCGCTGTGCGCCGCCATCGCCTGGCCACCGGTCGCGACGTTCATCAGCCCCAGCAGGCCTGACAGGTTGCGCATCATCGTCACGCCGCGCAGCCCCAGCGGCGCGGGGAATTTCGGCTGCACGATCGAACCCGGCCGCAGCGTCACCTCATCGATCAACGCCATCGCGCCGTGGTTCACCGGATGCTCGCTGTTCCCGCCCACCAGATACGAGGTCAGGGCCAGCCGCGGCGTCGATTCGTTCATCAGGAAATTCAGCGGTCCGCGCACCTGGTCATCGCTTTCGCTCAGGTCCAGCGCCGTCCGGTTGCCCGATACCGACAGCCGGTAGCGAATGCGGATCGGCCCGCTGCCCTGGCCGTCGCCATCCACCGTCTCGGTGAACCGGTATTCCCCGTTCGGGATCATCGCCTGCAGCTTCTCGCGCGCGGCCCGCGCCGTGCGCTCGATCAGCGCGTCGAACGCCGCCTGCAATGCCGGCGCGCCGAACCGGTCGATCAACTCGCGCAGCCGCCGCTCCCCCAGCCGGATCGCCGCCAGGGAGGCACGCGTGTCGCCCTGCACCATCGCGGGAAAACGCGAGTTCCGGAAGAACAGCCGCAGCAACTCGTCCGACAGCACGCCATCCCGCGCCACCCGGACGGGCGGGACGATGATCCCCTCCTGAAAAATCTCGGTGCAGTCCGGCGACAACGACCCGGGCCGCATCCCGCCGATATCGTTGAAATGCGCCCAGGAATGCGCGAACGCGAACAGGTCATCGTCCGCGAACACAGGTGCCACGAACACCTGGTCCGAGGTGTGCGACACCGCGCCCTTCGACGCGTAGCAGTCATTGTACCAGTAGATATCGCCGGGCTGCATCGTATCCGCCGGATACCGCTCCAGGATCGGCTGAACGATGTTGGAGGCGATGGGCAGGCTCTTGCCCGCGATCAGCCGGCCGTCACGATCGAACAGGGCGGTGTGGAAGTCCTTCTTTTCGCGGATGAAGGGCGACATGGCAGTGCGCTCGATCAGCGCCTCCATCTCGCTCTGGATCGCATGCAGTGCGCCACGGACGATTTCGACGACGATCGGGTCTGCCATCGCGGCCTCCGTTGGTGAAGGGCGGGGCTTCCGCCCCGAACCCCGACCAAAGGGGCGCTGCCCCTTTGGAAACCCCGCCAAAGGCTCGGCCTTTGGAATGCGATCTGTTTGGTGT
>JBFXDK010000118.1:8285-16884 GCA_050181195.1 Acetobacteraceae bacterium | reverse complement strand
GCCGAGGTCCGGGCGGCGCGCGGTGCCGACACCACGCGGGCACTGCTGGATCGGCTCTGACCCGCCGCATGCTGCATGGCGCATGGACAGGCGCACAGGCGCTGCGCATGATCGCGGCTTGCTGAAATTGGTCCGCCACGCCAACACGGCGGATCTCGACGGGAGGAATTGAATGCTGCGCACGATCGGCGCCGCCCTGCTGGCGGCGGCAACACTGGCCTGGCCTATGGCGTCGCAGGCCGCGTATCCGGAAAAGCCGGTCAAGCTGATCGTGCCCTATCCCGCCGGCGGTTCAGCCGACCTGCCCGCCCGGATCTACGCCGAGGGCCTGCAACGCAAATTGGGCAAGCCCTTCGTGGTGGAGAACAAGTCCGGCGCCTCCGGCACCATCGGCGCCGAGGCGGTGGTCCGCGCGACGCCGGACGGCTACACGCTGTATTGCGGCCCCAACTCGCCGATGGTGCTGCTGCCGCTGATCCGGCAACTGGGCTACAAGCCGACGGATCTCGTGCCGATCGCCGCCTATGGCGAGGTGGTCTACGCGTTCGGCGTGCTCACGTCGATGCAGGCGAACAACCTCAAGGAACTGGCGGCACTCGCCAAGGCCAATCCGGGCAAGCTGTCCTACTCGTCGCCCGGCGCGGGCAGCGCCACCAACCTGCGCGGCGAGGCGTTCAAGACGCTCGCTGGCGTCGACATCACGCACATCCCTTACCGCACCGGCGCCGAGGCGGTGCCCGACCTGCTGGCGGGACGCCTCGATGTCATGCTCGACAACATCTATTTCCCGCACGTCCGCCTGGGCAAGGTGAAGATGCTGGGCGTGCTGAGCAACCGCCGCCATCCGGAATTCCCCGATGTCCCCACCTTCGCCGAACAGGGTTATCCGATCGACCTGATCGTCTGGGGCGGCTTCTTTGCCCCGCTCGGCACACCGAACGAGGTGATCACGACGATCAACAAGGCCGTCAACGAACTGAACCAGGAACCGGAAATCATCGAGCGGCAGATGAAGATCGGCTGGGTGCCGTTCAACGCGACCCCGGCGGAGCTGGAAAAGCAGATGACGGCGGAAATCGAATCCTACCGCACCTGGGTGAAGCGGGTCGACTTCAAGGTCGACTGACCCATGCCGGCCGAAAGGCCGGAGGACAGGCGCGCGGCGCCGGGGGCGCAGCCGGACGCGACCCCGGCCACGGACCAGCCGGCGCAGCCGGCGCCGGTGGTCGCCGCCCCGGAGCCGACCAGCCTCATGAGCCTGGCACCGCGGCAGTGGCTGATCCTGCTGATGGTCCAGCTCTCGACGCTGCTGTTCGGCATGACGATCACGCTGGCCAACGTCGTGCTGCCGCAGATCCGCGGCGCGCTGTCGGCCACCCAGGACGAGATTTCCTGGGTCATCACCTTCAACCTGGTGGCCACCGCCATCGCCACGCCCATGACCGGCTGGCTTTCCAACCGGCTGGGCTGGCGCAACATGATGCTGTTCTCGCTGGCCGGGTTCACCGTCTCCTCGTTCCTGTGCGGCCTCGCGACGAGCCTGGAATCGCTGATCCTGTTCCGGATCGGCCAGGGCCTGTTCGGTGCCACGCTGATGCCGATGGGCCAGGCCATCCTGCTGGCAACCTTCCCCCGCGCGCTGCATGCCACAGTCATGGTCATCTGGGGCGTGGGCGCCGTCTTCGGCCCGGTGTTCGGCCCGATCTTCGGCAGCATGGTGGCCGAGGCCTATGACTGGCGCAGCGCCTTCTTCATGATCGTGCCGCCCGGCCTCGCCGCGATGGTGTGCGTCTGGTTCGCCCTGCGGCACCATACGGAGCGCCGCAAGACCCCGTTCGACTGGACCGGCTTCCTGGCGCTGTCCATCGCCATCGCCGCGGCACAGCTCATCATGGATCGCGGCCAGCGGCTGGACTGGTTCGAATCGACGGAAATCGTGCTGTGCGCCGTCCTCGGCGTCGTCGCGTTCTGGATTTTCTGCGTCCATTGCCTGACGACCGCCGACCCGTTCCTCAATCCGCGGCTGCTGCTGGACCGCAACTTCACCATCGGCACCCTGGTCGCCTTCTTCATGGGCATGCTGAGCTTCGTGTCGCTGGTGCTGTTCCCCGGCCTGCTGCACGACCTGCGCGGCTATCCCGACAGCACGATCGGCCTGCTGCTGGCCGCGCGCGGCTGCGGCAACTGGGTGGCGTTCCTGGTCATCGTCCCGTTCAGCCGGCGCGCGCCGCGGCTGGCCGTGGCGACCGGCCTCGCCGCGCAGACCATCGCCACGTGGCAGATGTCGCAGTTCGACATCAACCTGACCGGCTTCGACGTGTTCTGGACCAACATGCTGCAGGGCTTCGGCTTCGGTCTGGCCTACACGCCGATGACCGTGCTCGCCTTCACCACCCTGCCCCGCGAACAGATCACCGAGGGAACGGCGGTGTTCACCCTGGTGCGCAATTTCGGCTCCAGCATCTTCATCTCGATCACCGTGGTGCTGCTGGTCCGCTCCACCGCCGCGAACTACGCGCGGCTGACCGAGTATATCGCGCCGTCCAGCCGCATCCTGACCTATCCCGGCCTGCCGGACGCGTGGAGCGTCGAGTCCCTGACCGGCCTCATGCGCCTGTCGCGGGAAATCCAGCGCCAGGCAGCGATGATCGGCTATACCAACGCCTTCACCCTGATCGCCGTCGTCGCGGCCGCCGCCATCCCACTGGTCTGCCTGCTGCGCGGCGCCCCCAGAACGACGTAGCGTCCACCCACCAGGCCGCCACGCATCAGTAGGCGATCACCCCAAGCACCAGGGCCAGCACCACGGCGCCCACCAGCCCGGCCAGGAACACCACGCGCTGCCACCGCCGGCGCAGGATGGTCTCGGCCTGCTGCGCCTTCCGCGCCGGAATGACCCCTGCCTCCTCCTGCTGTTCCGCCATGGCCTGTCCTTGCTGCGATAACACCCGCGGCGTGCGCGTGGCATCGGGTCCGATCCATCGCTCAGGGAACGAGGCAGGCGTTCCGCGGTTGACGAGACAGCAATCGACAATGACGGGAGCTTCACATGGCGGAGCAGAATCGCGAACGGCCGGAAACGGCACCGGAACCAGCCCATGACCGCGCACCGAAACTGCAGGGGCGGATCGTCGTGATCACCGGCTCGGATTCCGGCATGGGCCAGGCGATGGCCGAGGTCTTCGCGCAGGAGGGCGCCGATATCGCCGTGACCTGGCACACCGACGAGGATGGCGCCCGGGTGACGGCGCGCGCCGTCGAGGCCTGCGGCGGGCGGGCGATGATGCAACGCCTGGACGTGCGCGACGAACAGAGCGTCGCCGATCTGTTCAAGGCCGTGGAAAAGACGCTTGGCACGCCGGACATCCTGGTGAACAACGCCGGCCAGGGATCGGACGGCACGCCGGTCATGGACACCACCGCCGAGGAATTCGACAGTGTTGTCCGCACGGATCTCTACGGCCCGTTCTTCTGCTGCCGGGAATTTGCCCGCCGGCGCAAGGCGGCGGGCGGGCGCGGGCGGATCATCAACATCACCTCGGTGCATGAGGCGATCCCAAGCCCGGGCAACGCGGCCTATGGCGCTGCCAAGGGCGGCCTGCTGACCTTCACCCGCAGCCTGGCGCTGGAACTCTCGGAGTTGCGGATCAACGTCAATGCGATCGCGCCCGGCCTGATCCGGACGCCCATGACGATGGAACGGACGGATGACCCCCAGACGCGGGCACAGGAAATGCCGAACATACCCTGGCGCCGCCCGGGCGAACCCTGGGAGGTCGCTCGGCTTGCGCTGTACCTGGCATCGGACGACGCGGACTATGTCACCGGCCAGAGCTTCACCATCGACGGCGGGCTCGAAATGAACTGGGGCCAGGGCGCCTGACGGCGAGCCGCGCTCTTCCCGGCTCTACGGTCAGCGCGGCTTTGCGGCCTTCCAGCGCCCAAGGTCATCCAGCCTCATTCGAATTAACCCGTTTCATTGGCAACCAGGGCGGTGGCCCCCGGTTCTGGCCCAGGAGACCGGCAGGGGAGGACGGCGCATGAATGCCACTGTCCTTCATATCCCCGGCGCGATCCGTCGAACCATCGCGGTCAGGCTCGACAGGATCACACAGGTACTCGGCCCGGTCCGGCCATCGACCCCGATGCAGCCAGCCGGGAGCCAGGCCGAAGCCCCGGGGAAACAGGGCCGGCCGAACCGGGATGTCGCACGAAGGACCTCTCCCGGCCTGCAACGAACAACCCTCATGGAGGCCATGATGAAGGTCAGCGAAGCCATGACCCGCGAGGTGCGGATTGCCCATGCCGAGGATACCATTCAGCACGCGGCGCAGATGATGGCCGGCCTTGATGTCCGCGCCCTGCCGGTGGGCGAGGACGACCAGCTGGTCGGGATGATCACCGATCGCGACATCGCCATCCGTGCCGTCGCCGACGGCAAGGACGCGAACACCAGGATCCGGGACGTGATGACGCCGGACATCAAGTTCTGCTTCGAGGACCAGGACCTCGACGAAGTCATCGTGAACATGGGCGCGAGCCAGATCCGTCGCGTGCCGGTCATCAACCGCTCGCAGCAGCTCGTCGGCATTCTTTCGCTTGGCGACGTCGCCCTTGCCGCCGATGACGCTGCCGCCGGACAGGCGCTGGGCGGCATCTCCCGCCCCGGCGGCGGCCCCGGCCAGGCTGCGTGATCCAGGGCGCCTGCGTCCGCGAGCGGGACGGCGCCACCGGCTGACCGTCCCGCGCCGCGGCCTTCCACCTGGGATCGGAGGCCCGACAGCGGGCCGGTCCCCGCAGCGGGGCCGGACGTCCAGCGTCAGACCGCCTGGGACACCGCGGCGGTCGCGGCAGCAGAGCCGTGCAGGCGCGCCCCGCGGTCCCGTCGCCATGTCGCGGGCGGCACCCCGACCAGGCGCTTGAATGCGCGGTTGAACGACGCCTCGCTCTCGTAGCCGACCTCCAGGGCAATCGAGACGATCTTGTCGGTGCCGCGCGCCAGCAGCGACGCTGCCAGCTGCATGCGCCAGCGGGCCAGATACTGCATCGGCGGATGGCCGATCAGCATGGTGAACCGCTCATGCAGCAGTGTGCGCGACACCCCGACCTCGCGGGCGAGTTCGTCCAGCGACCAGGTATGCGCCGCACGCGCATGCAACAGCCCCAGCGCGCGTCCGACATGCGGATCGCGAAGACCGGCGAACCAGCCGCCGGCGCCCTCGGGCAGGGCGGCGAGATAGCCGCGCACCGCCTCCACGAACATCATCTCGGCCAGGCGCGCCCGCAGGGCTCGGCTGCCGGAGCGCGGTGATTCCGTCTCGGCCACGGCCAGCCGGACGAGATCGCCAAGCGGTCCGCCCTGACGTGAGGGCACACGCAGCATGCGCGGCAACGCGTCCAGAAGCGGATTGAACGGGCGTGCGTCGCAGGCGAGAAAGCCGCAGGCGAAGCGCGCGTCAGGCGCGCCGCCGCCGCCAAAGCGCAGCGTGGCCGGTATCGCGCCCGCCTGAGGCCGGACCGGCGGCGGCAGCGCCAGATCCAGCGCACTGCGCAGCACATGCGAATCGCCATGCGGAAACACGACGACGTCCCCGGCGACCGCGCGTTCGGCTGCTTCGTCCAGCAGACCGGCCCAGCATGCGCCGTCCGCCATGACGTGGAACTCCATCACATGGTCCGCGCCTGGAAATGTCAGCGCCGCGATTTCGCTTCCCGGCGGAGCGACAGCAATCCACGGGTGTGTCGCCTCGATCCAGTAGAACACCGCGCCGGTCAGGCGAACGGCGTCCAGGACGTCGGACAGGATGTCTTCGCTCACGCAGCTTCCCTCCCGGACGATCGGTCAAGAAATCCGGACGGAAGGCGAAGCACGCCGGACGCGCGGTTAAGTGCCGCGAACGCACGGACAAGTGCAATAGCGCCGCGGTCAATAGTGTCGGCGACGTGCCAGACGGAAGCAGGACAGAAAAGGACCCGGCGATGATCACCATTCTGCATTGCCAATTCCCTCTCCCGGCCCCTCAGGTCTCCGTCACGGCACGTGACACTGGCAAACGCAAAGGAGAACACACCATGCTGAAGCGGTTCATCATCGAACGCAACATCCCCGGCGCCGGCGCCCTGTCGCCGCAGCAGCTGGGCGACGCCGCGAAGACGTCGAACGGCGTGCTCGGGCAACTGGAGGGCATTCAGTGGGAGCACTCCTACGTCACGCGCGACGGCACCGTCTGCATCTACCTGGCCGAGAACGAGGAGGTCATCCGCGAGCACGCGCGCATGTCCGGTTTCCCGGCGACACGGATCACCGAGGTGGCCGGCATGATCGACCCCACGACCGAGCGGCAATGCGCGTTGCGCGCCGCCGCGTGATCCGGGCCGGCCCTGGCGGGGCGCTACCCGCCACGGCCTGCTTGTGTCGCACGCCAGCCGCCGGGTTCCCGCCGGAGCTGGCGTGCCGACAGCATCAATGGCGGCCTGCACAACGCCGCCGCGCTCTTCTCCCGCCCGCGCTGCCGGGCCCGGTCACATCCGCCCGTTCTCCCGCAGCCAGGCCACGGCCCCGCGCCCCGCCGCGGCACCGGTCGCGAAACAGGCTTGCAGCAGGTAGCCGCCGGTCGGTGCCTCCCAGTCCAGCATCTCTCCCGCCGCGAACACGCCCGGCCGGTCCCGCAGCATGAAGCGTTGGTCCATCGCCCCGGCGCGCATCCCGCCAGCCGTGGAGATCGCGCGCGCAAGTCCCGCCGGCGCCAGCAGGTGCAGCGGCAGTGCCTTGATCAGCGCGTCCATGCGGGCCGCGTCGGCGCCGCCATGCAGCGCCTCCTGCACCAGCCCGATGGCTTCCGCCGACAATCCCGCCTGCTTGCGCAGGAAGGTCGAGAGCGACTGTCCCCGCCGCGGCGCGGCAAGCCGCCGCGCCAGCGCCGGTTGCGTCAGGTCCGGCCGCAGATCCAGGATCAGCGTCGCATGCCCCTCCCGCGCGATGGCGTCGCGCATCGCCGACGACAGCGCGTAGATCCCGCCGCCTTCGAGGCCGTCGCGCGTGATCATCGCCTCACCGCGCGACACAAGGTCGCCGAACCGCAACGCGATCCGCTTCAGCGGATGACCGGCGAACCGGTCGCGGAACACCGGCGTCCAGGCGACCTGGAAGCCGCAATTGGCCGGCCGCAGCGGCGCCACCGCATCCGCCGGGAACAGGCCAGCCCAGCCGCCGTCGGAGCCCAGCCGCGGCCAGGACGCGCCGCCCAGCGCCAGGATGGTGGCGGCGGGATGCGCGACGACTGCCCCGTCCCGCGTGTCGAACCGCAACCCGCCGGCGTCATCCCAGCCAGTCCAGCGATGCCGTGCCCGGAACGCGATCCCTTGCGCGTGCAGGCGGGAAAGCCACGCACGCAACAGCGGTGACGCCTTCATCGCACGCGGGAACACCCGTCCGCTGCTTCCGGTGAAGGTCGGCTGGCCCAGCGCCTCGGCCCAGGCGACCAGCGCCTGCGGCGGAAAGGCGGCAATCGCCGGTTCCAGCCAGCATTGCGCCGGTCCATAGCGAGCGAGAAACGCCGTTGTCTCCTCGCTGTGGGTCAGGTTCAGCCCGCCGCGCCCCGCCATCAGCAGCTTGCGTCCGACGGACGGCATCCGGTCGTACACCGTGACCGCCGCGCCTTCCCGCGCCGCGGCCTCGGCCGCCATCAGCCCGGCGGGGCCGCCGCCGATCACGGCGATTTCGGGGGAGGTGGTCGGGAATGACGGCATGGCGCAGCACGTAACGCACCGCCCCTGGTCCGGTCGAGCCGGATGAGCGTCGCCCCTGGCGGGAGCGGCCACACCGCGTGCTCGCAATGTGCGTTGAGCGCATCATATATCGGCTGCGCACCCGCGGCGCTCCGCCGGATGACGCCTCAACACGAAAGACCATCTCGAGGGGGGAAATCATGATCGAAGTCTGGACCTGGCCGACACCGAACGGTCACAAGGTGCATATCGCGCTGGAGGAACTCGGGCTGCCCTATCGGGTTGTGCCGATCAACATCGGCAAGGGCGACCAGTTCAAGCCGGAATTCCTGGCGATCACGCCGAATCATCGCATTCCCGCCATCGTCGACCCCGACGGCCCGGGCGGCCAGCCTCTGACGCTGTTCGAATCCGCCGCCATCCTGATCTATCTTTCGGAAAAGGCCGGCGGGAAGCTGATCCCCGCCGATCCCGCGGGACGATACGCCTGCCTGCAATGGATGATGTTCCAGATGGGCGGCACGGGACCGATGTTCGGTCAGTACAACCACTTCGCGAACTACGCCGCCGAGAAAATCCCGTATGCGATCGAACGCTACACCAACGAGGTGAAGCGTCTGCACCGCGTGCTGGACAAACGTCTGGCCGAGACCGAGTACCTCGCCGGTGCCGCATACAGCATGGCCGACATCATCAACTTTCCCTGGATCCGCAATCCGGAACGGCGGAACATCGACCTTCAGGACTATCCAAACGTCAAGCGTTGGCACGACACCGTCGCCGCTCGGCCGGCCGTGCAGCGCGGCGTGGCCGTGCTGGCGGAAAACCAGCGCCGTGGAGCGATCACCGACGCCGAACGGGAAGTGATGTT
>JBFXDK010000118.1:4501-8185 GCA_050181195.1 Acetobacteraceae bacterium | reverse complement strand
CGAATGCGTGTGCGGGTCGTCACATCCACGTCCTCGGCCCGGACCTGCGGCGGGAACGGCTGCACATTTACCTTTGGGACATTCTTTTCACGAAAACGTGATGCAGGTTTTTGTTTCTTCCGTTAGAAAGATGAAAGTATTCTTATGTGATACTAATCCTGAAATGTGTCGATACGGATTATGAAGGGCGGTGTGCCAAATGCTCGAAACCTTTGTGGAATTCACGTTCGAGGCTGCGCACCAGATCCCGCCCTTTTCAACCCTGCATGGCCATTCCTTCCGGGTGATGGTGTACCTGATCGGGGAGCGTGACCCGGTCTTCGGCTGGTCGCACAATCTGTATGATGTCGAGCCGGTGGTCGAGGACGTGAAGCGGCAGCTCAATGAGCGCTATCTCAACGACATAGACGGACTTTCGGTGCCGACGCTGGAGAATGTTGCCGCCTGGATTTGGGACCGGCTGGACGGCCGGCTGTCCGGACTGGACCGTATCGTCGTGCGGCGCGGCATCGATGGCGCCGGCGAAGGCTGCTGCTATTCCGCGCGTCTTCGGCGGAACGCCGCCTGATGTCCAGCGTGCGCCGACTGGTGATCCCGCGACGGGCGAATGAAGCCGTCGACGGGCCGCTGACCGAGACTGAACGCCAGCAGATGATCGCCGCCGCCGCCGGTAAGTTCGCGGAATTGTTCGACATCCTGCATATCGACCATCAGAACGACCACAACACGCGGGAGACCCCGCTGCGCGTCGCGCGCATGTTCGTCGATGAGATCATGCGCGGCCGCTTCTCCAGCCCGCCGGCGCTGACCGAGTTCGACAACGTCGAGGGCTTCAGCCAGATGATCGTCATCGGGCCGATCGATGTGCGGTCGACCTGCGCGCATCACCTGATGCCGATCTACGGCGACGCCTATCTCGGCGTCCTGCCGTCCGAGACCGGCCGCATCATCGGCCTGTCCAAATATGATCGCATCGTCGATCATTTCTGTGGCCGGCCGCAGATCCAGGAGGAGCTCGTCAAGCAGATCGGCCAGTTCATCATGGACCGCACCGCCCCGTGCGGCGTCGCGGTGCGGATCAGCGCCGTGCATATGTGCAAGACGCATCGCGGCGTCCGCTCCAGCCATCGCAGCCGCATGGTGACGAATGCCTGGTTCGGCGCGCTGTCGGACGACCACCGGCTGCAGTCCGAGTTCCTGCGGGAATGCGCCAGCCTCTCCGGGCCATAACGGGGCCGCGGGGCTCCGTCGCGTGCCGGTTGCGCCAGTCCGGGCGGAACCCCGATCCCCATGAGCGCGGCGCAGATCGCCCGCGTCATCAGCCGCGACCGGCGCCTCGCCGGCATGGCGCTGGCCGCGGCTTCCTACCTGCTGCTGGCGCTGCAGGACGCGACCGTCAAATGGCTGGTCGAAACCCTGCCCGTCTGGCAGATCCTGTTCGTGCGCAGCGTGATCGTCGTGATCGGCTGCCTGGCGGGCGGCGGGCAACCCTTGCTGCGGCGTGCCCTTACGACGCCCGTTCGGCCGCTGCTGCTGCGCCGCGGCGTCGTCACCCTCCTCGCCTGGCTCTGCTTCTTCACCGCCGCAAGGGACCTGCCGCTCGGCCAGCTCGTTACGCTGTGGTTCACCGCGCCGGTGATCGTGGCCATCCTGGCCGGCCCGTTGCTTGGCGAGCATGTCAGCCGCACGCGCTGGAGCGCGATCGGCGTCGGCTTCCTCGGCGCGCTGCTGGTGGCCAATCCCACCGGCCTGTCGGTGTCGGGCGCGGCGGCGCTTGTCCTGGCCGGCGCGGTTGCCTGGTCCTATGGCATGATCCTCACGCGGCAGATCGCACGCCACGACTCCTCGCTGGTGCAGATGCTGTTCAACAACGGTTTCTTCCTTGTCGTGACCGGCATCGGCAGCGCGCTGACCTGGCATCCGCCCAGCGTGCTGGAAATCGTGCTGCTTGCCCTGGTCGCCATCCTCGGCGGCTTCGGGCAACTCAGCCTGTTCGAATCCGTCCGGCGCGCGCCCGCGTCCTTGGTCGCGCCGCTGGAGTACACCGCGCTGATCTGGGCCTTCGTCATCGGCTACGCGGTATGGGGCGATATCCCGGGCGCGGGCGTGTTCCTGGGCGCGGGGCTGATCCTTGCGGCCGGCGTGGTGCTGGTCATCGCCGAACGGCGGCCTTCCGGCTGATAGGCGCGCGGGCCGGCGCTGTGGCTTTCGTGACAACACCCGAATGGACATTTCAGTGATGGCATCCACCCGCCGCGTCTTCCTCAACGCCCTGATCGGACTGGCTGGCGCCGGGGCCGCGCGCGCCGGCACCGGGACGCTGCCGCCGGCCTCGGGCAAGCCGATCCTGACGATCTCCGGCAAGATCAGCGTCTGCAATGCCGCCGACAAGGCCGAGTTCGACCGCGACCTGCTGGAAAGCCTGGGGACGTCTACGCTCGTGACGTCGACGCCCTGGCATGATGGGCAGGTGCGCTTCGAAGGCGTGCTGATGACCCGCCTGATGGAGACGGTGGGCGCCACAGGCGACACCGTGATCGCGACCGCGCTGAACGACTACGAAACCCGCATTCCCGTTGCCGACTTCGCCGAGTTCGGCGTGCTGCTGGCGCTGAAGCGCGACGGCGCCTACATGCCGGTGCGTGACAAGGGACCGCTGTTCATCGTCTACCCGTTCGACAGCAACCCGGCGCTGCGGACCCAGAAGTTCTACAGCCGGTCGGCCTGGCAGCTCTCGCGCCTCGTGGTGAAATGACCCCGGCCGACGTGCTGACACGGTTCTGGCCGAAAAGGCGGGTGGCCGACGCGCCCGGCACGCCGCGCGCGTTCAAGATCGCCCTGCTGAGCATCACCGGCTTCCTGGTCGTGGCGGCGGTCTACACGTCGTTCCTTGTCATGCAACGCCAGCGGACGCTGGAAGCCGTCTCCCGCTATGATTCCACCTGGCTGCTGAGCCAGGCGGCGGTGGAGACCGCGCGGCTGGAGGGCGCGGTGGGCGCCTATGCCCTGGACCGCACCGAGGATAAGCGGGATGAAGTGCAGCTGCGCGTCGACATCCTGTCGAACCGCGTGCGCCTGCTCGACAGCGGCCAGGTGCGCGGCTTCATCGCGGAGTTTCCCGATCTGCGCGAGATCGAGCTGCAGTTCCGCCACACCGTGACCAGCGCGCAGGCCCTGGTGGACCGGATCGATGAGCCGGGGATGACCCAGCGCCTGCTGTCCACCCTGTCGACGCTGAATCCCAAGCTCATGCGCCTCGCCTCCTCGGCCTATGCCGACAGCGGCACGATGGCGTCCGAGGACCTGGCACAGCTCAGTTTCCTGCACTGGCTGTTTTCCGGCGTGCTGGCCGCGATGATCCTGTGGGGCTTCGGCCTGATCGGCGTGCTGACCTGGCACAACCGCCTGCTGCGCCGCGCGCACCAGGAGGTGAACCAGCTGGTGTCGAACCTGCAGGAAACCAGCGGCGAATTGTCGGACGCCAACCAGCGCGCGCACGAGGCAATGAACGAGGTCCGCCAGCAGAACGAGGTGCTGCGCCGCCGCGACGTGGAACTCAACACCCAGAATGCCCGCTTCGATGCCGCGTTGAACAACATGTCCCAGGCGCTGTGCATGGCGGATTCCGACCAGCGGCTGATCGTCTGCAATGTGCGCTTCCAGGAACTGTTCGGCCTGTCGCCG
>JBFXDK010000118.1:0-4401 GCA_050181195.1 Acetobacteraceae bacterium | reverse complement strand
ATTGTGGAAAGCGTGTGCCAGCCCTACGACCTGGACGGGCACCGGGCGATCGTCAGCGTCAGCATCGGCATCGTCATCGCCCCCGAACGCGGCACGGATGCCGATCTGCTGCTGAAATGCGCCGACATGGCGCTGTATCGCGCCAAGGCCGACGGTCGCGGCACCTACCGGTTCTTCCAGGCGCATATGGACGCCGAAATGCAGGCGCGGCGCGCGCTGGAACTCGACCTGCGGGAGGCGATCGCGCAGCAGCAGCTCGCCGTCTTCTACCAGCCGGTCTTCGACCTGAAGGCCAACCGCGTCAGCGGGTTCGAGGCGCTGGTGCGCTGGCGGCATCCGCAGAAGGGCATGATTTCCCCGGCGCAGTTCATTCCCCTGGCCGAGGAACTGGGGCTGATCGTGCCGATCGGCGAATGGGTGCTGGCCCGCGCCTGCCAGGACGCGGCGCAATGGCCCAACAACCTGAAGGTGGCGGTCAATCTCTCGCCCGTGCAGTTCCGCGCCGACAATCTGGTGACGGTTGTGGAACGCGCGCTGCTGGGTGCCGGGCTCGCGCCGCGGCGGCTGGAGCTGGAAATCACCGAATCCGCCCTGCTGCAGGACAACGACAAGGTGGTGACCGAACTGCATCGGCTGCGCGGCCTGGGTCTGCGCACCGTGCTGGACGATTTCGGCACCGGCTATTCCTCGCTGAGCTACCTGCGCAGCTTCCCGTTCGACAAGCTGAAGATCGACCAGTCCTTCGTGCGGGAGATGGGGGTGCGGCCGGACTGCCGGGTGATCGTCAACTCGGTCGCCGCGCTGGCAGCGCAGCTCGGCATCGTCACGACGGCCGAAGGGGTGGAAAGCGAGGAGCATCTGACGCAGGTGCGCCAGGCCGGCTGCGCCGAGGCGCAGGGTTATTTCTTCGGAAGACCAATGCCGGCCGAGACCGTCATCGACTGGCTGGCCGGAAACGGACAGGTCACGGCCGCATGCCGGCATCTGCTCGAAACCCATCTGCCCGCATGACCATGGGCATTCGCACACGATCCGCCGCGCGCCCGGCAAGTCCGAACGTCCGGATGCCTGCGCGTGTGGGTTCGTTCGGGTTTGTCATGACAGCGGTCAGGCTGCCCGTCTACCCCGAGCGCAGGATTGACACGGCAACGGCGCACAAAACCGCATTGCACGCAGGGCTGGCGCGGCGATTACGCACAAAACTGCGCGAATGCAGGAATAATATGGCAACGGCGCAGAAAATCGAAGGATTTACCAGCTGTCTGGTGTGTTTTGCATCGGACAATGCTTCAGCATGCTGGCATTAACGGTTTCCTAAACGTCCCGTGAGAGAATTTCGTCATACCGCATGAAGGGGAGTTTTCACTGCCATGCTGGAAACGTTCGTGGAATTCACCTTCGACGCGGCGCACCAGATTCCGCCGTTCTCCACGGTGCACGGTCACACGTTCCGTGCCACCGTCTACCTGACCGGAGAACGGGATCCGCGGTTCGGCTGGACGCACAACCTGTATGACGTCGCCCCGGCGGTCGAATCTGTCAAGAACCGGCTTGATCATTGCTACCTGAACGACATCGACGGCATCGGCACCGCATCGCTGGAAAACCTCACCGTCTGGATCTGGACCGAGCTCGACAAGGCCCTGCCGGGCGTGGACCGGGTGATGCTGCGCCGCGGCCTGCCCGGAGCCGAGGAAGGCTGCTGCTATTCCGGCCGCGCGCAGCGTCAGGCGGCATGATGAGCCGGCACGGGCAAAGCCGCGGCGCATGGCACAGCGACGCGGCCGGCGGCGATGGGCCGAACCGGGCAGGGCCCGCGGCGGCGGCCGGGGCAGCCCGCCACGGTTGCCGGGGCTGATCGGGCACGCGATGGAACGCCAGCGATGACGCCGCTGCCCGCCACGGTTCGGCTGCTTCGGCGGCGGCTCCCCGACGCGGCGCAGGCGGCCCAGGCAGCCGTGCGCGTAACGGGCGGCCACCAGACCCTCAAGATCCTGATCGCCTGCGTCACCGGCTTGCTGCTCCTGGCGGCAACCTACACCTCGCTGCTGATCCGCCAGCGGCAGGAATCGCTCGAGGCCGTCTCGCGCTACAACTCCACCTGGCTGCTCAGCCAGGCCGCGACCGAAGCGGCCAGGCTGGAAGGTGCGGTCGCCGCCTTCGCCGTTCCCGGGTCGGGCGTGGACCGCGATGACGTGCAGCTGCGCTTCGAAATCGTGCTGAACCGCATCCGCATGTTCGACGATTCCGAGGTGCGGGGCATCGTCCATTCCTCGTCCGACATGACCAGGATGACCAACGAGGTGCGCGAAACGATCGTGCAGGCGCAGCCGATGGTCGAGGACCTCGCGACCCCCCGGGACGCGGCCAGGCTGCTCGCGCATCTCTCCCCGGTGATGGCCAAGCTCATGCGTCTGGCCTCGGTCGCGTATGTGCAAAGCAGTACCGAAGCCGCCACCGACATGGCACAACTCAGCCGGCTGCACTGGGTGTTCTCGGGCGTGCTGATCGTTCTCGTCACCGGCGGCTTCGGACTGATCGGCCTGCTAACCTGGCACAACCGCCTGCTGACCACCGCGCATGACAAGGTGAACCTGCTGGTCGCCGACCTGACCCGCACCAGCGAGAAACTGTCCGATGCAAACGATCGCGTCGTGGTGGCGATGGACGAGGTGCGCCAGCGGAATGAAGTGCTGCAGGCGCGCGATGATGCGCTGAACACGCAGAACGCCCGCTTCGACGCCGCGCTGAACAACATGTCGCAGGCGCTGTGCATGGTCGACGCGCACCAGCAACTGATCGTCTGCAACAGCCGCTTCACCGAGCTGTTCCGCCTGCCGCCGGACTCGCTGCTGCCCGGCATGCAGGTGGGCGAAATCTTCGACCGGATCGTGGCGGCCGGCCAGATCGATACCGCCTTGATCCGCGACATCGAGGCCGAACAACAGGCGCTGGTGTTCTCCCACAGCCCCGGCACCTTCCTGCGTGAAGTCGAAGGCGGCCCGGCGCTCGCCGTCTCGCAGCAGCCCATGAGCGGCGGCGGCTGGGTCGCGACATACCAGGAGGTGACCGACCAACGGCATGCCGAGGCCCGGATCCGTTTCATGGCGCACCACGACGCGCTGACCGGCCTTGCCAACCGCGTGCTGCTGCACGAGCGGCTGACCGCCTTCCTGCAGGAGGGACGCCGGCGGGATGAACGTCTTGCGGTGCTGTGCCTCGACCTGGACCATTTCAAGAACGTCAACGATACGCTGGGCCACCCGGTCGGGGATTCGTTGCTGCGTGTCGTCGCGGAGCGCCTGCGGCACTGCATCCGCAGCGACGATGTCGTGGCCCGGATCGGCGGTGATGAATTCGCCATCCTGCAATACGCCCCCGACCAGCCGACCCAGGCGGCTCGGCTGGCACAGCGGATCGTCGACAGCCTTGCGCAGCCCTATTCACTGGACGGTCAGCGGGCGATCATCGGCGCCAGCATCGGCATCGCGATCGCGCCCGATCGCGGCGGGGATGCCGATACGCTGCTGAAATGCGCCGACCTCGCGATGTATCGCGCCAAGGCGGACGGCCGGAACACGCACCGCTTCTTCGAAGCCGAGATGGATGCCGAAATCCAGGCGCGCCGGACGATGGAACTCGACCTGCGGGAGGCGCTGAGCCGCGACGAGATCGTCCTGTTCTACCAGCCGGTGTTCAACCTCGCCGCCGGCCGCCTGTGCGGCTTCGAGGCACTGATGCGCTGGAAGCACAGCGAACGCGGGATGATTCCGCCCTCGCAGTTCATCCCGCTGGCCGAGGAGCTCGGGCTGATCGTGCAACTCGGGGAGTGGGCGGTGCGCCAGGCGTGCCGGGACGCGGCGCACTGGCCGGAGGAGGTCAAGGTAGCCGTCAATCTGTCGCCGGTACAGTTCCGCAGCGAGAATCTGGTCACCGCGATCGAGGGCGCGTTGGCCGAGAGCGGCCTCACGCCGCGGCGGCTGGAACTCGAGATCACCGAAACGGCGCTGCTGCACGACACCGCCAAGGTCACCGGCGTGCTGCACCGGCTGCGCGAGCACGGCATCCGCATCGTGCTGGATGATTTCGGCACCGGGTATTCATCGCTGGGCTATCTGCGCAGCTTCCCGTTCGACAAGCTGAAGATCGACCAGTCCTTCGTGCGGGAGATGGCGACACGGCCCGACTGCCTGGTGATCGTGAATTCGATCGCCGCCCTTGCCGCGCAGCTGGGCATCACGACGACGGCCGAGGGGGTGGAAACCGCCGAACTCCTGCGGCAGGTGCGCGATGCCGGCTGCGTCGAGGCGCAGGGCTACTATTTCGACCGGCCGCAGCCGCTGGAAGCGATCGGCCCCTGGCTCGCGCGGGCCAGCATCCATGCGGCCGCCTGAGCCGTGC
>JBFXDK010000117.1:0-16990 GCA_050181195.1 Acetobacteraceae bacterium | reverse complement strand
TAACCAAACCCAGACCCATCAACCCCGGTCATCCCAATCCGCGATCCCATGCCACTCGCGCAGCATGCAATCACGCCAAGGGCGCCACCAACGTATCCCTTCCTAGCCTATGCAACTGTCAAAGAACCGCCCCGGTCTCCCGAGCGCCCCGCTCAACCAACCGGTCCGTCGCGGGAGGCGCCTTCTAGGCCCGTCCCACCCCCCCTGTCAACGAAGAGTTTCGCGGTTAAGCATTTTTCTTGAGTCGCAGTAACCCATTGAAAAAACACACTTCAAGAGCGGTCGGAACCGAAGTCGCGCTCGGCAACCGAGCCATGCGGCTGCGGCATGCCCCTTCACAATCTGCCTCCAACACCGCGCTTTTCCTACAGCCAGCGCGCGTTCGGCTCGCCGCCCAGCAGATACAATCCAACCGTCTCCAGATGCGTTCGGCGCCCTTGCATCTGCTGCGACACGCTGTTCATGTCCCGGAGGCGCCGCTCGAACGGCTGGTTGTCGAAGATCGCGGTCGATCCCGCCTCGTGGTAGATCTGATGCACCACGTCCCGCGCCGTGTGGATCGCGAAGGTCGAAGCCTGCCGCACCGCGACCCGGTTGGGAATCGTGATTTCCCCAACCCGCGCCACGTCGTCCCATACGTCGTCCAGCACCTTCAGCAGGCCGGCGCGGGCCGCCTTCAACGCCCCGTCAGCATAACCGATCGCATATTGCACGGCATGGTTGTCCCGCAGCGGCTCGGTTGACCAGGCCTGGGTCTTGCCCTTCGCAAGTTCGATGAATGCATCCACCATCGCCCGTGCGGTCCCGAGGCCAACACAGGCGAACCCGCCGGCGTAAAGCTGCATCGCCTGGAACCGGTACAGCGGCCCCTGTTCCCGTCGCTCCGGCGCGTATTCGCGCGTCAGGCTGTGTGCGTCGTCGATGAACATGTCCTCCACCGAGAACCGGTCACTGCCTGTGCCGCGCAGCCCCATTACCCTCCAGTCTTCCTGGATCGTGGCGCGCTCCCGCGGCAGCAGCATCGTCCGCTCCCACGCCTTGCCGTCGGAGTGGCGGATTGGCGTGCCGTCCGGCTCGTAGCAGGGCGCCATCGCGCCGAACCACGTCGCATGCCGCAGACCCGAAACGAAGTTCCAGGTCCCCGTCACCCGCCAGCCGCCATCAGCCCGCACGGCGCGCGCGCCCGGTCCCTGCCCCCAGGCCAGCACCGCGCGCTTGTCGCCCCAAACCTCCCGCGCGATCTCCGGTGCCAGGTAGGCGGACGCCATGGAACAGCCGGATCCCTGGTTCATGCACCAGGCGGTGCTCGCATCACCCTGCGCAATTGCCTCGACGCACTGCACATAATCCGACGGCTTGAGCTCATAGCCGCCGTATGCGCGCGGCAGCAGCAGACGGAATAGGCCTGCATCATGCATGGCATCCAGGACGTCCGGCGGGAGTTCATATTTCTGCTCGATCCGCGGCGCCGCGGCCCGAAGCAGGGGGATCAGGCCGCGGGCGCGCTCGAGGCAGGCGGCGGCGCTCACCAACCCATCCGCCGCGGGAGTTTGTGTCACGTCATCCATAGGACGATATCCTCTCCTGACCTTTGCCTGACGCTACTCGTGTTGCCCCCCAACCGAAAGGCACCAGACATGGAAGCAATTGATGCGTTCATCCGCGATATCGAAGCCGAGACGCGCGCCACGGCGCCCTGGACTGGGCGAGCTGAACTGCAGCCTCGCGTGCTCCTGGCCATGCGGCGCGTCCGGCGCGACCAGTTCGTCCCACAGGACCTGCAGCCCGGGGCCTGGCGGAATCGCCCGCTGCCGATCGGCCACGGGCAAACCATCTCGCAACCCTTTATCGTGGCCCTGATGACCGACCTCTTGGATCTCCGATCCTCGGACCGCGTGCTGGAAATCGGCACGGGATCCGGGTATCAGGCCGCCGTCCTGGCCGAACTGGCGGACGGGGTATTCTCGGTGGAGACGCTCGAGGCGCTGTCGCGCCAAGCGGGCGAAGCGCTGGCGCGGGAAGGTTATGGCCGGGTGGCGCTGCGCGTCGGCGATGGCAATCTTGGCTGGGCGGGACACGCGCCATTCGACGCGATCATGGTCACGGCGGCCGCGCCCTCGGTGCCCCAAGCGCTGCTGGACCAGTTGAAGCCAGGCGGGCGGATGGTGATCCCGGTGGGCAAACCACATGGCGAGCAGGAACTGCGCCTCCTGTGCAAGAACCCGGACGGCTCGCCTGACTCGCGCACCGTCCTGTCGGTTGCCTTCGTGCCGCTGATCGGCGGATGAAAATTTGACATACCGGCGAGGTCGCCGCAATACTCACCGGTAATCATGCAACGCGGGCGCCGCTTCCGGCTGTGCCCGCGTTGCGCATGGCAATCATCGCTGCTTGCGGGAGAGTCTTCATGAAGCTGATGTGGTTTCACCTGATGCCATATACGGAATTGCCCGAGGATTTCCGGGACGCCAATCCGTCGGTCTGGGTGGACATCCACTCCTCGCTGTTCGACCCGAAGCGGGCCCACCTGATGTACAACGACTTCATGGACGAGCTCGAATACGCCGCCGAGGTCGGCTTCGACGCGATCTGCGTGAATGAGCATCATTCGAACGGCTACGGGCTGATGCCCTCGCCCAACCTGATCGCCTCCTCGCTGGCCCGCCGCACCACGAATACGGCGATCTGCGTGATGGGCAACTCGCTTGCGCTGTACAATCCGCCGACCCGCGTCGCGGAGGAATTCGCCATGATCGACGTGATCTCGGGTGGGCGGCTGATCGCCGGCTTTCCGGTGGGCACGCCGATGGACACCTGCTATGCCTACGGCACCAATCCCAGCCAGTTGCGCCAGCGTTATCACGAAGCACACGACCTTGTTGTCCGCGCTTGGACGGAAAGGGACACCTTCGCGTTCAACGGCCGCTTCAACCAGCAACGCTATGTCAACATCTGGCCGCGCCCGGTGCAGAACCCGCATCCCCCGATCTGGATTCCCGGCGGCGGCTCGGTGGAAACCTGGCAGTGGTGCGCTGAAATGGACTACGTGTATTGTTACCTGTCGTACTACGGTTACAAGGCCGGGCGCGCGACCATGGACGGGTTCTGGGCCGAAATGGACCGCCTGGGCAAGGATCGCAACCCTTACCACGCCGGCTTCCTGCAATTCGTGGGCGTCGGCGAATCCCGCCAGCACGCCTTCGACCTCTACGCCGAGGCCGCCGAATACTTCTACGGCCGCTGCCTGCACGTCGATCCGAAATGGGCCACCCCGCCCGGCTACACCAGCGAGGGCAGCCAGCGCGCGGGCATCGAATCACAGGTCCGCAAGGCCGCCGATTCCAACGTGCGCGGCAAATCCACCGGCGAACGCTTCGCCTCCGTCGCCCGCGAAATGGATAAGATTGTCGACAACGGGTACGTCATCATCGGCTCGCCGGATGAGGTCGCCGAACAGCTGCGCGAAGTCGCGGTGAACCTAAACGTCGGCCATCTCATGCTGCTGCTGCAGTACGGCAACATGAGCAAGGACCTGACCCGCTACAACACGAAGCTGTTCGCGGAACAGGTGATGCCGAAGCTGAAGGACGTGCATGCCGGCTGGGAAGACCGCTGGTGGCCGAAGCCGATGGCAACCGGACTGCGCGCCGAAGTGCCGGCCTTCATGCCCCGCCTCGCGGCCGAGTAGTTTCGTTTACCCCTACCTCGGCCGGCGCCGGGGCGCCGGCCTGTCCCTTCAATCGCAGCGGAGCGTGACGTGAGCGAACCCGAGACGTTGACCATCGATGTCAACGGCTTCTCCACCCGCATCTGGCGTAAGGGCTCCGGCCCGAAGCTCGGCTATATCGCCGGTTTCGGCGGCCTGCCGCGATGGATGCCGTTCCTGGACGAACTGGCGAAAAGCCGCACCGTGATCGTGCCGTCGATGCCCGGCTTCCCCGGGGGCGACCGCGGTCACACCGTGCTCGATACACATCTCGACTGGCTGATTGCCGTGCGGGAAATCCTCGACAAGGCGGACCTGAACGGCGCCGACCTCGCGGGCAGCTCCGTCGGCGCATCGCTGGCGCTGGACGCGGCCGCGCTGTGGCCGCAGACCGTGAGGCGGCTGGCCGTGATCGCCCCGTTCGGCCTGTTTGATGACAAGGATCCACCCACCGACCCCTGGGCACAGCGCGCGGACGCCGTGCCGGGCCTGATGACGGCCGACCCGGAAATCTACAAGGGCATGAAGGCCGCTCCGGACGGCGCGAATTCGATCGAATGGCCGATCGAGCAGGTCCGCGCGAGTGAGGCCGCCGCCCGCATCTTCTGGCCCCTCGGCAACACCCGCATCGAGAAGCGCCTGCGCCTGATCCAGGCACCGACACTGCTGCTGTGGGGCAGTGAGGACCGGATCATGCCGCGCAGCTACGCCGACAAGCTGGCGGCCGGCATCGCCGGCAGGACGGAAATCAACGTCATCGCCGGCGCTGGCCATCTCGCGGAACTCGACAAGCCCGCCGAGGTGGCTCAGGCCATCGCGGCCTTCACCGACTGATCGAGACCCGGAAAGGACATCCATGCCGCTCGATCCCGACGCCCAGCTCGTCCTGGACATGATCCGCACAGCGGGTCGTCCGCCGTTCGAGCAGCTCTCCCCGGACGAGGCCCGCCAAGCCTATATGAACAGCAGGCGCATCCTGCAGCCGACTCCCGAGGAGGTGGGTGAAAGCCGCGACACCGTGGCCCCGGGACCGCTCGGCGACATCCGCGTTCGACTCTATCGTCCGGCCGGGTCGGCCGAAGCGGATGTCCTTCCCGCGCTTGTCTACTATCACGGCGGCGGCTGGCTCCTCGGCGATCTCGACTCTCATGACGTGGTCTGCCGCCGCTTCGCCAACGCTGCGAAATGCCGCGTGGTGTCCGTTGATTACCGCATGGCGCCTGAGCACAAGTTCCCCGCCGCCGTCGATGATTGCGCCGCCGCGACCCGCTGGGCCGTCGAGAACGCCGCGATCCTTGGCATTGATCCTACCCGCATCGCGGTGGGAGGCGACTCCGCCGGTGGCAATCTCGCTGCTGTCATGGCGCTGATGGCGCGCGACGGTACGGTTCCCGCGGTGGCGTTCCAACTGCTGATCTACCCCGCCACCGACATGATGATGACCAGCGTATCGTCGCAGACCGTCAGGGACGGTGTGCCGCTGACTTCGTCGACAATGCGCTGGTTCATCGATCATTACATATGCGGCACCGGCGACGAACGCGACTGGCGCGCCTCACCGCTGCGCGCCGCGGACCTGTCCGGCACCGCGCAAGCCCTGGTGCTGACCTGCAGCTACGACCCGCTGCGCGATGAAGGTATTGCCTACGCCCAGCGGCTGGAACGCGAGGGCGTGCGCGTCGTGCACCTGCATTATTCGGACCAGGCGCACGGATTCATGAGCATGGGTCGCATCATTCGCGCGGCCGACCAGGCGATCGACATGATGGCCGCGGCGCTGCGCAAGGCGCTTCACCCGCCCGGACCTCCGGAGTAGACGCGGACCTGGCCGAGCGGCTGCAAAGCGCAGCAGCCACGGTGAATGATCAGGCCGCCTGCGCCAGCCGCTCGTCGATGGCCGAGGTGAGGCTTTCACGCCGGGCCCACAGCGAGCGGTACCAGGCGATGCGGGGCGCGACCTGATAGGCCAGCATCCGCTCTTCCGACACATAGCGGCGAGCGGCGTCGCCGATCTGGCGCGCCAGGTCCGGCATTGCAACCAGGCGCAGCAGACGCGCCTGCAGTTCCTGCGGCGTGCGAAACAGCAGCCCGGTACGGCCATCCTTGATGCTGTCGGCATAGACCACCGCGCTTGCCAGTGGCGTCACCCGGCAGGCGCCCGCCTCAATGAATTTCAGGTCCGACTTGGCACGATTGAAATCATTGTCCTGTAGCGGCATGAGAGAGATTTCCGACTCCCCCAGCAGCTTCATGTAGGTGTCGTAGTCGCAGGTCGGCGTGAACAGCTTACGCCCTGTTTCCAGCGCGTCGAAGAACGCCTTGTCGTGCACCACCTGAAACCGCAGGCGGTCGCCCACCTTTTTCACTACGGCGTTGATCGCCGGCATGAAATCCCGCCAATCGTGTTCGCGGTTCAAGGCGCCGAAGAACACCGTCAGACAGCGCGGATCGAGAAAGTTCCTGACCTCCGGCAATGAAACAATCGAGTTTGGGAAGATCGCCACCTCGGGATTGCGCTGCCGCAGTACTTCGGCCAGAGCCGGCGTGCTGGTCTGCACGGCATGCACCCCGCGGAAGGTCAGTTGCTCCTTGTCCTGCATCACCTCAAAGAAGTCCGGGTGATCGTCGAACTCGGTGATCACCAGCCATCCGGCGCCGCGCAGCGCGCGCAACAGATTATGCCCCTGCTGCCCCGAAAGCGCCGGACGGTGCAGGATGAAGATCTTGGGCTGGTTCGGCGCCACCTGCTCGTCGATGCGGTCCGCCACCTGGACCGACATCGTCGGATCGGTGCCGATCGCCTGCAACGGGTGCAGCACGCGCACATGCGAAACGCCGCCCACGGGAGCCAGCATATTGCCTGCGACATGCACCCGTTGCTGCGCCTGCCGCCGCACGCGCCACACATACTGCAGCGGGGCGGCGCGCTTCTGGTACTCGTCAGGATCGATGCCCAATGTCGTCAGGGCCGGTTTCATCGCCTCCGCGAAGCTTGCGGCACGCTCCTGGTCGAAAATACGCGGATGAACGTCGCAGGGGATCAGCCCGGCATTCACAAGGCCGCGGCGCGTAGCATCCCGGCTGAACCACCGCACATGGCTGCGGTCGAGCAGCCCGGATTGCTCATAGTCCCACGTGCCCCGCAGCAGGCGGTTCGCAAAACTCCAGTGCTCCATGTTGGGCAGGCACATCAGCATCATTCCGTTCGGCGTCAGCAACTCCCGATGCCGCTGGATCATGGCCCAGGGATCGCGCTGGTGTTCCAGCGCCATGCTGTAGATGATGCAGTCTACGCCGCCCGACAGATCGAACGGCATTTGATCCCGCTCAATATCGGCCACCGCGACCTCATGGATCCGGCGCCTCGCCACGACCGCCGCAACCGGATCCTTTTCGATTCCCAGCAGACGAGCGGTCGGGTTCATAAGGCGGTAGGCGCCCAGCAGATCGCCGCGACCGCAGGCCAGATCCAGAACCACCCTGGCCGACAATGGTATGCGCTGAAGCAGGTCGACAATGGGGGCCAGCGTTTCGTGCGCCATCAGCGACAATAGCTCCGACTTGAAATGGCGACCAGCGCGAGGAGCCGTCAGCCGATCGAGCTATGGTGGTAGGCGAAACCTTCGTGCGCATGCAAGACAGAACGGTTCCGCGGCGGAACCGTCTCTTCGATTACCGCACGGAACGGTTGGCGGCGGAGCGCCTCCACCCGGTCCAGCATACGCAGCTGGCTGCGATGAAGCGCGGAGTCGCCCGAGAGTTGTGGCTCGTGAGACGCGATCCGGGTCAGCGCGGCAGCGGCCCGGTCGGAAAATCCTTCCGCACAGGCGGCCCGGATGCGCGTGCGGTGGTGATGCAGCAAGTCACGGCCGCGATGCCACGTGCCCAGGCACGACACACCCGCCCATTCCAGCATGGACGACGGCGGCAGGCGCCGGGACGCGATGCGGATGCCCAGCACGGCCGCCCAGTCGTTCCATTTCGCCCGATGCACTCGCGCGAGTGGCCGAATGGCGATCCAGGGCACGCGAAGCGCATCAGCGACGATGACGCCGTGCAGCGCCTCGCTGATCAGCACACGACAGCGGCCGATCGCCGACAGCACCGCAAGCGGGTCCTGGCGCGAGTCGATCAGCGTCACGCCAGCCTGCCGAGCCGCCACGTCCCACGCGCCGCGTTCCATGCTTTCGAAATGCGGCATGAAGCCGATTGCCCCATCCGAAACCGCACGGCCATGGCCGATCAGTGGCAGCAGGGACGCGGGATCGCCCAGCGCGAGCGAAGGCGGCAGGCCTAGATGACGTGCGGTATGCGGACCGCGGACCCAATGAATGATCCATCTGTGATCGAGGGTCGGGCGCGCCTCGTAGCCGCCGTAGCCCGAGCCGGCCACCAGCTTCGTGGCCTCGGCCCGGTGGCGTCCGTCGAGAATGGAACCGATCCCCAGGAACAGGGCGGCCGGGTCAGAGTCAAAGAACCCGGGCAGCAGTTGTGGCCACACCAGCGAGTTCAGCTCGTCGCCGAAATTCCGAACGGCACCGCGCCACTGATACAGGATCATGCCGACCCGCCCACATGACCGGGACCCGAGGAGACGCCGTGGACCGCGTCGGATGCGCGCCGAACTGCCTCCCGCCCCGCGGGCCAGCCCAACGCAGCCCGGACCGTTCCCAGCGAATAGGCCAGTCGCCACCGTGCCGGCAGCAGGTGCACCGAGCCGGCCGGCACGAACCACAACGGGGCGAACAGTGCCGCTACAAGGCAGCGGCGCGGGAATTCCCGCCACACCAGCCGATGCTGGTTCGTCACGCGCCGGGTGAGCACAGTCGAGGCACCTTGCCAGTAGAGCCGCGATAGCAGCCAGTCGGGCCGCAGGCGCTCCGGCTGGATCTGGTGATAGACCACGATACGGGAGTCATAGCGGATGGGATGCCCGGCGTTCTGCATCGACCAGGCAAGCTGCACGTCCTCGTCCGACAACAGAACTTGGCCGAAGCGGCCGATCCCGGCACCAAACCCGCCCATCGCACGCAGCGAGGGCACGTGCACCACCATGTTCGCGGCATAGGGTTCGAGCCCGGCCGGCAACTCCGGCGTGCGGTAGGTGCCACGGCCCTCATGCTCGATGATGGACAGGATGCCCAGCAGCGAGGGTGGCCACCAGTCCGGCAACGGCGCTTCCCAAAGCGGCAGAATGCGGCCTCCCAGCAGAGCGGGACGGCCGCCCGGTTCCTCCAGGGCCGCGAAAATCGACTCAACCCAATCCGGGGCGGGAATCGCATCATCGTCAACATAGGCGACGTATTCGGTGCCAGCATCCCAGGCGCCGGCGTTGCGCGCGGCACTGATTCCAGGCTGATTCAGGCGAATCAGGCGTGCACCGTAGGTCCTGGCGAGCTGTTCGGCTTGGTGCTCGGATGCCGCGTCCGAGGCGCTGTCGACGACCAGGATCCCGAACCGGTCGGCCGCGATGGTCTGACGACGCAGTCCGGCCAGGCAGTCGCGCAGGTAGCGCGGCCGATTATGGGTGCAGACGCAGACCGTGATCTCCATGCGGGGATCATGGGATACGTGGTGTTTACAAAGGCTTAATGAAGATTGGGACTGGCCGGTGGTGCGGATGGGGTCTCCGATCCACCCGCTACGCCCCGAAGAACTTCAGAAACCATTCCGTCACCTGCGGCGCCGCTTCCTCGTTCACATAGTGTCCACTCGGCAATGCCTCACCGCGCACATCCTCGGCTCGCTGCCGCCACAACTCTAGCGGATCAGCGAAGCGCTTGCCCACGGCGCTGCTCGCTCCCCACAGCACCAGGATCGGCATCGCCAGCTTCCGCCCCAGATCGGCGGTATCGAGCGTACAGTCGATCGTCGCCGCCGCGCGATAATCAGCGCAGGAGCCGCGAATCGTCTTTTCGTTGAAGCAGCGCACGTACTCGGCCCAGATCGCCGGCGGAATGTGGTTCAGGTTGTTCGTCAGCTTCAGGAGCTTCTTGCGCATGAACCAGTCGGGGTCCACGGCATTGAAGAACATCTCCGGGAAGCCCTGGGGCTGCGCCATGAACGGCCAGTGCCAGGCGCCCAGCGCCCCCTCCTTGTCCATCGCCGCCCACATGTCCAGCGTCGGCACGATGTCGATGATCGCCGCCTTCAGCACCTTGTCCGGATGGTCCAAACACATCCGGTGCGTCGTCCGTCCGCCGCGGTCGTGCCCGGCGACGTAGAAGCGGTCGTAGCCCAGCGCCTTCATGACCTCGACTTGGTCCTGCGCCATGGCGCGAAAGGAGTAATTGGCGCTGTCCGGTGCCTCGGGAGGCGCGGAACTGTCGCCATAGCCGCGCAGATCCGCCGCCACAACGTGGAACTTCTCCGCCAAGCGTGGCGCGACGGCATGCCAGGAGGCATGCGTCAGCGGATTTCCATGCAGCAGCAGCAACGGCGGTCCGGACCCACCATGCCGCAGGCGGATCCGCGCCTCGCTGGTCTCGATGTCCGTCAGCGTGAATCCCGGCATGATCTCCATGGCGACGCCCCCCTCGCACCGGTTCAGCGTGTTACAGGCTCAATCCGCCGTCCAGGGGAATTGTCTGTCCGGTCATGTAGTCGGACGCAGCGGAAGCCAGGTACAGCGTCAGCAGTCCTACCTCCCGCAGCTTGCCGGCACGCTTCAGCGGCACCTCGGCCGCCGCGCGCCGCTCGCTGCGCCGCACGCCTTCCTCGCCGCCGGTCACCACGTCAGGGAACAGCCCGGGCGAGATTGCATTCACATGGATGCCGTACGGCGCCCATTCCAGCGCCTGCGCCCGGGTGAACCCGGCCAGCGCCGCCTTGGCCGCGGTGTACAGCACCATCTCCCCGCCGCCGGAATGCGCCGTCCAGGATGCGATGTTGATCACCTTGCCCGATCCGCGCGCCAGCATGTGCGGCCCGACGGCGCGGGTGCACAGCAGCGCCTCGGTCAGGTTCACGTCCATGATGAAGCCCAGTTCCTCGTCCGACGCCGCCTGGCTGCCCGCCACCCCGGGCAGCGCCACCAGCGGCTTGCGGATCGAATCGCCCAGCGCATTCACCAGCACGTCGATCCGCCCGAATGTCGACAGCACCTGCTGGACGGCCCCCTGCGCCGTCGCCGGTTTCGTCACATCCGCGATCACCGGCACGACGCGCCGGCCGGAGGCGGCGGCGATGTCCGACGCCACGCCCTCCACATAGCGCGGCGTCAGCGCATTCAGCGCGATGTCGGCACCGGCTTCCGCCAGCACCTGCGCGATGCCCTTGCCGATTCCCCGCCCGGCCCCGGTGATGAACACGACCTTACCCGTGACGTCGAATTCCGCCGGCATCATGGTCCGTCTCCCGCGTTCAGCCGCTGATGATCAGGCGCGTCAACTCATCCGGCATGCTCAGCATCGGATAATGCCCGGTATCCAGCTCATGCCACTTCGCCTTCAGCCTCGCCGCAGCCCGGCGCTGATGCGCCTCCCCCGGGTTCTCGGCTTGGCGGCACCAGATCACCGATGCGGTCCACGGCAGGTCCCAGAAGTCGGTCAGCTTCACCGGCACTTCCGAGCAGCCGACGGGATGCGGCGTGTAGCGGTCCAGCACCCAGTCGCGCATGGCCGGTTCCAGATCGTGGAACAGGCGCAGTGCCGCATCCTCCCGCGACGGGCCGGCGGCCAGGCTGGTGGGCGCGGCGGCGGTGGGTGGGCGCTTGACGATGTCGCGCGTGCGCTCGCCGTTGAACAGCGCCAGCGCGTCCACATACACCAGCCTGGCCACTCTTTCCCGCATCAGCTCCGCCGCTCGGCACACCACCATGCCGCCCGAGCTGGTGCCCACCAGCACCACGTCGCGTAGATCCTCATAGAACAGCAGTTCGGCGATCTCGGTCCCATGCATCGTGGTGTCGATGCCCGGACGCAGCTGGTGCCGCCGCTCCCCGCAGCCATCCAGCGTGGGGGCATAGACGGTGTGGCCCGCCTTGCGCAGGCGCGCCGCCACGTGCTGCCAGATCCAGCCGCCCTGATAGGATCCGTGCACCAGAACGAAATTCGTCATGGCCTTGCTTCCTCCCGCCTTCCGCTCTCCTTGCGGCTCATTCTGACCCCCGCCCGGGCGCCGTCAATGCCGCCGCCGCCCGCACAGCTTGCACCCGGGCGAAAGGCCGGTAGGCTTCGCGGTGGAGGAGCCCCGGCAGCGGACGCATCCGCGCGGAGCATGACGGATCAACAAGACAGAATTGGAACGCCCATGACGCCGCGACCGATTTCCGCCGACTCGCATATCACCGAGCCGCCGGACTGCTTCCGTGCCCATATCGATCCCAGGTTCCGCGAGCGCGCGCCGCACATCGTCAACGATGCGCGCTACGGCGACATTTACGTGGTCGAGGGTATGAAGCAGACGATCCCGATGGGCCTGGTGGCAGCGGCCGGCGTGGATCCCAGCAAGCTGCGCAAGGAAGGCGCGAAGTTCGAGGAGCTGCACCGCGGCGGCTGGGACCCGAAATATCGCCTGGCCGACCAGGACCGCGACGGCGTGGGCGCCGAGATCATCTACCCCACCGTCGGCATGGTGCTCTGCAACCACAAGGACCTGGACTACAAGAAGGTCTGCTTCGATGCGTACAACCGCTGGCTGCAGGAATACACCTCCCATTCGCCGGACCGCCTGATCGGCGTCGGACAGACAGCGATCCGCACCGTCAAGGAAGGGATCGAGGACTTCCAGCGCATCAAGGAGATGGGTTTCAAGGGCGTGATGATGCCCGGCAACCCAGGCGAGCTGGACTATGACGATCCCGCCTACGATCCCCTTTGGGAAGCCGCCGTCGCGCTGGACCTGCCGCTGTCCTTCCACATCCTGACGTCCAGCAGCGACGCCGCCAACCGCCCGCGCGGGCCGAAGATCAACAGCTTCCTGACGATCATCCGCGGCTGCCAGGACATCATGGCTATGCTGATCCTAAGCGGCGTGTTCGCGCGCCACCCGACGCTGAAGGTCGCCTGCGTGGAAGCCGATGCCGGCTGGGCGCCGCACTTCATGTACCGCATGGACCACGCCTACAAGCGTCACCGCTACTGGCTGAAGGGACACGAACTGCCGCGCCTGCCCTCGGAATACTTCCGTGACAACATCCGCCTGACATTCCAGGACGACAAGGTGGCGTTCCAGCTCGCGGACATGCTGGCGCCGGACCAGCTGATGTGGGCCAACGACTTCCCGCACAGCGACTCAACCTGGCCATGGAGCCAGGATGTCATCGCCGAACAGACCGCGCACATGACGGATGAGCAACGGCACCGTATTCTTTATGAGAATACCGCGAAGTTCTACAATCTCGCCTGACCCTCGTCCGCCGGTCACGTCGGGTTGACGGGACCGGCAGCGATGGGGATGCTGCCCCGAACACCGGACCACACCCGGTGAACAGGGAGGTCAGTGAATGTCGAGCGCCAGCAGCCCCATCCTCGCGCGCGTAACCAGGATTGGCCGGCGGGGCATCGCTGGCCTCATCGCGGCGGCAGCCCTTGCCGTGGCCGCGCCCGGGCCCGCCCGGGCGGCGGAGGAGTTCGTCCTCGGCAGCTACGGCGGCACGATCGAGCAGTTTCTGCGCAAGGACGTCATCCCGGCGTTCGAGAAGGAAACCGGGGTCAAGGTGACCTATGTGACGGGCACCGCGCTGAGCCTGTTCTCGAAGGTCGCCGCCACACGTAACCGGCCGGAGATCGACCTCTACTGGGCCAACGACCTGACGCACGCCGCCGGCAAGCAGATGGGCCTGTATGAGAAGATCGATCCGAAGATCATCACCAACCTGAACGAGCTGATCGACGGCGCTCAGGACCCGCAGGGCATCGGTGTCTCCACCAGCATCGCCAGTACCGGAATCCAGTACAATACCCAGAAATTCAAGGAGGCAGGCTGGGCACCGCCCACCTCCTGGATGGATCTGTGGGATCCGAAATACAAGGGCAAGGTCGCGCTGTATTCGATCAGCATCCTCTATTCGCAGGAATTCCTCGGCCTGATTTCCCGCCTCAGCGGCGGCAGCGAGACCAACATCGCGCCGGGCCTGAAGAAGATCCGCGAACTGAAGGACATGGGCAACATCGCCGCCTTCGCCACCACCCCGGCCGAGATGGACAACATCATGGCCCAGGGCCAGGCCTGGATCACATACAACGGCGGCGTGCGCACGCTGATCATGAAGTCGCAAGGCGCGCCAATGGAGTTTGTGATCCCTAAGGAAGGCGCCATCCGCTTCAGCCTGTATCTCGACCCGATCAAGGGATCGAAGAACCTCGTGCCGGCGCAGAAGTTCATCCAGTACTTCCTGCGGGCAAACGTGCAGGAACAGATCGCCGAGAAGATCTTCTACGCACCCGTCAACAAGAACGCCAAGGTCAGCCCGGAGCTAGCGAAGGTCATTCCGCATGGCGACAAAGCAGTCTCGGCGCTGGTGCAGCTGGAGCGCGATCCGATGAACCGCGACCTCGATTCCTGGATCGAGCAGTGGAACCGCACTATCGAAACGAAGTGATCCGCGCCTGATGATCCGCTTCCTCGGCGGCCGGCACGCGGCGCCCTTCCTGCTGCTATTGCCGGCCGCTCTGTTGTTCGGCGTGTTCTTCGTCATGCCGTTCGTCACGCTGGCCATCAACAGCCTGTACGACTACGGACGCCTGACCGGCATCATCCCGATCTTCACTCCGAAGAACTACCTGAAGCTCTGGCTGGACGAATACTACCTGTCGGTGATCGGCAGCACCTTTCGCCTGTCCGGACTGACGGCCGTCATCACGCTTATCGTGGGCTATCCCGTGGCGCTGTATCTCAGCCTGGCCTCGCCACGCGCGAAAAGCTGGGTGATCGCGCTGGTGCTGTCGCCGCTGCTGATCAGCGTCATCGTGCGCACCTTCGGCTGGGCCATCATCGTCGGCAAGAACGGGCTGATCGACAACATCTTCCTCGCCCTCGGCGTCCAGGACATGCACTGCCTGCACACCGAGGCCGCGGTGATCGTCGGCCTCGTGAATGTGCTCACGCCGTTCGTCGTGCTTTCGGTCGCGACCTCCCTGCAGTCGATCGATCCGGCGGTACCGCTTGCCGCCGCCAGCCTGGGCGCCGGCCCGTTCCGCGTGCTGTGGCGGGTCATCCTGCCGCTCAGCCTGCCCGGAATCCTCGCCGGCGCGCTGATCGTGTTCGGCCTGGCCTCGGCCACCTTCGTCACGCCCGCCGTGCTGGGCGGCGCGCAGTTCAAGGTGCTGTCCACGCTGATGTACCAGCAGGCCATCATCCTGCAGAACTGGCCCTTCGCCGCCGCCATCGCCGTGACCCTGACGCTGATCGTGCTGGTCGGCCAGGGCCTGCAGACCGGCCTCGCCGAACGCTCGCGCTATGGGGCGGTGCTGCGATGATCCCCGCCGGGCTGCGCCGCTGCCTCGCCGCCTATGCCGCGCTGGTCTGCCTGTTGTCGGTGGCGCCGGTGCTGATCATCGTCATCGAGTCCTTCACCGCCAGCGACTATGTCGTCTTCCCGCCCCAGGGGTTCAGCTTGAAATGGTATGTCGAGGCAGCGCAGCGAGAGGAGTTCGTTCACTCCGCCTTGCTCAGCCTGGGCATTGCCCTTGTCGCCTGCGTCATCGCCACCGCCCTGGGCACGCTGGTGGCGCTGGCGCTGGTGCGGTTCCGTTTCCCCGGCCGGCGATTGCTGCAGTCGCTGTTCATGGCGCCGCTGAGCGTGCCCGGCATCATCTTCGGCCTGGCCCTGCTGCAATTCTTCTCCGCCTGGGCGATCCCGCGGGAGAACATTGCGGTGGTGATCGGCCACATCATCATCGCTCTGCCCTTCGCCATTCGCTTCGTCACCGTCGCCCTGCTGGGCATGGTGTCGAACGTGGAACTCGCGGCGCAGAGCCTGGGCGCCAATCGCTGGGACGTGTTCCGCCGCGTCACCCTGCCGCTGATCCGCCCGGGCGTGGTCGCGAGCCTGGTCTTCGCCTTCATTCTGTCGTTCGATGACGTGGCCGTGGCGCTGTTCCTGGCGACACCGGGCGGAACCACCCTGCCGGTGCGCATCTACTCCTATATCGACCAGAGCTACGACCCGCTGATCGCCGCCGTCAGCGCCATCGTGGTGATGGCGGCGTTCGTCTCCATGGTGGCAATCGAACGAACCTTGGGGATCGGCCGGCTGTTCGGGCTGCGCCAGGGATAGGACCGGAATGGCAACCGTCGAGCTGATCAACGTCGAGAAGTCGTTCGGGCGCGTCCAGGCCGTCGCCAACGTCTCCCTCCGCATCGCCGAGGGCGAATTCGTTGCCCTGCTCGGCCCGTCGGGCTGCGGCAAGACCACGACGTTGAACCTGCTGGCCGGCTTCATCGAGCCGACCGGTGGCGACATCCGGTTCAACGGCACGTCGATCGCCCGCATGCCGCCGCACCGGCGCAACATCGGCGTGGTGTTCCAGAGCTACGCTTTGTTCCCGCATATGACCGTGTTCCAGAACGTCGCCTTCGGGCTGGAAATGCGCAAGGTGCCGCGCGCCGACGTCGCCACGCGCGTCCGGCGGGCGCTGGACATCGTGCATCTGACGCAGATGGAAGACCGCAACATCCGCCAGCTTTCGGGCGGGCAGCAGCAGCGCGTCGCCCTGGCCCGCGCCCTGGTGATCGAGCCCGCCGTGCTGCTGCTGGACGAACCGCTGTCCAACCTTGATGCCACGCTACGCGAGCAGATGCGGTTCGAGATCCGCGAAATCCAGCAGCGCGTCGGCATCACCACGGTGTTCGTCACGCACGACCAGAGCGAGGCCATGGCCGCGGCCGACCGGCTGGTGGTGATGGACAAGGGCGCGATCTGCCAGGTCGGCACCGCGCGGGAGATCTACGAGCGGCCGGTGAACACATTCGTCGCCGGCTTCATCGGCCAGGCGAACCTACTGCCGGGTACGGTCCGCTTGGCCTCGGGCATCGAGGTGCAGGTCGAGCTTCCCGGTGGCGCCGTGGTGACCGCCGCGGGCCGGCCCGGGCTGCAACCTGGCCAGGACGTGACCCTGATGCTGCGGCCCGAGGATGCTGCAGTCGAACCGCAGGCTCCAGCGCAGGGGAACGCGCTGCCCGGCACGGTGCTGCGCGCCAGCATGCTGGGCGCAACGGTGAATATCGGCGTGTCGGTGGGCGACCAGGTCGTCTCGGTCATCGCGCCGCGCGGCGTCGCCGTGCCGCCGGTCGGCAGCGCGGCTTTCGTGACCTGGAACCCTTCCTCCGGGTTGCTGTTCG
>JBFXDK010000116.1:0-17228 GCA_050181195.1 Acetobacteraceae bacterium | reverse complement strand
GATGCTGTGCCAGCGTCGCTCACCACAAGGCCGCCGATTGCCCCGAAGAACGTGATGCTCGACCCGGGCGGAAGGCTGCCGGGCTGGAACTGGAATCCGCCGTCAGGCAGATTCTGGCTGATCTCCGGGGAGATGAGTTTCGAAAAGCCGATCGTCCCATTGGTCTCGGTCAGCGGCGAACTGAGCGCGAGTATGTTCTTGATGACATCTTCGGTGTTCGCGCCGACCCCGGAAATCCCCATGTCCTGGATGAAATCGGCACTGAGCTCGACATAGGCATAGGTTGCGTTGGCGGTGAAGAATTGCATCACCCATTCATTGCCGCTGCCGCCGGGAATGATGTTCGCCGCGGCCGGCTGCGTGGTCAGCGCCTGTCCGCTGGCGCTATCGATCGGCAGGACCAGCACATCCTCGCGCGGGTCAAAATCGGTGACGACCATGACGTCCTGCCTGCTCTGCGGCGTGCCGCCAGCCAGCAGGCTCTCGGCCAGGCTGACAAACGCCGCGGCGAGGTCGCCGCCCACGGGGCCAAGGGCCGCGGTCAGAAAACCCGATGTCAGCGACTTCACGGCGTCCTGAAGCACCGTCTTGGCGACATTGCTGGCGATGTCCTGGTCCAGCTTGGCGAAGAACTGCGTCCAGAACGCCGCGCCGCTGTTCGACGCCTCCTGGCTGTAGCTCAGCACGAACACGTCGCTGCCTGGCCCGCCGGTCAGCACATCTAGGTTGCCGGTACCCCGCGGCCCGCCATAGAGGAAGTCGCTGCCGTCGCCGCCATCCAGCGTGTCGGCGCCACTGCCGCCGAACAGCTGGTCGTCCCCGCCATTGCCCCGCAGCGTGTCGGCGCCCCCGTATCCGATGATGACATCGTTGCCGTCCCCGCTGCTGTCATAGGGGGCGAGGGAGGGATTCTGGATCGTCGGATACAGGGTGAAGCTGTCTGCGGTGTCGCCGTACAGCAACTCACCATAGTCGGTTCCGTAGATCGTGTCGTTGCCCGAACCGCCATAGGCCTCGATCTGGTAGATCACGTCGGCGCCCTGGCTGGTGCCGATCGTGTCGTCACCCGGCCCGCCGAAGAAGCGCGTGACACTAGTGGTGCCAGAGCCATTGGTGCCCTGCTGGCTGGTCAGCGTATCGTTGCCGCCGCCGGCCTCATACGTGCCGCCCTGGTTCACGACGATGGTGTCGCTGTTGTCCCAGTCCACCGTCGGCAGCGCGAACGTCCAGTAATAGCCGATGTCGCTGACCTGGCTGGGTGGGCCGATGTTGACGATGTAGCTGTCCTGGCCGGGGGCGGAGTAGAACTGGTAGGTGTAGTTACCGCCAGGATTCACGGATATCGTGCCGAAGCTCTCCTCGTTGACCTGCGTGGCCATTTGTTTCCCCATTATGAAACAGTTTGCCTGTCATTACTTGTCCCGGAATGAAGCTGCGCGGAGGCCTGCCTTGCCGCAAGTCAAATGGGCGTTCGTTCTCTGCCCGGCCATGGGCTTTACGAATACGACGCTGGGGGTCAGGAAGCTCCAGGCGATGTTGCCGGTAGCATCGGCAGAAGGAGATCCGGTTTGAGCATGTGCGATCGCTTGCGGCGCCACGGAGCATGACCCGCCGGGGCAACCGGCCGTCGCCAGAGGACCCGCTGGCGCCTTACGGACTCGGCGGACCGACGACCTGCGCCACGCTGGCGAAGCACGCGCGCGAGCGGCCGGATGCGCCGGCGGCGGCCATGGGCACCCGCGTCGTTTCCTACCAGGCCCTGACCGCGGACACGCTGCGGCTGCTGCACCTGCTGCGCCAGTCCGGCCTTTGTCCTCCGCAGGTGCTCGGCGTCGCGGTCGGTGACCGCTACCGGCACATGACGGTGCTGCTCGCGGCCGAGGCCCTGGGGCTGACGACCGTCTCCCTGGGAGCGGACGAGCTCCTGCCCCCTGCCAGCCTGGGCCGATTGTGCGACCGCGTGGCGGTTGACGCCATCCTCCCCGGGCCGGATCCCGCGCGCCAGCTCATCATCCCGATGTCACCCCCCGACCACGCCTCCGGCGCCGGCCTGGAGGCGCTTCAGCGTCCCGCCGAACCGGACGCGGTGGTGCGGTTGATCAAATCGTCCGGCACGACTGGCCTGCCCAAGGTCATGCGCGTGACCCACCGGATACAGGAGCAGACCCTGGCCAACAACCTGCTCTACGCCGCATCCGTCCTGCCGCGTCCGCATTTCCTCTGTCTCTACGGGTTCGGCGTCCGTGGCGCGCATTCACGGGTCCTGTTGACGCTGCGGGCCGGCGGGACAGTCCATTTCATTGCCGATGAAGCGATCGGTCCCGTACTGGCGGCAGGGCTTGGCAACTACGTCCTGTTCGTGACCGGGGATCTGGAGCGGTTCATGCGTTCGGCTCCGGTTCCGGTGCAGCGACCGGACCTCGTGCTCGACGTGATCGGCGCGGCGCTGTCGCCGCGCCTGCGTACCGAGGTGCAAGCGAGGCTCACCGACCGCGTCGTCGCGACCTACGGCACGAACGAGACCCACCACATTTCATTGGTGGGCGACGACAATGTCGGCCGGCTGTTTCCCGGGGTGCAGGTCCGCGTCACCGACGACGCCGGCAACGCCGTGGCGCCGGGAGAGACCGGGTTGATCTGGTTGCGCACCCCGGCCATGACCGACGGCTATGTCGACGCACCCGAACTGACCCGGGGCGCCTTCGTCGATGGCTGGTATCGGACCGATGACGCCGGCTACCAGCCATCGCCCGAGACCCTGGTCGTCCTGGGGCGGCAGGACGGCATGCTGAACATCGGCGGCGTCAAGATCTCGCCGGAACCGGTCGTCGCGGAACTGAAGTCCGTGCCGGGCGTCGAGGACGCGTTCGTCATGTCGCTTGGAGACAGTGTCGAGAGTGGCGCGCTGCTGGTCGCGCTGCAGCTCGCGGAAGGCGTCGCGGCGACGCAGGTGCGCGCCCCGGTGGATGCCATCGTGCGCCGCCTTGTCCGGTTCTATCATCTGTTGCCGACGCGGGCGCTGCCGCGCACCGGAACCGGCAAGGTGATTCCGGATGCCGTCCGGGCCCTGTATCGCGAAACCGCCAGCCGGCTATAGCGGCTGGCGGGTCAGGTGCGGCGCACGAGCCATACGGTCATGCCCGGCTCTCGCGCCGCCACGGTCGCGCGCCAGGGACCGAAGGTGCCCTACTTCGCCGGGTCGATCCATCCCACATGGCCGTCGGGCCGGCGGTAGACCACGTTGAGCTCGCCGGTTGCGCTGTTGCGGAACATCAGCACCGGCTGGTCCGCAAGGTCCATGCGCATCACCGCCTCCCCGACCGACAGCCGAGCGATCTCGGTATGCGTCTCGGCGATCACCGTGGCATAGGTGCCGTTCAGGTCGGTCTCGACCTCGGCCTCCTCGCCGGCTACCGGTTCAGCATGCTGCAGCACGTAATGGCTTGCCGCTTCCGGCCGTTCGCGGTTCGCGAGGTCGCGCGCGTGATCGTTCACCCGCCGGCGGTAGCGTCGCAGCCGCTTGGCGATGTGTTCCGCCGCGTCATCGAACGCCCCGTTTGCATCGGCCGCTTCGCCCTCGCCGCGCAGGCGCAGGCCGCGCCCGGCATGAACATTGATATCGCAGGTGAAGAAGCTGCGCGCCTTGCTGAACGTGACCTGCGCTTCCTGGGCGTGGTCGAAATACTTGCCGGCAATCGTCTCCAGGTGCGTCGTCACGCGGGTCCGCAGTGCGTCCGACAACTCGAGTTGCTTACCGGAAACCGTGATGTTCATGTGCCTCTTCCCGTAACGGTGGTCGCGAGTCCGTCCGCCTGGAGCCGGAGCGTTTTCCCTGACAGGCCAGGTCGAGAACGCGCGGCTGCCGGGTCCGGGTGCGCGCCGGGCCGGTTTCGTGCCGGCGGCGAACGTGGCCTAGACCCTTGCGGATTTTTCCCGCCGGCGTTGCACCGAGCTTGGGATGTGCAACGCCTCCCGGTATTTGGCCACGGTCCTGCGGGCGATGTCCACGCCTTCGCGGCGCAGGATCGTGACGATCGAGTCATCCGAGAGGATGTCGTTGGCCGGTTCGGCGTCGATCAGGGCACGAATGCGATGACGCACGGCCTCCGCGCTGTGGGTCTCGCCGCCATCGGTCGCCTGGATGGCTGTCGTGAAGAAATATTTCAGCTCGAACGTGCCGCGGGGCGTCGCGATGAACTTGTTCGCCGTCACCCGGCTGACCGTGCTTTCGTGCAGTTCCAGCGCCGCGGCGATGTCGCGCAGGATCAGGGGGCGCAGATGCGCGACGCCATGGCGCAGGAACCCGTCCTGCTGGCGCACGATCTCGGCCGCGACACGCAGGATGGTCTGCGTCCGCTGCTGCAACGAGCGCACCAGCCAGTTCGCGGTTGCCAGCCGTTCCGCGAGGAACACGCGGTCTTCCTTGCGGGCCTGGGGCGCGACACGGGCATAGAACCGCTCGTTCACCAGCACCCGCGGCATCGTGTCGGGATTGAGTTCGATGATCCAGGTGCTGTCGGGCGCGGGACGCATCAGCAGGTCGGGCACGACCGGCGGGGCCGGCACGCTGTCGTAGCTGGCCGCCGGCTTCGGATCGAGCGCCCGAAGTTCGGCGATCATGTCCGAAAGGTCCTCGGCATCCACGCCGCACAGTGCCATCAGGCGCCGGGCGTCGCGGCGCGCCAGCAGTTCCAGATTGTCGAGCAGCGTCGCCATGGCCGGGTCGAGCCGGTTTTTTTCGGCAAGCTGCGCCGCCAGACATTCCCTGAGGTCGCGTGCGAACAGGCCGGTGGGGTCGAAGCGCATCATGCGGGCGCGAACTGCTTCCACGCGTTCCAGCGGCAGGTTCATCGCGGCCGCGATCGCCGCGGGATCGGCCGTCAGGCGGCCCGCGGGGCAGAGCAGGGCGATCAGATGCGCGCCAATGATACGCTCGACCGGGTCATCGAAGGTGAGGCGAAGCTGCTCGCCCAGATAGTCACGCAACGGCGGGCGTTCATTGGCGAAGTCGTCCATGCCGCGGTCGGCGGCATCGAAGGATTGGTTGCCGCCGCGGCCATCGATCGATCCCAGGCTGGGGGCGCCGTCGCCCGCGCCGCCGGGGTCGTAGAGTTCGGCATGATCCGTGTCCAACGGCGCGTCGGCATCCCCGGTGAGCACGTCCGACCGCGCCGCCTCGGCTGTGTCCGGGCCGCCATCGGTGCGGATGGCGACCTGATCCGGGGCGGCACGCTCACCGACCGGCGCGTCGGCGGCCTCGTCTCGTTCCAGCAGCGGGTTGCGTTCGAGCTCCTCCTCGATGAAGGACGCCACCTCCAGATTCGAGTATTGCAGAAGCTTGATCGCCTGCCGCAGTTGCGGCGTCATCACCAAAGTCTGGCTTTGGCGAAGGTCGAGCCGGGGAGCTATCGCCATGGTCTGGCGATTATCGGGGCGGCGGCGGAACCGTCAATCGGATTCGGAGCGTTAAGCATGCAAAAAGCATGCTAAAGGCTGAATCTTTCTCCGAGGTAAACGCGCCGCACGTCCTCATGCGCCACAACTTCCTGTGGGCGGCCCTCCATCAGCACCTGGCCGTCGTGCATGATGTAGGCACGATCGATGATCTCCAGCGTCTCACGCACATTGTGGTCGGTGATCAGCACGCCGATGCCGCGGTCCTTCAGGTGGCGGACCAGGTCGCGGATTTCCCCGACTGCGATCGGGTCGATACCGGCCAGCGGTTCGTCCAGCAGGATGTATGACGGTTGCGAGGCGAGGGCGCGGGCGATCTCCACGCGGCGGCGTTCGCCGCCCGAGAGCGCGAGTGCCGGCGTGCGCCGCAGATGGCTGATGCCGAATTCCGCCAGCAGCTCATCCAGCATCATGCGGCGGGTGTCGGGATCGGGTTCCACCACCTCCAGCACCGCCATGACATTCTGCTCGACGTTCAGCCCGCGGAATACGCTGGCTTCCTGCGGCAGGTAGCCGATGCCCAGGCGGGCACGCCGGTACATCGGCAGGCCGGTGATCTCGGCGCCGTCGAGGCTGATGGACCCGGTATCCGGGCGCACGAGTCCGACGATCATATAGAAGGTTGTCGTCTTCCCGGCGCCGTTGGGTCCCAGAAGGCCCACGGCCTCGCCGCGCTGCAGGGTCAGCGACACGTTCCGCACGACGGGGCGGCGCTTGTAGGTCTTGCCCACGCCGCGCGCGATCAGACCGCCCGCACTTGGCACCACCTTCAGCGCCGGTCCGGTCCGCGGGTCGCGTGCGCCGCTCAACGTCGTCCGCCCTGAGGCTGGGTCGCCGGACCGGCATCGATCGGCGGGGTCGACTTGTCGTTCGGCACCACAAGGCCCTGCACGCGGCCGGGGCCGCCGGAGGTCAGGCGGGCGACACCGGTGTTCATGTTCACGTCGGCCTCCGTTCCGTTCAACTGGTTCTGGCCGCGGGTGATGCGGACATTGCCGGCGAGGCGGGCAATGCCGACATCCGGCACATAGACGCCGCGGTCGCCGGTCACGATGTCGGTCGGTGTGCGGATCGAGACGTTGCCGAACGCCTCCACCCGCTCCAGCTTGCCGGATCGGGCGCGCGGATCGTCCGCCGGACGCGCGGCCGCCGGCTGCGAGCTCGCCGGGGTATCGCTGGTATAGGCGACAAGCGTATCGGCGGCCAGCCGCTTGGCATCGTTCGTCACCACAACGGCATTGCCCCGCGCCACCGCCATGTGCTTCTGCGCCCAGTATTCCAGCGTGTCGCGGGCGGTGAGGATCTCATTCGGCGTGGTCAGGCGCAGATTGCGCCCGGTCATCACCAGCACGGCCTGGTCCATGTCATAGGTGGCCCGATCCCCGGTCACCTGGTCGGTCTCGGTGAAGATGCGGACATTGCCGTCGGCTTGCACGCGATAGACCTCGGTGCCGCCGGTGTCGGTCTCACCGGCAAGGCCCCCAGGCGCGGGCTTCCTGGGGCCGGGATTGTTGCCCTTCTTGCGGTACCACGCGATGAGCCGGTCCGCGACGACCGTCACGTTGTCGCGCACGGCCCGGGCATCGCCGCGGGCGATCACCTGCTGTTCCGCCTGGCGCCATTCGATCCCGTCCTGGGCGGTGATGTTGATCGGCCCGCCACGCGAGAGGTCGAGGTCCTGGCCGGCAGCCGAAAGAGGCGCGAGCAGTAGGGCCAGGAGGAGCCAGGCGCCGGGGAAGGGGCGGCTCACGGCTCGTTGCCGTTCAGCACGACATGCGCGGGGCCGATGAACTGGATGGCCTCTCCCTTGTCGACGACGGTGAAGCCTTGCGCGTCGAGCACGCCCCAGGGACCTTCGACATGCACCGGCTCGGACCCGGCGGCCGCGCCGGCCTTGAGGTCGATCGACGCGCTGGATGTGGTCATCGTGGTCCCGTCGTCGCGGTACAGGATCACGTCCCGCCAGAGGTCCAGCTGGCTGGCCTTCTGCATGTACATCCCGAGTTGCGACGACAAGGTCAGCCAGGTGCCGTTTTCCAGCGTGATGTCGCCGTTCGGCTTCGTCAGGTCGATCCGGTCGGCATCCACCCGGCGCGCGACGGCGGCCGTGAGCGTATAGGGGCGGCCCCGCTCATCGAGCCCGTTGTAGCGGGCGCCCACCAGCGCGCCGCCCTCGACCTCGGCGGCGACGCGGCGGAATGCCAGGCGTGCCTTCTCTTTGGCCTGGTCGAATTCCGGCCACAGCGCAACCGTGGTCAACAGCGCAAGCGCGCCGATCGGCAGCAGCCACTTCGTGAGCGTGATCAGGATGCGGCGACGCGCGATCCGCCCGGGTGTGGGCGTGGTCCGAAGCCGGACATCCGCCGTTGCGATCAGACGCTGGCCGGGCCGGCGGCTTGGCGGCGTCTCGACATCCGCGTGCTGCAGGCTCATGCCAGGCCTGCCCGCAGCAGGTCGTGAATATGCAGAATTCCCAATGGCCGGCCGCCCGCGTCCACGACAAACAGCGCTGTCACCGGTCTGGCATGCGTGTTCATGGCGTGCAAGGCCTCGGCGGCGAGCGCGTCCGGTCCGATCGTGCGGGGCGGGGCCGTCATGATTTCCTCGACGCGCCGCGACAGCAGGTCCGGTCCCATGGCGCGCCGCAGATCGCCATCCGTCAGGACGCCAATCAGGCGTCCGTCGGCGTCCGTCACGCCCAGGCAGCCGAACCGCTTTTCCGTGATCAGCAGCAGCGCCCGGTCCATCGGCATGGCAGGGTCGGCCAGCGGTACGGCCTCGTTGCCATGCATCAGGTCGCGCACACGCCGCAGGCGCGATCCCAGGCGCCCGCCCGGATGGAACTGCCGGAAATCGGCTTCCGTGAAGCCCCGCTGTTTCAGCAGGGCCACGGCCAAAGCATCACCCAATGCCATTTGCATGGTGGTGGATGTGGTGGGGGCGAGGCCCATCGGACAGGCCTCATCCGCGGTCGGCAGCAAAAGCGTCACGTCGGAGGCCAAAGCGAGCGTGGAGCGCGCGCGCCCTGTGATGGCGACCAGCGGCAGACCGAACCGACGGGCATGCGCAACGAGATCGGCGAGTTCCGCCGTCTCCCCCGAATTCGACAGAGCGAGCACCGCATCACCAGGAACGATCATGCCGAGATCGCCGTGCGAGGCTTCCGCGGGATGCACGAACAGGGACGGCGTGCCGGTGGAGGCCAGGGTCGCGGCGATCTTGCGTGCGACATGGCCGGATTTGCCCATGCCGGAGACGACGATGCGGCCTGCAACGCCGGCAAGTCGATCGACCGCGGCCGCGAAGCAGCCGTCCAGGCTCTCGGCCAAGGCGCGCAGGCCCGCCGCCTCGGTCGCCAGGACCGTCCTGGCGACATCCAGATAGGTTTCCGAGGCTGCTGCGCTGCGCGTGCCGTCCGGCATCGGCCCGACCTGTCCTTGTTCTCTGGCGAGCGTCTATGGCGCCGTGTTTGCGGAGGGTCAACCGGTCCGACCGCGCCGGTCCGCCTGCGACCATATTGCAGGGTCGTCGTGTAACCGTCTGAAAAGATCGCAACTACACGATATCAATGCGCGAAGACGTCCGGCGCCTCATACCCTAGCAGGTCCAGCCGGGCCCGGGTGGGCAGGAAGGCGTAGCAGGCCTCGGCCAGTTCCAGGCGCCCCTCGCGAATCAGCAGCGCTTCCAGCCGTGCCCAGAGCGCATGCAGATGCAGGACATCCGAGGCGGCATAGGCAAGCTGGTCGGACGAGAGTTCCGTCGCCCCCCAGTCGGAAGTCTGCTGCTGTTTCGACAGGTCGATGCCCAGGAGCTCCTTGCACAGGTCCTTCAGCCCGTGCCGGTCGGTGAACGTGCGGATCAGCTTGGCGGCGATCTTCGTGCATCGCACCGGAGCGACGGTGATCCCCAGGCTGTGCTGTAGCACGGCGACGTCGAAGCGGGCGAAATGCATCAGCTTCATAACGGCCGGATCGGCCATCATGGCACGCAGGTTGGGGCAGTCGTAGCCGCGCCCGCCCAGCGACGGGGGAATGAGTTGCACAAGATGGGCATGGCCGTCGCCACCAGACAGTTGCACCAGGCAGAGGCGGTCGCGATGCGGGTTCAGGCCCATGGTCTCGGTATCGACTGCCACGACGGAGCCGAGGGAGAGGCCGTCCGGCAGGTCATGCCGGTGCAGGTGGATCGTGGCGTTCGGCATGAACTGCGTTGTACCCATGAATTTGGTGCCCAGGAGAAGACTCGAACTTCCACGACCTTGCGGCCACAGGTACCTGAAACCTGCGCGTCTACCAATTCCGCCACCTGGGCACCAGGGTCCCCGCGACGGTCCGCGGGAGCGGTAGGGCGCGCGATGTAGCCTTCGCGTGAGGCGCCGTCAACCGGGGTTTTTGCAAGAAAACGGTCCGTCGCACGATTCATGCCGATTCCCCATGGCGCGACGCGCCAAGCAATGACAAAACCGCGCCGGCTTTGGCGTTGGGAGCGGAGGTCGATGGCGACGCGCAGCGTGGCGACGGTGTTCGGCGGCTCGGGGTTCATCGGGCGGTATGTGGTCAAGCGACTGGTGCAGAAGGGCTATGTCGTGCGCGTGGCGGTGCGCGACCCGGAAGCGGCGCTGTTCCTCAAGCCGATGGGCGCCGTGGGACAGGTGGTGCCGCTCTATTGCGATCTGACGAATGAGCCCACGGTCAGCCGCGCGGTCCAGGGCGCCGACCTGGCTGTGAGTCTGGTCGGGATCCTGGCGGAAAGCCGGGCTGGTGCCTTTCAGGCGATCCATGCCGAGGGTGCCGCGCGGGTCGCCCGCCTGTCCGCGGCCGCCGGGGTGCAGCGGCTGGTGCATGTCTCGGCGATCGGCGCCGATCCGGCCAGCCCAAGCCGGTATGCCGCCACGAAGGCGGCGGGCGAAGCCGGTGCAAGGGAGGCGTTCCCCGGGGTGACCATCCTGCGGCCCTCGATCGTGTTCGGGCCCGAGGACCAGTTCTTCAACCGGTTCGCCGCGATGGCGCGCCTGCTGCCGTTCATGCCGGTGATCGCCGGCGCGACACGGATGCAGCCGGTCTATGTCGGCGACGTCGCGGATGCGGTGATCGCGGTGCTTGCGCGTGCCGATTCGGCCGGTGCAATTTACGAACTCGGCGGGCCGGCCGTGTGGAGCTTCCGCGATATCCTTGCCTACATCCTGAAAGTGACAAAGCGGCCGCGGCGGCTGGTGAACATCCCGATGGGTCTCGCCAGGCTGCAGGCATCAATCATGGAACTGGTGCCCGGTAAGCCGCTGACGCGCGACCAGTTGCTGATGCTGTCCCGGGACAACGTCGTTGCGGACGGGATGCCGGGCCTCGCCGAACTCGGTATCGTGCCGACGCCGGTCGAACTGGTCGTGCCGGATTACCTGCGCCGTTTCCAGCCCGGCGGCGGGCGGCGGTCGCTGCAGCCGTTGCCTCATCCGGGATAGATTGCGGCAAAACTATGGCTGAGACCGGGCAAGCGCTTTGCACAGGGCGGCCGGCGGTGCGATAAGCGGAAGTAATGCGCGTTCTTCATCATCTTCCGTTGTCGCCCTACTCTCGCAAGGTCCGGCTGGTGCTCGCGGAAAAGCGGCTGCCATTCGAATTGCGCCTTGAGAAGCCATGGGAACGGCGGCCGGAATACCTGGAGCTTAACCCGGCGGGCATGGTGCCGACGCTGATCGAGGACAATGGCCTGGTCATTCCCGACTCGACCGTCATCTGCGAATACCTCGACGAGGCGTATCCTGATTCAGGGTTGATGGGGCGGACACTTGCCGAACGGGTAGAGGTGCGGCGCCTCGCGGCCTGGTTCGACGGCAAGTTCGCGCAGGAGGTCACGCAGAACCTGTTCGGCCAGAAGTTCATGCGGCGGCTGGCGGGGCGCGGCAATCCTGAACCCGCCGCGATCCGCACCGGCTATGTCGCGTTGCGCTACCACCTCGATTACATCGGGTGGCTGGCGGAAACCCGGAAGTGGCTCGCCGGCAGCACCTTGTCGCTGGCCGATTTCGCCGCCGCCGCCCATCTCTCCTCGCTGGATTTCATCGGCGACGTGGATTGGAGCCTGTCCGCACCCGCCAAGGACTGGTACGCGCGCATGAAGAGCAGGCCGAGCTTCCGGCCGTTGTTGAATGATCGGGTGTCGGGGACGATGCCGCCCGCGCACTACGCCGACCTGGATTTCTGAGAGCGGCCAAAGAGCCATCGATACGGAAAGGCCGGTTCCGTTTCTCCGGGCCTGGCATGTCCGCGCGGCATACCGTTGCTTGTTGCCAACTGTCCTGCAGTCGTGTTCAAAGCGGCATTGCGTGTCCGGACGTTGCGCCGGCCGGCGTTCTCGCCCATCGCTACCCCAAGGACTTGCATGCGGTTTCTGCTCGTCTTGGTTGCCGCATCCTGTGTTGCCGTGCTTGCGACCTGGTCGCCGGCCCTGGCCGCGCCGGCGTTCACCCTGAGCTACATTTCCGGTACCTCGACGCAGGCCCAGACCGCGTTCGCGCAGGCCGCAAACGTCTGGTCATCGCTGTTCGCGGACCATGTGACGGTCAACCTGACCGTCGGCACGGGCACGCTGGGGTCGGGGATCCTCGCGAGCGCCAGCAGCGCGGAATCGACGTTCACCTACACGGGATATCGAACCGCACTGATCGCGGATCAGAGCAGCGCAAACGACTCGGCCGCGGTCGCGAGCACGCCCGCCGGCAGCAGCTTTTCCGTCTACATGAATTACACCAGCGACAATCCGCATGGCGTTGGCAGCGCGACACCGTTCCTGGATGGATCGGGGAGCAACACCACGTTCATCACGATGACCAACGCCAACGCCAAGGCGCTGGGACTGACGCCGGCGGCCCAGACGGTGGGGGGCTGTGGGAGCAACTGCGACGGCTACATCCAGTTCAGCAATGCCTTCAGCTACGACTTTGATCCTTCCAACGGCATCACTGCCGGCGGCTATGATTTCGTGGGGTTGGCGATCCATGAGATCGGGCACGCACTGGGTTTCGTCAGCGGCGTCGACGTCCTGGACGTCAACGCGTCCGGGACCGCGAGCGGCGCGGGCACCGTCAACGGTTACTACGGGTCGAATGCATTCACCTTCGTCTCGCCGCTCGACATGTTCCGCTGCTCTGCCGGTTCCGTCAGCGCCGGTGCCGATCTGGACTTCACCGCCGACAATCGCACCAAGAATTTCTCCCTGAACGACTGTGTGACCTCCCTCGGCGCCTTCAGCACCGGAATCACGCATGGCGACGGACGCCAGGCAAGTCATTGGAAGGACAATCTGGACCTGGGGATCATGGATCCCATCGTCACACCGGGGCAGTTGCTGACGATCACGCCGCTGGATCTGATCGCGTTCGACGTCATCGGCTGGGACCTTGCCGTGCCCGAACCTCCGTCACTCGCCCTCGGCGCCGCGTGGATGGCCGGGCTGCTGACGTTCCGCCGCCGCCGGCCGGCCGTATCCGCCTGAGCCGGTTGCCCGACCAGCGATCGCGGGGGAGGATGGGTCAAATGGAGGGAAGTTCCGATGGCCCAGGATCTGCTGGTGGAAATCCAGGACGGCATCGCCGTCCTGACACTGAACCGTCCGGAAAAACTCAACGCGTTCACGGGCGCGATGCTGCAAGGTCTGATCGCGGCGCTGGATGACTGCGATGCGCGCCCCGATGTGCGCGTGGTGATCCTGACCGGGGCCGGGCGCGGCTTCTGCTCGGGCGGGGATGTCTCGGGCATGGGCGGCGGCACCGACAACCGCCCGCATGTCACGAAAAAGCGCATCTGGGAGCAGATCCAGGCCTTTCCCAAGCGGGCCGCGCGGTTCGAAAAGCCGCTGATCGCCGCGGTGAACGGCGTCGCGACCGGCGGCGGGATGGATTTGGCGTTGGCCTGCGACATCCGGGTGGCCGGCGCGAGCGCGCGGTTCGCCGAGACCTACGCCAAGATCGGGCTGTTGCCGGGCGGCGGCGGCGCCTGGTTCCTGCCGCGGATCGTGGGTTCGGCGCGAGCACTGGAATTGCTGTGGACGGCGGAGTTCCTGAATGCCGAACAGGCGCTGGCGATCGGGCTGGTGAACCACGTGTATCCGGACGAGGCGCTGATGGCCGAGACGCTGAAGCTGGCGGGACGGATCGCCGCCATGCCGCCGCTGTCTGTGCAACTGATCAAGCGCGCCGTGTCGCAGGGGTTGTCGGTCGACATGACGACGGCCTTCGACCTGATCAGTTCGCACATCGCCATCGCTCGCGCCGGGCATGACCATCCCGAGGCGATCGCGGCGTTCCGGGAGAAGCGGGAAGGGCGCTACGAGGGGTACTGAAGCGGGGATGTGCGGCTGCGTTGCCCGCGCGCCTATTCCCCGTTCGAGACGAAGCCGATCAGGATCTGGCCGTCCTGCACCATCTCGCCGACGGCGCAGCCGACTGTCTCCACCACGCCGTCGGCTGGGGCGGGCAGGCGAAACACCGTCTTCATGGCTTCAAGCACGACCAGGATCTGGCCGCGAGTCACGGCCTGGCCGACTTCCACCGCCACCTGCGTCACCTGCCCGGGGATCGGTGCGATCAGGCGGTCGCCGCCACCCTGGTCCTCATCAGCGTGGGCGATCGGATCAGGCAATGCCAGGCGCCAGGTCTCGCCGTCGGTGCGGACCACGCGGGTCTCGCCATCGACGGTGACCGAGACGCGCCGGTGCACACCGTCCAGCATGACGTCCAGCCGGCCGTCCGGCAGCCGAACCGCCGATCCGACGATGGTGCGATCACCGATCGTCAGCGCCCAGTCGGACCCAGATGAGCGAGCGGTGACCGGGTGGGGATCGTCGCCGACCTGGAAGGCGAGCGTCCGGGCGGGCCTGGCGTTCACCCACCAGCCATCGCGGGCGTGCCAGGGCGAGTACGGGTCGTTGCTGCCGGCTGCCTCCTGCTCCACGGCCTCGGCTTCAACCAGCAGTTCGGCGAGCGCAGCGGCGGCGAGCACCTCGGGGGTCGGCGGGGCTTGGCCGGCCAGCAGCGTGGCGCCCTCGCGGGCGATGAAGCCGGTATCGATGCCGCCGGCGGCGAAGGCGGGATGCGCGGCGATGCGGCCGAGCAGATCGAGGTTGCTTGCCACGCCCACCACGTCGCAGGCCGCGAGCGCGCGCCGGAGCGTCCGCAACGCAGCGTCGCGCTCCGGCCCGTGGACGATCAGCTTGGCCAGCATGGCATCGTAATGGATCGAGACCGTGTCGCCGGTGGCGAATCCGGTGTCGATCCGGACTTCGGGTTCCGGTGCCGGCGTGCGGAACAGGGCCAGCCGGCCGATCGAGGGCGCGAAGTCGCGCGACGGATCCTCGGCGTAGATGCGCGCCTCGAATGCGTGGCCGGCCAGCGGAACCTGGTCCTGTTCGGCGGGCAGGGGTTCGCCGGCGGCGACGCGCAACTGCCATTCCACAAGGTCGAAGCCGGTGACCATTTCGGTGACGGGGTGCTCCACCTGAAGGCGGGTGTTCATTTCCAGGAAGAAGAATCCGCTGACCGCGGCGTCGGCGACGAATTCGACGGTGCCGGCGCCGACATAGCCGACCGCGCGGGCGGCGTTCACCGCGGCCTGGCCCATCGCGGCGCGCTGTCCGGGCGACAGGCCCGGGGCAGGGGCCTCCTCGATCACCTTCTGGTGCCGGCGCTGGGCGGAGCAGTCGCGCTCGAACAGGTGGATGGCCTGGCCGTAGGTGTCGGCGAAGACCTGAACCTCGATATGGCGTGGGCGGTCGAGATAGCGTTCGATGAGCACGCGGTCATCGCCGAAGGCCGAAGCGGCTTCCTGGCGAGCCGACTCCAGCGCCGCCGTGAAGTCCCCGGCCGTGGTCACCACGCGCATGCCGCGTCCGCCACCGCCCGAAACCGCCTTGATGACGACGGGAAAGCCGATCCGTGCCGCCTGTTCGGCAAGGAATGCCGGTTCCTGGCGGTCGCCGTGATAGCCCGGCAGCAGCGGCACGCCGGAGCTTTCCATCAGTGCCTTGGCGGCCGATTTCGATCCCATGGCGCGCATCGCGGCGGCAGGAGGTCCGACGAAGACGATGCCGGACTCCGCGCAGGCTTCGGCGAAGGCGGGGTTCTCGGACAGAAAGCCATAGCCGGGATGGATGGCCTGGGCGCCGGCCCGCCGAGCGGTGTCGATGATGCGGGAGATGTTGAGGTAGGATTCGCGGGCCGGGGCCGGACCGATCGGGAATGCCCGGTCGGCGGCCTTCACATGCAGGGCGTCCGCGTCCGCGTCCGAGAACACGGCAATGGTCTCGATTCCCATGCGGCGGGCGGTGCGCGCGATGCGGCAGGCGATTTCGCCGCGGTTGGCGATCAGCAATGTCGTGAACATCGTCTGTCCCTACATCCGGAACACGCCGAAGCGCGTCGGCGCGATGGGAGCGTTCAGGGCGGCCGAGAGTGACAGGCCCAGCACGCGCCGCGTGTCGGCGGGATCGATCACGCCATCGTCCCAAAGCCGCGCGGTGGCGTAATACGGATGACCCTGCGTTTCGTATTGCGCGCGGATCGGCGCCTTGAATGCCTCGGCTTCGTCGGGGGACCATTTGTCCGAGCCGCGCTGCACGGTGGCCAGCACGCCGGCCGCCTGTTCGCCGCCCATGACGGAGATCCGCGCATTCGGCCACATGAACAGGAAGCGCGGGTCGTAGGCGCGCCCGCACATGCCGTAGTTGCCCGCGCCGTAGCTGCCGCCGATGATCAGCGTGAGCTTGGGCACCGAGGTTGTGGATACAGCCGTCACCAGCTTGGCGCCGTCCTTGGCGATGCCGCCCGATTCGTATTTGCGGCCGACCATGAAGCCGGTGATGTTCTGCAGGAACAGCAGCGGAATGCCCCGCTGGCTGCAGAGTTCGATGAAATGCGCGCCTTTCAGCGAGGATTCGCTGAACAGGATCCCGTTATTGGCGAGGATGCCGACGGGATATCCGTGCAGATGCGCGAAGCCGCACACCAGCGTGGTGCCGTACAGCTTCTTGAACTCGTCGAACTCGCTGCCATCGACCAGGCGCGCGATGACTTCCCGTGCGTCGTAGGGCGCGCGGATATCGGCGGGTACTACGCCGTACAGTTCTTCCGGGTCGTATTTCGGCGGCGCGGGCGGCCGCAGTGCCAGCGAGACCTGTTTCGTCGTGTTCAGCCCGGCGACGATGCGCCGGCAGATCGCCAGCGCATGATGATCGTTCTGCGCGTAGTGATCGACCACGCCCGAGGTGCGGGCATGAACATCGGCACCGCCCAGGTCCTCGGCCGAGACGATCTCGCCCGTCGCGGCCTGCACCAGCGGCGGCCCGCCCAGGAAGATGGTGCCCTGCTTGCGGACGATGATGCTCTCGTCGCTCATGGCCGGCACATAGGCACCGCCGGCGGTGCAGGAGCCCATGACCACGGCGATCTGCGGAATGCCTTCCGCCGACATGTTGGCCTGGTTGAAGAAGATGCGGCCGAAATGCTCGCGGTCGGGAAAGATTTCGTCCTGCATCGGCAGGAAGGCGCCGCCGGAATCCACCAGGTAGACGCAGGGCAGGCGGTTCCTGCGCGCGATCTCCTGCGCGCGGAGGTGCTTCTTCACCGTGACCGGGAAGTAGGTGCCGCCCTTCACGGTGGCGTCGTTGGCAACGATCACGCATTCCCGGCCCGAGACGCGGCCGATGCCGGTGACGATGCCGGCCGAGGGCACATCGCCGCCATAGAGGCCATAGGCGGCGAGCTGCGACAATTCCAGGAAGGG
>JBFXDK010000115.1:0-17332 GCA_050181195.1 Acetobacteraceae bacterium | reverse complement strand
CTCCTGTCTGGTCGCGGCGATATATAAAGACATCTGCATATTTGCAACCGTGAATGCGGCGCCGGCCCGGCGCGCCCGCGGCGACGAGGCGGGCTCGATACGGAGGCGCCAGTCGGCCGCGTCGCCGCGAATGTGCGGAGGGGTTGCGTGGCAGTGTGGTGTTTTGACCACGTGCCGTGAAAACCGCGGTTGTTTCAATGGATCACGCGGACTGGGCGCGGCTTGGAAAGAAGGATGGGTGACGTGATATTGCAAATGACTCGCATTAGCGATACGCAGAAGCCATGGTTTGACAGCGATGCGGCACAGTCCGAGGAACGATCGAACGATGATGAACCAGACGAGCCATGGCGGACCGGACGTGAACCCGGGGACCTTCGATGGGGCGGCTCTCGATCCGCCGAGCATCAGCAGCAGTGACCTGCTGTGCGGCGGACGGGAGTTGCTGATTCAGCATGGCGAGAACACCTATCGGCTGAAACTCACCGGCTCGAACAAGCTGATCCTGACGAAGTAGCGCCCGAGGCGGTGGCAGGCAGGCCGGCGGCGCGGCGTCGACCGGGCTGCCTCGCAACACGGCGGACTTTGCCTGGACCGCGGCGGGACGCCCGGCACCCTGCGGTCATATTGCCAGTTCGGCGGCCTCGTCCCATCGTGTTCGCATCCGGATACGAGGGACGCGGCCATGATCCATCTCAGCCCCAAGGGCGCCGACTACCTGCAGCGGGTCAGGGCGCTCGCCCCCATGATCGATGCGGCGGCCGATGAGATCGAGGACCGGCGCGACCTGCCGGCGCCGCTGTTTGCCGCGCTGCGCGAGCGTGGCCTGTTCCGCCTGGTGCAGCCGGCCGAATATGGCGGCGCGGAAATCGACCCGCCGTCGCTGGTGCAGATCATCGAGGAGGTGGCCCGCCATGACGCCAGCACGGCCTGGTGCATGGGCCAGACCAATATCTGCGGCCTGACCTCGGCCTTTCTGGAACCTTCGGTCGCGCGCGACATCTTCGGCCCCGACACGGGGATTCTTGCCTGGGGTCCCGGCCCGGGAAAGGCCGAGGTCGTGCCGGGCGGCTTCCGCGTGAACGGTAACTTCGACTTTGCCTCCGGTTCCCGCCTCGCCTCCTGGCTGGGCTGTCATGTGCCGGTGTTCGAGCGGGACGGATCGCGGCGCCTGGGTCCCGAGGGCAAGCCGATCACCTATACGATGTTCTTCCCCAAGAGCAGCGCCGTGGTGCGCGACACCTGGTACACGATGGGCCTGCGCGGCACGGGCAGCGACAGCTACACGGTGAAGGACCTGTTCGTGCCCGAAGCCTATTCCATGGCGCGCAGCACCGAGGTCAAGCCGCGCGTGACGGGCAAGTTGTATGTCTTCACGCCCAGCACCCTGTATTCATCGAGCTTCGCCGGTATCGCGCTGGGGATCGCCCGCACGTTCATGGAGGCCTTCGTCGGCGACATGCGCGACACGACGCCACGTGGTGCGAGCCGGACACGCGGCGAAAACCACGTGATGCAGGCAGCGGTCGGCCGGGGCGAGGCGAGCCTGCGGTCCGCGCGGATGTTCCTGCTGGGCTCCGTCAGCGAAATCTGGGAACAGGCGCAACAGTCCGGCACGTTGACGCAGGAACAGCTGATCACCATCCGCATGGCGTCGACCTGGGCGATCCAGTCGGCCAAGGATGTGGTGGCATCGCTCTATACAGCTGCCGGGGCGCTGGCCATCTTCGCAAGCCGCCCGTTCGAGCGCCGGTTCCGCGACATCCACACGGTCACGCAGCAGATCCAGGGCCACCCGGCGCATTTCGAAACGGTCGGCCAGTTGCTGCTGGGCCGCGAGCCCGACCGGCCGATGTTCTCCTTCTGACGGGCGAGCGTTCAGGCGGCGTCCAGGAGAGGGCGCGCGAGGTCGAGGAGATTGCCGCCGCGGAACAGATGGCCGCGCACGCCGGCCGCCTGCGCCGCCTGCATGTCGGTTTCCTGGTCGCCGATCATGACGCACCGCGCCGGGTCCAGTTCCCAGGCGCGGATCAGGTCCAGCAGCATGCCGGGCGCGGGCTTCCGCCAGTCGCTGACCGCGCGATAGGCGGGTACGCTGGCATCGGGGTGGAACGGGCAGTAGCGCACATCGTCGATCGTGCCGCCGGCGAGACGTACCTGCTCGCCGATCCAGTCCAGCAGGTCCGCGGCCGCGTCCTGTGTGTAGTAGCCGCGCGCGATGCCGGACTGGTTGGTGACGATGAACACATGCCAGCCCATGCGCGTGGCCTGCACGATGGTTTCGAGCGCACCTGGTATCCATTGGAACTTCTCGCGTGAGCCGACATAGCCGTAGTCGACATTGACCACGCCGTCACGGTCGAGAAACAAGGCGCGCCGGCGCAGCAGCGCGGGAATTTCGTGCTGGGAGCGGGTGAAATCCTCGGGGATGCCGATGTCGCGGAAATATCCCTCCGCCACGCCGCCGCGCAGCAGGCCCAGATCGGCGAGGCGCGGCATGATGTCGCCTTCCAGCGAACAGGCAGGTTGCAGCGTGTCGATCACGTCCTTGCCGAAAAGATAGATCCCGGCGTTGATCGTGCCCGGCGAACCGGGCGGCGGACGCTCGCGGAACGCGGTGACGCGGTCACCGTCCAGCGCCACCACCCCATAGCGTGAGGCATCGTCCAGGCGTCGCAGCAGCATGCGCCCGGTTACGTCCGGTCCGTCCTGCGCGGCGGCGGCCAGGAGATTGGCGAGATTGCAGTCGAACAGGGAATCCCCGTTGCACAGCAGGAATCGCCGGTCCAGCCTGTCGCGCGCATGATACAGCGCGCCGCCGGTGCCGGCGCGGATCGGTTCCTCGGACAGCGACACGGTGGCGCCGCGTGGGAGGGTGGTCTGGATCGCGGCGGCCGCCTTTTCGATTTCCGAAGACAGGTGCCCGGTCAGCAGCAGAAAGTCGCGCACGCCGAAGCGGACGAATTCCCGCAGCAGCCAGGCAAGGAACGGCCGGTCGCCGCAGGGCAGGATCGGTTTGGGCGTCGAGGCGGTCAGCGCGCCGAGGCGCGTGCCGAGCCCGCCGACCAGGACGGCGCATTGGGTGACCGTGGCGGCCGGCATTCGAAGGTCCTCGCGATCGTTGCGTCAGAAACTCGAATAGCACATCGGTGGCGCAATGGAGCAAGGGCGAGGCTCCGCCTCGCGCTCCGCCAGGGGCTTTGCCCCTGGACCCCACCAAGGGCGACGGCCCTTGGAACGCGATTCCTTGGTTGGATTTGGGGCGGGGGGCCTGACCCGGACCGTGCAAGGTCTGCGTCAGGCCCCCCCGCCCCAAATCCAACAAACGAGTTGGGATCAAAGGGGCTGTGCCCCTTTGCGGAGGTCCAGGAGGGCAGCGCCCTCCTGGTCGGGGTCCGGGGCGAAGCCCCGCCCTTCCTTCTCCACAGGCCGTCTGGCGTTTCGCCGCCGCCTGTGGAGAATCGGCGGCGACCCTGCTCCCGGGAGAGGACAGCATGCAGCCCATCAACGCCGATACACGCGCCGCCTGGACCGTCGAGGATCTGCGCCGGGACCAGGGCTGGATGTTCGAACTCGACGATCGTGCGCGGCGCGACCTGGTGGCCGCGGTGCGCCGCGGGCGCGATCCCGGCAAATCCCTGCTGGACTACCGGCGCGCGGATTTCGACCTCGGCTCCGCCTGGACGGTGATCGAGGCGGCGCTGCGCGAAATGAAGACCGGCACCGGTTTCGTGCTGCTGCGCGGCCTGCCGCGGGCGGAGCTGTCCGCGGATGAATTCGAGCTGCTGACCTGGGCCATCGGCCTGCACACCGGCGTTGCTCGGCCGCAGGGCAAGGCGAGCCAGTATCTTTCGGCCGTGCGCGACGCCGGCACCGAGTACCGCACGGGGCGCGGGCGGGGGTATTCGTCCAACGCCGAACTCGATTTCCACACCGACAGCGCGGATATCGTGCTGCTGTCCTGCTACAACGTGGCGCGCGCGGGCGGCATGAGCATGGTGACGAGCTCCGTGTCCGCGCACAACGCGATGGCGGTGGAACGGCCCGACCTGGCGGAACTGCTGCACCTTCCCTACTGGTTCAGCCGCCAGCAGGAGCAGGCGCCGGGCGAGACGCCGGCCTATCCGAACCCGATCTTCGATGTGGCGGACGGGCTGATGTGCAGCAAGTGGAACCGCAACCGGCTGACCTCGGCGCAGCGGATCGAGGGCGTGCCGCCGGTGACGGAGGCGCAGTGGCAGGCGCTGGACATGCTGGACGCGGTGCTGCGGCGGCCTGACCTGATGCACACGATGTATCTGCGGCCCGGCGACATGCAGATCCTGAACAACCACGTGACGCTGCATTCGCGGACCGAGTTCGAGGACCATGACGATCCGGCGTTGAAGCGGACGCTGTTCCGGCTGTGGCTGGCGCCGCCCGATTCGCCGCGCCTGCCGGACAGCTGGCAGCCGGCCTTCGGCTCGGTTGCGCCCGCGACGGTGCGTGGCGGCATCATCGGACAGGCGCAGGACGAGGCGCGCCGGTCCTATGAGCGGCGGCAGGCGGCGGACCTGGGAATGGTGGTGCCGGCGTAGGCGCTGCCCCGGACGCGCCGGCTGGATGCATTGCCGAGCGCCGCGGCGCTTGGATCAGACGCCCAGCGTGTGTTCCAGCAGGATGCGCAGGCCGATCGCCATCAGGCACAGCCCGCCCAGGAACTCGGCGGTGCGGCCGAAGACCGGGCCGATCCAGCGGCCGGCCATCGTGCCAAGGGCGGTCATGAGGAAGGTGGTCATGCCGATCGCGAGCGCGGCGGTGGCGATGTCGACCTGGATCAGCGCCAGGGTCAGGCCGACCGCCATGGCGTCCAGGCTGGTGGCGATCGCGGTCAGCAGCAGGACCGGCAGCGGATGACGGTCGGGCGCGGAGGTCGCCTCGCAGGTCCGGAGTGCCTTGCAGGCCATGCGTCCGCCCAGCAGGCCAAGAATCAGGAACGCCGCCCAGTGGTCGATATCGGCGATCCAGGCGACCGCGCCGGCGCCGATCAGCCAGCCCAGGACGGGCGTGATGGCCTCCACCGTGCCGAAGATCAGGCCGGTCCGGAGTGCCTCGGACACGCGCGGTCGCGCCAGCGCGGCGCCCTTGCCCAGGGACGCGGCAAACGCGTCCATCGACATGCCGAGGGCCAGCACGAGGGTGGCGGTCGCGTTCATGCCGGGCTTGGTTCGGGGGCGTAGGCTGGCAGTGGCATGACTTCCGGCGGGCCTTTCCTGACGTTCCGTTCAGTTGGTGCGGCCGCGGCGTTGGGTCGCCGGCCGGGCGTGGCTTGACGTTCGTTGCCGCCGGTGGCTGAGGCCGCCGTGTGCGGGATCAGTCTCGGCCGGGCGAATGTGCCGCGATGTATTTCGAAGTCAACGACGATTTCATTAACAATGTCGGGGTAATTCTACAAGGTGTAGCCTTGGCTACAACATGAGGTCTCGGGTTCAATCCGGTCGCGACAGCGTGTGTTCATTCCGCGCGCGCCGCCGCCCGGTGGAGGCGCATCCGTCCTGCAACCGTACTGTCGGCGTGAGACCTGCCGGCTATACAAATGTCATGCCAGGCGCGGGCCGGTCGTCGATCATCCGATTCATAACTTAATGCTAACATTACCCGTTGCGTCACCGTGGCAAGCGGTGGCGGTCCACCAGACGCCCGCCCTGTCGGCCCCGGCTACAGCGCGCGCTGCGGGGCGCGGGCGCGCGCCTGGGGCACCAGTGCCTCCAGGGCCTCGATGCGGGCGGCGGGGGCGGGATGCGTCGCCAGGAACGTCGGGCCGCGCTGCGGCACCAGCTGGTCCATCCGCTGCCACAGCTTCGGCGCCTGCGCCGGATCGAACCCGGCCGCCGCCATGGTGAACAGGCCCAGCCGGTCCGCCTGCAGCTCCTGGCCGCGGGAATAGGGCAGCAGCAGCCCGAACTCCGCGCCCGCGCCCAGCACCGCCGCGATCTCGTTGGCATAGCGGACATTGCTCAGGCCGAGTGCCACGTTGATCACCTGCAGGCCGAGGGTCTTCCAGGCTTCGGCGTTCATCCGGCTCTGCGAGTGCTTCGCCACCACATGGCCGATCTCATGCCCGATGACCGCCGCCAGCTGGTGCGGGTTCTCGGCGACCCGGAACATGCCCTCGAACACGCCGATCCGCTGCCCGGGCAGGGCGAACGCGTTCACCTGCGGGCTGGCGAACAGCGCGACCTCCCAGCGGGACGGGTCCCGTCCCTCGGCGCGCAGCAGCCGGTCGGCGATCGAGCGCACGATCCCCTGCCGCCGCTGGTCCTGGCTGAGCGGCGTGCGCGCGCGGATCTGCGCCCAGGTCTGCAGGCCCAGGGCCTGGACCTGGGATTCGGGGACGATGTTGAACAGCCAGGTGTCGCGGTCGCACCCTGCCAGCGGCAGGGCCAGGGCCGTCGCGGACAGGCCGCGCAGGACCCTGCGGCGGTCCGGGCACAACGGCACAAGCGGGGCGTGGCAGAGGCACATCGGATGCGGCCGGCCGGCGGGGCGGTGTCAGATGTCCAGGAACACCGTTTCGCCCTCGCCCTGCAGGCGGATATCCAGCCGCCAGACATGGCCGCCCTCGGGCTTCGCGATCAGCGTCGCGCGCTGCGCGGGATCCTCGATCGAGGTCAGCAGCGGGTCGGTTTCATTCAGCGCCTCGCCGGCGAAATAGGCTCGTGTCATCAGCGCGGCCATCACCCCGCGCGAGAGGATGCAGATCGCGATGTGCGGCGCCTGCTGCGTGTTGCCGCGGCCCGCGACCGGGCCCGGACGGATCGTGGTCAGGCGGAAGGTGCCGGTCGCATCGGTATTGGCGCGCCCGAAGCCCGGGAACGTGTCCGACGCCGGCGGGTCGGACTGCCAGATCTCGACGCAGGCCTCGGGGCAGGGCGCGCCGTCGCCGTCGCGGATCGTGCCGGTCAGGACGAGCTTTTCGCCCTGGGCGCCGAACCGCGTCAGGTCGGCCCAGTCCTTGTCCTCGATGATGTGCCAGTAGGGGCCGATGGTCTGGCTTGCCGTGGTCTGTGCCATCTCAGGCCTCCATCGGGGTGGCGCCGCGGCCGCGCAGCACGACATCGAACCGGTAGCCCAGCGCGAACTCGGGTTCGGTGATGTCCGTATCGAACGCCGCGATCAGCCGGTTGCGCGCGGCGACATCGGGCACGGCGTTGAAGATCGGATCGAACGCCAGCAGCGGATCGCCCGGAAAATACATCTGTGTCACCAGCCGCGTGGCGAAGGCCGGCCCGAAATAGGAGAAATGGATGTGGTTCGGCCGCCAGGCGTTGCGGTGGTTCGGCCAGGGATAAGCGCCGGGGCGGATGGTGATGAAGCGGTAGCGGCCATGCGCGTCGGTGAACACCCGCCCGGCGCCGTGGAAGTTCGGATCGAGCGGCGCGTCGTGCTGGTCACCGGGATGGTCGTAGCGGCCGGTGGCGTTCGCCTGCCAGACCTCGACCATGGTGTTGGCTACCGGCCGGCCGTCCTCATCGGTGATGGTGCCGGCGACGATGATCCGCTCACCCAGCGCGGCCTTGCCGGTGGTGTTGGTGGTCAGGTCGATCGACGGCGGGAACAGCCGGGGCGAGAACGCCGGGCCGGTCGTCTCGGTGATGGTGTGCGGCATCCTGTGCGGCGCGCGCAGCGGGTGGCGCTTGATCGTGCCCAGGTACGCCGGCACATCCTGGGGCGGCTGGGTGCCTTGGGCATAGGGGCGGAACGGGACCGGATCGCTCATCGGGCGTCTCCCTCTGGGATGGCGCGAAATTGCCTTTCCCGGGCCGGGCTGGCAACCGGCGGCGTGATGAAGGAGGCGTTGCAATGACGGTCACGCCCGAGGTGATGCAGGCGGCGCAAGGCTTCGTGCTGCTGACGCTCGCGGCCTTCCTGCTGGCCCGGTACGTGCCGAACCACGCAACACGGATCCGGGCCGGGCTGCTCGTGATGTATGTGATCGGTGCGATCGGCCTCGTGCTGTACAGCCTGGGATAGGGCGCCTGGGCCGGGTGTCACGGGGGTGTTCTCTCCCGGAACCGTGTGCCGGTCCCGCTGTTCACCTCCAACGGCAGGTGGATGAGACGGTATGGCGGAAGGCGGTTCGAAACTGGTGATCTATGCCGCGCTGGGCGGCAACCTGGCCATTGCCGCCACCAAGTTCGCCGCCGCGTTGTGGACCGGGTCCAGCGCGATGCTGAGCGAGGCGATCCATTCCACCGTCGATACCGGCAACCAGGGCCTGCTGCTGTACGGGGTCAGGCGGGCGGCGATGCCGCCAGACGAGCGCCATCCGTTCGGGCATGGGATGGAGCTGTATTTCTGGGCCTTCGTGGTCTCGCTGCTGGTGTTCTCCCTGGGCGGCGCCTTCTCGCTGTACGAAGGCTGGCACCGGATCGCCAACCCCGAACCGGTGGGCACCGTCTGGGTGAACTTCGCGGTCCTGGGTGCGTCCGCGCTGTTCGAGGGAATTTCCTTCCGCTTTGCCTGGAAGGAATTCCGCCGCAGCCGCGGCGATGAGAATCTGCTGTCCGGCATTCATCGCAGCAAGGACCCAAGTGTGTTCTCGGTCCTGCTGGAGGACGGGGCGGCGCTGATCGGCCTCTCCTTCGCCGCGATCGGTCTCGGCCTGGCGGTATGGCTGGACATGCCCGCGCTGGACGGTGCCGCATCCATCGCGATCGGCGCGCTTTTGGTGCTCACGGCCACCTTCATGGCGTACGAGACGCGCAGCCTGCTGACCGGAGAGAGTGCGTCCCCGCGCGTCCTGCGCCATGTCCGTTCGCTGCTGGAAAACGACCCGCGCGTGGCGTCGGTCAAGGAACTCCTCAGCATGCATCTGGGCCCGTCGGAGATCCTGCTGGCGATCACGATCGACTTCCGTGACAACCTGTCCGGTGATGAGGTCGAGCAGGCGGCACTGGACCTGACGCATCGGGTGGAATGCGACCATCCCGAGGTGACGCGCCTGTTCCTGCGTCCGCATCAGGTCCGGACGGCGCTCAGCGGATCCGGCGTCGGGTCCTGACGCACCTGCCGCCGGTGGCGCGAGCAATGCCCGTGCCGGCGCGTGCCGGCGTTACGCGGTCAGGGCGGCCACCAGCGCATGCGCCTTGGCGCCGACGATCTCCGGGCTGTCGCCGGGCTTGTAGATCGCCGATCCGATACCGAACCCGGCGGCGCCGGCCTCGCGCCAGGCGGGGATGTTGCTGGCGTCGATCCCGCCCACCGGCAGCACCGGGATGCCGGACGGCAATACGGCGCGCATCGCCCGCAGCACCACGGGGCTGGCCGCCTCCGACGGGAACAGTTTCAGCCCGTTCGCCCCGGCGGCCAGCATCGCGAACGCCTCGGTCGGGGTGAAAAATCCCGGCACCGCCAGCATCCCGTGCCGGCGCGCGGCCCGGGTGATCGCGGGATCGGCGTGCGGCGTCACGATCAGCCGCCCGCCGGCCGCCGCGACATCGCCCACCTCGGCCTCGGTCATCAGCGTGCCGGCGCCGATCAGCAGCCGCTCGCCGAAGGCCCGGGACAGGCGGGCGATGCTCTCCACCGGCGCCGGCGAATTCAGCGGCACCTCGACGATCGCGATGCCCTGTGCCTCCAGCGCCGCGGCGACCGGTTCTGCTTCATGCGGCTGGATGCCGCGCAGGATCGCGATCAGCGGGCAGCGCGTGAGCCAGGGGGTCAGCTCCATGCGGCGTTCTCCGCGACCAGCGCCAGGCCGCGGGCCGCGGCCTCGCCGTCGTGGCGTTCGGCGAAGCAGCCGCAGGCCGCGATGGCGCGGGCGTAGAGTTCCGTGAGGTCGGGCGACCCGATCACCTGCACCACCGCGCCGGCGGCGCCGTCCAGGGCGGCGCGCACCTCGTGGCCGATCAGGATGCCGGACAGGTAGGCGGGCGAGTCCGTTTCGGCCAGCTGTTCCGCCAAACCGAGGGCGCGGACGCCGAACACGTGGTGCAGCAGCCCGCCGGGATCGGCCGACCGCGCGAGGCCGGCGTCGAACGGGGCACCGTTGGCCGGCCCGTCGCGCATCATCCGCCCCAGGATCGTATGGCCGCGCAGCGCCCCGAACACTTCGCCGGTCATGTGCGTGGTGAAGCCGGTGATCCGTCCGCCTTCCACCCGCACCCATTTGGAATGCGTCCCGGGCAGGCAGGCGAGGCCGCCGGTCGCGAGCAGCGCGGGGACGCCGATCACCTGCGCTTCCTCGCCGCGCATCACCTCGGCCACGCCCGAGGGATCGGTGCCCGAAAGACCCGGGACCAGTTTCACCTGCGCCCAGTCGAACGGCACGTCCACCAGCGCGCCGCCGATATCGGCGGGTCCGGCGGGGCAGGGCAGATAGGGCGCTTCCTTCCAGCCCTGGCGGCTGCCGATCATGCCGGACAGCAGCACCCGGTCCTCGCCGGCGGCGAGCCAGGGGCCGATTTCCTCCCGCAGGGTTTCCGCGAAGCGCCCGTCCGGGACGTTGAGGAGCCCGCGCGGCGCGGTGCGCCGGTCGCGGATGCTTCCGTCGCGCGCGATCCGGTAGGCGCGGAAGCTCGTGGTACCCCAGTCGATGCCGATCATCCGACGATCCTCCTGGCTCTGATCGGAACGGAGCGCTTCGTGATCCCGTTCCGGGCTGCTGAACTCCCCTTCCACTCGCGCGCGGCCGCCCCACCGGTTCCGCGCGGATCAGACGATACTATAACGGCGACATGCGATACGCCGCCTCCACCAGATCGACGGCCGCGGCGTTGTCGGACAGGTCCGCGATGGGTGCCCGCCCGTCGCGCACGCGCTTCAGCGTGTCGCGCACGAATTCCGGATAGAAGAACACGTTCGTCAGTTTCATCTCCCGCGTCGTCCGGTTGCGGCCATTGTCGACGATCTCCAGCAGGCTGTTGTCACGCGCGGCGAAGTAGTGCTTCTCGCTGCGGATGCTGTAGTGCATGTCGAACACCGAGTTCGGGGCCGGATAGAGATATCCCGTTTCCACCATGCAACGCGCCCCGCCGCCCTGCATCAGCACGACGGCGTGATCCTCGATGTTCAGCCTTTCCGCGCGGTTGGACATCATGGCCGCGGTCACGGTGAGGTCGGCGCCGTTCAGCAGTACCCGGCACAGATCAAGGAAGTGAACGCCCAGATTCAACAGCGGACCGCCGCCGGATTGCGGCCGGTCGATCACCCAGGGCACGCGTTGCTGGTGGTAGCGATCGACCATGCCGCCCACGAACTTGAACATCAGGTAGTGCAGCGCCTCGCCGGCGGCCACCTCGCGGATCGTGTCGATGATCGGGCAGTAGCGGAACACGTAGGGCACCGCGGCGAAATGGCTGGCGGCGCGGGCGCGGTCGGCAATGTCGCGCGCTTCCGCCGAACTGATGGCGCAGGGCTTCTCCATGGCGAACGGGATGCGCGCGTCAATCAGGAAGCGCGCGAGTTCCGCCATGTCGCAGTGGCGCGCCAGCGCGAAGGCGAAGTCGGGCTTCAGTTGCGCGCACATCTCCCGGTAGTCGGCGAAGACGGGGCATTTCGCCTTCGCGGCGATCGGTTCGGCGCGCGCGAGGTCGGGATCGCTGACGCCCACGAATGTCGCGTCCGCCATCTCCAGCACCGGATCGAGAAAGAACGGCGTATGCCAGTGAGAGACTCCGATCAGCACGATGCGCATGGCGCTTTCCCCTTTTGTCGCTGCCCACTCCGGCGCATCGTAAGCGCCGGACGCGGCGAGGGAAGGCACCCATGATCACTCTGTCGGAGAATTTTCGCGCACTGTTCTACGCGCCGTTCTACGCGGCGCATGCGATCGGCGCCTACGACGCCGAGGGCGTCGAGGTGGTATTGCGCGACTCGCCCGATCCCGCCCGCACCGCTGCCGATCTCCGCGAGGGGCGCGTCGACGTGATGTGGGGCGGGCCGCTCCGCGTGCTGCTGACGCATGACGCCGATCCGGACTCCGATGTGGTGTGCTTCTGCGATGTGGTGGCGCGCGACCCGTTCTTCGTGATCGGGCGGACGCCGAAGCCCGATTTCAGACCGGCCGACCTGGCGGGGATCCGCTTCGCCTCGGTGGCCGAGGTGCCGACGCCCTGGCTGTGCCTGCAGGACGACCTGCGGCGGGCGGGCGTCGATCCGGCGGCGCTGAACCGGATCAGCGGGCCGTCGATGGCCGAGAACGCGGCCGGACTGCGCGCGGGCCGGCTGGATGCGGTGCAGGTGTTCCAGCCCTATGCCGAGGAGCTGCTGTCCGCCGGCGCCGGCCATCTCTGGTATGCCGCCGCCGATCGCGGCCTGACGGCCTATACCACGCTGGTCACGCGCCGCCCGGTGCTGGCGGAGCGGCGGGCGGAGCTGGGGGCCATGGTGCGGGGCATGCATCGCGCGCTCCGCTGGATCCGGACGACCGAGGGCTCGGACGTGGCACGAACCCTCGCCGCGTATTTCCCGGACGTGCCGCCGCCGCTGTTCGCCGCCGCGATCGACCGCTATCGCGCCCTCGGCCTTTATGGTCCCGATCCGGTGCTGCGGCGGGAAGGGTTCGACCGGTTGCAGGCGGCGATGCGCTCGGGCGGGGCGTTGTCGCGGGAGATTGCGTTCGAGGACTGCGTCGACAACAGCCTGGCCGAGGCGGCGGTCGCGGCCGGCCAGGCGTAAGGGTGCCTCAGGTATAGGCCGCTTCCAGCATGCGGCGGATCTGCTCCTCGGTCTGATCCGTCTCGCTGGCCGGTTCGGCGCGAACGGGCTTGGCCTTCTTCGGCTGCGGATCCGTCCGGGACGGCGCAGGCGAGACCACCGGCACCGGCGGCGGCAGGTCGGTCCGGCGAGGCGATCGGGGCGGCAGGCGGCGTCCGCGTGTCATATCGCTGATATGCGCATCCCCGTGCCTCCCGGCAATGGCGGCGGACGAGAACCCGCCGGCTTCACCTCTGCGAGACGCGCGATCTACTGGTTTGACAGCGGGCGCGCGGACCATGGACATGTGTCGCATCGAAACAACCGCCCTCCGCGCCAGGACCGCCCCGCATCCGGGTCCTCGGCGCGCTGCCGCTGATCGGGAGCCTGCATGTCGAATTCCTCGAGGAACATCCTGGTGACCGGCGGCGCCGGCTACATCGGCAGCCATACCGCCAAGGCGCTCGCCCAGGCGGGCTTCACCCCGGTGACCTATGACAGTCTGGTCCTGGGGCATCGCTGGGCCGTGCAGTGGGGGCCGCTGGTCGAGGGCGATATCGGCGACCGGGCGATGCTGCAGGAAACCCTGCGGCGCTACGACATTGCCGCCGCCGTGCATTTCGCCGCCTTCACCGATGTCGGCGAGTCGATGCGCGCGCCGGGAAAATATTTCGACAACAACGTCACGAAGTCGCTCGTCCTGCTGGACGCGCTGTGCGAGGCGGGTGTCCGGCACGTCGTCTTCTCCTCCAGCTGCGCGACCTACGGCACGCCCGAGACGGTACCGATCACCGAGGACACGCCGCAGCGCCCGGCCAATGCCTATGGCGAGACGAAGCTGATCTTCGAGCGCGCCTTGCGATGGTATGCGGCGCCGCACGGGCTGACCTGGACCGCGCTGCGCTACTTCAACGCGGCCGGCGCCGATGCCGACTGCGAAATCGGTGAGGACCACACGCCCGAGACGCATCTGATCCCGCTGGTGCTGGATGCCGCGCTGGGCCGGCGGACGGTGGCGGTGTTCGGCGACGACTACCCGACGCGGGACGGCACCTGCGTGCGTGACTACATCCATGTGACCGATCTGGCGGACGCGCATGTCCGCGCGGTCCAGCGGCTTCTGGACGGCGTCGGCTCGCTGGCGCTGAACCTGGGAAGCGGGACGGGATACACGGTGCGGGAGGTCATCGACGCCGTGCAGCGCGTCACCGGGCGGACGGTGCCGCACCGCATCGCGCCGCGGCGGGACGGCGACGTGCCGGCACTGGTCGCCAACTCATCGCTCGCGCAGTCGGCGCTGGGCTGGGTGCCGCGGCATTCCTCGCTGGAGACGATCATCGCGACCGCCTGGCGCTGGCACACCCGCAACGCCTGATCCCGCGCCAGACGAGCGACGACGGGCGGGTTTCAACGAACCCTGCCCGTCGCTCGTCTGGCGGGTCCGGCTGATCCAGGGGTGATGCTTGCCATCGCGCGTCGCGGGTGGCGTTATCGGGCGCCGTCCCCATCTCCTCGGCAAGTCTTCCCCTTGGGACAGAACATGCAGCATCCAGGAACCGCCGACGGTGTGCGGCAACCCGCGGCCCCGCACGCCGGCCACGCCATGCGCCGCCACCACCACGAGCACCATCTGGTCGACCGGATCGGCTGGCTGCGCGCCGCTGTCCTCGGCGCGAATGACGGGATCATCTCCACTGCCAGCCTGATCGTCGGCGTCGCCTCCGCCGCCGGCGCTCACAGTGAGATCCTTCTCGCCGGCGCGTCCGGGCTGGCGGCCGGCGCGGTCTCGATGGCGGCGGGCGAGTATGTCTCGGTCAGCTCCCAATCCGACACCGAACACGCCGACCTCGCCCGGGAGCGGGCCGAACTCGCGTCTAACCCGCACCTCGAACGCGAGGAACTCGCGCAGATCTACGCCGAACGGGGCGTTGAGATCGGGCTGGCGCGCCAGGTGGCGGGCCAGCTGATGGCCCAGGATGCGCTGGGGGCGCATGCGCGCGACGAACTCGGGATTTCCGAGATCACCACGGCGCGTCCGGTGCAGGCGGCGCTCGCCTCGGCCGCCACGTTCTCGGTCGGCGCCGCGGCGCCCCTCGCACTGGCGGTCGTCTCGCCGCTGAGTGTGTTGATCCCGGTGGTGGTCGCCGGCACGCTGCTGTGCCTGGCCGTGCTGGGCATGCTGGGCGCGCGCACCGGTGGCGCCGATGCGGTCCGGCCGGCGCTGCGGGTCCTGTTCTGGGGGGCGCTGGCGATGGGGATCACCGCCGGGATCGGCTCTCTGGTGGGCAGGGTGGTCTGAATGGGCGCGCGCGCGAACCAGTCCCCGGCCAAGGCCGCCGGGCGGGCCGGCGGGTCCCTTATGAAGCGGCTCTCCAGCCTGGCGGGCGTGCTGCTCGTCTCCGCCTGTTCGGCGTTCGGCATCCGCGGCGGCACCGAGTCGCCCGACTATCAGGTCATCGACCGGGTGGGCGAGGTCGAAATCCGGCACTACGGACCAAGGCTGGCTGCCGAAACGGTCGTGGACGGCCCGGAAGCCGAGGCGCGGTCCGCCGGCTTCCGCCGCCTGGCCGCCTATATCTTCGGCGAGAACCGAAGCCGGTCGGACATCGCCATGACCGCTCCCGTGGCCCAGGCCGAGGCCCCGTCGCGCGAGATCGCGATGACCGCGCCCGTGGCGACCCGGCCCGCGGCGCCCGGCGGCGAGATCGCCATGACCGCGCCGGTCGCCACCCGTGCTGCCGAGGGTGACAAATGGGTCGTGCGGTTCTTCATGCCCGCGCAATACACCATGGCGACGCTGCCCGAACCGGTCGATCCCGCCATCCGCATCGTCCCGGTGCCAGCCGAGACCCTCGCCGCCTACCGGTTTTCCGGCAGCCGGTCGCCGGAGGCGATGCAGGAACAGCAGGCCGTGCTGCTGCGGACCCTGCAGGGCAGTCCATGGCGGGCAGCCGGGCAGCCGGTGGACTGGTTCTACGACCCACCCTGGACGATTGCCTTCCTGCGTCGGAATGAGATTGTGGTGCCGGTGGAACGGCCCTGACACCAGGGGTTGCCGACGCCGACGTCCTGCCGACGCCTCATCGTCATGGCCCGCGCAGGCCGGGCATGACGATGAGGCGTCGTTCGTATCGGCAAGGGCGCGGGTGGCGGGTCTTCGCCCGCCACCACACGGTGCACCGCAGGATGGTCGCGGCCGAACCGTGCCGGGCTTACTCGGCGGCGGCCCGTGCCTGGCCCTTGATGTCGGTCGAGTATTTCAGGTGCACCGGGGCATTGGCTTCCCAAGGGTCCTTCAGGCCCAGCTTCCGGGCATGGTCCTTCACCGCCGGCACGACCTCCTTGAACAGCAGGCGGATGCAGTTCTGGCGATCCTCCTGGCTCACGTTGCCGTCGTTCGCCCAGATGCCCATGATTCCGGGCTTCGTGTTCTCGATCAGGTATTTCAGCCGCTCGGTCACCTGGTCCGGCGTGCCGGCGATGATCATGGTGCTGGCAAGCTGGTCCTCGAAGGTCGGGTTTCCGCGCGGATTCTTCGCTCGTCCGGTGGCGAACTCTACGAAGGACCGGCGGCCGGACGGCGAGAAGTAGCCCGCCGGGTTGGCCCAGACCGGATGCGCAAGCCCGGTGAACTCACCCTGCATCCACATGAACTGCCTGGCGTTGCGCAGCGCCTTCTCCTCGGTGTCCTGCACATGGACGCGGATCAAATAGCCGAAATTCTCCGACCCCGCCTCGTAGCCGCACGCGCGGGCGGCCTCGTCATAGGTGGCGCGGATCTGCTTCGTGGCCTCGATCGAGGTGTTCAGGGCGATGTAGGGGTAGCGCTGCTGTGCCGTCCAGATCACCGTCTCCTTCGACAGTACACCTGGGATCCAGACGCGCGGATAGGGCTTCTGCATCGGCACCGCCCAAGGGTTCACGACGCGCTGCTGGTAGTGCGTGCCCTCCCAGCGGAACGGACCCGGCTGCGTCCAGGCCTTGGTGATCAGCTCATGCGCTTCCACGAAGCGTTCCCGGTTGAAGGCCGGGTTCACGCCGTTCGCCAGCTGCTCCTGCCCGCCGCCGCGCACGAAGCCCGACACCAGCCGGCCCTTCGAGATCATGTCGATCATCGCCAGCTCTTCGGCCAGCTGCACCGGGTTTTCCCACAGCGGCATGGGATTGCCGAGCATGACGATTTTTACTTTGTTTGTGACGGCGGCGAGGATCGCGGCGAACATGTTGGCGCGGGCCTGCATGCAGAACGGCGCATTGTGGTGCTCGTTCAGCATGATCCCGTCGGCGCCGGCTTCCTCGGCGAGGATGTAGTCCTCGATGTATTCGTTATAGAGGCGGCTGCCTTCGACGGGATTGTAGTGCTTGTTGGAAAAGGTCAGTGCCGTCGCGCCGTATTTCAGGCCTTCCTGCGCGTCGTAGGCCGACATCGGCTGTTCGGTGAAATACATGATATGCATGGTCGACTCTCCCTTCGCGTTCGCGTTTCAGCCGGCGATGAAGTCGGAAGCCAGTTTCGCCACCTCCTGAGGCTTTTCCATTTCGGCGAAGTGGCCGCACTGCGCGACGGTGGTCATCGTCGCGTTGCGCAGCGCCTTGACATAGGCCTGACCGGCGCTGATCGGCACGATCCGGTCGTCATCGCCCCACACCACCA
>JBFXDK010000114.1:0-17976 GCA_050181195.1 Acetobacteraceae bacterium | reverse complement strand
GTCGAGTGGGGTTCAGCCTGGGCTGAGCCGAGCCGGTGTGGCATGCGGCTGGATGGATATTCCGGCGTATTGCGGTGCCAGCAAATCACCAGGACTTGAAGAATCTCACGAAATCAGGAAGTTGCAGGAAATCCGCCGAAAAAGACAAACCCCGCTGGTTTCGTTCCGAACGAGGTCAATTTGGGCCATGCCGGACCGCGCTGGCATAATATTTCATCGTGCAAACGAGTGCCATGGCGGATCGGTTCCGGGCAACGCGCCGGAAATCATGCCGCCCCCGCGAATTCGCGACCGGCCGGCCAGCGCGAGCCGGGGATGGACAAGTGGGGACATCTCGTCCATGCCGCATCGATGCGTTGATCGCGGTGAAGGGCGAGCGTTGTCCCGCCCGCCGCCGGCATGCGGTCTACCGAATCACGATCTCCACGCGCCGGTTCTGCGCCTCTCGCACGTTCGGGCCGGTCGGCACCAGCAGCTTGGTATCGCCGTACCCGGTTGCGGTGATGGCTTCGCGGGGCACGCCGTTCCTCACCAGTTCGGCCGCCACCGCCTGGGCGCGCCGCACTGACAGGCCCTGATTGTAGGCGGGCGTGCCGGACGTATCGGTGTAGCCGTTCGCCTCGATCCGCGTGTAGGCGACCTTAGTGGAATTCTCGGCCGCCTCCTTGATGATCTGGCGCGCCCGGTCCGTCAGCGTCGCCTTGTCCCAGTCGAAGAACACCAGGTAGGACCGCGCCGGCTGCACCGCGGGCGCCGGGGCGGCGGCGGGCGCCGGCATGGGCGGCGGCGCGACATTGAACGCATAGCGCACGCCCAGCAAAAAACTGTGATTGTACTGATGCAGTTGCGTTCCCCCGACGGGCGCGCCGGTGGCGGTATTCGTGATGGTGAAGGTTTCATCCGCCATCACCCCGAAGAAGCGATACTCGGTCGACAGCGACAGGCCAGGGACGCCCGGCATCGGGAAGGACAGGCCCGCGATCGCCTGCACCGCCAGCCCGCCCTGCGTGCCGGTGGTGCGCGTGTTGATCGGGGCCCCTACGGTCACGTTATCGGCATTGGTCCAGGCATAGCCGGCGCCGCCGCCGACATACGGATAAAGCCAGGGTAGGCCGACATCCATGTCGAACAGCGCGTTCGCCATCACGCCATAGGTCTGGAACGAGCCGCTGGCGGGGGCGTTGGCGGTGCTGACGACGCCGGTGATGCCGGTCTTGCGATAGTTGCCTTCAAGTTCCAGACGCCAACCGTTGCCAAGTCCGTAGCCGACGCTGGCCAGCCCGACGAGGTTGCCTTCGGTTTCCAGCCGCGTGCGCGGATTGGTGGGGAAGGGCGTCTGCATGGGGATGTCCTGCGGCAGGTTGTACCCGGCGCCGGCACCGACATAGAACCCCTGGAATGGTTGGGCCTGGGCCGCGCCGCAGGACAGGATCGCCATCGACGCGACCGCGGCCATGCCGGCCGAACCAAGTAAAGTGCTGTTTGCCACAGGTCCAATCCTCATGAGCAAGCCTGCCACGCCGCACGGGACAATTCCCATCGCCGGACAGAGATGGTGCATCATCCGCGGTTTGTCACGCGACGCGGCGGTGCTGAACGAAAAAGGGGCGCCTTGCGGCGCCCCCTGTCGAGGTCACAGTCCGCGTGGTTGATCGATCAGCGGATGATGATTTCCACGCGCCGGTTCTGCGGCTCACGCACGTTCGGACCAGTCGGCACCAGCAGCTTGGTGTCGCCGAAACCCGTCGCGGTGATCGCGTTGCGCGGCACGCCATTCTTGACCAGTTCCGCGGCGACCGCCTGAGCGCGGCGGACCGACAGGCCCTGGTTGTACTTCGGTGTGCCGGACGTATCGGTGTAGCCGTTCACCTCGATCCGGGTGTACTGGACCCGGGTGGAGTTGTCCGCCGCTTCCTTGATGATCTGGCGGGCGCGATCCGTCAGGGTCGCCTTGTCCCAATCGAAGAATACCAGATAGGAGCGGGCGGGCTGCACGGCCGGGGCCGGCGCCGCGGCGGGCGCGACCGGCGGCGGGGTCTGGCCGAAGTTGTAGCGGACGCCCAGCAGGATCGAGTGGTTGTAGTTGTCACTGAACTTGGCGTTGCCGGTGACCGGAGCGCCAACGGTGGGCACCGAAAGGGCGCTGTATTCGCGATCGCCCACCAGACCCATGAAGCGGTATTCAGCGGTCAGGGCCAGCCCAGGCACCGCGCGGATCGGCATCGACGCACCGATCATCGCCTGATAGGCGAACGCGCCCTCGGTGGAGTCCCCGATGGTCACAGTGCCGAGCGAGCTGGAACCATAGGCATTCTGCAGCATGACCCACTGATAGCCGGCACCAACGCCAACATACGGCTGCACCGGCCAGCCCAGGCCGGCGATGTCATACAGGACGTTGAACATGGCGCCGTATTTCTGCTCCTTGGCGCCGCCGGTGGTGATGTTGGAAAAGCCGCTCGCGCTATTCAACGAGTTGTAGCGATAGCTGCCCTCGATTTCCGCACGCAGGCCGTTGCCGAAGCCATAGCCCAGGGACAGAACCGCCGCCGGGCCGACGGTGGAGCCGAACTTGCCGCTGGTGGTTGAACCAGGGACGGAGTCGACCGTCTGCTGCTGCATCAGGTTGATGCCCGCGCCGGCACCGACATAGATGCCTCTTACCGCCTGCGCGTTGGCCGCAGCCGGCAGTGCCAGTATAGTGGCAGCTACCAGAGCACTTCGGAGCTTCATTCGCCTTCTCCTATTTTCGTTCGATGCGGCGCGGGCGGGTCGGCTGCCGCGCTGTTCCTGAGCAATCAATATCCTAATCCGAATGGAAAAGACGAGAGGGGCAATGTGGGTTTGGGGTCACTTGTGACATTTCAGCCACAAACAATTTTCCGGCTTGCCACAGGGGATCGTTTCCGGCGGAAGAGAGCAGGAGTCGAACCTGCCCGGGACCGCTCGGCAGCCCCAACCGGGTTTGAAGTCCGGCCGACCCACCGGGGCCGCTTCTCCTCCGCCGGCCAGTATGATCCGCTTAATCCGATCCGGGAAGCTGTGACACGAAAGCGGCGACCTCCCCATCCTCCAGGCAACGGCAATCCAGCCAAATCCGGCCCTGTGCGATCCGCCCGATCACCGGGCGATCCAGCCGGCGCAGCGCCGCGGCCAGCCCCTCGATGTCGCGGCCGCCGATCGTCACGGCGGCGGAAGGCAGCAGATCAACCGGCAGGGCGCCCGACCCGATCTGGCTGCGGCACGCCTCGATCGTGATCGGGCGGTCGGGAAAGGCGGCCCGCAACGGTGCCAGAAGCCGCTCGGCGGTGGCGCGGATGGCCGGTTCGGGTCGCGTCAGCAGCCGCAGCGCCGGCAGGCGTTCGGCCAGGCGGCCGGGGTCAAGATAGAGGCGCAGCACGGTCTCCAGCGCCGCAAGCCGGCCCTTGTCCAGCCGCAAGGCGCGCTTCAGCGGGTTCGCGTTGATCCGCCGCAACAGGTCCGCCCGCCCGACGATCAGCCCGGCTTGCGGCCCGCCCAGAAGCTTGTCGCCCGAGAATGTCACCAGGTCGGCACCCGCCTGCAATGCTTCCTGCGGCGTCGGCTCGTGAGGCAGGCCCCAGCGTGCGAGGTCGACGAGGCTGCCGCTGCCCAGATCCTCGATCATCGGCAGTCCGGCATCGTGGGCGATGGCCGCGAGATCCGGTGTGGCGACGGCGGCGGTGAAACCGGAAATGGCATAATTTGCCTGATGTACCCGCATCAGCGCGGCGGTCTCCGGTCCGATCGCATTGGCATAGTCGCGCGGATGGGTGCGGTTCGTCGTGCCGACCTCCCGCAGGATCGCCCCCGAGCGCGCCATGATGTCGGGTACCCGGAACGCGCCGCCGATCTCGATCAGCTCGCCGCGGGAAACCGGCACTTCCTTGCCAAGCGCCAAAGTGTTCAGCACCAGCATGACCGCCGCGGCATTGTTGTTCACCACGGTCGCGGCTTCCGCGCCGGTGATGCGGCAAAGTAACGGTGCGATATGCGTGTCGCGCTCGCCGCGGCGGCCCGACGCAAGGTCGTATTCCAGGCTGGTGGCACCCGCCATCGCATCGGCCGCCGCCGCCGCGGCCTCGGGCGGCATGGGGGAGCGGCCGAGATTGGTGTGCAGCACCGTCCCGGTCAGGTTGAACACCAGGCGTTGCGAGGCGGAGAACCGCCCGGCCAGCGTGTCCGCCGCCGCGTTGACAAGCTCCGCCGCCGGGGCGTGAAAGCGACGCGCACCGCGGCGGGCGGCGAGCTCCTCGCGCAGGGCCGCGACGGTCGCGTCGCGCCCGAAGCGTTCCAGCAGGACATACGTTTCGGGCAGGCGCAGCAGGGAATCGAGCGACGGAAGCGGGCTGCTTGTCTGGGTCATGGCCGGACCCATGGTAAGCTGTGGATCGAGAGGAACAAGCGCATGTCGACCGTGTTCGAGATACCGACCCTTGCGACGGAACGCCTGATCCTGCGCGCGTTCCGCCCGCGCGACCTCGACGGGCTCGCGGCCATGAACGCCGATGTCGAGGTCCGGCGGTGGCTGGGCGGGCGGCTGCTGTCACGGCAGGAAAGCTGGAGCGTGATGGAAACCGCCCTGGGACAATGGGCGCTGCGCGGCTACGGGCTGTTCGCGGTGGAACATGAAGGGAGGTTCGCCGGCCGGGTCGGCATCCTGCATCCCGCGGACTGGACGGAACCGGAACTGGCCTGGGGCCTGGGTTCGGCGTTCTGGGGCAAGGGGCTGGCGACCGAGGCGGCCGCCGCGGTGCGTGACTGGGCCTTCGACACGTTCGGCTTTCCAGAACTCGCCAGCTTCATCCTGACCGAGAACGTGCGGTCCCGCCGCGTGGCCGAGAAACTCGGGGGCGTGTGCCAGGACAAGGTGGAGATCCGCGGTCTGGTGGCGGATCGCTGGGTGCATCCGCGGCCGGGGCGCGGCGTGATGGCGTAGCGGGCCGCGGCTACGTTCCGTCCCCGGGACGGATCCCTACCGCGCCGCGAACACGGCCTTGCAGGCCGCCGGCATGGCGGGCGGCTTTACCGGGCGGGACGGCCTGGGCGGCAGGTCCAGCTGGTCGAACCACCATTGCAGCGTGGCGTCGCACCCGTCGCCCGGCGGCGGCGGCGACAGGTTCACGCATTCGGCCTGGCCGGCTGGGCAGCGGAACGTGACATGCATATGCGCGGCATGCGCATACCAGGGACGGATCAGCCGCAGCCAGTCGCGGTCCCCGGTCACCTCCTCGCACAGTTGGCGCTTGATCGCCGGATTGACCAGCACGCGATCCACATCCGGCAGGGTCGCCGCCAGCCGCAGCAGCGTGATGACGTCGGGATGCCAGCGCGACGGCTCCACGCCGCGCAGGTCCGGCCGCACCAGGCTGATCAGCGTGATCGCCTGGCGTTCGGCGTCGGTCATCGGGGCGCGCGGGCGCACATCCAGGCCGATATCCACCTCCAGCCCGCGCTGATGGCTGACATGGCCGCCGGCCATCGGCCCGCCGCGCGGGTGGGAGATGTCGCCCACCATCAGTTCCGGCAGGCCCGCCGCGGCGGCGCGTTCACCCAGCAGCCGGATCCGGGCGAGCGTCTGCGGCGCGCCCCAGACATCGCTGCGGTCGGTGCGGATCGTCACATAGCCCGCGCCACGGGGCGGCAATTGTTCGGCGCCGGCGATGCACCCGCCGGTGGGCGGCCCGCCGATGACGCGCAAGGGCCCCGTCGCGGGGGTGGTCGGACCCGCCGCACCCGCCAGGATCGCAATACCCAGAAGAAACAACTGCCTGATCAAAACCGTCGCTCGAAAATGGTGATCACGTCGCCCGGCTGCACGAAGGCCTGGCGCGGCGCCCTGCCCTCGATCGCGTCGCCCCCGGCGGTCCGGACGACGGAAGCATAGTCCTGGATCGCACGATAGGTGAAGCCGCCCGCCACCGCCGCCGCGGTCACCACCGTCATGCCCGGCTGGTAGGGGTACTGGCCGGGCTTGTTGACTTCGCCAAGAACGAAAATCGGCCGATAGGCTAGGACTTCGACCGAAACCGACGGATTGCGCAACAGGTTCGCCCGTTTCAAGGCCGTTGCGACCGCCGTTTCGAGATCGGCGGGCGACAGTCCGGCGGCCCGCACCGGCCCCAGCAGCGGCAGCGCGACCGAGCCGCTGTCGTTGACGCGGAATTCGCCCGTCAGCGAGTCCTCCCCGAAGGTGATGATCCGCACCGTGTCGCCCGCCCCCAACCGGTAGTCGCTCGACGCGACCGGCGGCAGCACCGGCAGGTTGCGCCCGGGCGCGCAGGCGACAAGGAGCAGGATCGGCAGCAGCGGCAGCAGGCGCACGGGATCGGGCCTCGGTTCTGGAGGAAAACGACGCCGCCGGGTTTTCCGGCCAGGATCGGTATAGCGTGCAATCCTCAGGGATCGGTTAACGCCGTAAGGGATTTCGCGACAATGGCGTGCGCCGGGCCTGGTGTCGTTAGCAGAGCCTTAACGCGGACGGGGGTATCGGAGCGGCCGCGAAATCACGCCGGGGGACACGAACGGGGTCCCAACGGAAAGGCCAGGACAGCCGATGCTCGACAGTCCCGCGGAAGCGACCGGCGCTGCCCCGGTCCCCAATCGGGGACGCGGAACGGGCCCGCTCCGGTTCGGCCGGAATGAGGACGCGGTCGATGCGCGCCTCGTGCTGGCGGTGCTGCGCCGCCGCAAGCTGCCGCTGATCGCCTGCATCGTCCTGGTCCCGCTGCTCGCCTGGATCGCGCTGGGCCAGGTGACGCCCCGCTACACCGCCACGGGCATGCTGATCTACGAGGCGCGCGAATACAAGGTGCGGGAACTGCAGAGCATCCTGCGGGAGGACCCGGCCAACGAGGCGGTGATGGCCAGCCAGGCGGAAATCCTGCAAAGCCTGCACATCGCCCAGAAGGTCGCCGAACGCGGCAATCTCTACGCCAGCCCCGAGTTCAATCCCGTGCTGCGCCCGCCATCGCCGCTTGCCCGGACCATGACGCGCGTGCGCGCGCTGCTGGGCATGGAGACGGAACCGCCGCCAGCGCCGCCGCCGGGACCAGGCCTGGCGCCCGAACGCAATGCCACGATGCTGAACGTGCAGGCCGCGCTGCATGCCAGCACGGTTCGTTACTCGCGCGCCATCGAGGTGACATTCACCGCCCAGGATCCGGTGGTGGCCGCGACCGCCGTCAACAACGCGATGGATGTCTACGTCAAGGACCAGTACGCGGCGAAATACCGGGCGGTGCGCCGCGCGACGGAATGGCTGGAGCGGCGTGCCAACGAATTGCGCGACGAGGTGCGCAGCGGCGAGGATCGCATCGCCGCGTTCCGTGCCGAACGGGGCATTGCCCAGGGCATGCGCGCGGGGATGGATGCCGAACGCATCAGCCTGCTGACCGAGGACCTGATCCGCGCCCGCAGCGAATTCGCCGCAGCCGAGGCCAGGCTGGACGCGGCGCGCGGCAAGGCAGGCGCGGCGGCGCAGGCGGCGATCGCGCCCTCGGTCGTGCAACTGCGCGTGCAGCAGGACCAGCTGGCCGCGCAGGTCCAGTCCCAGCAGGCGCGCCTCGGTGCCAGCCACCCCGAAGCGGAAAGCCTGCGCCGGCAACTGGCCGAGGCGCAGCGGGCGGTGGCGGCGGAGGTCGCGCGGGTGGTCGCGGCCACGACCGCGGAGCGGCGATCGGCCAGTGAACGGGTGGCGATGCTGGAGCGAAACCTGGTCGAGGCGCAGCGCGAGGGGGACCGGGCCGCGCAGGCCCAGGTGTCGCTGAACGTGATGATGCGCGATGTGGAGGCGTCCCGCTCGCAGCTGCAGGCGGTGCTGGAACGGATCCAGCAGACCGCGCAGCAGGCGGCGATCGAGACATCGGAAGCGCGGGAAATCTCTCAGGCGCTGCCGCCCGAGCATCCGAGCTGGCCGCGCACGGGGCCGATGATGGGCGCGGCCGGGCTGTCCGGCGTGTTCCTGGGGCTGCTGCTGGTCTATCTGCTGCATCTGGCGGACACCACGTTCCACAGCGGCGAGGACCTGCGCGCCTTCACCGACGTGCCCTGCTTCGCCCTCCTGCCCGAAGCCACAAGACGCGCACTCGGCCATCTTTCGGTCGAGGACTATGTCGCGCGCCGTCCGCTGACGGCCTTCGCCGAACAGGTCCGCGCGCTGCGGGCCGGGCTGTGGTTCGGCGCCAACCGGCCCCGCGTGATCGCCACAACGGCCGCCCGCCAGGCCGAGGGCAAGACCGTGGTGACGATCGCGCTCGCCCGCTCCGCCGCGCTGGCCGGTGAGCGGGTGCTGGCGATCGAGAGCGACCTTCGCCAGCCGCGCTTCGCCCGCAGATTGCGGGCGCAGGGGGAACTCGGCCTCGCGGACCTGCTGCGGGGCGAGGCGACGCTGGAGGAGGTCATCCAGGCCGACGGCATGTCGGACATGCACTTCATCCATGCCGGGCGCGCCCGCAGCGGCGCCGACCTTGTGGGGCTGTTCATGTCCGAGAGCATGGCGCGGATGCTGGCCACGCTGCGGCAGGACTATGACCTGGTGCTGCTGGACGCACCGCCGGTGCAGGCGATGACCGAGGCGCGGGTCGTGGCGGCGATCGCCGATGCGACGCTGCTGTGCGTGCGCTGGCGCTCGACCCCGCGCGCGGTGCTGCGCCATGCGCTGGATCTGCTGGAGGACGCGCACGCCAATGTGGTGGGCACCGTGCTGACGCGCGTCGACCCGCGCGCGCATGTCCGCTCGGGCTCGGCGGATTCCGAGATCTACCACCGCCGCTATCATCGCTATTACCGGACCTAGGCGATGGGCGATCTTCCGCGGGGGAGTCCGCCGCACGCGACACGCGCCGCCATCGTCGTGCTGTCGGCCGCATTGCTGCTGTGGCCGGCATTCTGGAACACCTATCCGATCGTCTTCGCCGATACCGGCACGCATCTGTCGCAGGCGATCCATCTCTACCTCGGCTGGGACCGGCCGGCCGTCTACAGCCTGTTCATGCTGCCGCTGCATCTCAGGCTGACCACCTGGCCGGTGGTGGTGGCGCAGGCGCTGATCGCGGTGCTGGTCCTGCGCCTGCTCTGGCAGTGCCTGGCCCCGGGCCGGTCCTGGGCGTGGATGCCGGGAGTGTGCGGTTTCCTCGCCATCGGGACCTGGTTTCCCTGGACGGTTTCGGAACTGATGCCGGACCTGTTCACGCCGCTTCTCGTGCTGCTGCTCGCCATGCTGATATTCGCGGACGATCGCCTGTCGGTGCGCGAGCGGGCGGTCGCGGTTGCGGCGACGGCGTTCATGATCGCCACCCAGCTTTCCAGTGTCGCACTCGCCGGCCTGCTGATCCCGCTGCTGTTTCCGCTGGCCTGGTGGCTCCGCCGGCGCCGGCCCGGCTGGGATGCGCCCGTGGCCCTTGGCCTTGCGGCGCTGGTGCTGGTTGCGGCGAACCTTGCCGGACACGGGCGCGCCTCCGTCTCGCCCTACGGCAACGTATTCCTGCTGGCACGCCTTCTGGACGACGGGCCGGCCGCCTCGATATTGCGGCGCGACTGTCCCGACGCCGGCTGGCGGCTTTGCCCCTGGGCGGACCGGTTCCCGATGAACTCGGACGATTTCCTGTGGCGGGCGGACAGTCCGGTGGTGCCGGCGGGCGGCCACAAGGGGGTGTCCGCAGACGCCGACGCGATCCTCGCCGCGGCCTGGGACGCGGAACCCGGGCGCGTGCTGGCCGCCTGCCTGGCGAACACCTGGCAGCAGATGGTCCGGTTCGCCAGCGGCGACGGGCTGGAACCCTGGCCGGATCAGGTTTCCCCGCACATCATCCAGGACTTTCCCGCCGGCGAACGCGCCGCCTACCTCTCCGCGCGCCAGCAGACCGACGCTCTCGCGGTACCAGCATGGCTCGCGGTCCTGCACCGGTGGGTGGCGGTGGCCGGGATCGCGGCCTGCATCCTGTCACTGCCGGTGGCGCTCCGCCGTTCTCCGTCGCTCGCCGGCGTGATGCTGACCGTGCTGCTGGCGCTGCCCGTCAGCGCCGCCGTGACGGGTGCGCTGTCCGCCCCGCACGACCGCTATCAGAGTCGCGTGGCATGGCTGCCCGCCTGCGTGGCGCTGGTCGGTTTCGCATCCCGGCCCCAGCCCCAGCCCCAGTCCCGGCTGCGGCCATCGGCATGAACTTCGTCTCGCGCGTTCCCCCGAACGCGGCCGGCCTGCGGCGGCTGGTCTGGCCGGTGACCGAGGCTGCTGTCGCCGCGGCGCTCTCGCTGATCTCCTCCTTCGTGGTGGCGCGCCTGGTGGGGCCGGCCGAGGTCGGCATCGCCGCCGCTGCCATCTCGGTGCATGTGCTGCTCTGGGTGGGGGTGAACGCACTGTTCGCCGATGCGCTGGTGCAGCGTGAGACGGTGACCGACGCGGAGCTTGCCAGCGCCTTCTGGGCTTCGGTCGCGGTGGGCGTGGCAGCGATGGCGGTGCAGGCCGGGTCCGGCTGGGTGCTGGCCTGGGGATTCGAGGACGCCCGTCTGGTGCTGATGGCGCTGGCCCTGGCGCCGCCGCTGCCGCTGGTCGGCGCCGCCGGCGTCATGCAGGGCCTGATGACCCGGCGGCAGGAATACCGGCGCGTCGCCCTGCGCACCGTCATCGGGCACGGGTGCGGCACTGCCTGCGGGGTCGCGGGTGCGCTGTCCGGATGGGGGGCCTGGGCGATGGTGAGCCAGCAATGCGTCACGTCCCTGCTGGGCGCTGTCGTGCTGCTGGCGGGCGCCGGCTGGAAGCCGGTGTTCGCCTGGCACTGGGCCGCGGTGCGGGCGCTGCTGACGACCGGTCTGCCGCTGACCGCGAGCACCCTGGTCCTGATGGCCCGCTACCGCCTGTTCGCGGTGCTGGTGGGCGGCTGGGCGGGTGCCCCCGCGCTGGGCCAGGTCCACATGGCGTTCCGGCTGGTCGACACGGTCCGCGACCTTGCCTTCACGGCCCTGTGGCGCCTGTTCCTGCCGGATCTTTCCCGTTTCCAGCGTGACAGGTCCGGCATGCTGGCGCGAGTGGATCGTCTGCTGGCCGCCTCCAGCCTGCTGACCCTGCCGCTCTGCGGCGCACTCGCCGTCAGCCTGGTGCCATTCGTCGCCGTCGCGCTGGGTCCGCAATGGCAGGAAGCCGGCGCCGCCGCGGTGCCGCTGTCCGGGCTGATGGCGATGCTGGCCCTGACATTCCCCTCGGGCGTCGCCCTGGTTGCGGCCGGCAAGGCCCGGTTCACGCTGTACGGCAACCTCGCCGGGCTGGTCCTTGCGCTGGCGGGCGTGGCGCTGTTCCGGCCGGAACGGGCGGAAAGCGCCGTGCTGATCTGGTGCGCGAGCCAGGCCGCCGTGCTCCCTTACGCCCTGTGGGTGAACGCCCGCGCCCTGGAGGCCGGTCCGCTGCGCCCGCTGCAAGCCGCCTGGCCCATGGCCATCACCACCGCGGCCGCGGTCCTCGCCGCCCTGGCCCTGCCCGCGCCCGCCAGCGCCGCGATCCCGCTGATCGCCTGGCGCGGCCTGATCCTGGCGGCGATCACCGGCGGCGCGATCGTGCTGTTGATCCGGCCATTTCCAATGATCCGGACCTGGCGATCCGTCGACGGCGCCAATGCCGCTCTCTCCGTCCTGGGGCCGCGGTCAGGCCCCGCAGCCCGCGAAGCGGGTGCGCGCAGCACAGGGCTTGAGGTCGGACCCGGGACGGAGGGACGATGAACCATGCCGTCTCGGCCTCAATGGCACTTGAACGCATCGAACGGCTCCCGGCACGCCAGGCAGCGATGCAACGACTTGCAGGCGGTGGAGCCGAACGCGCTGATCATCTCGGTCTCCCCTGACCCGCACCGCGGACAGGCCGGCCGGCTTTCCCCGAACAGCGCCCGCCGTCCGGCCGCGGCGCCCGGCTCCGGCGGTGCGATCCCGAACGCGAGCAGCTTCCGCCGCCCGTTCTCGCTCATCCAGTCGGTGGTCCAGGCAGGCGACAGCACGGTGCGCACCCGCGCCGGCGAGACCCCGGCCCGGGCCAGCGCGGCTTCGATCTCCAGCGCGATCATGTTCATCGCCGGGCAGCCGGTGTAGGTCGGGGTGATCAGCACCTCGACCGTGTCGCCGTCCAGCCGGACATCCCGCAGCACGCCCAGATCCGCGATCGTCAGCACCGGGATTTCCGGATCGGTGACGCCGCCCGCCGCATCCCGTGCCCGGACCAGCCGCGTGTCGCGGTCTACCACGCCGCGTCCGGATAGGTGCGCGGCAGGACCTGCATTTCGGCCAGCAGGTGCCCCAGATGCTCGGTGTGCCGGCCGCTGCGCCCGCCGGACTGCATCCACCCGTCCGGCGGCCGGGCAAGCGTGGCCCGCGCGATCACCGGATCGACGGTCGCGGCCCAGGTCGCGCGCAGTTCGGCGGGATCGGGCAGGTCCGGCCCGACCGGCTCGAACAACTCCCCGGTGTAGGGCCACAGCAGGTCCAGCGCGTCCTGTGCCCGTCTGTGGGATTCGGCGGTGCCGTCGCCCAGGCGGATCAGCCACTCGGCCGCGTGGCGGACGTGATAGGCGGTCTCCTTCCCGGCCTTGGCGGCGATCGCGGCCAGCGCCGTGTCCGGCCCGCCGGCGGCCGCCCGCCAGAACGCGTCGGAGCAAGCCGAGACAAGCAGCAGGCGGGCGATCGTGACCGCGAAGTCGCCGTTCGGCAGTTCCATGATCAGTGCGTTGCGGAACTGGTGCGCGTCGCGCAGATAGGCGAGCTGGTCTTCGGTATGGCCGGTGATCGCGCCCGCCGCGTCATACAGGGCACGCGCCTGGCCGATCAGGTCCAGCGCGATATTGGCCAGCGCCAGCTCCTCCTCCAGCGTCGGGGCGCGGCCGGTCCATTCGCTGGTGCGATGGCCAAGGATCAGCGCGTCATCCGCCAGCCGCAGATAGGCCAGCGCCGGCGGTGTTTCGGCGACGGTGATCGAGGTGGTGGGCACTACATGTTCCCGACATCGTCCGGCACCTCGTAGAAGGTCGGGTGCCGGTAGATCTTCGACGCCGTCGGCTCGAACAGGCTGTCCTTCTCGGCCGGGTCCGAGGCGGTGATGGCGTTCGATGGCACGACCCAGACCGACAATCCCTCGCCCCGGCGCGTGTAGACATCGCGCGCGGCCTGCAGGGCCATGGTCGCGTCCTCGGCGTGCACCGAGCCGACATGGCGGTGCGACAGGCCGTTCCGGGCGCGGATGAACACTTCCCACAGCGGCGTCGGCTGCGTCGCCATGTCAGGCGGCCTTCCGCTGCGGGGTTCGTTGTTTCCCGGCGAAGGCTGCCGCCGCGTCACGCACCCAGGCGCCGTCGTCATGCGCCTTGCGGCGTGCGGCCAGGCGTTCGCGGTTGCACGGGCCGTTGCCGGCCAGCACCCGGCGGAACTCCTCCCAGTCGATCGCGCCGAACTGCCAATGGCCGGTTGCTTCATCGAAGCGAAGCGCCGGGTCGGGGAAGGTCAGCCCCAGGTAGTGACCCTGCGGCACGGTGGCATCGACGAATTTCTGACGCAGCGCATCATTGGAGAAACGCTTGATCTTCCAACGCATCGAGGAGTCGGAATGCTGCGACGCCGCGTCCGGCGGGCCGAACATCATCAGGCACGGCCACCACCAGCGGTTCAGTGCGTCCTGCGCCATGGCCTTCTGTTCGGTCGACCCGCGGCACAGCGTCAGCATGATCTCGTAGCCCTGGCGCTGGTGGAAACTCTCCTCCTTGCAGATGCGGATCATCGCCCGCGCATAGGGGCCGTAGGAGCAGCGGCAGAGCGGGATCTGGTTCATGATCGCCGCGCCATCCACCAGCCAGCCGATCGCGCCAATATCGGCCCAGCTCAAGGTCGGGTAGTTGAAGATCGAGCTGTACTTGGCGCGCCCGGTCAGCAGCTGCTCGACCAGCTCCTCGCGGGAGATGCCCAGGGTTTCCGCGGCGGCATAGAGGTAGAGCCCATGACCGCCTTCGTCCTGCACCTTGGCGAGCAGCGCGGCCTTGCGGCGCAGGCTGGGCGCGCGGGTGATCCAGTTGCCTTCGGGCAGCATGCCGACGATCTCGGAATGCGCGTGCTGGCTGATCTGCCGGACCAGGGTGCGGCGGTAGGCGTCCGGCATCCAGTCATTCGGCTCGATCCGTTCCTCGGCGTCGATGCGGGCCTGGAAGCGGTCGGCTTCGGGGCTGGTGTCCTGCGCGGCGGTGTCGCGCTGGTTCAGGGCCTGGCTGTACATGCCGGTAATATGGGGCCGCGAACGGCGGCGGGGAAGGACGGGCTCGCGGGTCCGGCCATGCTGGGGAGCTTCAGGCGGCATTGCCGACCAGGCGCTGGCCGCGAAGGTCGCGATGCGACCGGTATCGCGCCAGACGCCTGACAAGCGGCTACTGGCGCAGCTCGATCCCGCCCTCTGCCGGGTTCACCCAGAACACGCTGCCCGCCAAATCGGGATGAATGTGCTTCAACGTCTTCAGGAACACCGCGCGCTCGGCCATCACCTGCGCCTCCTCCGTGCGCCCCCGCACGGCCGCGAGATGCGCGCGATAGGTCAGCGCGGTGTCGGCAACCAGCCGCTGGCCCACCATCGCAAGGCCGTCATCCGCGGCGGTCAGGTCGCCCTCGGCCCATGTGATCAGGCTGTCCAGCATTTCCAGGTGATGGTCGAAATATGCCAGGTAGGGAAGCGTCCGCAGGCTCATTGCCGTGTCGTGCATCGCGCGGGCCTGGACGGGGTCGCGGCGCGCAATCGCGAGGAAGGCGCGATTGGCGGCGATGATGGCGTAGGCGGTGCCGTTGGCATAAGGCACCTGCATGCCGGTGGTCCACAGCCGCTCAGCCGCCGCCAGATCATTGTGGTGTACCGCGATGAGCCCCAGGGTATTGTAGAGCATCACGCGCTGCGTTGCCGTCGACCGGTCGAAGCCATGCGCCAGCGCCTTTTCGCACAGCGCCTTCGCCCGCTCGAACCCGGTCGGGTCGCCGCGCACACCTTGCTCATAGTCCGACAGTGCAACGCGGTACGGCAGGGTTTCCGAGGCGATGCGGCGTGCCATCGCCTCTACCAGCCGGTCCGGCTCACGCTCGGGACCGCTGATGCTGAAGCGCAGCGGCTGGCCGTTCGCGTTGGTGACCATCGACAGCAAGGTGATCTCCCCCGAGCCGGGCCCGTTCACCATCGCGAACTTCATGCTGACCATGTCGGAGCCGAACTTGCCCTGGACCACCTCGACAACCGGGTCGATCTTCAACGGCTTGGCTACGACGGACAGCAGACTGTCCTTGTTGGCCTGCGCAATGGTGGGGAACGGCAGGATGTAGGCGATGTCCGCAAGCCGGGCGAATTCGGAGATGAAGATCTGCTCCGCGGCTTCCTGCGTCATGCCCTGACTGGTCACGGACGCCGGCAGGGTGAAGTGCACCCGCATCGTCTTGCCGAACAACGCGGCATCGCCGATCACAGCGCCCATTAGCAGGCTGGCCAGCAGAAGTATCGTCCCAATGTCCATGCGCGTTGGTTCCGCTCGGGGTTCCGGCCGCGGCGTCAGGCGCGCGGCACCTAGTCCTGGGGCGCAGCATGGCGGATTCGCCTTAAGCGTCCCTTAACCGATCCTATGATCGTAGTTGTGGCCGTGATTTTTCCGGGGCGGCGATGGCGCCGCGGACCTGTGGCTGGGGGCTTCCGGCCGAGCGGGTTCCGGTCCGGGCACAGAGGCCATATACAGCGGGAAGCAAACGTTCACGTTGAAAGGTCCCGCCATGGACTTCGTCCTGACCGACGCCCAGGTGCAGATCCGCGATCAGATCGCGCGGCTGTGTCAACGCTTCGACGACACGTACTGGCTCGAGCGGGAGAACACCGCGACCTTCCCCAACGCGTTCTTCGACGCGATGGCCGAGGGCAACTGGCTGGGGATCGCGATGCCCGAGGCCTATGGCGGGGCCGGCCTGGGCATTACCGAGGCCGCCCTGATGATGCAGGCGGTCGCGGAATCCGGCGCGGGCATGAGCGGGGCCAGCGCGATCCACATCAACATCTTCGGCCTGCATCCGGTGGTGGTGCATGGCACGCACGAGCAGAAATCGCGCATGCTGCCGCCGCTGATCGCCGGCAAGGACAAGGCGTGCTTCGGCGTCACCGAACCGAATACCGGCCTGAATACGACCGAACTGACGACGCGGGCCGAGCGGCACGGTGATCACTACCGGATCAATGGCACGAAGATCTGGACCTCGACCGCGCAGGTGGCGAACAAGATCCTGCTGCTGGCGCGCACCACGCCGATCGACAAGGTGAAGCGCCGGACGCACGGGCTGACGCTGTTCTACACCGACCTCGACAAGACCAAGGCCGAGGTGCGGCTGATCCACAAGATGGGCCGGCACGCCGTCGATTCGAACATGGTGTTCTTCGAGGACATGCAGGTCCCGGTCGAGGACCGGATCGGCGAGGAAGGCGAAGGGTTCCGCGCCATCCTGCACGGGCTGAACCCCGAACGTGTGCTGGTGGCGGCGGAGGCGATCGGTATCGGCCGGGCGGCACTGGCGCGCGCCGCGCGTTACGCGCGCGAGCGGATCGTGTTCAACCGCCCAATCGGGCAGAACCAGGGCATCCAGCATCCGCTGGCGAAGAACTGGGCGGAGCTGGAAGCCGCCGATCTGGTCACGTTCAAGGCGGCCTGGATGTACGACCAGGGTCTGGACTGCGGCGCACACGCGAATGCCGCGAAATACCTGGCGGCCGAGGCCGGATATCGCGCCGCCGAACAGGCGGTGATGACGCATGGCGGCATGGGCTATGCGCAGGAATATCATGTTGAGCGGCTGTTCCGCGAAAGCATGCTGCCGCGCATCGCCCCGGTCAGCCGGGAACTGGTGCTGTCCTACCTGGCGGAGCGGGTGCTGGATCTGCCGAAGTCGTACTAACACGGTCCACATACCGGGGCGGCGGGCGCGCGGCGTTGCTGATCGCGCGACGCTGCCCGGCCGGGCCCGCCAAGAGCACTCTTCGGAGGTGGTCCATTACCGTCCGTCGCGGGGCTCATAAATGTCCGCGCGAATTCATCTCGCGGAGCGCCATGCGGGCGCAATGCGCACACTTTGTTAACGCTCGGCTGATACTTTCCAACGCGTAAGAGCGACGCCATCCGGCGGGCAACAAGTGGTGGAATGTTGAGCCATGAGATTCAGTAACTGGCAGATCTCCTACAAGGTCCTGTTCGTCATATTCCTGTTGTCTATGGTCACCCTTGCCGTGGGCGTCATCGGCTACGTGGATATCGAGAGACTGGATCAGGCGACCAATGATATCGAGAAGTCGGGCAATGAAGCCCTGCAGGGCGTGCGACTCAACAAGGCGATCCTACTGATGAACGAGGCGGAATTCCGTCTGGTCGCCGAACCAACCGAGGAGCGGCTGCGAGACGTCGAGCAATCGATCGCGGATAACCGCAAGCAGTTTGAAAAGCAACTCGCCCAGCTGAAGCAGGTCGCAGAACCCGAACAGCTTCGCCTGATCAGTGAGGTGGATCGCGCGTTCCAGGCCTATCTGCCGCAGATCGCGGATACGGTTCAGCGCGTGAAGGCGGGGATGGCTGATTTGGCGATGAGTGATGCCCGCCGGAACATCGTTGCCTCCGCTGACAACAGCCAGACTTACGCGGTCAAGGTCGAAGACGCGTTGGCCACGCTCAATAACTACGCCAGTAGGCGAGCGGAGAAGATTTCCGATGCGGCATCGGCCGCCGCCGCGACTACGCAGATCGTGATGCTTGTCGTCGTGATCGGCGGGGTTCTGGGCGGCTGTGTCACCGGCTACCTGGTCTCGACCTTCACGATCAGCCGGCCGTTGACCCGCTCGGTGGACTCGCTGTCGGCCATCGCCAACGGCGATCTCTCGGTCGCGATCTACGGTACCGGCCGCAAGGACGAAATCGGCAAGGTCGCCGCCGCGCTCGAGCT
>JBFXDK010000113.1:0-18274 GCA_050181195.1 Acetobacteraceae bacterium | reverse complement strand
GCGAACAGATCGAAGTCGGCCGTGCTGGTGTGCCACTTGCCGTTGCTCACCGTGACCTCGATGATGTCCGAATCTTCCGGCTCGGTCGCTGCCGGCGGCGGGGCGGACGCCTTCATCTGCGACTGCCGGTGACGACGCAGAATCTTGTCGCGTGCGCCGGCATACACCTCCTCCGACAGGATGCCCTGGTCGCGCAGCCGCCGATGCTCGCGCAGCTCCGCGCCCAGTTTCTGATCGAGCTTGCGCCGGTCGCTGCGCTGGGCCGCCTGAATGTGCTGGACCAGCTCGCGGGCGAAAACCTCGAATTCCCTGCGGTTCGGCGCGTTGTTGTACATTTCCAGCAGCACGGCGTCTCCGTTCTGGCTGTGGAAGCGTACCAGGTTCTGCGAGCGGTGCACGAACACAAGCAGGGCGATCACGGCAGCGCACAGCGACAGCAGCGTGAGCGGGCTCCAGGTATGCGCGTACCACGGCATGCGCGAAAACACGCTGGCGAGCGTAAGGATCGCGCAAAGCCCGAGCATGCCGCCGGAGGTGTACAGCGAGTGACGGTCGTTTTTGACGAAGAAATGGGGAGTGGAATCGATCAGCGCGAGATCGACCCAGTATTGACGCGCCTTCCCGCCGAAGTGCTTGCGATAGACCGACAGGAAGCGGCGGTCGAAGATGGTGTAATGCGAGGTCTGCGCCCGCAGATAACTCACCTGCGACAGCTGGATCAGGATGGACGGGCGTGCCGCGCCGCGTTCCGCCTCGGCGGCGATCTGGATATGTTCCTCCTCGGGCTGCCTGTTTTCCGTTTCATGCATGACTGTCGTGCTGTGCTCCATGTTATTCACCGGCCTCCGTTGACGCTGTGGTTTTCAGATGCAGCCTGGCGCCGTTGCCGGCTTCAGCCGGAAGGACGGAACGCATGAGCTGCGCTTGGGAAGATGGCTCGACTTGGGGATGGCCCTTATTATCAACAGCGCGCGGAGGGATTCTGTGACCGCTGCGGCATTTCGTGCCGCCTGTCCCGGGAAACTTCGCGCCGCCGTCTATGCGCGCATGGCAAGCCGCAGGGTGGCGGCCAGCAGCGCGGCCAGGCGCCGCCGGGCGGGGGCATCGCGGCGCAGGAGGCGCTGGTTTATCTCGAGCTCGATGCCGGCGTAGCGCGTGGCAGGGAAGCGGGCGCGCAGATATCGGGTGAACCCGTCGCTCACGCCGCGGTAGGGATAGTTGCGCCGCACCGTGAGCCCGCCGCCGCCTTCCCGCAGGGCAGTGCACCAGCGCTGGCACAGGGCCGCCTCCATCCGGCGCGCGGGATCGTACAGCAGCCCGATGTCGGCGCGGCGCGGGACGCCGTCCAGCACCGGGGTGAAGCTGTGTACGGCGACGTGCACGACGCGTCGTCCCGCTTCGACGTGCGCGCCTATCCCGTGTTCGACGCGCGCGCGGTGCGGGTGGTAGTAATGCGCGAGCAGACGTTCCTTCCCGGCCTGAGACAAGCCCCGGGTTGTTTGGGAAAACAGCGCGGGATGGCCGGGGGAACGGTTGAGATCCACCAGCAGACGGCTGTAGCCGGCGGCGATCAGCGGCGCGCGCAGGCTGCGGCCGAGGGCGCGCGCGCAGGCAAGGGCGCCGAAGTCATACGCGCGATGACCGGAGAGCAGTGAGCGGCGATCCCGGAACAGGCGCCGGTACTCGGGCGGAATGCGGTTCGCGGCATGTTCGCAGCTCAGCAGCAGGACCGGCGCGTCAGCCATCGAACAGCGCGCCCTGAGCCAGGCAATCGCACAGGCGGCGATAGATCGCGGCCATCTGATCCGGCGCCGGCGCCTTCCCGAGCGCGTCGGAGATGCGCCGCGCCAGGCAGCCGCGCCGCTGGTAGAGCCGATGCCAGTCCCGCCATTCCGTCGGCGGAACGGCACCCTGCGCGAATAGCGTTTCGATCAGATGCTGCCACAGATCGCGTGCTCGGCAGGGCCCGCGTTCCGGAAAACCGAAGACAGCCCGGTAGCGGTCGTCTTCGATTACCGCATGGTCTGCCTGCTGCACGCACTGCATGAAGAGTCGCTGCAGCGGTCCGCTGTCCCATTTCTGCAAGTGGCGCAGGCTGCACCAGTGCTCCTCCGTCAGGGCGCGCACCGCCTCGACGATGAGCCCGGCCACCGCGATGTCGGCGGCCGGGCACTCCTGCGTATCGAGTACGCGGATCTCTATGGTGTTACGCTCGAAGCGCGCGATGGCTCCGCGCGCGTTGACCCATTCGTGCTGCAGCACGCCTTCCGGGTCGAGCGGGGCGAGGTCGCGGTAGATGCGCTGCAGGATCTCCGTCTCGTAGGCCCGGCGCGACCAGGCGGGTTCGGGGATAATGCGGCCGCTTACCGAGGGGATACGGGCGCAGTTGTCGCGGTATACCTCCAGGCGGTTATCCAGTACGCCGGTGAGACGGCCTTCCATGGCGGGTGAGCTGGCGGCGAGCGCGGGCATCAGTGGCATCGTCATGCGTATGGCCGCGTGCAGGCGCGCGAATTCATCGTCATCGGCGAACGGCAGGTTGATGTGCATACTCTGCAGGTTCGACCAGCCATGGCCTCGACAGCTGAAGATGCGGTCAAAGGCCTGGTAGATCGCGCTGTGGCCGTGCGGCCACAGGCGCGTCTCGCGCGCCGGATCCATCCACGGGTGCATCGCGGTCGGCATCAGGAGCCCGCCGAGCGGTGTAAGCAGGGCATTGAGGCGGGCGACGTCGCGCTGGAAGGTCTGGTGCAGTCCGGCGAGAGAACGCACCGGGCCGTTGGTTTTCAGCTCGATAACATGCAGCGCCAGTTCGTTGGACCAGGCGAGCGCGCCGGTCTCCACCTCATTGACGAATTCGCCGGCAAGCGCATGGAGGACGCGGTCGGCCGCGGGCAGCACGGACAGGCGCTCGCCGTCCACGATCATGTACTCCAGTTCGATGCCGTAGGCGTCGAACAGGCCGAGATCCGGGCGGTCGTCAGCGCGACTTGCGTTCACCCTTTCTTTCCTCGATGCGCGCCAGCATGCCGCGCATGATGCGGCTGTAGAGATCGAGCTGGATGATGCCGTCCTCGAGGCCGGAGTCGATATTCGGATTGTCGTTGATTTCGATGACGAAGACTTTGGAATCGATCTCCTTGACGTCGACGCCGTAGAGGCCGTCGCCGATCAGGTTGGCCGCCTTGAGGGCGGTGGAGACGATGTTGCGCGGAACCTGCTCGATCGGGATGGCCTCGGTGCGACCCTCGCGCGGTTTGCCGGCGTTGTTGTGGTCGATGATCTGCCAGTGGCCGTGCGCCATGTAGTACTTGCAGGCGTAGAGCGGTTCGCGGTTGAATACGCCGATGCGCCAGTCGAATGCCGTCGGCATGAACTCCTGCGCTATGATCAGGTCGGACTTTTCCAGCATGCGCGTGGCCTCGGTGATGAATTCGGCCTTGCTGCCGACCTTGATCACACCCTGTGAAAAGGCGCTGTCCGGCTGCTTGAGGATGCACGGCATGGCGATCGTCGTTGCCACCGCCTGCATGTTGCCGCGGTTGACGATGCTGGTGTTCGGCGTCGGGATCTTGTGGCGCGACATCAGCTCCGCCAGGTAGACCTTGTTGGTGCATTTCAGGATCGAGAACGGGTCGTCGATCACCACCAGGCCTTCCGCGACCGCGCGTCGCGCGAAGCGGTAGGTGTGATGATTCACGCCGGTAGTCTCGCGGATGAACAGCGCGTCAAACTCGGCGATGCGGCCGTAATCGTTCTTGGTGATCATCTCGACGTCGAAGTCGAGCTGCTGCGCCGCCTTGATGAACTTCTTCAGCGCCTTGGCGTCGGACGGCGGCTGAGGCTCCGCCGGGTTATGCAGGATGGCGAGGTCATAGCGCATCACCTGCTGCGTGCGCCGGCGCAGGCCCTTGCCGGCAAAGTGCTCGCTCGCGGTCTGCAGCAGGAACGGTTTGTGATCGTCCGGGATGTCGTTGCCGGCGATCGGACCGATGCTCTGCAGTTGCCAGGTGCGGTTGTGGATGAAGCGCGCGCGCAGCAGCGGCGCCGGGAACAGGTTGAACAGCGTCAGGCTGAGGCGCTCGTAGCGCTTGGCGAAGTTGCGTCCGAAGTAGATGCTGAGCTCGTATTCCTCCGACTTGATCGGGGCGAGCGTACGCTGGATCAGCTCGAACAGGTCGTCGGACACGAAGCGCGTCATGGTCTGCGACTTCATGTCCTGGATCGTGTTCACGTTCGGCAGCGGCTTGTGGCCGCGCGCCTCGGCCAGCAGCGAGACGTAGTAGCCCACGCTCTGGTAGCGGTAGGAGCGGCACAGGTTGAAGATCTTCAGGCCACGCAGGTCGCTGAAGCGCGGGTCGGACAGATAGGTCTTGGCGGCGATCACCTCGGCGCCATGGATGTTCAGCGGCCAGTCTTCCGGGTTGTTAACGACTATGAATATCGACATGATGGGGCTGCGCGGGTTTCCCCTGTGGTTCGATGATCAGGAGGTTGGCGTCGTGGGTCAGGACTCCGAGCAGGATCGCGCCCAGCACGCGGTCGATGCTGATCTCGTAGACCTGGCCCGGGGCCAGCGGGTTGGGGTGCAGCGGATCCATGATCAGCACCGAACGCGTCTCCGCTGCATATCCGGCCAGGATCACGAAGTGCCCGCTCGGCTTGCCGCGCACATCGTCGTAGAGCGGGCCGTGCTCGCGCATCGAATGATACAGATAGGTGGCGCTGAGCCCGGTCAGGATCGGGACGCCGCGCTTGAGATAGCGGCGGATCAGGCCGCTGGTCAGGTCCTCGAAGCGCAGCGCGCCGCCCTGTTCGATAAAATCCAGGTAGGCGTCGGTCGCGACCTTGAAGCTCGACGAGTTCTTGAACACCAGCTGCCGGCTCAGGCGGTCGCCCAGGTCCGCGTCCTGTCCGCTGAACCAGGAGGGGTCGAACATCTCCAGGTTGTAGGTGAAGATCTTCGCCCGGTAGCCGCGCCGCAGCGCGTGGCAGGCGAGGAACACCGCGAGTGTGCCGCCGTCGCGCAGGCTGGGGATCTCGCCGATCAGGCGGTCGAGCGGAATCTCGTCGCTGAAATATCTGTAGAGCGCATGCAGGCAGGTGGGGCCGCACGTCGTCTCGTCGGGCTGCGGCAGGATGTCGAGATTGAGACGATGCTCCATCGCGCGATGATACTATCTTGCCGGCGCGCGTCCAATGACCGGCCGGAGTGCGTCCCGCGCGGCGGGGCGGAATGAATCCGGAAGCTGGGTCACGGGGCTAGTCGGAGGATGGGCTTGCGGCGGCGTCCGCGCCATCCTGGATCCCGGCATCGTGCGGCGCGTTATCCGCGCCGGCGTTTCGTTCCCGCTCTGCGTAGAATTCGTCGATGCACCGGTCGATGAAGGCGTCGACCCGGTCCTCGCTGACCCTTTCCTCCGCTGCGCGCTGCAGGCATTGCTCGATGAATGCGATGTCGCGGTCTTCCGCCACGTCGGTCATATCCTGCGCCGCGGCGGTCGAGGCCGCGCACAGCGGGAGGAGGCCTGCAAACAGGATCTGGATGCGCCGTGACGTCATTCGATGTCCGTATTGTTCGGGCGACCGCAACACGCGCGCCTCATGGAACCGGTCCGCATGGCGCGATTATAGCGTAATCGCAGCGCGTGGAAAGGTCGTCACAGCCGGCGCCGGTGGCGGCGCAGCGTACGGCGCAGCAGGGCGCGCTGCCGCGCCCACGGATCGCCCCAGTCCAGGTCCTTGCGCATCAGTCCGCGGCACAGGAGCAGCAGGCCCGCGACGTCGCGCGAGCTGACGAATTCCGGCGCCGGACCTTCCGGGGCCGGGCAGTCCGGGCCGCCCTCGAAGCCCTGGTTGTGGTAGTTGCCGAGCGGCACCGAGATGCCGATGGCAGGCAGCCCCCAGACGGTCGCGGCCGTCGCCTCGCAGGCGCCGCCGTCCATGACGCGGCGTTGATGCCAGCCGGGCAGGACGCGGGCCGCCGTGTCGCTCAGTACCTTGAGGCCGTCGGGCTGGAACACGGTACGGCGGTCGCCGAGGCGGACCACCGGCCCCTTGCCGACGACCGCGCCCGGCAGCGTACGGGAGGCCTCCAGGCTGACGACGACCAGCGGGCGGGTATGGGGCCGCAGCCAGCCGAGCTCGAAGTGCGCTACCGCGCCGACGAAACCGACCTCCTCGGCGCGCGTCAGCAGCCCGAGGAAGGGCGGGCGGGCGCGCGGCGCGCGCCACAGGCGGCGCGCCGTCTCCATGATGGCGAATACGCCGACGAGATCGTCTGCCGCGGGGCAGTACACGCGGTCGCCCTGTCGCCAGACCGGGGCGCGGAATTCAAATCCCCCGCAGAGGGAACGCGCCGCGCGGCCGCGCAGCGCGCTCGCCTGCGCCGGGGACAGGCGGATCTCGGCGCTGTCGATGCCCCAGCCGGACGTGTTGGCGCGCACGCGTGCGAAGACGCCGCTGCCGGCGACGCCTTCCGGACCCACCAGGCGCGCGCGGGCGCCGGCGACATGCCTGACCGGCGAGCCGCCGTACCAGCGCACGGCCAGGCGGTCGGGAGCCAGCCAGCGCACGCCGTGGAAACCGGGATGATCCATGTGCGCGACGAAGACGCGCACCGGCTGCCCGCCGCGGCTGCGCAGCAGGTCCGCGTACTCGCGCCGTGACTCGGCGCCGACCACCAGGTTGCCGTGCGGGTCGGCGAAGAACGGCACGCGGTGGCGCCGGAAGTAGCGGCTCACGTGTTCGATGACATGGCTTTCCCGGAACGGAGCCGTCGGTTGCGCCAGCAGCGCGAAGAGGCGCTGGGTCAGGGCCGGCGACAGTGCTGGTGCTGGTGTGCGCATGGGTGTCCTTTGCCTGTTAGAATCCGGTCAGTACCGGTCTTCATGCCGCCGCCTATGATACTGCAGTTCCGGCCGCAGGGCCTGCGAGGGTATGTGCCATGAGTGCAGACGACAGAGAGGACGCGGGCGACATCGGGGCGGAGGCGGAGCGCTTCCGCGCCGGCTTCCGCTCCGTGATGCTAGCGACGGTCGATGCGGACGGCGGGCCGGAGGCGAGCTATGCCCCGTATATCACAGACGCCAATGGCTGTTTCTATCTCTGCGTGAGCGGACTTGCGCGCCACACCCGCAACCTGGCGCGGAGCGGAAGGGCGGCGCTGCTGTTCCTCCAGGAGGAGGGCGCAGCCGCCAACCCGTTCGCCCGCGTGCGGCTGAGCTATGCCTGCACGGCCGAGGCCGTCGCGCACGATGCGCCGGAGTGGGCGCAGGTGATGGACCGCTTCGAGGCGGAGTTCGGCGCCATCGTCCCGGTCCTGCGCGCGCTGCCCGATTTCCGCGTATTCCGCCTCACCCCGCGTTCCGGGCGCTACGTGCGCGGTTTCGGCAAGGCCTACGACCTGGAAGGACCCGGCCTGTCCGTGCTCCGGCCGGCCATGCCGGGCCGGCCGGAAAGTCCGGGGTGAATCACCCGTCCCGCCCCGGTGTCATAAAAATTTCATGCGGGTGACACCCGGGGGACACACGCCCCGGCTAGTTTTGGCGACGTGTCAACGCGGACGCGACGTCCCCCCGGCGAAAACGAGGCGAACCCATGCAGATCTATGTCAAGGAATGGCCGAACCGCGCCGTCACCCTGTACACCGAGGCGGGCGAGGAACTGTGGACCTTCCCCAGCATCGAGAGCGCGACAGCATTGTGCCTCGACGGGTCCGCGGCCCTGGGCGAGATCCTCGACCGCGGTGACATCGGTTCGCTGCGCGCCCTGATCGGCGGCCTGACCGCCGCCTGAGCCCGGACATCTCCCCGTCCGTCCCGGTCGGCCGGATACGGCGCCGGTTTATTTCCGCCCGGGCGGATTGTTTGCTATCCTGCCGGGCTATGAAACCGCGCATCCGTCCGTAAGCCCCCTGCGCATCCCGTGTCCGCCGCGCAAACCATGAGCCTGGTGCACCTCCGTGTCTGACCGTTACGACGTGATCGTGATCGGGAGCGGACCCGGCGGCGAGGGCGCCGCCATGAAGGCCGCCAAGGAGGGGAAGCGGGTGGTGATCGTCGACGGCCTTCCCGAGGTCGGCGGCAACTGCACCCACCGTGCGACCATCCCGAGCAAGGCGCTGCGCCAGGGCGTCCAGCAACTGATGGACAGCGGTCGCCACAACGGCACCCGTTACCCGGACCTGCTGCAGGCGGCGCGTGGCGTCATCGAGAAGCAGGTGAGCATGCGGCGCGGCTTCTACAGCCGCAATCACGTCGAAGTGATCCACGGGTTCGCGTCCTTCATCGATGCGCATACCATCGAGGTGGCGAAGTCGAACGAGGGCAGGAAGCGCCTGCAGGCGGACGCCTTCATCATCGCATCCGGGTCGCGGCCCTATCGTCCGACCGACATTGATTTCACCCACCCGCGCGTCCGCGACAGCGACACCATCCTCGACCTCGACGACAGTCCGCGCTCCATCACCATCTACGGCGCCGGCGTGATCGGCTGCGAATACGCCTCTATCTTCCGCTGTCTGGGTATCAAGGTGAACCTCATCAACACGCGCGGCCAGCTCTTGTCCTTTCTCGACGACGAGATCATCGACGCGCTGAGCTACCACCTGCGGGAACAGGGAGTGCTGATCCGGCACAACGAGGAATACGAAAAGGTCGAGGCCGACGCGGATGGTGTCACGCTGCACCTGAAGTCCCAGAAGCAGATCCGCACCGATTACCTGTTGTGGGCGCAGGGGCGCGCCGGCAACTCGGACGGCCTCGGGCTGGAGGCGATCGGCGTAGAACTCAACCGCCGCGGCTCCATCGTCGTAAACCCCTGCTACCAGTCGACGCGCGAGCACATCTACGCCGTGGGCGACGTCATCGGCTATCCCAACCTCGCGAGCGCCGCCTACGACCAGGGGCGTTTCGCCGCCACACATCTGGTGGAGGGCAGCTGTTCGGCCTATCTGGTCGAGAACATTCCGACCGGGATCTACACCCTTCCCGAGATCAGCTCCATCGGCAAGACCGAACGCGAGCTCACCGCGGAGAAGATCCCGTACGAGGTCGGGCATTCCCTGTTCCGCCACCTCGCGCGCGCGCAGATCTCGGGCAAGACCACCGGCATGCTCAAGATACTGTTTCACCGCGACACGCTCAAAATCCTCGGCATCCACTGCTTCGGCGACCAGGCCTCGGAGATCATCCATATCGGCCAGGCGATCCTGGCGCAGCCGGGCGACGCCAATTCCCTCATGTACTTCATCAACACCACGTTCAATTACCCGACCATGGCGGAGGCCTACCGCGTGGCCGCGCTCAACGGCCTGAACCGCGTGCACTGAGTCCGGGTGTACCGGCGCCGCGGCCGGGCGTACAATGTGTCCGCTGTCTCAATGATCGCCTGGCGAAGAAGGACGGAATGAAGGACCTGCTCAGATTCCTCATCTATGGCGGGGGCGCGGCGCTGGTGATCGGCCTGCTCTCCCTGCTGGCGACCCGTGACCTCGTGTCGCCGGACGCGCTCGTCGCCCTCTCGGTACTGTTGGTGATCGTGCTGCCGGTGATCTTCGGCGTCATGCTGGGGCGGCGGGAACGTCTGCAGCGCGACAAGTCTCCCGAATAGGCCCGCCCCGGCGGGATCCCTCCATGGTGTCAGCGCCGGGTTCCGGCCGGGCGCCCCTTGCGGGCGCTTCAGCGGCTCGCGGCGGGGCCGATATCAGCCGTATGGGCCACGGAAATACGCAGGCGGTAACCCTATGAATCGAATCTCCTTTGCAGGCTGGCGCGAACGTACCGGCGGCGCCGCGCTGTGCCTCGTCCTGCTGGCGCTGTGGGCGAGCCCCGCGCCGGTGCACGCCCTCATCTATAAATGTGTCGACCAGGAAGGGCGGGTCTCCTTCCAGGAGACGACCTGCGACGGGATGGCGCCAGGCAACGAGACCGCGGCGAAGCTCGACAACGCCTGGCCCGTGGCCGGCAAGCATATCTTCTGGGAGGCCAAGTCCTCGGCCGGCGGCAAGATCTACCTGCTCGGCTCCCTCCACTTCGGCGCCCCCTGGATCTACCCGCTGCCGGCAGTCATCAATGACGCCCTTGCCGCGGCCAACGCGCTCGCGGTGGAGGCGAACCTCCTGGAGATCCCGCCGGATGAACTCGCCGCCCGCATATTCCGGGCGGGGTCTTACGGCGACGGGGCCGGGCTCAGGGCCGTGCTGGAGCCGACCGAGTGGCAGGCACTCGAAAACGTGAGCCGCACCTTCGGCCTGCCCACCGCGCTGGTCGAGCGCCAGCATCCCTGGCTCGCCTCGCTGACGCTGACCGCCGCGGTGCTGAAGCAGCTCGGCTACAGCGCCGAGTACGGCGTCGACCTGCATCTCATGCGCGAGGCGGGGCGCAGGATGCCGATCGTCGAACTGGAGTCGGCCGATTATCAGTTCGATCTGCTGAGCGGCCTGGAGCAGGAGGACCAGGTGGCGATGCTGATGCAGACGCTGCACGAGATCGACGACGCCGGCCGCCATTTCGGCGACCTGCTCGATGCCTGGCTGAACGGCAATGCCGAGAAGATGGACCGCGTGCTGTTCGAGGGGTTTGACCGCATGGTGCGCGGCGACCACCTCTACCGGCGTCTCATCCTGGATCGCAACGTCGAGATGGCGGCCGCCATCGCTAGGCTCTCGCGCCAGTACGACGTCACCTTCGTGGTGGTCGGCGCCGGCCATCTGGTGGGAAGCAACGGCATCATCGAACGCCTGAAGTCCAGCGGTTACTACGTCGAACAACTCTGAAGCAGCCTCCCGGCCAGCGGATGGCCGCGCGGGACGCGCCGCCACCATGCCTTGCCTCGCCAGCGCCCCGTCCTCTCGGGTATAATAACCGCTTGCCCGGAATCCCATTTGTTTTCATAAGCCTAGGGAAAATATCATGAGCCAGTCCTCGCCCAGCGCGCGCAGCTTCGTCCTCGGCTTCTATGCCGGCAACCGCAAGACCGGATCCGTCAGCGTCGTCAGCCGGACCCACGGCGCGACCCGCGTCGATCCGCTCTCCGTCGAATCCGAGACCGGCCGCGCGGCGGATCTCAAACCGATCTTCGTCGGACTCGCCGAGGACCGGCGCGTCATCCTGCTCGACCCGCAGAGCAAGCAGATCCAGCTCCACCCGGGTTTCCCGGCCGATGCGTTCCCCGCCCATATCTATTCCGATCCGAATTCGGACCGCGACTGGTTCATGAACGACGGCGACAAGGAGACCGGCAACGACCGGCTCAACTGCGGCGACCAGGGATCCTCGGTGACGGTGGTGGAGAAGACCGCGAGCGCGCAGGCGCGGTTCCTCAAGACGATCTGCGTCGGCCGCGGCCATCACCAGGCGGCGTTCACCTACCCGTCGACGCAGGCGCCGGGCGTGCCGCGCCGCGCCTGTATCAGCAGCCTGAAGGACGGCACCCTGTCCGTCATCGGCAACGAGCCCGATGATGCGGCGACGTATCTCAAGGTCATCACCACCATAAACCTGTGCGAGACCGACAAGGAGCAGGGCATGGCGGAGCCCGCGGTGCCGAACAACGCCTTTCCGCACGGGCTTGCCTATTCGCCGCTGACCGGCAAGCTGTACAACCTGAACAACGGCTACGGCAACGTCGCCGTGATCGATCCGGCGACAAACAGGATCGAGTCCCGTTTTCCCTTCAAGGGCCACAGCAACCTGTTCATGACGCCGGGCGGGCGCTACATCATCGGCCGCGGGGCCGACCGCAAGTCCGATCCCAATCACGTGATCGCGAAACTCACCGTGCTCGACGTCACCGACAACCGCATCGTCGACAAGCTCGATCTGCCCGATCTCTACATCAGCAAGTACTATTTCAACCCCGAAGGTACCAAGCTGTACCTGACCACCTCCGGCTCGGGCAGCCCGGAGCAGGCGGCCAACATCAAGGCCGACGCGCTCCTGGTGCTCGACCTGACCGCACTGCCGTCGCTGAAACTGACGCGCGAGCTGCGCCTTGGCACATCCTCCGGTTCACTTGCCTTTCACCAGGCCAATGGGTCTACCGCCCTGGTGTTCTCCTCCCACGGCGAGGCCGGGGCAGTGGCAGTCATCGACGCCGCGCGCGACGAGCTGGTCGAGAACGTAGCCGTTCCCGGCGGCATGAGCCATTCACGGGTGTGGGTTATCTGACAAGGAACCGGGGACAGATTTGAAATCTGTCCCCGATGCGTTATCTAAAGGGGGCGGACTCTATCCATCCCCGCACGGCTATCCCCTTCGCATACCGATCAGCAGCCGCCGATCCCGTTTGTTCGGCCGCCGCTGCGGGGCCGGTGCGTTGCCGGCGGTGAGGCGGCGCTGGCTGGCCGCCAGCGCGCGCCGCGTGATGCTGTCGTCCGTCTCCCGATACAGCTTCTGCGCCTCCGGCGCCGGCCCGCGCCGGCCGGTGATGACGAGTACCGTAATCGTGTATTCGACCTCGTTGCGATTGATGTGCAGGGTGTCGCCCACATGCAGCGTGCGCGACGGCTTGGCGCGCTGTTCATTGACGTGTACCTTGCCGCCGCTGACGGCCTCGCTGGCGAGCGCGCGCGTCTTGTAGAAACGCGCGGCCCACAGCCACTTGTCGATGCGCAGGGTATCGTTACGGTCTTCCACGGCGGCGCCCGGTTCCGGAATCATGCCGCAACAATGTAGCACGCGGAGGCAATCGCGTTACAATAGCCGTCAATCGCGTGCATGGAGTGGAACCTTGGCGGACATCCTTCCATTCAAGAAACCGGACCTGAAACAGAAGGCGAAGGGCAGGACCCTGTGCGGCAACGGCCTGCACAAGTGGCGTATCGTGCAGGAGAAGCAGTTCGACGTCCGCCAGGGCCGGCTCGTGACTGTGTACCGCTGCAGCCGCTGCAGCGCCGAGAAGAACGAGGCGCGTTAGCCCGTGCCGAAAACCCGACGTCGGGGACCGACGTCGGGGACAGATTTATTTAATGCCTGCAAATGGCGCTGATTGTTAAATCGGTCACCGATAAATAAATCTGTCCCCAACGTTAAAAAACCGTCGTCCAACTGATGCAAGGACCAGAGCCATGACCACTGTCGACACCCTGACCCGGCGTTTCTCCTCCGGTCACCAGCTCAGCTTCCGCGACGTGAATGGACTGATCGTCGCCGACATCGACACCCCGCAGGCCGCGGCCGCGCTGTGCCTGCAGGGGGCGCACCTGATGACGTGGCGGCCGAAGGCGCAGGCCGAGCCGGTGGTATGGCTGTCGAAGCTGGCGAAGCTCGCACCCGGCAAGTCGATCCGCGGCGGTGCGCCGGTATGCTGGCCGTGGTTCGGTCCGCACGCGACGGATACCAGGCTGCCGGCACACGGCTTCGCCCGCACCGTGCCGTGGGAATTGGCTGAAGCACGCATCACCGGCGACGGCACGGTTGAGCTCGTGCTGACGCTTCCCGGCAGCGAACAGACCCGGGCGCTGTGGCCGCACCGCGCGCGGGCCGAGCTGCGGGTGACGATCGGCGCGACGCTGAAGGCGGCGCTCACCACTGTCAACGAGGACGACCACCCGATCGTGATTGGCGAGGCGCTGCATACCTATTTCCACATCGGCGATATCGGCGCGGTGCGCGTGACAGGGCTCGACGGGCGCGCCTATCTGGACAAGGTGGACGGCGGCGCGCGCACGCGGCAGGAGGGCGCCATCGCCTTCGCCGGCGAGACCGACCGCATCTACCTGGACACTGCGGACGAGTGCGTCATCGAGGATCCGCAACTGCGCCGGCGCATCCGCATCGCGAAGACCGGCAGCCACTCGACCGTGGTGTGGACGCCGTGGACCGAGAAGGCCGACAAGATGGGCGACTTCGGCCCGGACGGCTGGCGCAACATGGTGTGCGTGGAGAGCGCGAATGCGGCGGACGATGTCGTCACCGTCGCGCCAGGTACGCACCATACGCTGGCGGTGGAGTACCGGGTGGAGAATCAGTGATGTGCGCCATGGCGCATCTTGTCCGTATGTGCCTCCGGGAAGCGGCAGGCCGATGACGAAGGCAGTGGCGGGGGAACTCCATGCCCGCATCGAGGACCTCTACAACGGCCGCAGCCGCCGGTCCAACACATTCCGCTGGGGGCTGCTCGCGTTCGACGCCGTAACCATCCTGTATTTCGTCGCCGCTTCCTTTTTTCACCACGCCGATGAGTTCCACAGCGTGGAGGTGGCGATCGGCGTCGTCTATCTGATCGACTATGCCGCGCGGGTCTATATCAGCAAGGCACGCCTGCGCGAGTCATTCAGCATCCTGGGTCTGGCGGATCTCATCGTCATCGTCTCGCTGTTCACGTCGGCCCTGATCGAGAACTTCGTCGCGCTGCGTCTGCTGCGGGCCCTGCGCCTGCTGCGGTCCTATCGCATGTTAGTCATGCTGCGGCGGGAGTCGCGTTTCGTGCGCATGCACGAGGACGTCATCTTCAGCGTCATCAACCTGCTGGTGTTCCTGTTCATCGTGACCGCCGTCGTCTACGTCACACAGGTGGAGCGCAATCCCAACATACACCACTACGTGGACGCACTGTACTTCACCGTGACGGCGCTGACCACCACCGGTTTCGGAGACATTACGCTGGAAGGCGTCGGCGGCCACCTGCTCGCGGTGGTGATCATGATCTTCGGGCTGTCCCTGTTCCTGCGCCTGATCCAGACCATTTTTCGTCCGGAGAAGGTGCACTACGAATGCCCGGACTGCGGCCTCAAGCGCCACGACCACGACGCCGTGCACTGCAAGCACTGCGGCAGGGTGCTTCACATCAGCTCGGAAGGCGCCGCCTGACGATGACGCAATCACCTGGAACGCAGTCACGGCCCGGCGATCGCGTCGGCATCAGTATGCAGACATTGCATAGATGCGTGCCCGATGTTCGATACGCTCCAATAAAAACCCCCGCCTGAGTCGGCGGGGGCAACGGGAAAATACGCCGCAATATTGCGGCTAAACGCGATTTTTTATCCTTTCCTCCGGGTCGCACCGTGGTGCGCGCCGGCAAGGCTGTGGTCGTATTGATTTTTGGGAATCGGGTGATTGCCAAAGGCCGCATCGACCTGGTACGGCAGCGTGCCGCACTGGTTGCGTTCCGAGAGGTCGCACGTCTTGTAGTCGACCAGCGCATACACCGGGTCCCAGCCGAGAAATGCGGTCAGGCCCGGATAGGTCGACAGGAGCATTGCGATCCCGTGCCACCAGGTGAAGGAGCCGCCGGAGACGACCAGATCAAACGCCGGAGCGGCGAGCAGCGTCGCACTCGCGACCCAGCGTATGCCACGATCCGAGAGCGAGATATTGTGCACGACACGAAGCCTGCTTTTCTGTGCGTTCATGGCTACCTCCTGAACTCAGCCGAGTTCGATTTGAGTACGTGCACCAAATTTGACCGCGGACCTTCGGATTAGTTGCCTGCGGGTAATCAGACCATAAGTATGATCATAATCGCCTAAATCGTGACGCTGCAGAACTGCGCGGGCGCTGTTCCAGCAGGTGAAATGGCGCGTCCCTTCAACGCAGAAGCGCTGTGGCGACCCGCCACTTACTGTTGGCAACGCTACCTTGGGCTAAGTTTTTCAGGCCCGGAAATTTGAGGCGACCTGGTTTCCCCGGCGCGTGATTATGTGCGAAGTCAATCACACACAGGGGGGCGCTATATGTCGTGCATGGGGAAGGGGAAGTTGGCAATGCCGGCGCGCAAGCGCCGTGTTCTGAACCACAGGGCTTGGAGACAGCCGGGGAGATCAATTGAAGTGGTGGAGCGGAGGAGGATCGAACTCCCGACCTTCGCATTGCGAACGCGACGCTCTCCCAGCTGAGCTACCGCCCCACGTTGTACTGCTGCCCCCGTTTACGAGGAGGGCAGATTCTAGCATTGCCCGGACCGCTTTGGCCAGCCGGGCCGGCGATTTTCCGGAGTTGTTTGATTGGATAATCGTCCGTGATGACAGCGACTTGGGTCGAGGCGCAGCGCAGGGTTCAAGCCCTGGCGAGGGGGTGCGAGCTGGGCGCGGAGTGGCGCGACCCTTCAGGACCGTATTCTCCGCCGGCGACGACCGGCTGTCCGCGCAGGATCGCCAGCGCCTGACGGGTGTGCTGTTGCCCGGCCTGGATGATGATGCCATTGATCAGGTTCTGGCGCTGGCACTCGGCGCCGACCTCGAGCAGGCGGATCCAGTCGCGCTGGATGCCGGTCCGGCGCTGCGGGTCATGCCGGTCGAGCAGCCGGTCCATCGCCTCGCGGTCGTTACCGAAGCCACCCTCGCGCAGCAGGATGTTGCGTTCGCCGCCGCAGGCCTGCATCGCGGCGATCAGCCCGTTCTTCAGCTCAACGGCCCCATTCAGCAGGGCGAGATCGTTGGCGGCGAGCGCCTTGTGTTCGCCGCGCAGCGCCTCGAGCAATCGTCCCCCCACCTGGATCTCGCGCTCGAGACAGGCGGCGAGGTTCTGCAGCAGTGCGTTCCCGATCATCCCGGATCTCCGCTACACGCCGCGCCCGTACAGCGCGGTCTCGAAGGCCAGCATCTTTTCCGCGACCCGCGCCGGGTCGATCTCGTAGGTGCCGTTCTCGATCGCCTGCTGGATACGGTTGACCCGTTCCATGTCGACCACCGGGGCGGCGGCGATGGCGGCGTCGAGCTTCTGCATCAGGGTGCCGGCGCCGGTGAGGCTGAGCGTGTCCGTGGAACCGGCCTCCTGGCCCGCGCCGGCCTTCGCGCCGGCGGACGTGCCGATGGGGAGGGCCCGAACCGAGGCGCCTTCGCCGGCGGTCCCGGTATGGGCGGTATTCTGGCCCGTGATTTCGATTGGCATTGCCTGTACTCCTCTGTGCTTGAATTCGTTAACGGCGTGAGCGACGGTATTTTGACTCTATTGCCCTGGTGTCAGGATTACATCGAGACCATCACCACGCCCGGGGCCTCGACCCGGCCCTCTATGACCCGTTTGGAATGTGCATTTCTGACCCTGATGCGGTCGCCCTCGGTCCCGTCCATCAGCGCGCTGCCGTTCATGCGCACCTCGATCCCGCCGTTCCGCGACAGGATCACGACCGATTCGCCGCGCCGGATCAGTTTCGCCTTCGCCACCGACCGCGGCGGGATGATACGGCCGTCCTGCAGGGGCTGCTTCACGATCATGCCGCTCAACTGGCCGATTTCCGTCAGATAGCCGTATGCGCCCGTGGTGACGTCGCGCTCTTCCATGCGCACGTTGTCCGCATCCAGCACAGTACCGGCAGCGAGATAACCCGATGCGACCGCCACCGTTCTGTACACGGCCACGTACGCCTGTACGTAGAGTTTCCAGGGGTGTGTCCCGCGACACTCCACACCCACGCTGGTGTTGCCGGTGAGCCGCCCGCCGGGGGGGAGGAATCCCTGCAACGGCAGTTCACACGCGGCGAGGCGCAGGCGCGCGTCGAGGGCGCCGATGCGTATCTCGGTCCTGGCGTCCGGTGCAACCTGCCCCTCGAGGAATGCCCGCGCCGCGGCTAGGATGTTCCCGTGCGCCTCGGTATCGTCGGCAAGCCCGATCGGCGCCGTCGCCGCGATTCCGATCGACAGTGCGACAAGCATGGCGGTGGCCGGTTTGTTCAAGGTGATCGCTCCTCCAGTTCTGTTGCGCCGTGTATCCGGGCGCATCTTTCCGTCCATACGAATACAAGAAGCGTGCCAGTGCAGGGATATACGGTGGCGCGGCCGGCCTCGGACTTGCAACACGCAAGCGCGGGGCCGCATCCGGCGATGGCGCGCCGTGAGGCACGCGATGCAGGTCCATATATTAGGAAGGCCGGCACAGCGGGGCTGCCGGACTTGCCGCCCGGCGGAGATACTTTGCCGGCGCCGGTACGGTGCGGTGGCATACGCAGGGCCTGTACCCCTTTCAGCATCGGCATTCGCTCTTGGCATGTTGATTGCTATCAACTTGCCAGAAGGAATTTGGCGGGGACATCAACATGGCTTCGAGGATCGATGATGCATTTGGGATTCATGCCAAGGCGCTGGAGACATTCGGGCGGCGCGCGGAAGTGCTCGCCGGCAATCTGGCCAACGCGGACACGCCGGGGTACAAGGCACGTGACGTCGACTTCAAGTCGATCCTCGGCGGCGTGATGAAGGACGAACTGCCGCTGGCGAAGACCGCGGGCGGACATCTGGCGACATCGGACCGCGGGCTGTCGAACGGAGATCTGCTCTACCGCGTCCCGCTGCAACCCTCCGCCGACGGCAATACGGTGGATACGCAGATGG
>JBFXDK010000112.1:1463-18287 GCA_050181195.1 Acetobacteraceae bacterium | reverse complement strand
CCGACCGTGTCGTTGAGCCGGTCGATCGCGCGGATGGCGCCTATCAGCATGCTCCCGGAACTTTCGTGTTGGCCGTTCGATTCGGCGATGATTCCAAACAGGATAGCAGTTGCCGGAACGATGAACAGGGCGTTGTCGGCGCCGGATGCGGTATCCGGCACGATGGCCCCGCAGGGCTTCGCGCCCCGGTGACGCGCCATGCTGTCCCGGGACGGGTCAGCGCGGCGGCCCGTTGTCGCCATGCGCGGCGAGTTCCGCCAGCAGGTTCGCCAGGCTGTAGCTTGGCTTGTAGCCCAGCCACCGGACGGTATCGGAGATGTCGAGCCTGGTCGGCCTGGCCGCCGGATCCAGGCCGTAGGCCAGCGCCAGGTCGTAGTATTCGGCATAGTATCGCCGGAAGGTCGAACCCGGACCGTCCGCGTCCCAGTCCGCCAGATCGGCTTCCGTATAGTCATAGGCACTGTCAAGCGTCAGGACCGGGATCTGGCCCAGCTTCTGCCGGAACACCAGGTCCAGGCTCTGCATCACCGCCGCCGCCACGTCATCGATATGCACCGCGCCCCGACAGAACCAGCGCGCCCAGTCGCTGAACCGGGTGTAGACATCGCGGTTCCAGAACGGGATGAAGCCGCGCGGTCGCAGCGTGACCACGTTCATGGTCCGGCTGCGCCGGTAATCCTCGGCGATCCGTTCCGCCAGGATCTTGCTTTGTGCATACAGCGTGTGGGGCCGGTGCACGCTGGTGGTGGAGATATGAATGACCTTGTCGATGCCCAGCGACGCGGCCGCCTCGAAAATCTCGAACGTGCCGCGCACGTTGAGGTCGAAGAAGTCGTAGGCGCCCTTCAGGCCCTCGGATTCATGGATGCCGTGCCAGGCGGCGATATGGACGATGCAATCGATCCCCTTGCACCAGTCCCGCAGCCGGGACCGGTCGAGGATCGATCCCTGGATGAACACGGCGCGCGGATCCGGATTGGCCGGCGCACGGATGTCCAGGATGACCGGGGTTATGCCGCGCCCGATCAGAAGCGGCACCAGCACCTGCCCGAGGTCGCCTGCCCCGCCCGTCAACAGGACCTTCATGGCTGCGTCTCCGTTGCCGAGCCGTGGACCCGGTTCGCCGCGGACCGTGATCGGGTTGGGATTGCCCCCGGCTGCACCAAGCCGCCGGTGGGGCGGGTGCGGCGCGCCCGCCCCCGCCCCCTGCCGCTACGCGATCGAGGAGTTGAACGCGCCGCCGTCCAGCAACAGGTTGTGGCCGACGATGAAGCCGATCTTCGCCGAACACAGGAAGGCGCAGGCATCGCCGAACTCGGCCGGATCGCCCACCCGCCCCGACGGCGTATGCGCCGCGCGTTCGGCCAGGATTTCGTCCACCGGCACGTTCCGCTGGCGCGAGGCGGCCAGCGCGCCGCTGCGCAGCCGGTCGGTCAGGAACGGCCCGGGCAGGATGTTGTTGATGACCACGTTATGCTTCGCCACCTGCCGGGCGAGGCCGGCAACGAAGCCCGTCAGCCCGGCGCGGGCGCCGTTGCTCATGCCCAGGTTGGGGATGGGCGACTTCACGGACGCCGAGGTGATGTTGACGATGCGGCCGAACTTGCGCTCGCACATGCCGTCGACCACCGCCTTGATCAGGAAGATCGGCGCCAGCATGTTCTGATCCACCGCCTTGATCCAGTCCTCGCGGCCCCATTCGCGGAAATCGCCATGCGGCGGGCCGCCGGCATTGTTCACCAGGATGTCCGGCTGGGGGCAGGCGGCCAGCGCGGCGGCGCGTCCCTCCTCGGTGGAGATGTCGCCCGGCACCGGTGTCACCTTCACGCCGGTCATCTGACGGATTTCCTCGGCGGTCTTTTCCAGGTCGCTCGCGGTGCGGGCGGTGATCACCAGCTCCACACCCTCCCGCGCCAGCGAAATGGCGCAGGCGCGCCCGAGACCCTTGCTGGCCGCGCAGACGATGCCCTTCTTGCCCTTCAATCCCAGATCCATCGGTTCCTCCCGTTCTGGCGCTGTGCCAGGGTTGCGGGATCATCGTCGGAACTTGCCCGCCGGGGGTCAAGAACCCTGTTGTCGCCCCGACAGGCGGCGGAACAGCGTGCCCAGACCGATCAGCGTCAGCCCGAGGCCCAGGAATGACAGCACCCGCCACAGCCCCTGCAGCTCACCCATGTCGACGATGAACACCTTGGCCGCGACCAAGCCCACCAGTGCCAGCCCGGCCAGGCGCAGCGGACGCACCCCAAGGCGCAAGCCCGCGATCAGCAGCCCCGCGCCATAGGCCAGCCAGGCACCGGACCAGGCCCAGAGTTCCGCGCTTTCCATCGCCACGTCGAAGCCGATCGACGCCCCGTGGAACAGATGGCGGATTTCCAGCGTGATCCAGGCGAAGCCGGCGAGCAGCGCGTAGCCGGCCAGCACGCGTGACGGCAGGCCGCCATGCACGCCCCCCGGACGGAACACCGGATCACGCAACGCCACCACCGCAAGCCCGCTCGGCAGCAGATAGGCCGGCAGCAGCCAGTCCAGCAGCGGCCAGTCACCCACCGGCGCCCCGGTCGTGAGCGGATTGTGCACCAGCAGCGCCACCCCGCCGATCAACGCCAGGCTGCCCTGGATGCGCCAGCCGAACGCCAGCACGGAACGACCCAGCCGCGTGGCGATGCGCAGCGTCGCCAGCGCCACGACGGCAAGCGACGAGACATGCAGCGCCGCCTCGGCGAACGGGTCCGATGCGCCTTCCAGCGCGCCGGCCCCGCTGAAATGGCGCACCTCCAGGGCGACCAGGACCGTGGCGAGGGCCACCGCTCCGGCTTCCAGAACGCCCACCGTCAGATCATCGCCGCGTCGTCGGAACAGCGCGGCGGCGAGCGCGAACGCCGCCGCGGGCACACCATAGGCGGCCAGCAGCCCGTTCAGGATCGGGGTGGTGCCGAAGGCGTAGTCCAGCACATACCAGTTCCCCAGCAGCCGGATCAGCACCACCGCCGCCACCGCCAGGGCGATCCGGCGCAGCGGCGGCAGGTCGGCCCGCGCCTCCACCCAGGCCAGCGCGGGCAGCAGCAGCGCCACCGCCAGGCTCAGCCAGTAATCCGCCAGCAGCATCGCGGTGCCCAGCGCCAGGGCGGCGACCGCCCCGGCGGCATGCGCTCCGGCCAGCTGACGGGCATCCGGGCGGGCGGCGCGCAGCGCCACTGCCGTCAGCCCGACCTGGATCGCCGCCAGGGCGAAGGCGCACATTGCCCAGCCGAAGCGTGGCTGGAACAGTGCGACCCGGGCGTAGCACACCGCCAACGCCAGCACCGGAACCGAGGCGGTCAGGCTTGCCCAGGGCAGTGCCCGTTCCGCCCGTCCCTGAAAGAAGATGCCGCAGGCCGCGAAGAACCCGGCCATGACCGACGCGGTGACGAGCAGCGACTGCACGACCACGGGCGTCCAGAGACGCTCGACCTGGGCGATATCCGGCCAGTCGGTGACGCGGACGTCCCAGCCCAGGAGCAGCAGCAGGAACAGCGCCGCCGGCAGGAACGGCAGCAGGCCGAGGCGCGGCTCGCTCCTCGCCTTCCAGACCGTGAGCGGCGCGATCAGCAGCACGCCCGCCCGGGTCGCCCAGTCGCCCTGCGCCGTGGCGAGCAGAAGTCCGGCGGCACCCAGCACGGCCAGCGGCACCCAGGCGAGGCGGCGGCCGATGCGATGGTCCAGCGCCTCGGGCGGCAGCAGGGCCAGGTTGAGCGCGGCGACCGCCGGCACGAAGAAAGCGGGCGCCCAGGCATCGACGGACGGGCCGGTGACCAGCGCCAGCAGCACCCAGACGGCTCCGGCGATCGTGGTGACCCAGCCGAGCCAGACCCAGGCGGTGTAGCGCACCACCGCCAGGGCGGCGGCGGAGACGAACAGCAGATACAGGAACAGGCCGGGCAGCGAGGGGTCCTGCGTCTCGATCAGGGCGGGCGCGACAAAGGCGCCGGCGATGCCCACCGCCGCGACGAGCGGGCCGAAACGCAATGACAAGGCAAGACCGGCCAGCGATACGCCCGCCAGCAGGACGAAGTCGAACACCGGCGGCATCAGGCCGTAGAGCGGGCCGGCGCCATAGGCCGCCCCGAATAGGATGGCGACGCCGCCCGCGGCCAGGGCCGGCGGCGCCTGGTCGGCCGGTCCGCCGAACTGCCGCAAGCGCAGCCAGGCACCCGCCCCGATCAGCGACCCGCCCAGCAGCGCGGCCAGAACGCAGCGGACGGCGGGACCAAGAAGTTCCTGCTCGACGGCATAGCGGATGAGGAACACGCCCGCCATGAGCAAGGCAGCGGCGCCGAACCACACGCCCCAGCGTGTGGCGAGCAGGGTCTCCAGGTCGCGCGCGGGCGGCTGCGGCGCGCCCGCCGGAGCGGCCTGCTCCGGTTCATGGTAGGGTTCGTCGGGCTGGGCCGATGCGGGGGCCGGCTGCGGTTCGGCGCCAGGGGCCGGTTCGGGGGCGACCGGTGGTTCATCGGGACGCGGAGGCGGCGGCTGCAATGGGCCGGCGCGGTCCGTCGGCGCGGGGGGCGGAGCGCTCTGACCCCACGGCGCGGGTTCGGACATCTGGTCCGGCGCCGGCGCCCCGGCGGGTGGCGCGCCCCGCCAGCGCGCGAGTTCCTGCCGCAGGCCCGCCGTCTCTTCCAGTGCTCGTCGAGCCTTGAAGAATCCGACGATGCCCAGGACCCAGCCGCCGATTACGGCCCCCAGGAACAGCAGCCCGAGCAGTACCTCTTCCATGCCTTATGGTCCGGCCAGAGAACGGTTCCGTCAATGCCGGAATTGTGATTATTCGATCTTAGGCAGGTATTCCCCGGCGATCCCCGAACGATTTTGGATAACCGGCGCAAGTGCGGCTTCGTTACGAAATCTCCCTATCGCTGAACGAGGTCATTGCGCACCCCGCACCGATAGATGATAGCGTCAGCTATTTCGAACAACTCACTCCAACACAAGCCACGCTCCCGTTTCGCCCAGGAACCAAACACACCGAAACGGCCCCCGATCCGAACCAAGCCAATGCGCAACATCGAGTCGGAGGACATCGTCCGGTCTCACGCTGCCGCATGCATAACAGAGCAGATCGATCGGCCCGCAGGCCTCATACCGGCGAGCAGCTTTCTTTCTCAGGATTGCACCGGTGTTGTCGGTAACGCGAACGTATGAAGGCTGCCGATCTCCGAAGCGCCCCCTCTTCTCCTTGATCTCTCGCTCAGCGAGTTCCACCAACTCAAAGTGAAAAACGGCTCCGTCACGAGACCTGCATGCGATATCCGGCTCGGGAGGAGAGCGGCTTTCGACACTCTCCTCATCGATCGGCAAGCCGGAGCTGCGTATGAACGCGAGCAGGACACGCCGCTCACGATCGGACTTGACCCGATCGTGGGATCCGCGTGTTCGCGATCGCGACTCGGTCAGATCACCCCCTCCTCGGCCAACTTCTCCACATCCGAGCTGGACATGCCCAGCAGGGTCGTCAGCAGCCACTCATTGTCCTCGCCATAGCACGGCGCGCCGCGGTCGATCGGGCCGCCGATATAGGCCGGCGTGCGCGTGAACTTCATCGGCAGCTCATACACCGGCCATGTGCCGATCTTCGTCCCGGTCACCTCGGTCAGCCATTTCAGATGCCGCAGCTGCGGGTCGCGGTCGACCCGGTCCTCGGAGTTCTGGCACACGCCCGCGGGCACGCCGGCCTTCTGCAGCATCATCATCACGTCCTCGGCGGTTCGCGTCGCCGTCCAGGCCCCCACCGCTGCATCCAGCGCGTCCTGGTGCGCCAGGCGATCCGTCAGTGTCGCGAAGCGGCGGTCCTCCAGCCAGGCGCCCTGGCCGGCGGCGCGCGCAAGGTTCCGCCATTCGTCTTCGGTGAAGCAGGCGATCGCCACCCAGCGGTCACGCCCCTGGCATTTGTAGGCTCCGTGCGGCGCCGCCGGCTTGTATGGCGAGCGGTTGCCGTAGCGCCGCCAGGGCCGCCCGTTGGCATACCAGTCCAGCACCGTCGCGCCGGTCAGGAAGATGCCGGATTCGCACTGCGAGGCGTCGATCCACTGCCCCTCGCCCGTCTTCTCGCGATGGTAGATCGCGCCCAGCAAGGCGAGCGCGTAGCCATAGGCGCCCATCCAGTCGAGATACGAGTAGCCCCAGCTGACCGGCATCGCGGGTTCCGGCAGGCCGGACATGTCCGCCTGGCCGGCGAAGGCCGCCGCGACCGGACCGACCGTGCGCATGCGTCCATACTTGCCGTGCGCGCCCATGCCGGCCTGCTGGATATAGATGATGCCGGGATTGATCGACTTCATCACGTCGTAGCCCAGGCCCAGGCGCTGCAGCACGCCCGGCGAGAAGCCCTCGGCCACGACGTCGCACATGCGAACCAGGTCCTTGGCGATCTGCAGTCCCTTGGGGTGGCGGATGTTCAGCGAGATGCCGCGCTTGCCGGCGTTCTTGTTGTTGAACTGCCCGCCCATGTCGTGGTCCTTGACCCCCGGCAGCGGACCGGTCGCCTTGTCGCGCGCCTCCCGCCCGCCCACCGGGGCCATCGCCGCCAGGCGGGTGTCGGGGTTGTCCTTCCACTCCACCTTGTAGCTTTCCGCGCCCATCGCCGCGAGGAAGCGCGTGCCGCCGGCCGAGGCCAGGAACCACGCGAAATCCAGGATCTTGATGCCCTGCAGCGGGAACGGCTTGTCGTGCAGCGCCGAATGCTTCACCGGTTCGGCATAGCCTTTCGGCTGCGCCGGCACGAAGGGCGCCCGGGCGGCCTCGGCCAGCACCGTCTCGGTATCCTCGCCCACCAGGGGCGCGCGCCGGCCGACCTGCCAGCTGGTCTTCGTGGCCAGCCATTTCGACGTCGGGTAGCGGAAGGAGCGGCCGAGTTCGGGGTGGTGCACCTCGGCGAAGGTCTTGCGCGCCAGCCAGTGCTCGTCTTCCGCGTTCTCGTGCGGCTTGCGCAGCGGCGCCCAGAGCAGCCCGGATTCCTGCGCCTCCAGCCACGGCATGTCGTTGTAGGTCCAGGCCCGGATGAAGCGGCCGACCACGTCCAGCATGTGCGCCCGCGCCTCGTCCGAGGCGGTGGACCCGGGAACGGCGCGCGCCTTCAGGTCCACGTCCGGTCCGGGCGGCTGCAGGTCGGCCTGCATCTTGTACTTGGACAGCAACGGCACCAGGTTCTTCAGGTCGCGCGGCCCCATGCCGTGCGAGATGAACCAGCGCCCATCCTTGGTATGCACGATCGACGGCGAGGCATTGGGCGTTTCCAGCGCATGACGGCTGGTCAGGCGCCACAGCGGCACGCGGCGCATCACCCAGTTCATGATGTCGAGTTCGGGGTTCTTCGAGACCGCCTCGTGGATCGCCACCGACACGTCCTGGCCCAGGCCGGTGCGATGGCGGTTGATCGCCGCGGCGACGATGCCGGTGGCAAGCTGCTCGCCGGCGATGTGGTAGGCGTGCCAGACCTGCGGCGCGATGGGCGGCGTGTCGTATTCCAGGTTCGGATCGGGATCGTAGCCGCAGTTCATCATGATCCCGCCCAGGGCGAGGTGGATCAGGTCGGAACTCTTGAAATCGGCCCACGGCCCGTCATCGCCGAACGGCGTCATGCGCGCGGTGATCAGTTTCGGGAATTTCGCGTTCAGCGCCGCCCGGTCGAGGCCGAGCGCGGTGTTGAGCGCGCCGCAGGAGGAATCCAGCAGGATGTCGGCGCCTTGCAGCAGGCGCAGCAGCTTGTCGCGCGAACCCGCGGCCTGCAGGTCCATGGCAATCGACTTCTTGGCGCGGTTGTAGTGCCAGAAATACAGCGAGCGATCCGGCCCGGGCTTGTCGTCAAGGAATGGGCCGATACGGCGGGTGGCGCTGCCCTCGGGCGGTTCGATCTTGATCACCTCGGCGCCCAGCCCGGCCAGCAGCAGGCCGGTGTATTCGGCGCGTTCATCGGCGATTTCGATCACGCGCAGGCCGGCCAGCATGCCCGGGCCGGCATTGCCCATCATCTCCCCGGGGCCGGTGCTGATGTTGCTTGAACTGGTCATGGAACGGTTCCTCGTGATGGGCAGGAATTCTGCCCTGGAGATGCGGTGGGGTCAGGCCGGACGAAGCGCGGTGCCCAGGCCCCGACAAAAGGGGCACAGGGCAGCGGGGACGGAGCACGGCCGTCGGGCCCAGGGGCGGCTGGAACGCGGTGCGGTCAGGGCCGCGTGCGGGCGAGCATCTCCAGCAGCCAGGGATTGACGATCTCCGGCGACTCATAGGCCGCCCAGTGGCCGGTCTTCGGCACGACGCGGATATCGGCATCCGGCTTGCGCGCCTTCAGGGACGCGACCCGCTCCTGCCCTTTCGGGTTGGCCGGCGCGTCGAGCTCGCCCCACATGCCGTTCAGCGGCGATTGCAGCCGGTCGATCGCCTCCAGGATCGCGCCGCTGCGGGAAATCGCCGGCGTGCGCAGGCGGGAGCGGATCGTGTTCCAGTCCTGGATCAGCAGCGCGAGCTCGTCGATCTTGGCGGGGTCGGCGATCATCAGCCGGTTGAGGTTGATGCGGTGGGTCTGCCGCCGCTCCTCGCCTTGCAGGTGGCGCACCTTCTCCAGCTTCACGGCCGAACCCAGATTGCCCTGCGCGCCGACGCCGGCGGAGCCGATGATGGTGACCGAGCGGACATGCTTGCCACGCAGCGCGCCGACGCAGGCGGCCATGGTGCCGCCGAAGGAGAAGCCGACCACGTCATAGCGTGTGGCCTTGCCGATCACCGTGTCGATGCCGTCGGCGACGATGGTGGCGACGGCCGTGGCGTTGTCGCCATCAGGCGGAAAATCCGATTCTCCCAGGCCCGGCAGGTCGGGCGCCAGCACGCGGTAGGTGTCCACCAGCGCCGGGATGGTGCGCACCCAGTGCCGCCAGGACCCGGCTCCGCCGTGGAACAGCACGACGACGGGCGCGGTGCCGCCGGACTTGTCCCACAGGTGCCAGACCATGCGGCCGTCGCCGCAAGGGGATTCATAGCGGACCGACTGCGCCTCCAGACGGTCCAGGATGGTCTGCGGATCTTCCGTCACCTGATCGTTCATCGTCGCGTGCGTCCTCGCCCCAGGATGATGTGCGGAGGCCGCCCCGCGGGGCAGCCGGTTGCGCATACTCTACAAACAGCATGGCGCTTGCGCCAAATCCGGGTGTGGCCGGTGGCGCGGCATGATAGGGTGACGCCCATGAGCATGGCGCTGCGGCAACCGATGACCCTGGCCGACTTCCTGGCGTGGGAAGAGCGTCAGGCGCTGCGTTACGAGTTCGACGGGTTCCGCCCCGTGGCGATGACCGGCGGGACGTCGGAACATGCCCTGATCCAGTCCAACCTGATCACGGCATTAAGCAACAGGCTGCGCGGCGGCCCGTGCCGCGTCTTCGGCAGCCACCTGAAAATCGAAGCCGCTGGCAGCATCCGCTATCCCGATGCATTCGTGGTGTGCAGCCCGCTGCCACGGGGCACGACGGTGGTGTCCGACCCCATCGTGGTGTTCGAGATCATCAGCCCCTCCACCTCCGGCACCGACCGGATCGTCAAGATGCGGGAATACGGCAACACCCCCTCGATCCAGCGCTATGTCATTCTGGAACAGACGCAGCAGGCGGCAACCGTGTTCTCGCGGCAATCCAGCCCCTGGGCTGCCGTCGTGGCCCTGGGGGAAGAAGAGATCGCCCTGCCGGAGCTCGGCATCACCCTGCCTCTGGCGGAGCTCTACCAGGACGTGCCGTTGCCGCCGCCTCCCCCGTCCGAGGACGAACCACCCCGGATGTGACGATCCCCGGCCGGGGTCCGGTTCGCCGGGCCGGCCAGGCGATGCGACAGGTCCGATCCCCGGGGCTGACAGCGTCCGCCGATGCGCTACGATGGGTGCGCCCTGCAGGAGACGCGGCCATGACTGTCGATATCCGGGACCGCTCGATCGTCGAACCCGCCAGCGCGAGCCGGCTCGCCATCGCCGATTGCGACATCCACCACAGCCCCGCCAAGGGGATGAAGGGCCTGTATCCCTATCTGGAGAAGCGCTGGCAGGATCACCTGGACGCGTTCGGCCCGCTGCCGCGACAGGCGTTCGAGACCGGCCCCGCCTACCCCAAGAGCCAGCCCGACGCGTCCCGCCGCGACGCCTGGCCGCCCGAGGGCGGACGGCCCGGCAGTTCGCTGTCCTTCATGCAGAGCCATCACCTGGATGCGCACAACATCACGCTGGGCATCCTGGCGATGATCCGCCCGCATCCCGGCAGTTTCCAGAATGCCTACCTGTCCGACGCCGTCTGCCAGGCGATGAACCGCTGGCAGGTCGCCGAATGGACGCAGCCAGAACCGCGGCTGAAAGCGTCGCTGCTGGTGCCCTATGAGGATGGCGAGGCCTCGGCGGCCGAGATCGCCCGCTGGGCCGGGCATCCCGATTACGTCCAGGCGCTGATGCTCTCGCGCACCGCGGAACCCGCCGGGCAGAAGCGCTACTGGCCGATCTACCGCGCCGCGGCGGAAGCCGGACTGCCGGTGGGCATCCATGCCTTCGGCTTCGGCGGCTATCCCGTCTCGGGCAGCGGCTGGCCGTCCTTCTACCTCGAGGACATGGTCGGCCACGCCCAGTCCTGCCAGACGATGCTGACCTCGATGGTGTTCGAAGGCATTTTCGAGCGCTTCCCGGCCCTGCGCATCGTGCTGATCGAGGCCGGCTTCGCCTGGCTGCCCGCGCTGTGCTGGCGGCTCGACCGGCTATGGGCGCGGATGCGCGTGGAAGTGCCGCATGTGAAGCGCCCGCCTTCGGAATACATCCGGGAACATGTGTGGCTGACGACGCAGCCGATGGAGGAACCCGAGCCGCGCACCCGCGCCCTGGATGCGATCGACTGGATCGGCTGGGACCGGCTGCTGTTCGCCACCGACTACCCGCACTGGGATTTCGACCACCCGTCGCAGGTGCTGCCGCCGACCGTTCCCGAACAGAAGCGGCGCGACTTCTTCCTGAACAATGCCCGCGCCGTCTACGGCGTGTAATCCGACCCCCCAACCCGGGAGACCCAGCCCATGCCGTTCGCCACGACCGATGATGGTGTGAAGCTGCATTACGAGGAGAGCGGGTCCGGTATCCCCGTGATCTTCGTGCATGAATTCGCTGGAGACCACCGGGCGTGGGAGCCGCAGATGCGGCATTTCGGCCAGCGCTATCGCGCGATCTGCTACGCGGCGCGCGGCTATCCGCCGTCGGACGTGCCGCCCGAGGTCTCCAGCTATTCCCAGGCCAGGGCCGCCGACGACATCGCCTCGGTGCTGGACCATCTGAAGATCGACACCGCGCATGTGGCGGGCCTGTCGATGGGCGGCTTCGCCACGCTGCATTTCGGCTTCCGCCATGCGGCGCGGGCGCGGTCCCTGGTGGTGGCGGGTTGCGGCTATGGCGCCGAGAAGGGCCAGCGGGACAAGTTCCGCGCCGAGGCGGATACGATCGCAGCGTTCCTGGACCAGAACGGCATCGCCGCCTTCGCCGAGAAATACGCCTATGGCCCGACGCGGGTGCAGTTCGAGAACAAGGACCCGCGCGGCTTCGCCGAGTTCAAGCAGCAGCTGGCCGAACACTCGGCCCTGGGCGCGCGGAACACGCAACTGGGCGTGCAACGGGAACGCCCGTCGCTGTACGACCTGGTCGAGGAGATGAAGGCGCTGACGGTGCCGACGCTGATCCTGACCGGCGACGAGGACTGGCCCTGCCTGCAGCCGGGCCTGCTGATGAAGCAGACGATTCCCAGCGCGGCGCTGTCGGTGATGCCGAATTGCGGGCACACCATCAACATCGAGGATCCGGACGAGTTCAACCGCCTGGTGGGCGCGTTCATGACGCAGGTGGATGCCGGACGCTGGCCGATGCGCGACCCGCGGGCGGTGTCGGCTTCTATTACGGGAATGAAATAGACACGCCGGTCCCCGGCTGGGACGGCGTCGACGCCGCGCCGAGCGGGGGTTCCGGTCCTTGAGGGTGAAACGGTTGCAGCGGTAACGAGCGTTGCTCGGGCCGGGGGCGCGCAGCGACCTTGCGGTCCGCAAGCAAGCGCCCGCCGCACGGCGGCGCGCCGGCCCGTTCTTGACTCGGCCCCGCCCGGCTCTACGCTCGCCAGGCTTGCCGGAGAGCCTGCGTCCCCTGCCCTCGCGCCAGCGGCGCGGACCCCACGGACGGCCGTACGGCTCGGAACCGGCCAAGGCGGCTACGCCCCATGACGTCGTGGAGGAACCCACCCATGACCCAATCCACCGACTACACCTACGAGCGCATCCCCGACTTCCTCAGACCACCTCCCGGCCAGCCGCTCGGCATTGTCAGCCGGGTCGCGGTCGATTCCCAAGACCGCATCTACGTTTTCCAGCGCAAGGACCCGCCCGTCGTCGTGTTCGATCGCGACGGCAACTACCTGGGCGCCTGGGGCAGCGGCGAGGTCCGGGACCCGCACGGGATGAAGATCGTCGGCGAGATCGCCTACACCACGGACCGCTCGGATTCCGTCGCCAAGGCCTTCACGCTCGACGGCAAGCCGCTGCTGCGTCTCGGCCAGCCCGGCGTGCATTCCGATACCGGCTGCACCGGCGCCCCCTGGCTGGCGGAGCGTGCCGCCGGCCCATTCAACCACCCCACGGAAATGATCGCCCATCCCAACGGCGACCTGTATGTGACCGACGGCTACCGCAACGCCCGCATCCACCGCTTCACGCGCGACGGGACGCTGGTCTGGTCGAAGGGCGCGCCCGGCAAGGGGCCAAGCGAGTTCCACCTGCCGCACAGCATCGCCTTCGACCCCGAGGGGCGGCTCTACGTCGCCGACCGATCCAACAAGCGCATCCAGATCTTCACGCCTGATGGCGAGTTCCTGGGGCAATGGACCGGCATGGGCGGGCCGAACGACATCACGCGCGGCCAGGACGGCAATTTCTACATTGCCGAACAGGAGGATGGGGACAAGCCGGCCTATGTCTGCGTGCGCGATCCGAAGGGCAACGTGCTGACGCGCCTGGAAAGCCGGCATGTCCACGGCGTGGGCGTCGATTCCCGGGGCGATATCTATGCCGGGCTGACGGTGGATCGCAGCGTCGACAAGTTCGTGCGCCGGCGCTAACCGCCCGTAGGGGGGCGGCCGGCGCACCGCCCCCTTGATCCCCCCGGCGTCGCCGGTAAACCAACCAGGCGCGCGACCGGAAATCAGGCCGATCAACAGACGTCGATCGGCTTGAGCCTACCCGGCCGGCTGGTACTATGACCGCGGTCCGCCCAGGACCGCTACGGACAGGAACTTATCACCATGGTTTTCCGCTGCCCCCCGCCCCTTCCGGGCCGTTTCCCATGACCCGCCCGTTGTCGGTGGCCGTTGCCGGTCTGGGAACCGTCGGCGGCGGCGTGCTGAAACTGTTGCGCGACAACGCCGATATCGTCACCGCGCGGGCGGGACGGCCGATCGCGGTCACGGCCGTCTCGGCGCGCGACCGAACGAAGGATCGCGGCGTCTCGCTGGCCGGGCTGCGCTGGTACGAGGACCCGGTGGCGGTCGCCGCGGATCCGGCGGTGGACGTGGTCGTGGAACTCATTGGTGGCTCCGACGGGCCGGCGCGCGCGCTGGCCGAGGCGGCGATCGCCGCGGGCAAGCCGCTGGTCACCGCGAACAAGGCGCTGCTGGCGGTACGCGGCGCGTCGCTGGCGGCAGCGGCCGAGGAACGCGGCGTGCCCCTGGCGTTTGAGGCGGCGGTGGCCGGCGGCATCCCGGTGATCAAGGCGCTGCGCGAGGGCCTGGCGGGCAACCGGCTGTCGCGGATCGCCGGCATCCTGAACGGCACCTGCAACTACATCCTGACGCAGATGCGCGAGCGCGGACGGGAATTTGCCGAGGTGCTGGCCGACGCGCAGAAACTGGGCTACGCCGAAGCCGACCCGTCCTTCGACATCGACGGTATCGACGCGGCGCATAAGCTCGCGATCCTGGCCGCCCTGGCGTTCGGCCGGCCGGTGGCGTTCGACGCGGTGCATGTCGAAGGCATTCGCCGCATATCCGCGCTCGACATCGCCTTTGCCAATGAGCTCGGCTACCGCATCAAGCTGCTGGGGATCGCGCGCTGCATCGAGGCCGGGATCGAGACGCGGGTGCATCCCTGCATGGTGCCGGTCGCCGCGCCGATCGCGCGCGTGGACGGCGTGTTCAACGCGGTGGTGGCCGAAGGGGACTTCGTCGGCCGGGTGATGCTGGAAGGGCGCGGCGCCGGTGAGGGACCCACGGCCTCGGCCGTGGTCGCGGACCTCGTGGATATCGCGCGCAACCGCCACACGCCGGTCTGGGGCGCGGCCGGATCGGCCCTGTCGGCGGCGCCGTCGGTGCCCATGAGCGCGCATGTCGGGGCGTATTACCTGCGGCTGATGGTGGTGGACCGGCCCGGCGTCATCGCCGATGTCACGGCGGTGCTGCGTGACCACGGCATATCGCTGGAATCCATGCTGCAGCGCGGACGCGCGCCCGGCGAGGCGGTGCCCGTGGTGCTGGTGACGCATGAGACGCGGGAGAGCGAGATGCGCGCCGCCCTGGACCAGATCGCGGCGCTGCAGACGGTGATGGAGGAGCCGACGCTGATCCGCATCGAGGCGGGCTAGGCGTTTTCACCGTCCCTGGCGGCCGCGCCGTCGGCCAGGGACGGTTCCGTTTCCCATGATCCTTTGCCCCGGGCCCGATCCCCTGCCCCGGACGCGGCGCATCTGGCACCGGCCCGGGGACAGGCGCCATTTCAGACAGAAGCGGCCTGTTCCTTCGCCGCGACGTCCGGCGACTTCTCCTGGATGTCGCGCAGCGTCCGGTGCAGGAAGCCGGTGCGTGCCTGCGCGCCGGCCATCATGAACGCCGCATCCTGGCCCGACAGGATGAACCGCGCGCCCATGCCGATGTAGCGCGGCATGATCGTTTCATTGTAGATCCCCGCCATCCCCGGAAACTTCCCGGCCTTCTCGCAGGCGGCGATCATCTTCCCATAGGCGTCCGCCACACGGTCGTTGCCGAAGTCGCCATGGATGCCCATCTCGGCGCACAGATCGTTGGTGCCGATCAGCAGCACATCCACCCCCGGCACGGCGGCGATCTCATCGGCGTTCGCGATGGCGGTCGGCGTTTCCAGCATCACCACCGTCAGGTTGGCGGCATTCAGCGACCGCGCCGCTTCCCCCACGCTTGCCGAACGCAGGCTGTAATGCGGGCCGGTGCCGCCCATGCTGCGATGCCCCACCGGCGGGTATTTCAGCTTTTCCACCACCTCGCGCGCCTCGGCCGCCGTATCGACATGCGGCACCACGATGCCCAGCGCGCCGTTGTCCAGCGCGCGGGTGGCGATGGAATACTCGCCGTTCGGGACACGCGCGATCGGGGTGATGCCGGCGGCCAGCGCGGCGGTGGAAATCTGCGCGCAGGCCTCCAGCGACATCACGCCGTGTTCCATGTCCAGGAACAGCCAGTCGAACCCGGCCGACGCCATCGCCGCGGCGATCTCCACGCTGCGGGTCATGCGCACGCCGACGCCCAGCGACAATTGCCCCTGCTCCAGCTTCTCACGCGCGATGTTGCGGACTGTCATGACGGTTCCCCTTGTTGATCAGACAAGCGTTTCGATGGACGTGGCGATCACGCGGCTCAGCGCGCCCAGGTCCATCGGGTGATCGGTTTCATTGGCAACCGCAACCGTCAGCCGATGGCGGCGCAGGATGAAGATGCGCTGGTCGGACGCGCCCGACGCCCAGGCGGTGTCCTCGGGCAGGTCCGGGAACAGGCGGTCGACATTGGTGCGGAAGCAGGCGGCATAGCTGGTGCCGGTATGCGTCGCGGTCAGCGCGTAATCCACCCAGCCTTCCGGCAGCAGGCGCTCACCGTCCCAGATGCCATCCTGCAGATACAGCACGCCCAGCTTGGCGTAGTCCCGCAGCGTGGCGAACCCGGCGCCCGAGGCGATGAAGTTGCCCACGAGATCGGCCGAATGCTGGTAGCTGCTCATGCCCAGCCGGTCGGCCAGCAGCCCGTACACCGTCTCATGATACGGCAGCCCGCGGCGCGCGATCAGGTCGCGGATGATCGACCCCAGCACGTTCATGCCGCTGTTCACATAGCGGAACACCGTGCCCGGAAGCGCGGCGACGATCGAGCGCTGCGCCGTCTCGAACGCATCCGCCCCGTCCTGGTAGACGGCGCTGTTCTCGAAACCCAGCGTCACCCGCCCATCGTCGTGCAGCGCCGGAAAGCCCAGGCCCGAACGCATGCGCAGCAGATGATCGAGCGTGATCAGGCGGTGGATGCCACGCGGATCGGACCACAGCGGCGCCGGGGCGGGGTCGTGGACCGACCGCAGCCAGCCGTCGTGGATCAGCCGCCCGATCACCGTCGCGGTGACGGCCTTCGTCATCGACCAGCTTGGCGTCGCGCGGTCCGGCGCGCCGAACGCGCTGTACCGCTCCAGCAGCACGCGGTCGGGCGTGGCGATCAGGATGCCATAGGCGCCGGCCGAACCCGCGAAGAACGCATCGAGCGCGCGCACCAGCGCCGGCGACGGCGTGACATGGTCATCCACCGCCTCGCCCCGCGGCCACGGCTTGCCGGCGCCAGGAAGATGGCGATGCAACGGCTTCGGGTCGAACTGCGGCACCGCGTGCTGGCCCAGCAGGATGCCGCCATAGCCGGGACGCGCGACGGCGGATCCGATGATCGGGTCCGCGCCGGGACGGTTCCAGATGACGGTCACGCGCTGGTCGCCAGGATCGGCCTGCACCGACAATTGCCCGGC
>JBFXDK010000112.1:0-1363 GCA_050181195.1 Acetobacteraceae bacterium | reverse complement strand
CAGGCACCAGCGCGGCCCGCCAGCGGTGGTGGCGGTCGGCCGTCGCGCGATCCAGGCCGGACACGAACATCATGTCGGTGTAGCGCTTGGCCGCGAAATTCACCGTCCGCTGCCGGCGGGCGGCTTCGGTGGCGTCGTAGATCAGCGGATCGGCCGGCCCGTCGCCGAACGGGTGCGGCGTCTGGTCGAAGATCGGTTCCACCGGCCGCGGTGCCGGCCTGGGTGCCGTCTGGTCGTTCACTTCGCCATCTCCGCGGCGCGGGCGGCGACCGGTACCTGGAAGAACCGGCTGCGCATGCCCTTCTGGTTCTCGTACAGCGACCCCTGCCTGGCGGCCGGCGGCAGCGGCAGGCGGACGGGCAGATGCTCCAGCCGCGGCTCGCGCGGTTCGCCGGCGACCATCAGCGCATTGAACTTCTCGATCCCGGCGGGGAAGCCCAGCAGCGGCCAGGCATCGGCGGTGCGGAACTGGAACAGCAGCAGGCGGCGGTCGCGGTCCGAGACATTCGGTGCGGAGCCGTGCACGGCGCGGACATGGTGGATGGTGATCGATCCCGCCTTCCCCAGCAGCGGGATGGCCGAGGCGTAGTCCACGTCCTGGTTGGCCGGATCCATCGCGCCGCAGAACACGCCGTTGGCATGATGGTCATAGACCGGGCCGCGATGGCTGCCGGGAATGATCATCAGCGGGCCGTTTTCCATCGCCATGTCGTCGAACATGACCCCGACCGCGGCCAGGTCGTCGTTGGTATGCGGGTAGAACGCCCAGTCCTGGTGCCATTCCACCGGCGCGCCGAACCCCGCGCTCTTGAGGTTCAGCTTGGCGGTGTCGAAGCGGAGGTTCGGCCCCCACAGCGATTGCAGCGCCGCCACGATCTTCGGATGCCGCACCAGCGCGCCATAGTCCGGATGCGCATCATGCGCCTTCTTGATCCGGCGCACGCGCGGATTGTCGGGCGTGTGGCTGTCTTCCAGGTCATAGATGTCGGTATGGGCCGTAAGGCCGCGCGCACCTTCGACAAAGGCGTCGGTCACGTCCCGCAGGCGCTGGACTTCCGCCGGGGTCAGGATGTCCGGGACGACGATCGCTCCGACCTCGTTGTATTCCTCGATCTGGGCCTTGGTCAGCATGGTTTCCTCCGCGCTGTCGGGGCAAAGGCTATCACTGGCTCTGGCGCCGGTCGAGGCGAGGATTGTTGGGGGCGGGAAACGGGGCTTCCGCCCCGGACCCCGACCAGGAGGCGCCGCCTCCTGGACCTCCGCAAAGGGGCACAGCCCCTTTGATCCCAACTCGTTCGTTGGATGTCCGGCGGGGGGCCTGACCCGGACCGCGCAAGGTCTGCGTCAGGCCCCCCGCCGGACA
>JBFXDK010000111.1:0-18434 GCA_050181195.1 Acetobacteraceae bacterium | reverse complement strand
GTCAGAGTCGACCAAGCCTGCCAGGCGGGAGGTGCGGGGATCTGCATCCACCCCTAGAATCGCACCTCGCCGCGTCGCTCCAAGTACTTTCTTCTCCCCATATGCCTTATCCTGATGCCTATGGGGCAGCGCCCTCCCTGGCGGAGCGCGAGGCGGAGCCTCGCCCTATCCCCCCACCAGCCGGCGTGCGATCCCGATGATGCGGTGCGCCTCGCTCCAGAGACCGTAGGGCTCCAGGTGATCCATATGCGCCCATTGCGCCTCGGACACATCCGAGCCGGCGATCGGCTCGCCGGCCTCCCATTTCGCGGCGAAATCCAGGATCGTGTAGTGGAACCGGATCCGCCCCTCGGGGTCGCGGCGGACCGTGTCGACATAGGCGCAGAAATGCAGCTCGCCCACGGTCAGGCCGGTTTCCTCGGCCAGTTCGCGACGGGCCGCGGCCTCGCAGGTCTCGCCCAGTTCTTGCGCGCCGCCCGGCAGGGTCCAGCTTCCGATATTCGGCGGCTTGCCCCGCCGGCACAGCAGCACGTGGTCATCCTTGATCACGACGATCCCGATCCCGATGAATGGCCGGGTGGGATATTCGCGATCGCTCATGGCTTCGCCGCCTCGCTCCCCTGGGGTTCGGCGGCCGCGGGCGCGGCGGTATCGGCCGGGGCCGGCGCGTCCGTGGTCGCCGGCGCGGGCGGCGCAGCGTCCGGCGCCTGCGTGGTGGCCGACACGGGCGGAGGCGGCGGAACGGCGGCATCGCCCGCGGCCGGCTTCTCCTCGGCCTTCTTCAGGTCATCCAGCACCGGCACCAGCGCCTTCTCCTTCCACGACCCCAGCTGATAGGTCCACCCCGCCAGCCTGGCATTCAGCCGCTCGGCCTCCTCCTTCACCTTGTCCGCACCGGCGACGGCGAACCGCGCCAGGATACTATCCTTTTCGCCGCGCAGCACCTTGGCCGTGATGACAAGCCCATCGGTCGTGGTGAATTCGCTCTGCCCGATCGCCTCGCCGGCGGGGGCGGCATCGGTCTGCACGTCCTGGAAGGTCAGCGTTTCCAGCGCGCGCCAGACATCCTCGACCCGGTACTCCTCCAACGGCGGGTGTTCAGAGGGCTTCATCACCACCAGCTTGCCATCCTTCGCGGCGAAGTCGAGCGAGGACTCCCCGTGGGTGACCGCGACGGTGGCGATCCGCGTATGCGGGATGTTCATGATGTCGCGGTCGAGCCAGAGCTGCGGGTCGGCGTCAACCTGCAGCGATCCCTCGGCCAACCAGGTCTGGTTCTCGCCGGGACGGCGGACGTAGACTTGTTCGGCCACCTTCGCCTGGGTGCGCACGCGCCGGTGGCCGACGATGACGGCGACCAGGGGTTGACCCTGCGCATCCAGCACGCGCAGCAGGTTGGCCTTGGAATCCTTCGCCTCCGGATCCTGCAGGCCCAGGCGCGCGAACTGCTCGGGGTCCGCGGTGCGCGGCTCGACCAGGCGCAGCTCGGTCAGTGCCGTCAGCATCCCGCGCAGCTTGGTGTCGATCACGGGATAGTCGCCACGGCTTGCCAGACCCCAGCGATCGTTCTTGCGCTCGATCACCAGCGTCTTGTCCTGGTTGCTGATTTCGATCTTCGTCGCATTCTGCAGCTTGGGCGCCAATCCGGGAAACATGAGCCGGCCAGCATCGACCGCGACCTGTTGCTCGGGCTTCGTGGCGGTGCCGAAATACCAGCCGCCGGCCAGGGCGGCGATGCCCAGCACGACCAGAATGGCTAGGGTTCTCGGGCTCATGCGCGTGCCCTCGCTCGTCTTCTGCGTTGTATCAGCCCGAGGATGATCGCCAGGATCGCCAGGATGGCCGGCACCAGGACGATGTTGAACAGCCGCAGGCTGGTCTCCAGGGCCGAGATCTCGCGGTTCAGGTCCAGTTGCACGGCGCGCAGTTTCTGGCGGGTTTCGACGATGTCGCGGCGGGCATCATCGATCGCGGCGCGCTGTTCGGCAGTGATGACCGGTTCGGCCTTGCGGTCGGCACCCTCACCGGTGCCCGAGCGCAGGGTGCGCAGCTGCTTCTCCACGTCTTCCAGGTGCTTCTGCAGCGCCTGTTCGGTCTGGCGGAAGCGGGCCTCGGCGTCGCTCTGGATCTCATTGACCAGGACGAACGGCCTGTTCGTGTCGCCGCGTGAGCGCAGGCCGATCAGCGCGTCCCCGCCCGACAGCGTGCCGACCAGGTTGGCGACGAACGGGCCGTTGTCGGCGAAGGGCGTCATCGTCTGATGGCCGAAGAAATCGGCGATGCGCACCCAGAACCGGTCGGCCAGGATGTCGGAATCCGCCACCAGCACCAGGTTCGCGGGACCGTCGGTCTGCGCCTTGTAGGCGGGGAAGTTCTCGGGCCGCTTCTGGTCGGCGGGCAGATCCGGCGGGCCGGAGAAGGCCGATTTCAGCACGCCCCGCACGCGGGCGGCGATCACCCTGGGGCCGCCTTCAGGCTTGAAGTCGGCCAGGATCTTCGCGGGCTGCGGCATCTTCACCTGCTCGACAGGGATCATGCCGGACCGCGGGCTGCTGCTCAGCAGCGGGGTGAACTCGACCTGCGCCGACTCGGCCTTCTTCAGGGCGCCGGCCGAGGCAACCGTGACCTGCGTCAGGTCCACGGTGGCCGGGTCGTCGTGGTTCAGCCCGTCGCGGATATTGAACCAGGCGACATAGTTCACCGACTGCAGCCGCTCATCGGGGCTGGCGCGCACGCGCCAGGCGCCGGTCAGGTCGCCGACGACCCTGGTGGGGTCGAACTCGATGCCCCAGGCATCGAAAAGCTTCTTCAGGTTGGACGAGGCATCGGTGGGCGGCTGTCCGGTGGGCGAGGGGGTGGAGGCCATCGCCTCGCTCCACGGGTCCACCATCACCATCAGCCGTCCGCCGCGCATCACGAACTGGTCGATCGCGTATTGCGTCGCCTCCGACAGGTTCTGCGCCTGGGCGACCAGCAGCACCTCGATGTCGGGGTCGATGACCTGCGCGTCGGTGGGAACGGTCTTCACCGTGTTCGTCTGCCGCAGCACCTGCATCGAGGCGAAGGGCTGGCCGGCCGGTCCCTGGCCGCGCGTCATCATCATCATGCGCGGATCACCATCCAGCATCAGCGACGACATCACGCCGACGACGGGGCGCTTCGGGTTGGACAGCTCATAGACGAGCTTCGTGAGGTCGTATTCCAGGAAGCGCTGCCGGTCCGGCTGGAAGAAGGGGATCGTGCGCTCATCGTCCTGCAGGTTGGTGCCGGCGAGGCCGAAATAGACCTGTGCCCCGCCCTGATCGAGCGGCACGCCCTGCAGCCCGTAGGCCAGCGCGCGGTCTTCCGTGTCGCTGAACGGCTCGGGGTCGTAGAATTCCAGCCTGATCTTGCCGTTCGACACGGCGGCATAGTTCTGCAGCATCTCGCGCACCTGGTCGGCGAAGGTGCCGTAGACCGGCACGGTGCTGCCGAGGCGGCGGGAATAGAACATCCGCAGCGTGATCGGCTCCTTCAGCCCGGCCAGGATCTGCTTCGTGCCGGAAGACAGGGTGTAGAGGCCGCTGCGGGTCACGTCGACCTGCACATTGGCCAGCCGAGCGTCGGCGAACATGTTGATGCCGATGACGATCGCCAGGACGGCGATGACGCCGATGATCGAAAAGAGGGCGCGCCGCATGGTCAGTCCGCCTTCCGCTGATCGACCAGCACGGTGTTCAGGAACAGCCAGAACCCGATGAAGGTCGCGAAGAACACGAGGTCACGCAACGAGATCAGTCCCCGCGTGAAGGCCTGGTAGCGGTCCAGCACCGCGAAGCGGCGCGCGATTTCCGCCAGGACCGGGGTGTTCTTCGACAGGAATTCCGTCACCAGCGGATAGGACGCCACGGCGAAGACGAAGCAGACGGCGACCGCCAGCACGAAGGCAATGACCTGGTTGCGGGTCAGCGCCGACATCGCCGAACCCACCGACAGGAAGGCGCCGGCGATGAGCAGCGCGCCGAAATAGCCCGACGCGATCACGCCGTTGTCCGGCTGCCCCAGGATGTTGACGGTGATGACGAAGGGGAAGGTCAGCAGCAGCGCGATGGCGCAGAATGCCCAGGCGGCGAGGAACTTGCCCAGCACCGCCTGGCCCTGCGTGACCGGCAGCGTCAGCAGCAGTTCGATGGTGCCGAGACGACGTTCCTCGGCCCACAGGCGCATGGTGATGGCGGGGATGAGCAGCAGGAACACCCAGGGAATGAAGGTGAAGAACGGGTTGAGGTCCGCCTGGCCGCGCTCGAAGAAGTTGCCGAGGTTGAACGTCATCGCGCCCTGCAGGATCAGGAAGATGACGATGAACACCGTGGCCACGGGGGTGGCGAAATAGGCCGCGAGTTCGCGGCCGGCGATGATCAGGATGTTGCGCATGGCTGTCCGTTGGGCCCCTGGTGGGTCGGCGTCACGCCGCGACTTGCATTGTGAGTTGCCGGAACACGTCGTCCAGCTTGCCGGAGGGGTGGCGGGCCTGCAGTTCCGCCGGGGTGGCATCGGCGACGACCCGTCCCTGGGCGATGATCATGGCGCGGGTGCAGACCGCGTCCACTTCCTCCAGGATATGCGTGGAGATGACGATCGCCTTTTCCGGCGCCATGCGCTGGATCAGCGTCCGCACCTCATGCTTCTGGTTGGGATCGAGCCCATCGGTCGGCTCATCCAGCACCAGCACCGGCGGGTCGTGCAGCAGCGCCTGGGCGAGACCGACGCGGCGCTTGAACCCCTTGGAGAGCGTTTCCACCGGCTGCAGCCGGACGCCCTGCAGCCGCGTCAGCTCCAGGGCGTGCTGCACTCGGTCATCGAGTTCGCTGCCGCGATAGCCGCGAACCTTGGCGCAGAAGCGCAGGAAGGCGGTGACCGACATTTCCGGGTAGGTCGGCGCGCCTTCCGGCAGGAAGCCCAGCGCTCGGCGGGCGGCGACGCCGTCGCGCTGGACGTCGTGGCCGCAGATGCGGGCGGTGCCGGCCGAGGGGATCATGAACCCTGCCAGCATGCGCATGGTCGTGGATTTCCCGGCGCCGTTCGGTCCCAGGAATCCCAGGACCTCACCGCGTGTCACTCGGAACGATACGTGGTCGACGGCCGTGAAAGCGCCAAAACGCTTGGTCAGGCCGTCGATTTCGATAAGCGCGGATTCGTTGGCGGCAGACAATGCCGTGCTCTCCCGTTCTCCCCGTGGGCGGCGGGAATAGCGGAATCTGTGCGGGATGCAAGCGGGTTGCGTGAAGACAGCGGGCGAGATGGCCCAGGATTAATGTTGGCACACCGCACCGGCATGCTGGATGTGTCATGCGTCCATGGGCACGGGACGCCGCGCGCCCGGGCGTCCCGACGGTATTGGGGCCGCTGGGACCGCGGATCGCGACGAATGATCGGGCGCGCACCGACGCGCCCGGCGACGTGCGGTGCGACGACGGGCGGCCGATAGCGATCTGGCAGCGGTCGCGAGACCAGATCCGGACGGACCGGCTTCCTGGGAACCGGGCCGCGGACAGGTCTCGAACGGCGCTTGGACTCAGGAAGCCTGCAGGTTGACCGCGGAGGTCTTCCCTTGCTGGCCGCGCTCGAGGTCGTACGTGACCTTCTGGCCCTCGTTCAGGGTGCGCAGCCCCGCACGCTCGACCGCCGAGACATGCACGAAAACGTCCTTCGAGCCATCATCCGGCTGGATGAACCCATAGCCCTTCTGGGAATTGAACCACTTGACTGTGCCTGATGACATGATCTGACTCCGGGTTGCCGGCGATCCGCGGGTCGCGGACCGTGATGCTTTTCAATGGGAAATGCCGGAGAGAACGCACCGAGGCGGACTGGCAACATGACCGCGGCGAAAAGTGCCGGCTAGCGACCTAGCCCGAACCGATCCCATCTGGCAAGGCGCCTTTTTCGATCGGCGGCCAAACCGTTGATCGACACGGGCATTGCCCTTGATACGTGCATTGCCGCCGCGGCTTGTTGACCGTGACCACCCCGGCGGAACATGATCCCTGCCGATCAATCGGTGGGAATCATGTCATGCCGTTGGAAGCACCGGGTACGCAGGAACTGGATCTGGAGGACGCCCGCTGGAAGGCCCGCGTCGATCTCGCGGCGGCGCATCGCCTGGCGGTGATGCATGGCTTCCATGAGGGAATTTTCAATCATTTCACCCTGCGCGTGCCGGGCACCGACGATCGTTACTACCAGATCCCGTTCGGGCTGCACTGGTCGGAAGTGAACGCCAGCTGCTTCATGGAAGTGGGCTACGACGGCGTGGTGCTGGCGGGCGAGGGTATCGTCGAGCAGTCCTGCTATTGCATCCACGCCCCGATCCACCGCCTGATCCAGGACGCGGCGGCGGTATTCCACACGCATATGCCCCATGCCTCGGCGCTGGCGCGCCTGGAGGATCAGAGCATCCTGCCGATCGGCCAGACCGAACTCGGCACGATGATGCACACGGCGTATGACGAAACCTATACCGGCCCGGCCTTCGACCCGGCCGAGGGCGAGCGCCTGGCCGGTGTCATCGGCGACAAGAGCGTGCTGATGATGGCCAATCACGGCGTGGCGACGGTGGGCGAGACCGTGGCCGAGGCGTATGACAGGCTGTATTACGTCGAGCGTGTGGCTCAGGTGCAGCTCTATGCCATGTGGACAGGCCGGCCGTTGAAGCACCTGCCGCAGAACGTCGTCGACCACACGTATGACACGTATCGCCGCACCGCGCCGGTGTATGGCGGACGGAAGAATTGCGAGTGGCATTTCGACGCGCTGAAGCGGATGCTGGACCGTAAGGAGCCTGACTACAAGGAGTGAGTACAGGCGCGGTGCCCGGGCGGTCGCGCCGGGCGCCGCGATAACGGCGCACGCCCCCAGCCGCCCCGGCCCTTGATCCGCCTCCGGCTCCCCCCGGCCCATCAGCCTTCCGATCCCGCCGGCATTGCGCTCCTGCGCCCAACCGGCGTTAATCGACGGCGACAACCAATCGGAGTGGAACGGCGATGGGACCCTTGGCAGGTGTGAAGATCGTTGAATTCGCGGGGATCGGTCCCGGCCCGATGGCCGCGATGATGCTGGCGGACATGGGCGCCACGGTCATCCGCCTCGACCGCACCGGCCCGGCCGATCTCGGCGTCCCCATGTCGCAGGAATTCGAGTTCACCAAGCGCAGCCGAGCCATCCTGGGACTCGACCTGAAGAAGCCCGAGTCGGTGGAATTCGCGCTGAAGCTGATCGAAAGCGCCGACGGCCTGATCGAGGGCTTCCGGCCCGGCGTCATGGAGCGGCTCGGCCTTGGACCCGATGTCTGCCTGCGGCGCAATCCGCGGATTGCCTATGGCCGCATCACCGGCTGGGGCCAGGATGGGCCGCTGGCCCACGCCGCGGGGCACGACCTGAACTACATCGCGCTGTCGGGCGCGCTGCACGCCATCGGCCGCAAGGGCCAGAAGCCGACCCCGCCGTTGAACCTGGTCGGCGACTATGGCGGCGGCGCGCTCTATGTCGTGGTGGGCCTGCTGGCGGCGATCATTTCCGCGCGCGCCACCGGAAAGGGCCAGGTGATCGACGCCGCGATGGTGGACGGCGCACTGTCGCTGATGACGCCGATCTACGCCATGAAGGCCGGCGGCCGCCTGCCGGCGCCGCGCGGCGAGAACCAGCTCGATTCCGGCTCGTATTTCTACGAGGTCTACGAGTGCGCCGACGGTCAATACATCAGTATCGCGTCGATCGAGGCCAAGTTCCACGCTGAACTGCTGCAGCGGCTGGAAATCGATCCGGCCACGATGCCGCAGCAATGGGATCGCAACTCCTGGCCGCAGGTGAAGGACCGGCTGGCGGACATCTTCCGCACCCGCACGCGCGACGAATGGTGCCAGCGGCTGGAGGGAACGGATGTCTGCTTCGCACCCGTCCTGTCGATGGATGAGGCGCATTCCCATCCGCACAATGTCCAGCGCGACGCGTTCATCGATGTTGGCGGCATGCGCCAGCCCGCGCCGGCGCCGCGCTTCGTATCCACACCGCTGGGCCATCCCACGCCGCCCGGCGAGGTGACGGTGGCCGAGACCCTGAAGGCATGGGGCTTGAGCGAGTCAGACCTGCACGCAATACGGGCTTGACGTCCGCGCACTTGCCCTACGCCCGGCCTGTCCTCTATGCTTCCAAGCCATTGCGAATGAATCGCAGTTAAGCGAAGGAGTACGTTCAAGAATGGGCCGGGAAACCGTCATAAACCGACGCTGTGAGCGCGCCGTGGTGACCGCCTATCGCGAGCTGCGCCAGGTCGGGTCGGATGATATCTCCGCGTTCCAGGCGTGCACGGCGCTGTATCGCATCCACCACCCGGAAGCCTCGCTCAATGAGGCCCGCCGGCTGGTCGCGGAATGGATCGACCATCACCTGGTCCTGAACGTCGATGGACCTACGGACGGCTGCGCCTGTCACTGATCTGCGGGATGCCACCGAGCCGTGCCAACGCCTCCAGCCGATGACCGTACAGGTGATGGTCCATCACCCGGCGCCGTCCCCGCTTGCCGATTTCCAGCGCATATCCCGGTTCGCGCAGCATTCGCGCGTGGATCTCATTGAGTTCGTCGATATCCCGATAGACCAGCATTTCCCGACCCGGCTCGAAGCAGGCTGACACATCCGGCTGGTTGTCGGTCACGACCGGCGTTCCGGAGAGACAGGGGTCAAAGTGGCGCTGGTTCAGCCCATGCATCACATTCTGTTCGTTGCGGATGTTCAGCACCGCCAGATGGCCGCGATAGATCGCCGCCAGTTCCTCGATGCCGACCCGGCGCGCGTGCACGTCGTGCCGTCCGTCCGCCTGCCCGTCCCAGCCGGGGCCATACAGCGCGACCGGTTCGCGCAGGCCGGCGACCACCTCCGAGCGGTGGGGAGTGGGATTGGCGACGAACACCATCCGGGCATTCCGCGACGCGGGATCGCCCACGCCGAGGTCCAGGCGGGGATTCGCCGCATGCGGCACATAGGCGGCGTCGGCGACAAATCCCCGATCCCTGTGCAGGGCGAGCAGCCCGGTATCCGTGTAGGCCACCGCATCGAACAGGCCCGCGATGTCACGGGCACCGTCGGGATACTGGTCGCCCACCCATCCCACCATCGGCGGACGATCGCGCAGGGCCGCGACCCGCGCCAGCAGGCTGGCGTGACCGGCATACGGATCGATCACCAGGATCAGGTCCGGCTGGAATGCCCGGATCTGGCGGCAGATGCGGCGGACCGGGAATGCGCCGGTCCAGCGCGACATCAGCAATCGCTCAATCCCCACGGCAATCCGCGGATTGCGGGAAATCGCCAGATGCACGGTATGGCCGGCCGCGCGGAAGCCCGCCACGCAATCCTCGGTCCAATGCGTGATGCTGCGCAGCTTGCCGATGACGAAGATCTTCATCACGGCATTCGCGCGTCCGGCGCGTCGGGCTCGACCGGATCCGGATAACGCGCCAGGGCCAGGCCCCAGCCCAGCAGCAGGAAGAACCAGCCGGCCAGCGGCAGCGCCATGAACCCGGTGGTGGACTGGATCGGCCAGATCTGCACCGCCATGGACGCGAACAGGCCGATCCGCAGCGCATTGGGCCGCTGCCACAGGCCCCGCCCAAGCGCGATCAGCCACGCGACCGACAGGGCCGAGAACAGCGCCAGCCCGATGAACCCGCCATCCGTCATGGCCTGGACGAAGTAGTTGTGCGGATGGACCCAGCAGATTCTCGCGCCGCCACCTTCGGGCTCCCGCCCATCGAAACTCGGCCGGAAATACGCCGGCTGCCCGCAGCCCGTGCCGAATCCATCGAAGCCCAGGCCGGTGATCGGATGCCGCAGCCCGATCTCCAGCCCGCGCGTGTACAGCAGGCCGTAATGGCTGCTGGCGAAATGTTCCATCTGGGTGGAAAACTTCACGACCAGCCGGTTGTACGCCTTGGGCGCGATCACCGGCGAGGCGGCCAGCAGCAGGGCGATCGCCACCCCCGCCACCAGGACCACCTTACGCAACTGCGGCAGCAGCACCGCCACGACCAGAAGGCCGCCAATCGTCAGCAACAGCGGCATGCGCTGGCCGATCAGGACCATCACCACCACGCTGGCCAGCAACAGCCCGTATGCGCCGAACCTGGCGGGCAGTCCGGGCCGAGCGAGCCAGGCGGCGACCGGCGGCAGGATGGAGGGGAGCAGGATCCGGGCCAGGGGTGGGCCGGCCCGTGGCATGCCGAAGGGGCCGGTCAGTTCACCCTCGCCGTAACGCGGCCAGCCATAGAGATTGCGTCCGACGACGAACTGGAACACGCAATTTGCCGCGATATAGGCAGCGGCGGCGGCGACCAGCCCGAACAGCCAGCGGCGGGCGGAGCCGTTGCGCAGCAGGGCGAATTCCATGGCGGCCGCGAACAGCAGGAAGCGCACGGTCATCACCGCCTGGCCGAAGGAGTTCCAGCCCCCTTCGCCCAACCCCAGGGCCGGGATGGGCGTGGAACACAGGATCAGCCAGACGAGCCACGCCGTCCCCAGGATCACCCAGGGTGTCCGCAGCCATGACCAGTCCCGCAATGCCCAGGAACGGCCGAGGAAACAGAGACCCGTGACGGCCATCGTCGCCTCGGCCACGCCCCGCGCGTGCAGCAGCAGCGGAACCGTCAGCAGCATCGAGACAAGGCCGGCGCGGTCCAGCAGGGCAGGCAACCTGGGGTCGTTGATTGTCGGGGCACGCATCGGCGGGGTTCGTGCCAGCCGGATGGTCCCGCCGCAAGGTGTTTCCGGCTACGCGGTCTCCCGCAGGCGTGCATGGATCAGGGCGATGGCCTGCTCCACGGAAGCGGCACGGATCGCCGACCGGTCGCCGGGAAATACTGTCCGCATGCCGGCCACCGGCTGCCCGGTCTGCGCCAGGCCGAAGCACACGAAACCCACCGGTTTCGTCGCCGAACCGCCGCCCGGGCCGGTCACGCCGGTCACTGCGACGGCCAGATTGGCGCGTGATCGGGTCAGCGCCCCCTCGGCCATCGCCTGCGCCACCTCCTCGCTGACCGCGCCGAAGTCCCGGACAAGTTCCAGCGGCACGCCCAGCAGGTCGTGTTTCGCCTCATTGGAATAGGCGACGAAGCTCCGGTCCAGCACGTCGGATGCACCGGCGATCGCCGTCAGCGCGGCGGCGATCAGCCCGCCCGTGCAGCCCTCGGCCGTTGCCAGCCGGATGCTCTTCTGCCGGCAGGCTGCCAGAAGGGATTGCGCTTCCAGCAGCAGCCGGTCGGGCAGCATGGCGTATCAGTCCGCCAGGCGCGTGGACTGCCAGGTCACCATGCGCCAGGTGCCGCCCTGATTCTCCCACACATCGGTGAACCGCACCTTGAAGGAATTCGGCTTGCCGCCGGAATTCACGCTGATGGCGGCGACCCCGGTCAGCACCACGGCGTTGCCCAGGTCCTGCGCCTTCACGTCCGACGGCTCGACCGAGGTGTAGACGGTGCTGCCGCTTTCCATCGCGCCGATCAGGCTATCCTTGGTGTCCAGCCGTGCCGAGGAGTGGGTGTAGACCAGCCCCTTGCACAGCATGTTGCGCAGCGCGGCGACATCCTTCTGCGCCATCGCCTGCATGCGCTTCCTGTCCAGTTCGATGATCATCTGCCCGTTGTCGGCCATGGTTGCTCTCTCCCGCTGTTGCCGGACCCGTCCTGGTCCGTTCCGCGCCACTGTATCGAAGGGGCCGGGGCAGGTCCATGTGCCGGGGCGGCAACCATCACCCGCCGGGAGGTGGCCGGAAGCGCCATCCTGCGATAACGTCGCGGCAGATTTCACCGACAGGCCAGCCGAGTGATGGACGACGCCCGCGCACGCAATCCGCTTTTTGGACCCAACCGCTTCAAGCTGGGAATTTTCAGCGCCAATTGCGACGGCGGCCTGACCATGAGCCGAGCGCCCGAGCGGTGGCGGGCGGACTGGGATGAGTTGATGGCGATGTACCGGATCGCCGACGAGGCCGGGTTCGAGTTCATCCTGCCGGTCGCGAAATGGCGCGGCTACCAGGGTGACGCGAATATCTACGGCAAGTCGTACGAGACGCTGACGCATGGCGCGGCGGTGGCCGCGCTGACGAAGCGGATCGCCATCTTCTGCACCGTGCATGTCCCGCTGGTGACGCCGGCGTTCGGCGCCAAGGCGATCGCCACCATCGACCATGTCAGCCACGGCCGCGCCGGGCTGAACATCGTCTGCGGCTGGAACCAGGCGGAATTCGACCTGCATGGCGTGTCGATCGACCCCGAGACGCGCTACGACCACGGGCTGGAATGGTTCCAGGTGTGGTCGAAGCTGCTGGAGGGCGGGCCGGAATTCGACTGGAACGGCCAGTTCTTCACGTTGAAGCACTGCCAGACCGATCCGGTGTCGGTGCAGCGCCCCTGGCCGCCGGTGATGTCGGCCGGGTTTTCCCCGCGCGGGCGCGACTTCGCCGCGCGCGCCGCGGACGTGCTGTTCCTGAACGTCACGGAACTGGACCAGGTGCCGGCGATGCTTCAGGACGTGCGGGAACACATGGAACGCCACAGGCGCACGATTTCGGTTTTCACCATGGGCCATGTCGTGTGCCGGCCGACACGGCAGGAAGCCGAGGACTATTTCCATTACTTCGCCGAGGAGATGGCCGATGTCAGCGGCCAGGCCTATTACCGGCGCAACCGCGGCGCCACCGTCGGCAGCGGCAACCAGGTGATCGCCCGCCCGTTCGAGAACCGGTTCACCCGAGCGAGCGGCCTGAAATACGATGGTGCCTATCCGGGGTCGTACCCGTTCGTCGGCTCGCCCGACGACGTGGCCGAGGAGATCGCCCGCATGACCGCCACGGGGCTGGCCGGCTGCACCGTGGCGTTCGTCGATTACCTGAAGGAGTTGCCCTATTTCGTGCAGGAAGTGCTGCCGCGGCTGGAACGGATGGGGCTGCGGCAGCCTGCGGCGCTATAGGGTTTCCACCGTCACTGGGAACAGCGCATCGGTGTCCGCCACCCGCAGCAGGTGGTAGACGTTGAAACGATAGGCTGGTCCCAGGGAGACCTCGGGCGGGGTGAACGGGAAGGCCAGGTTCCCGGCCGTGGAGAGCCGGCCCGGATAGCCGTAGTGCAGCAGGTATTGCTTGCAGGTGCGCACCACTTCCGATGCGCGTTCGCGCGTCGGCGCGATGCATTCGCCCATGATGAACACCTCGCCGGGCGGCGGCTCGTTCTCGGGCGCCACCATGCGCACGCCGTCGATGCCATAGACGCGGAACCGCAGCGTGTAGTCCTGCGGCTGGTCCTCGCACACCAGTTCGCGCACCAGGTCCGTGAACTGCGGCAGCAGCCCCTTGATGTTGGCGATGAACCGCGGGTCCGCTGATCCCGCCAGCAGCACCGCGCGTTCGCCGATCTTCAGCGCGCCTTCCATCTTCACGGTCGGGTCGGTGGTGTCGCGCCATGCCGCGCCGCTGACACGCGTGCGGCGGTCGTCCACCGCCTCGTATCGCGCGTTGGCAAGATCCAGCATGCCGTCCGGCTCGACGACGGTGAACGGGTCGGACTGCTCATACAGGCTGTGCGCCGCGACCGAGGTCGGCGTCGCGCGTCGCTCGGGGTTCATGCTTTCCAGCACGAAGCTTTCGTCATCGAGTTCGGCCAGGATGGAATCGCGTCCGCCCGGCACGCAGCACAGCGAGGCGCATTCGATGATCTTCGCCATGTGCATGCAAAGGCCGGTCGGGAAACCAAGCATCGTCGGCAGCGACGCAAAGATCGCGGTATCACAAGCCCGTCCGGCGATGATGACATCGACGTCCATCTCCAGCGCGCGGCGGAACGGCCCCATGCCCATCTGTGCGACGATCTGCGCCGCGTCGGTGATGTCCGTGTCGGTCAGCGCCGGCATGTCATCGAAGCTGACGATGCGTCCCTGGCGGTTGGCGTCCAGCAGCATCGCGCGGTCCATGTCGGCGCGGATGACCGCCATGCGGAGGTGCAGCCCGTCGGCGGCCGCGATCTCGCGCATCATCGCGACCGTCGCATCCAGGTGCGGCGCCGCGCCGGCGGACCCGGCGGAGCCGATCACCAGCGGAACGTCCAGCGACCGCGCGCCATGCAGCACCTTGCGCAGGTCGCGGCGCGTGGATTCGGGGGAAGTCGCCATCTCCCCCTTGCCCAGGTAGGTGGGGCCGATATCGATCGATCCCATGTCGCAGCCGATCAGGTCCGGCTTGCGCGCCAGCCCCGCGTTGAAGGCCGGCGTGGGAATGCCATAGCCCAACTGGCCCGAGGCGCCGAGGAAGCGCATCGGCCGTCTGTTGCGGCGGATCTCCGCCAGGATGCGGCCCGAGGCGCTCATAGTTCGATCCCCAGCAAGGGCGCGTGCTGCTGCGCGCCATAGACGTCGAAGTCGCCGGGGTCCCCGGCCATGATCTTGCGCGCCAGCACGATCTTGATCGCGCGGCCCATCGGGTAGGGGATGATGGTCACCTCCTGTGGCGGCACGCGGTAGAGCCGGCCGATGGTTTCCGCGCTGAGGGCGGGGGATTGCGCGACGCGCTGGTAGTCGGCGTCGGAGGCGAACATCACATCGAGGGTCAGGCGGCGCGGCCCCGCGTTCTTGCTGCGGATCACCTGCGCGATGTCGGACAGTTTCATGGGCGTCCTATCCGTTGGGAAAACGCTTCTCGTGCCACGCAACGATATCAGCGGCACAGCGGTCCGGCACGATGTCGCAGATATTGTGCGGCAGACCTTCGTAGGTGATCAGGTCGCAGTCCGGGATGCGCGCCTGCATCTCCTGGTAATCCGCGCCATGGCCCACCGTTTCCGCCCCAGGCGCCACCAGCAGCGTGGGGCAGCTGATGCGCGACAGCTCGTCCATCCACCACAGGGACGACATCAGCCCGACAAAGCGGACGATATAGGCGTCGTCGTTCTTTCCGGCTTCATCCAGGAACCATTCGATGTTGCCGGGATCGTGCCCCGGCGGGAACCGGTCGGCGATGGTGGCGGCCAGGAAGGCGCGCAGCCCCTCCTTCTGCACGCGCGGCAGCCAGGTATGCGCCTGGGAGTTGCGCAGCCCGGGCGTGGAGCCGAACAGGATCAGCGAGCGCACCCGCTCGGCCGACTGCATCGCCAGCGTCTGCGCCAGGTATCCGCCGGCGGAATTGCCGACGATGTGGATGGGCGCGGTGATGCCCAGGTGGTCCAGCGCCTCGCGCACGTCCTGCACCAGCCGGTCCAGGGTCAACGGCGAGGACGGCGGCGGCACTTGCGATTCCCCGTGGCCGCGCAGGTCGAGCCGGATAACCCGGTAGTGTCGCGACAGCGGCGGCACGGCGGCGTACCAGCGCCTGGCCGAACCCATCGCCGCATGCAGCATCAGCAGCGGAACGGCCGGCTTCCACGGGTCGGTATAGTCATCGACATGACAGGCGAGCCGGACGCCGTCCGAAGCCTGGAACATCTCTGCCACGGGCATGCTCCCCCTCCGCGCGGGAGCGAGACTACCAGACCTGCCGGGTCGCACCTATAGCGGCGGGCCGCGCCGGAAGACGAGCCGGCTGCTTCCCGCCAGCTCGCCGCAAGAACCGGCTGGCTACGCCGCTGTGGCGGACAGGCGCGTGGTGGGGGTCGTGGCCGGCGCACCCGCCAGCCCGTAGACGCCGCGCTCCCCCGGCAACGGGGCGAACCGGCCGGTGATGCCCAGCACCGTTTCGGCACCGCCCAGATACAACAGGCCATCCGGCGGCATGATCGACGCGATCGCCTCCAGCACCCGCGTCTTCGTCGGCTGGTCGAAATAGATCAGCACGTTGCGGCAGAACACGATGTCGAAGCGCCCCAGCGGCCGCAGATCCCCCAGCAGGTTCCACTCGCGGAACTGCGCCATGGCACGGATCTGCTCGTTCATGCGCCAGTTCAGCTCCTCCTTGCGGAAATACTTCACCAGCATCTGCACGGGCAGGCCGCGCTGAACCTCGAACTGCGAGTAGAGGCCCTCCCGTGCCCGCGTCAGCTGCTCGCGGGCGATGTCCGTTCCCAGGATCTCCACCTTGCGGTCACCCAGCGTCGCGCGGCTTTCGGTCACGATCATAGCGAGCGAATAGGCTTCCTGGCCGGTCGATGACGCCGCCGACCACACCCGCAAGGGCGAACCGGGCGGACGCGCCGCCGCCAGCCTGGGCAGCGCCTGGGCGCGGAAATGCTGGAACGGCTTATCGTCGCGGAAGAAGAAACTTTCGTTCGTGGTCATGGCTTCGACCATGTCCCGCACAAGGGCCTCGGCGCCCGGCCGCTTCACCCGGTCGGCCAGCGCGTTCAGGTCGGGCAGCTTTTCCCGCTTCAGGATCCCGGTCAGACGGGTTTCCAGCAGGTAGATCTTATCCTGCCCGATCACCAGGCCGGACCGCGCCTTCAGCAACCCGGCCAGGGTGTCGAAGGCCTGAGTGGTCAGGGGAGCGCTCATGACCGTGCCATCCGCAAGAGATCGAGAAGTTTCGAGGCGATGCGCGGCAAAGGCAGGATCGCATGGCACAGCCCCGCCTGCGCCACCGCGCCGGGCATGCCCCAGACCACGCTTGTCGCCTCATCCTGCGCCACGGCCGAACCGCCCGCGGCAATCACCGCCCTGGTGCCCGCCAGCCCGTCATGACCCATCCCGGTAAGCATCGCGACCAGCACGCGCCCTTCGCAGGATGCTGCGGCGCTGCGCAGCATGGGATCGACCGCCGGACGGCAGAAATTCTCGGGCGGATCGCTGGACAGCCGAGCGCGCAGGCCTGTTCGTCCTCCATCCACCAGCAGATGCCGGTCGCCCGGCGCCAGGTAGATGCGTCCGCCCACCAGCGTCTCGCCGTCACGCGCCTCGGCGCACGGCATGGCCCCCAGTTTGGTGATGTGCTCCGCAAGCAGGGGCGTGAAGGTTGGCGGCATGTGCTGGGTCAGCACCACGGGCACGTTCACCCCCTTGCCGAGCCCCTGCACCAGAGTGAACAGCGCCTGCGGCCCGCCGGTGGAACTGCCGATCGCCAGCAGCCGCATGGGCAGCATCGGCGCCGGACGCAGCGGCAGCGCGGTTGCGGGCGGAGCTGCGGCCGAGACCGGCTGACGGGAACGGCGACGCAGGCGCGCCAGGCCCTTCACCTTTTCCAGGATCTCGCGGCGGAACTCCTCGTTGGCACTGCCGATCGAGGACGGTTTGGGCACATAGTCGGCGGCGCCGAGGCGCAGCGCCCGCAAGGCGATATCCGCCCCGCGGGTGGTCAGGGTCGAGGCCATGATGATGCGCAGACCCGGATCGGCGCGCAGCAGCAGGGGCAGTGCCGACATGCCGTCCATCACCGGCATTTCGATGTCCAGCACCAGGACGTCGACCGGCGTGCGCCGCAGTTCGTCCAGTGCCGCCTGGCCGTTCGACGCCTTCGCGACGACGCGGATCGCCGGATCGGCTTCCAGGATGCGGGTGATCGCCCCGCGGATCACCGCCGAGTCGTCACAGACCATGACGCGCGCGACCGCCGGATCGGCCGCCGCGGTCGGGGCAGGGCGCGTCAGGACCGTCACAGCAGGCCGACCTGGGAGAACTTGCCGATCAGGATCTCCTCATCGAACGGCTTCATGATGTATTCCTGCGCGCCGCTCTCGATCGCCGCGGAAATGTGGTCGGCGTCGTTTTCCGTCGTGCAGAACACCACGGGCGGCTGGTCCGGTCCGAACTCCCCGCGCAACTGGCGCAGGAAGGAAATCCCGTCCATTACCGGCATGTTCCAGTCCAGCAGCACGCAGTCCGGCATCGCCTCGCGGCACGCGGTCAGCGCCTGTTGCCCGTCGGCCGCCTCCGAGACCTCGAATCCGTGGGTTTCCAGAATGCGGCGCGCAACCTTGCGCACGACGCGGCTGTCATCGACCACAAGGCATGTGCGTTTCATGATGGCTCATCCCGCATCCGCCATGTTCAACAGCTTGCCCACGTCCAGCACCACCAGAAGGCGGCCGTCCAGGCGGTAGACGCCAGTACTGAACGCGGCCCAGGTTTTCGTCAGGGTCGGCGGATTCTGCTCGAAGGCGCTCGACTTCAGGCTCATGACTTCCGAGACCTGATCCACCAGAAGCGCATAGAGTTCGCCGCCCTGTTCGGCCACGACGGACATGCGCTTCTCGCCTGACGGTGCGGCCGGCAGTTGCAGCCGCCGCCTGAGGTCGATCGCCGTGACGATGCGCCCGCGCAGGTTCAGGCTGCCGGCGATCTCGGGCGGTGCCAGCGGAATGCGGGTGATCGCCTGCTCGCCCAGTATGTCGCGCACCCCCAGAACCGGGACGCCGCATAGCTGGTCGGCGACAGTCAGGGTGACGAACACCTGCTCCTCATCGGCGGCGCTGTCGGCCCGCTCCAGAACATCG